>JAFSSP010000009.1 GCA_017450945.1 Clostridia bacterium | reverse complement strand
CGTGACGGATGAGGGTGACCAAAGCAAAACTACTTTTCGCCTTCATCCTGTTGCGGTGCCCGAAAAAATCTGCGCGGTTTTACCGCTTGATTTTCTTCGACCGCGGCCACTCCTCGCGCTCCCTTTTTCCGCCACAGGCGGTCGCTCTCGTCCCCCTTGAGGGGAAGGTGGCGCGACGAAGGCGCGACGGATGAGGGTTCCGAATAGAAAGAACTTTTACTGCAACTTCAAAAGAATATCTCCGCAAACCGAATCAAATTGTTTTCTGATTTCTTCATTGGTGTATCTCAAAACCGTAAATCCAAACGAAGACAAATAGAAATCTCTCTGCTCGTCGGCCGCTTTGTTCTCTCTGCGCCCGTGCTGACTTCCGTCAAGCTCAATGACGACTTTGTGCTTCGGAATACAAAAATCTACAATATAATTTCCAATTACCTTTTGGCGATAAACAGAAACCGGGAGCTTTTTCAAAAAATCATACCACAGGTGTTTTTCTTCATCGGTCATTTGCTTCCGAAGTGTTCTTGCAAGAGGCAACAACGCTTTATTGTAGGTTCTTTCCATATTGCAAAGACCTTAAATATCCAAATTCTCGGCGAATTTTGCGTTTTGTTCGATGAAGACGCGGCGGGGTTCCACTTTATCGCCCATGAGCAGCGAGAAGGTCTCGTCGCAGGCAATGGCGTCCTCAATGGTCACGCGGAGCACCGTGCGGTTGGCAGGATCCATGGTGGTCTCCCAAAGCTGTTCGGGATCCATTTCACCAAGACCTTTGTACCGGTCGGCCTCCACATTCACGCCGCCAAGCTCGGCGATGATGCGATCTCGCTCCTCATCCGAGAAGGCGTAACGCTCGTTGCCGGCTTTGGTGCCTTTTTTGTAAACCTTGTAGAGCGGAGGCTGAGCAAAATAGATATGCCCGTCCTCGATGAGTTTTCTCATATGGCGGAAGAAGAAGGTGAGCAACAGAACCCGGATGTGCGAGCCGTCCACGTCGGCATCCGCCATGATGATGATCTTGCCGTAGCGGAGCTTTGCAATATCGAATTCTTCGCCGATTCCACAACCGAGCGCCTGAATGATCGGGATGAGCGATTGGTTGGAATAGACCTTGTCAAGTCGCGTTTTTTCGACGTTGAGCACCTTGCCGCGCATGGGCAGGATCGCCTGGAAACGCGAGTTGCGCCCCTGAATGGCCGAGCCTCCTGCCGAGTCTCCCTCTACCAGATACAGCTCGGTGAGTTCGGCGCTTCTTTCCTGGCAGTCCTTGAGCTTGCCGGGCAGGGAAGAGCCTTCGAGAAGACCTTTTCTTCTCGTTGCTTCTCTTGCTTTTCTTGCGGCCTCGCGGGCGCGGTAAGCGGCCATTGCTTTTTCCAGAATGGCGCGCGCGACCGTCGGATTTTCTTCGAGGTACTCGGCGAGTTTTTCCGAAACGAGGTTGTAAACGTAGGTACGCATCTCGCTGTTGCCGAGCTTGCCCTTGGTCTGTCCCTCAAACTGCGCTTCGGTCAGCTTGACCGATACGACCGCCGAAAGACCCTCGCGGACGTCCTCGCCGCCGAGGTTCTTTTCGCTGTCCTTGATGAGATTGTATTTTCTGCCGTAGTCGTTAAAGACTTTGGTCAGCGCCGTCTTAAAGCCGATCTCGTGCGTACCGCCCTCGACCGTGTTGATGTTGTTGGCAAAGGTGAGAAGCGCCTCGTTGTAGCTGTCGTTGTACTGCATGGCAACCTCGGCCACCCAGTTCTCGTTCTCGGCCTTCATGTAGATCACTTCGGGATGCACCAGTTCGCAGTGCTTTTGCTCGTTGATGTATTCCACAAAGGATTTGATGCCGCCCTCGTAGCAAAGGTCGTCCTCTCTGTAAGTTCCGTCTTCCTGCTTCTCGCGTTCATCGCGCAGACAGATGTTCACGCCGCCGTTAAGGAAGGCCTGCTCGCGGAGTCTTTTGAGGAGCACTTCGTAGTCAAACACGGTTTCCTCAAAGATCTCGGCGTCCGGCTTGAAGCGAACGTAAAGACCGTGCTGGTCGGTCGGCCCCACTTCCTTGAACGGGCGCGCCACAAGACCGCGCTCAAAGCGCTCGGTGTATTCCTTGCCCTCGTGGAAGTTGTCGATCTCCACCCACTCGGAGAGCGCGTTGACAACAGAGGCGCCCACGCCATGCAGACCGCCCGAATATTTGTATCCCTCGCCGCCGAATTTGCCGCCTGCGTGCAGAACGGTATAGACCACCTCCAGCGTAGGAATGCCCATTTTCGGGTGAATTCCGCTTGGGATGCCGCGGCCGTCGTCGCGCACGCTGACCGATCCGTCGGGAAGCAGGATCACTTCGATCCGGTCGCAACGTCCGGCAAGCGCCTCGTCGATCGAGTTATCGACAATTTCATAAACCAGGTGGTGAAGACCGCGCGCCGAAGTCGACCCGATATACATACCCGGCCGTTTGCGGACTGCTTCAAGCCCTTCCAGTACCTGAATTTGACTTTCGTCATAGACGTGTTGTTCTCTCTGTTCTTGTTCCATAGGGAAAATCTTTTTCCTTTCTTTGGTCTTTGGTTTTACCCTTTATGAAAAGTTTCCATAGCTCCCGACTCGCCCTAAAAGGGCCTGCGTGGAAAGCTGGGAAAAACAAATTTCAAAACGATCTTTTTTTCTGTTTTTGTAAAGAATAAAGGATTTGGGAAGCTCCTCCGAGGCAAAGCTCACCAGTTTTTTTTCGTTTGCCGCCGAGAGGTATTTTTTTGTAACCGAGGAAACGGTCGCGCTGTCAGCGTCAAAAATGCCGACAATGTCCTTCACGCGGATATTCAGTTCGTTTCCGACGTGTAAATACATCTTACGCCTCCGTGTAGGTTCCGTTTTTGACTTTGAAACATTTGCCCTTTACCTTGTTTCCGAGCGACTCGCAGGTGGTGATGATGACCTGTTTGCCGGATAGCTTGGAAGAAAGATAAACTCTGCGGTTCTGATCCAGCTCGGAAAACACATCGTCAAAGAGAAAGACCGGAATCTCACCCGAAACACGCGCCGAAAGATCTCCCTCGGCCAGTTTCATGGCAAGCGAAAGTGAACGCTGTTGCCCCTGCGAGGCAAACAGGCGCGCACTCTTTCCGTTGAGCAAAATTTCAATATCGTCCTTGTGGATGCCGTATAGCGTGCATCCCGCGCCGATCTCCCTGTCGTGATGCTCCGAGAGCAGGGAAATATACTGTTTTTCTACAGCCTCTCTGTTCTCATAACTCTCGCTTTTGGAAGAGCCTTCGTAAAGGAGCTCCGGGGTCTCTTTTCCGCCGGTCATTTCCAAAAAATATTCTTTGACCCGATCGTTTGCATCACGCACGTATTTTTCTCGATAGGAGGCAATCACTGCCGCCTCGTGCGCGAGCTGTGACGACCAGAGTTCAATGGTTGCGTCAAAGGTTTTTGGATCCTTTTCGTAATCGCGGATGAGTTGGTTCCGGTTTTTCAAAACCTGGTTATACCGCTGCAGACTTTTGAGATAGACCGGATAGAGCTGGGAGAGCGCCACGTCAAGAAAATTTCGCCTTTCTCCCGGGCCTTCCTTGACGAGCGAAAGATGTTCCGGACAAAAGAGAACCGTGCGAAAAAGGCCTACCACGTCGGAAATTTTTGTGACCTTGACGTGATTGTGCTCGATCCTGCGTCTGCGGCCCGGCATCATGCGAACGGTGATGTTCTGTTCTCTCAAAGAATCGCAAAAATCAAGCGAAATTTCGGAAGTTTCGGCGCCGAACCGGATCAGATCCTCTTCGTGACTGGTGCGAAAACTTTTGCCGATGGCCGAAAACCCGATCGCTTCGAGCAGATTGGTTTTTCCCTCGGCGTTCTCTCCAACCAGCAGATTGATCCCCGAGTCAAAAACAAGCTCGGCTGTCTCAATATTCCGAAAATTTTTGATTTGAACTCGTTTACATTCCATAAAATATCCCGGTGATCGATCAAAATATTGACAGCAAAACTCCACAGCCGCTTTTTCTTTGACACAGCGGGCGCAAAGAAAAAGCTAACAAAAAGAAACGCGATTCTTCGGGGCTACTCGCCCCAAGCCCTCGCCGCTTTTTGAAAAAAGCGGGCAAAAACTTTTATCAATGTTTAAGTTTTTGAAAGGGGTGCGGGGAAAACTTTTTTCAAAAAGTTTTTCCCGCATATTCCCCTTTTTTACTCCTTCATCCTGACCGGCAGGAGCATAAAGAGGTCTTCTTTGCCGTCGTCCTCTTTGACCGGTTCTACGTTGATGCTGGTGAGCGCCGAGCTCATAGAAATTTTTAAGTTTTCGGTATCGACCGATCTGACCGAGTCGATGAGAAAACGGTTATTGAACGCAATTCCGAGGTCGTCGCCTTCGTGGTCGATTTTGATCTCATCATAGGTGCTTCCGAGTGTGGAAACGGCCGATATTTTTAAGAGATCGCCTTCAAAATCAAGTTTGACGTGCGAACGGACGCTGCCGGCCACCTTTTCCTCGGTAACAAGCGCGGCTCTCTCAAGCGCGGAAATGAATTTTTCTTTCGAGACGGTCACAAAAATTCTGTGGTTTTGCAGAATGATGCGGTTATAATCAATGTACTGTCCTTCAATGAGGCGCGAGAAGAAGACAAGATCGCCGATGTTAAAGACGATATTCTTTCTCGTCATGTAAATGCGGACGGTCTCCTCGTCGTCCTTGAGGAGTTTATACAGTTCGTTGACGGTTTTGGTGGGAATGATGAAATCGAATTTGAGTGAGCTGTTGTCTTCGTTTTTATTTTCAATTTCGGTTTTGACCACACATTTTGCCAGCTTGAAGCTATCGCAGGCGACCGCGGTGATCTCTCCCTCGGTCACTTTGAAATAACAGCCGTTGAGCATAGGTCTTTGATCGTTGACCGCCATGGCGTACATGACTTTTCCAATCATATCCTTGAGCACGCCCTGAGAGATCACAAAACCATCTTCGGTAACAAGACGAGGTACCACGGGATAATCGTTACCCGAGATGGCGTTCATTCTGTGATTGGAAATACCGGAAGAAATGCAGGCCTGATTGCTTTCGTTCACGGTCAGCGTCACAAACTCCCCTTCCATGACACGGAGCGTCTGCACAAATTTTTGCGCGTTGATCACGAATACGCCGGGCTCTTCCACCTGGGCCGAAACCTGGATCCGCATTCCTTTTTCAAGGTCAAAGGTCGTCATCACGCAGGTCTGGTTTTCTCTTGCGTCAATCAAAATTCCTTCTACCGCGGAAAGGGTGGATTTTCCCGAAACGGCACACATAAGAGGAGCGACCGCCTCGCTGATCTGCTGTCTGTTGAATAAAATTTTCATGGAAGGATTCCTTTCTGAAAAAATGATTTTTTAGTGAAACGCCCGCTTTGTTTTTTGATTCGAGCGGAGCGAGAAAAAAAGAGAAAAATAGTAAATAATAGAATCGTAGTAGCCGTAGAACGTGCGGAAAAACTCAAAAGTAAAATAGGGTTGAAACGAGTGGGTTTTTTCGCTTTTTTCATTTGGAAAAGTGTGGGAAAACCCGGTGAAAAAAGGTGGAAAAATCAAAGAAAAACGAGTTTGTGAAAAGAAAAATTTTGGAAGCGTTCCAAAAAGAAAGCAGAAAAAATTTTTAGAAAAGTTTTCCCGCTTTTTTCCACAGGGAAAAGAAAAATAAAGCAGAAAAAAGCAAGAAAAATCGACGGTTTTCCACAAAAATCGAATGGGAAAAATCAACAGGGAAAAAGAATGGCAAAATAAGGATCTTTTAGAAAAACAAAATGGAATTAACAGAATAAAAAACAGGTTTTCCGCAAGCTTTTCCACAGGTGTGGAAAA
The DNA here is from genome assembly GCA_017450945.1 of Clostridia bacterium. Classification (GTDB taxonomy): domain Bacteria; phylum Bacillota; class Clostridia; order Oscillospirales; family CAG-272; genus UMGS1865. Next base: position 38,642 of record JAFSSP010000009.1, on the reverse strand, counting down.
AGTTGTTGAAAAAATTTTTAAGCGCCGGTCAGCTCTTTTTTGATCTCTCCCACTTCGGAGGCAAAGAGCGGGTCGGTTTGCGTGCGGGCAAGCATGTTGTTGTAGGAGGTCATGACGGTCGCGTGATCCCTGTTGAAAAGTTTTGCAATGTTGGGGAAGGACATCTCGGTAATCTCGCGGATGAGAAAGATAGAAATGTGTCTTGGCCCGGCGATCTCCTTGTTACGCTTGGGACTGATGAGATCCTCTTTGGAAACGCCGTAATGCTTTTCCACCGCTTCAAAAATGCGATCCACCGTTTTGGTGACCGGTTCGGCGCCGCCGAGCAGTTCGGTGATGCAGGCGCGCGCCAGATCCATGGTGATCGTCTCGCCCGAAAGGAAGGTCAGAGCCCCGAGTTTTTTGATGGCGCCCTCGATCTGGCGGATGTTCGAGCGCAGGTTTTCGGCAAGGAAGGTCAGCACATCCTGAGGGATCTCCACGTTGACCTGTTCGGCCTTCTTTTTGATGATGGCGATCCTCAGCTCCAGATCCGGCGGCTCGATGTCGGCGATCAGTCCCCACTCAAAGCGGGTTTTCAGCCGGTCTTCCAGCTCCTTGATTTCTCTCGGCGGACGGTCGGAGGTCAGGATGATCTGTTTTTTCCATTCAAAGAGCGCGTTGAAGGTGTGGAAGAACTCGGCCTGCGTTGCCACCTTTCCCGCGATGAACTGGATATCGTCGATGAGCAGCACGTCGCAATGGCGATACTTTTGGCGGAATTCCTCCATGGTTTTGTTGGCAAGGCAGGCGATCATTTCGTTGGTAAAATCCTCGCCCTTGGTGTAAAGCACATTGATGTTCGGGTTGTTCTGCCGCATGCGGTTGATCGTCGCATAGAGCAGGTGGGTTTTTCCAAGCCCGCTGTTGCCGTAGATAAAGAGCGGGTTGTAGTTGGTTGCCGGGTGGTTTGCCACCGCCACGCAGGCGGCCTGAGCAAACTTGTTGGTGCTTCCGACGATAAAGTTTTCAAAGGTGTATTCAAAATTGTAGTCGGCAAACGAACGTTCCGAAAGGGGCAAAATCGTGGGCTCTTTGGTCGGGTCGGCCGAACCGGTGAAAATGAGGTTGACCTTGATCGGCATGCCGGAGATCTCCTTAAAGGATTCCTCCATTTCGGAAAGATATTTTTCGGTGATGACGTTGAATTTGAACTGGGAGGAGATCCCCATGGTGATGAGATGATCCTCAAACGACAAAATGCGGATCTCCGAAAACCAGAGGTTGGTCGTGGTTTCGGACAGGTGACTGCGAAACTTTTGCAGCACCATTTCCCACATTTCGTTTGCGACGGCAAGCCTGTTTTCCTCAGCCATGAAAGACTCCTTTCTGCGGAACCAGTATAAATAGTATAATTATTATAGCATATATATAATAGAATTGCAAACCGATTTGCTTTGTCATAGGTAATTTTTTGAAAAGTTTACAAATTTTTAACAAATTTGAGCGGGCCAAAATGCAGGTTTAGAGAACTTGACAAGTTTGCTTTCCCTAACTATAATAAAAGGTGGAATTTGCAAAAGAGAAGGGAGGAGAACGCCGTGCGTCTTCGCTATGAAGTCAAGGGAATGAGTTGCGCCGCCTGCGTCTTTCACGTCGAACGCGCCGCAAAAGGCGTGGTCGGAGAGGAAAATGACTGTTCGGTTTCGTTGCTCACCAATTCTCTTCTCATCAACACCCAAAAAGAATGGGATCAAAAAAAGGTGGAAGAAACCGAAAAAAGCCTCAGGAGCGCTCTGCGCGCGGCCGGGTATGATCTTCTCCTCGAAGAAAAAACCGACGACAGTCGCAAAAAGGAGCGCAAAAAAGAACTTGCAAAGCTGATCGCAAGCGCGGTTTTGTCTCTCTTTCTTATGGTTCTTTCCATGGGACACATGTGGGGGATCCATTTTCCCGAAGGGCAAAAGCTCTTGTGGGCGCTCTTACAGCTCGGCCTTGCGCTCTCGGTGGCAATTCTTCAATTCCGCTTTTTCCGAGGCGGATTTTCGGCGCTCTTCCACCTCTCTCCCAATATGGATTCGCTCATTGCGCTGGGCAGTGGCGCGTCACTGCTCTATGGAAGTCTTTCGATCCTTCTCTTCCTCTTTGGAAAAGAGCTTGCCATGGATCTCTATCTCGAGTCCTCGGCGATGATCCTGACGCTGGTTTCCTTCGGAAAATACCTCGAAGCCAAGGCAAAAGACAAAGCCGCGAGCGCCCTGCGGGCGCTCTCCAAGCTCAAGGTCGCCTACGCGACGCTCCTGCTTCCCGACGGATCGACCAAAGAGATCCCGGTCGAAGAGGTCAAGGTCGGCGACCGTCTCCTCGTCCGCGCCGGTGAAAAAATCCCGGTCGACGGGCGCGTGCTCTCGGGCGGCGGAAGCGCCGACGAATCGGCCCTGACCGGTGAGAGCATGCCGGTGGAAAAACTGCCCGGCGACAGCGTGCGCGACGCGACGATTTTGACCTATGGCAGTCTTGTGATCGAGGCCGAAAAGGTTTCGACCGACAGTTCGCTTGCCGAAATTTTGCGCCTTGTCGAGAGCGCGGCGGCCTCAAAAGCGCCGATCGCGCGCATGGCCGACCGCGTCAGCGCCATCTTTGTTCCGGCCGTGCTGGGGCTCTCGCTTTTGACGCTTGCGCTTTGGTGGATCTTCTCGGGTTCTCCCGAATCTGCCTTCCGCTCGGCGGTCTCGGTCTTGGTCATCTCCTGCCCCTGCGCATTGGGGCTTGCCACGCCGACCGCCATTACCGTGGGCGTGGGGAAGGGTGCCGGGCTCGGCATTCTGTTCCGCTCGGCCGAGTCGCTTGAAAATCTCGGAAAAACCAAAGTCGTTCTTTTTGACAAAACCGGAACGCTGACCGAAGGTCGCCCGGTTATGACCGATCTTTACGTTTACGGCGCATCATACGAAACGGTGCTTCTTCGCGCCGCGGCAGTCGAAAACAATTCCTCGCACCCGCTGGCCGAGGCGCTCCTCGAAAGCGCAAAAGAACTCAAAAAGCCGATTCCCAACGCCTCCGGGTTCCGCTCGCTGACAGGCGTCGGGGCTGACGCCGACGTCGAGGGCGTTCTTTGCCGCATCGGCCGTCCGCAGGCGCAAAAAAACGCCTCAGAGGGCGACAAAAAAGAACAGGCGGAGGTGGCAGGCCGAATCGGAAAAACGACGGTTTTCGCGCGAAAAACAGCTTCCTTTGCGGCATGCGATCTCGCCTCTCTTGAGAGCGAGGGAAAAACCGCCGTGGAGATCTCCTTTGACGGAAGTATCGTCGGCGTCGCGGGCTTTTTTGACGAACTGCGATCCGACGCAAAAGAGGCGATCGCCTCCCTTAAGAGCATGGGGATCGAATGCAGAATGCTGACCGGCGACAATCAAAAAGCCGCCGCGGCAGTGGCAAAAGAACTCGGCCTTGACGGATACGAAGCAACTCTTATGCCGGGCGACAAAGAAAAAATCGTCCGCGAGAAAAACGAAAAAAGCCCGGTCGCCATGGTCGGGGACGGGGTCAACGACTCGCCGGCGCTCCTTTCGGCCCGCGTGGGCGTGGCCATTGGAGCCGGGACCGACGTGGCCATTGATTCGGCCGACGTGGTGCTTGCTTCCTCCTCGCCAAAGGGCGTGTCCGACGCGGTAAAGCTCTCGCGCGCGACGCTCCGCATCATCAAGCAAAACCTCTTTTGGGCGCTTTTCTACAACGCCATTTGCATTCCGCTTGCCGCAGGCGCGCTCTCGGGAGTCGGCATTGTGCTCACACCGATGATCGCCTCGGCCGCCATGAGCCTCTCTTCGGTCACGGTGGTATCCAACTCGCTCCGCCTGTTTGCCTTCCGCACCGAAAAGAAATCCCCTGAAAACGAAAAATTATTGCCCCGAAAAGGAGAAACAGAAATGAAGGAAACTATGACCTTAAAAGTAACCGGCATGATGTGCCAGCATTGCGTGGCGCACGTCAAAAATGCGCTCTCCGCCGTCCCGGGCGTTACGTCGGTTGAAGTCTCGCTGGAAAACGCGAACGCAACGGTCACCGGCAGCGCCGACAGGGCCGCGCTCGTCGCCGCCGTCAAAGGCGCAGGCTACGAAGCCGAATAAGTATTGGCAAGGGCTTTGACAATGCATGGGCGGAAAACCGCCTGCAAAAACCGATTGGGTTCGCATCTCTGGTGCCAAACGGGAGGGACAACAGTCCCTCCCGCGCTTTTTGAGCCTTTTTCGCCCAAAGCCTTGACTTTCCCATTTGTTTGGTCTATAATGTGTTTTTGGTTTCGAGACACACAAGACAGGAAGCGATTTTTATGATGAATGAATTAAAATTATTATACACGTTGGCCTTGGGACTTCTTGCGGGACTGTTTGTCTCGCGTCTGGTAAAGCCCTTAAAGCTCCCGGCAGTCACCGGATACCTCATTGCCGGGATCCTCATCGGCCCCTACTGCCTCGGCAGACTCGGGATCACCGGATTTTTCTCGACAGGGGAAGAACTCTCGGGCATTGCAACGGTGGTCAGCGATGTGGCGCTCGGCTTTATCGCCTTTGCGATCGGTACCGAGTTCAAGCTCTCGGCACTCAAAAAGACCGGCAAACAGGCGCTCGTCATCGGCGTGGTGCAGGCGCTGGCCGCGATGATCCTCGTGGACGGCGCACTCATCGGATTGCACTTTTTACTCGGCGAAGAGCGGCTCCCACTCTCGGTTGCCGTGACGCTCGGCGCGGTGGCGACCGCAACGGCTCCGGCCGCAACCCTCATGGTCGTCAAGCAGTACAAGGCAAAAGGCGCGCTGACAAGCATTTTGCTCCCGGTGGTCGCGCTCGACGACGCGGTGGGACTTATTTGCTTTGCCGTTTCGATCGGCGTGGCGCAGGCGCTCGAAGGCAGTGCGATCAATCTCGTCTCGGTACTGGTCAACCCGCTCCTTGAGGTGGTTCTCTCGCTTCTTCTCGGCACGCTCGCGGGACTCGTGTTTACCGGCGTGGAAAACCTGTTCAAGTCGAACAGCAAGCGGCTTTGCCTTTCGATCACCTTTGTGCTCTTTACCATTGCGCTCTCGCAGCTCAAGTTTGACCTGCCCGGCGGCGTGAAAATCGGATTTTCCTCGCTGCTCGTCTGCATGATGCTCGGCACGGTTTTTTGCAACATCTGCGCTTCGGCCGACGAACTCATCTACAAGACCGACCGCTGGACGATGCCGCTCAACATCCTCTTTTTCGTCTTCAGCGGCGCCGCGCTCGAGATGAACGTCTTTAGCGACTGGGTTGTCGTGCTGATCGGCGTGCTCTACATCTTCTTCCGATCGGCCGGCAAATACATCGGCGCGGCAATCTCTGCAAAGGCGACCCACTGCGCGCCTCCGATCGTTAAATACCTCGGCATTACGCTTTTACCGCAGGCCGGTGTCTCGATCGGTATGTCGATCACTGCGGCGGCAGTCCTCCTCCACGGAGGCGTGGTGCGCAACATCGTGCTCTTCGCCGTGCTCATCTATGAATTGGTCGGCCCGTTGCTCACCAAGATCGCCCTGACCAAAGCAGGAGATATTACCCCAAAACCCGAAGAAAAACGCCACCTTACCCCCGCCCAGGTCTTTGCCGACGAGGAAGACGAGGAGGATATTAAATAGGGAATAAAGAAGGCGGGAGAAACTTTTTGCAAAAAGTTTCTCCCGCACCCTTTTCAAAAACTTTGACAAAAAGTTTTTGAACCACCTCCCGCGAAAGCGGATTTCACCCTTGCGTAGCAAGGATTTCACCGCCTCGGCGATTTCACCCACCCACAGGGTGGATTTCATTTTTCTTATGGCTACCCGCTATGAAGCGGGTTTCTTTTTTTGCCTTCCCCCATGAGGGGAAGGTGTCTGCCGCAGGCAGACGAATGAGGGTGATGGAAAAGTTACTTTATTTGCACAACCCTCATCCACCACCTACGGTGGTCCCCCTTCCCCTCAAGGGGGAAGGCTACGGGACGGCAGAGCATTCCTGAACGCCGCCCTCCGGGAGGGAGCCTTTCAAAGAGCCTTTTTGCTGTGAGCGGCTGCCTTCTAAGCACTCCCCAGTCGGGGAGGGGGGACCAACGCGCTCGCGCGTTGGTGGGTGAGGTGTTCCGAGGCAAATGAACTTTTTTCAAAAGTAACAAAGAAAGGCCACACCTCATCCGTCACGGCTGACGCCGCGACACCTTCCCCCACTGGGGAAGGCAAAAAGCGAGGCGATCAACCGCTCATTTTTTGGAGCGTTTTTGGCGGATTCTGCTCTGCTTTTGCGCTTTTTCCTTTTTCTCTTGCTTTTTGGAAAAATCTGTGCTACAATGAAGCTGCAACACAACCACATATTATTGACTCCAAAAGCAAACGCTTTGATAAAAACGTTTGCTCCTTCGCTTATGCCTTTGGGGTCTTTGCGGTTGTGTTGCAGCAATTGGAGCTACGTTTTTTGTGCGTAGCTTCGGCTGCGCACTTTTTATTTATATGAGATTCTCTTGTGATCGTGAGATGCCTCATGGGAGAGGAGCCGCTTGTGGTCTGTACTTTTTTCGGACACCGATCTGTCCATGAAAAAATAGAGCCGACCTTGCGGTCGACTCTGATGGATCTCATTGAAAATCACGGGGTAACGCGATTCTACGTCGGGAATCATGGCGCGTTTGACGCGATGGTGCGGCGCGTTCTTGGCGATCTTTCTTCTACCTACGCGATCACCTACTATGTTGTCCTTGCCTATTTGCCAAAGCAGGGAAGCCAAAGCGACCCGAGTAGCATTTTCCCGGAGGGCATTGAAACCGTGCCGAAGCAGTTCGCGATCTCTTACCGCAACAAATGGATGCTGGAGCGGTCGGAGTATGTCGTCACTTATGTGACGCATCAGATCGGTTCTGGTGCCGCGCAGTTCAAAGAGCTTGCCGAAAAACGGGGCAAAACGGTGATCGAGCTGAAAAATGAAATCCACCCTACGGGTGGGTGAAATCGCCTCCGGCGGTGAAATCCTTGCTATGCAAGGGTGAAATCCGCTTTGCGCGGGCGGTGATTCAAAAACCTTTTGGCAAAGGTTTTTGAAAAAGGGTGCGGGGAAGAACTTTTTGCAAAAAGTTCTTCCCCGCAATCTTTATCCGATTCTTTACTGTGCCGCGTCGACGATGGCCTGGAATTTTTCGGGAACAAGAGATGCGCCGCCGATGAGTCCGCCGTCCACGTTGGGTTTGGCGAGGAGCTCTGCCGCGTTCTTTTCGTTCATCGAGCCGCCGTACTGAATGGTGGTGGCTTCGGCAACTTCCTTACCGAACATGGTCTCGAGGGTTTTGCGGATGACGCCGCAGGTCTCGTCGGCTTGTTCGGGGGTTGCAGTAAGACCCGTGCCGATGGCCCAGACAGGTTCATAGGCGATGATGACGCGCTTCATCTCTTCGGCGGTGACGTCCTTGAGATCGAGCTTGGTCTGCATGGAGACGACCTCATCGGTAATTCCTGCGAGGCGCTGGTCCTTGACTTCGCCGAGGCAGAGAATGACGGTCATGCCGGCGGCAAGAGCGGCCTTGGTGCGAAGGTTGACGGTCTCGTCGGTCTCGCCGAAATACTGACGGCGCTCCGAGTGGCCGATGATGACGTATTCGACGCCGCAAGCGGTCAGCATTTTCGCCGAAACCTCGCCGGTATAGGCGCCTTTTTCGGCAAAGTGGACGTTCTCAGCTCCGATTTTGATGTTCGAGCCTTTTGCGGCGGCCTGCGCTGCGGCGATGGTCACGTAGGGGGCGCAGAACACGACGTCACAAGCGTCCTTGCCGGCGACGAGAGGTTTTACGGCACCTATAAACGCGGTTGCTTCGTCGGGGGTGAAGTTCATTTTCCAGTTGCCGGCGATAACAACCTTTCTCTTACTTTTATTCATAATCGTTTTTTCCTATTCTGTAAATTATTCTTTATCCATCAGGCATGCTACGCCGGGGAGCTCCAGACCTTCGAGGAACTCAAGCGACGCGCCGCCGCCGGTGGAGATGTGCGTCATCTTGGGGCCAAAGCCAAGGCGCTCGACGGCTTCTGCCGAGTCGCCGCCGCCGATGATCGAGATGGCGCCCGAGTTTGCAACTGCTTCGGCGACTGCTTCGGTACCTGCGGCAAAGTTTTTCCATTCGGAGACGCCCATGGGGCCGTTCCAGACGACCGTGCCGGCTCCCTCAACCGATTTTGCAAAGAGCTCGCGGGTTTTGGGGCCAATGTCAAGGCCCATCCAACCATCCGGGATGGCGTCCGAATAGATGTTCATAAAGGAAGTGTTCTCGTCGTACTTGCGGCCGATCACGTTGTCCACAGGGAGCAGGAAGTCCACGCCCTTGGCGTGCGCTTTTTCCATCATCTCTTTGGCGAGTTCGATCTTGTCGGTCTCGCAGATCGAGGTGCCGACGCGGTTGCCCATTGCGGCAAAGAAGGTGTAAGCCATACCGCCGCCGATGATGAGCATATCGCACTTTTCAAGCAGGTTGTTGATGACGCCGATCTTATCCGAGACCTTTGCACCGCCGAGAATGGCAACGAAAGGACGAACCGGGTCAGCCAGAGCCTTGCCCATGACCGAGATCTCTTTTTGGATCAGGTAACCGCAAACGGCAGGGAGGTAGTCGGCAACGCCGGCAGTCGAAGCATGCGCTCTGTGCGCGGTTCCAAACGCGTCGTTGACAAAGAGTCCGCCCTCGCCGGCAAGGTCTGCCAGAGCCTTTGCGAATGCGGGATCGTTCTTGGTCTCGCGCGCGTCAAAACGAACGTTCTCAATCAGCACGCAGGTGCCGTTCTGCATGGCGGCGATCTTTGCCTTTGCGTCCTCACCGATGATGTCGGTTGCAAACGCGACTTTTCCGCCAAGCTCTTCGTTGAGTCTGTCGGCGACAGGCTTCAGAGTGAACTTCTTGGGATCGTTCTTCTTTGCCTTTTCGATGAGTTCGGCGGTAGCGGCGGCCTGTTCCTCTGCGGGGAGCGCCTCGACCTTTGCCTTTTCCTTTTTGTCAAGCTTGAAGCCCTCGGTAAAGATGGCGTGCGGCTTGCCCATGTGCGAGGAAAGAATGACTTTTGCGCCCTTGTCCATCAGGTATTTGATGGTGGGAAGCGCGCCTTTGATGCGCTTGTCGGAGGTGATGACGCCGTCCTTCATGGGGACGTTGAAGTCGCAGCGGACAAACACTTTTTGGCCGGCCTTAATCTCAACGTCTTCGATCGATTTTTTGTTGTAGGTCATAGGAGTGGTTCCTTTCGTAAAATTTTCGGAAATAAAGCTTTCAACTATTTATTTTATCACAAGTTTTTTTCCATATCAATAGATTTTGTGAAAATTTTAGCAGAGATTTTTGGAAAGCGGGGGAAGCGGTGGGGCGAGGGGCTTTTCTTGAAAGAAAATGCCCTTCGCCCCAAAAAAATATTGAGGGGAAGGGGAACGCGTTCTGCAAAATCTTCCCCTTTCAAAAAAGCAAACAAAAGCACCCGCCGGGAAGCGAGTGAAAAGATAGTTCGTTTTTCTGAAAGGGTGCGGGAAAACTCTTTTTGAAAAAAGAGTTTTCCCGCACTTCCTATTATAAAAATCACTTTCCCCACAGCAAAACCCCCAAAAGGGCGGAGAAAAGGATGAGAAGGATGGGCGAGAGCTTGAAGTTTTTCTTTTTGAGCGCAGGAAGGAGAGGCAGTCCGATCCCGACGGCCGCAACCAGGCCGAAGACGAGGAGCGAACGCCAGTCAAAGTGGAACACGCCGCCAGAGAGTCCGCAGACGACCGAGAGAAAGAGCGTGACTCCGGTGCCGAGGATGAGTCCGACGACAGCCGGGCGAACGCCCGAAAGGACACCCTGCACCGCCGGTTTTTTGAGGAAGTTCCCAAGGAGCGCCGAGACGAGGAGCAGGATGCAGAAGGCCGGCAGGATCACGCCGAGCGTAGCAAGCAGGGCGCCGGGGAATCCGGCCTGCGAGGAGCCGATGAAGGTGGCAAGGTTGACGGCGATCGGCCCCGGCGTCGATTCCGAGACCGCGATGAAATTGAGCAGTTGTTCCTCGGTCAGCCAGGCGTGCGTGAGGCACTCCTCGCGGATGAGTGCGAGCATCCCGTAGCCGCCGCCAAACGAGACGGCGCCGATTTTGAGGAAGGTCAGAAAGAGGTCGAGGAGAATATTCATTTGCCGTCACCTCCCCTCTTTTTTTCGCGCATCCGCAAAACAAGGTAGGAGGCAAGCCCCACCGTAGCGCCGATGAGCACGTAAAAGACCGAGGAGAAGCGCACCGAAAGGAGTGAGAGCGTTATCAGTGCCGCCGCAACAAGGACGAGCAGGAGGATGGCGAGCGGCGTTTTTTTGAGCTTTTTGAACATCTTGACGCCGGCAGAGAGGATCAGAAAGACCACGCAGGCCTGGATCCCCCGGAAGGCCGAGTGGACGTAGGGAAGCGTCAAAAACCGGTCGAAGAACAGCGAGATGAGAAAGATGATCGTAAAGGACGGAATGCAGACCGAGATGGTGGCCACGGCAGAGCCGAGCGCGCCGCCGCGTTTGTAGCCGAGATAGGTCGCCGAGTTGATGGCGATCGGCCCCGGGGTGGATTCGGCCAGTGCCACCATGTCAAGAAAATCCTCGGCGGTGATCCACTGCTTTTTCTCCACAAACTCGTGTTCGAGCAGCGAGAGCATTCCATACCCGCCGCCAAAGGTGAAAAGGCCGATCTTGAACATCGTCCAGGCAAGCGACAAATATTTTTTCAAGGGATAAGGCCCCCCTTTCCCGCAATCTGCCCCTATTATATACGAAAAAGGGGGATTTGTAAAGAGCGGGAAAGAAAGAGGCCTTTATTTGAGCAGCAGATCAAGTTGTTTTTTCTGTTCTTTTGCTTTGCCGGCAAGATAAGATCCGGCGTATGCCAGCACAAAAACACAGCCGGCAATGCCAAACCAAAACAGGTCGATCGAAAAGAAGTCGTTCACGGCGCGGTCGCTGTGGGTGTGAAGCGTGCCGGCGTTTTCCAAGACGACCGGGAAGATACCGCTGTAACTGCCGACGTCATCGCTCCAGGAGAGGGCGCAGGTCGCGCGATCTTCTGAGACGGTTGCGTTTGCAGAACCGATGATCCCACGGTAAAAACTGCCGTCGGTGAATTTGACGCTGTAAACCGTGTTTTCCAGCCCCATGACCGAATAGCTGCCGTCCGCATTCTGTTCCAGACCGACGCCGCCGGTTCTTCCGTCAACGGAAAAGCGTTCGGTGCTGTAATCGTTCAGGCTGACGCGAATCTCTTTGACGGTCTTTGAACCGGAGGTGTTCAGCAGATCAAAGGTGTGGTTTTTATCAAGATAGACTTCGGAGACGGTTCCGTCCTCCGAAAAAGAAATTTTGATGAAGGAAAAGGTGGCGTCCTCGAGGATAGAAGAAACTTCCGGGTTTTGATCGAGCGATTGATAAACCTCTTTTGCTTTGCCCGAAGCATAGTACCAGGTGCGCCGGTCGGGCGAGCGGTAGGCGGGATCGCCCAAAAGGTTTTCCACCTGGGCCGCGCTGTCGCCGATTTCGATTTTCAGAACTTTTCCCGCGCGGAAGATGTTAAAGTGGATCGCAAAGGGAAGGATGATCAACAGCGCAAACAGGACGAGCGTCTCAACAACAAAAGGGATGGGGCTTTCTTTGGAAGCGCTCTTTTTTTGTTTGACAAATGCAACTGGGAGTCTGCGGCTTTGGCTGACGCGACTCTCAAAGTCGGTTGCGTAATTTGGGCAACGGTTCATTTTTATTTCCTCCGAAAAAATACACAGGTTACGATCGCGCCGCAATGGGGATTTTGCCGCCGATCTGTTCCACATTCGGATTGTATCACATTTGTAATACTTTTGTCAATATGTTTTTTGAAAAAAGTGAAAAAATTTTTTTCGGGAGGAAAAAAGAGGCTGCGAAAGCGGTGGGAATGGGGGCAGGAAAAAACGATTATCAATCAATCAGCGGCAAGCCGATTGGCTTGCCGCTGTCGTTTTTCTTTTTCATTTTACTGACTTCAAATATTCTTCCACATTCAAATACTGAATCCCCTCTGATGCGGTCGGTTCGCCGCGGTAGATCACGTACTTGCCGGTGATCTTGCCGAATCGATGCTCGACCATCTCGCAAAGCGTTTCGTTTTTCAGATGAACATACTGCTGTGAAACAACCTGTTTGCTGTGCTTGATTTCATAAATGGAGCAGGTCAGGTTCTTCGGGTCGTGGACGACCATATCGATTTCGCCGGCGGCAAACTGCGATTGAAAAACTTCCATGTGCGGTTTGGCAAGCTTGGTTTCCAAAAGGACGATATCTTCCATCATATAGCCTTTGATGGTGTCAAGCACGCGCTCCAACACACGGCTGCGCTCTTCGGCGGAAAGGTCGCCGAATTTTTGATCCCGCAAGAGCGAATCCACCAGCGCTTCCGCAATCGCATAGCGAATTCCCGGTTGAACGAAAACGGTTTTGCTGTCGTCGCCCGCGCCGACCGGCAGATGAATGCGCTTGATTTCCACGATCAAATCAAGCATAGTGAGATATTCCTTAATCTGCGCGGCGCAAGTTTCGTCGATTTCAAGCGTCTGTTCTTCCTTGTCAAGAATATCCAACATCGTTTTGACCGACCGCTCTACAAAATCGCGATCAATGTTCTCGTTCAAGTCCATCGGGCGCTCCCGATCTTTGAGAAGGTTTCGTGCTGCAACCGAGAGGTCGTGCGATTGAAAGGTACGGGTAAGGACGTCTTTGGTGAATCGATGGTTGAGATCTTCCACTACCCGGTTGATTGCACTCGTCAGCTCGCCTTTTTCATAGAGGTCATAAAGCCCGCGGAAATGCCCGCCGTCCTGATAATATTTCAAAGAATGTTGAATGTTCTTTGCAATGGCGCTGTTGATATATTCATCGGCGCTTTTTTTCGTGGCAAAGGAGGACTCTTCGTTGTAATGAACGCCGCCCATGCTCATCGTTCCGCCGTAACGGATATATTCATCGATGCCACGGATGCCGAGGACATTCTCAAATTCGCGGTACGGAATAAAGGTAGTATGGAGCAGGATACAACGGTCATAAAGTTGCTCATTTTCGGTGAAAAGGAATCCAAGCGAATCTGTGCCGGAAAGCACGATCTTCATTCCGCTGGCGGCATAGATATCCGAAAAAAGCGCCGAGCCTTCGATGAAATCCTCCATTAAGGTCACTTCATCGATAAAAATATACCGGTAGCCCTGGCTTTCCAGATATTTCAGATCGGCGTTCACATCCGAGAGCGTATCGGTCGATTTGATTTGCAGAAACGCCGCCCGCTCTTGCTGTTCGGGCGTCATATCGAGAATCACCTGACGGATCATCGTGGTCTTGCCGGTGCGCCGAAGCCCGTAAAGAATGAACACCTTGTCCTGTTGCTCGCCGAAAACATAATCTCTGAGAGCAGAATAACATTCACGGTGAGCATACTTTTTGACAGGGGCTACCAGATTTGCCAACTGCTCGCCAATCCGAACATAGGTTTTGAACTCATATCCGGCAACTTTTGGTTTGCCGGACTTTTTCGGCTTCGGAAGCAATTGCTTGAGTTCCCGCAACTTTCCTTCCAGAGCTTTGCGCATCTCGATCTGCCTGCGCAGTCCTTCCACCTTATCAAAGTCGATATATTGCTCGACACGCCGTCCGGTCTGCGTATAACGGTGATAATAGTATTCTTTTCCATTAATCTTTTTTGCGGAAACACTTCCCGCTGGCAGTGCGGCAATCTCTTTTTCGAGTTGCTCAATTTGCTCAAGAAGGTCTAAACGATCCATTCAGCACACCTCCGCTGATTTGTTGTCTCTATTATACCCAAACAAAACGTATTTGTCAATGGGATAATGGGATAATTCTGAGAAAACTGTTTTGTTTTTCAAAAAAACTGCGGGGAAACCTCTTTTTTTCAAAAAAGGGTTTCCCCGCATTCTTTTTCCATTTAATATCAATTCTCCCTGAATTGGAGCGAATAGAGCTCTTTATAGGTGCCGCCTTTGGCGATGAGCTCCTCGTGTTTGCCGCGCTCGACGACCTGTCCCCGCTCGATCACGGCGATCTCGTCGGCGCCGCGGATGGTGGAAAGCCGATGTGCGACAACCAGCGAAGTTCTGCCGCGGCAAAGCTCGTCGAGGGCTTCTTGAATGAGTACCTCGGTGGTGTTATCCAGCGCGCTGGTCGCCTCGTCGAGGATGAGGATTGCCGGGTCTTTGAGAAAGACTCTGGCAATGCTGACGCGCTGTTTTTGTCCGCCCGAGAGCTTGACACCCCGCTCGCCGATCTCGGTGTCGTAGCCGTTCGGCAGGGTCAGGATATAGTCGTGGATATTGGCGCGCTTGGCCGCCGATTCGATTTCCTCTTGCGTGGCATCCGGCTTGCCGTAGCGGATGTTATCCCCAATACTCCCGGCAAAGAGAAAGACGTCCTGCTGGACGATGCCGATGCTGCGGCGGAGCGAGTCGTGCGTCAGTTTGCGGATATCCTTGCCGTCGATCTTGATCGCGCCGCCCTCTTCGGGGAGCGGATAGAAGGCCGGTAAGAGGTGGCAGAGCGTGGTCTTGCCGCCGCCCGAGGGGCCGACAAGCGCGAGCTTTTTGCCGGGATCCACATGGAGACTCACGTTTTGCAACACGTCGCGGCCTTCGTCGTAGTGATAGGTGACCTTTTCAAAGTCGATCTCGCCGCGTACGTTTGTGAGTTCTTCGGCGTCGGGTGCGTCGGCCTCGATCGGCTCGTCCATGAGCTCCGCAAAGCGCCGAAATCCGCTCGCGCCGTCCTGATACTGCTCGATGGTGCCAATCAGCGTGCGGATCGGGCTGATGAACAGGTTGACCGACACGATAAAGGCCGAGTAGTCGCCAAAGGAGATTTTTTCTGCGTAAAGGAAAAATCCGCCGGCGATCAGAATAAAGATGTTGAAAACGTCGGTGATAAAAGAGATCGAAGAAAAGAATTTTGCCATGGCTCGGTAGGCGCGCCGGGAGGCCGAGACAAACTGACGGTCTCCCTCGGCAAACTTTTCGATCTCAACCTCGCGGTTGGTATAGGCCTTAGTCACGCGGATGCCGGTGATACTGCTTTCGACCGCGCCGTTGATCACGGCGTTGCTCTTTCTGCGGTCGTCAAAGGCGACCTTCATCTGTTTGCGGAAGTGGATGGCGACCGCAATCAGGATCGGCACGCAGGCAAAGACGATGAGCGTCAGCGCCCAGTTGATGGTCATAAGATAAATGAAAGAGAGAATGACCATCACGCCGCCGGTGAGCAGGTTCTCCGGGCCGTGGTGGGCAAGCTCGCAAACCTCAAACAGGTCGCTCGTCAGTCGCGTCATGATGCGCCCGGTTTCGTGGTTGTCAAAGAAGGAGTAGGGAAGCTCCTCAAGATGCGCAAAAAGATCCCGACGCATCTGCGACTGCATCCGCACGCCGACCTGATGCCCGTAGTACTGCACGAAATAATTGAGGAACAGCCGCGCAAGATAGAGGCAAAGAACCACGATCCCGGACACGAGGATCGAGCGGTAGGCCTTGTTCGGGATGAAGTCGTTGAGCATCTGCCGCGTGACAATCGGGTAGACCATGCCAAACAGCGAGATCAGAAGCGCCGCCCCCATGTCGAGCGAGAACAACAGCTTGTGCGGCTTGTAGTAGGACACGAAACGGCGGAACAACGAGGGCTTTTTCATAGGGGTCTCCTTTTGGGTGATGTGACGTAGAGGGTTGTGAACCGTTATTCTTGCAAAACATCTATAGGAATTTATAGGTAAACGATTGAATTGCGATTTTTGCCAGCCTTCCCCCTTGAGGGGAAGGGGGACCACCGGAGGTGGTGGATGAGGGTATTTTTTGGGAAACTATATATAAGCAAACAAGAGTAGTTGCGTTTTTCACCCTCATCCGTCACGGCTTCGCCGCGCCACCTTCCCCTCAAGGGGGAAGGCTAACAGAAGACAGCGGCTCATGGCAAATAAAATCGCTCAAAAGTAGTAACGATCCTTATAAAGATATCTTGTGCTTTTTTCAAAATATGAACGAAAGGGAAAAGGAACGGTTACCCTTTTACCACTTTTTCTTGATACTTTTCGAGGATTTTTTTGATCTCGGGCAGGTTTTTTGTCTCAAACCGATCCGCCCATTTGAGCAGGGCAAAGAGGGATTTTACGGTCTCGCGCTTGCCTTTCTCAATCCCGAGCTTGCGGCGAAAGAATCTGTGTATGATCCGTCTTCGCCAGACGCGGCGGGGAACGTGGAGCAGGTAGATCTTGTCGGCGTCCGCAAAGCATTTTTCACACCATGCGTAGTAAACGCCCTCGATGATCCAGTCTTCGTTTTGCAGGATCGCATCGAGGAGCTTTGCGCGCTCGTCGGGATCGCGCCTGACGCCGTAATGATCGGAGGAATTGTCCCACTGGAGATCGTCAAGGTCGTAGTGCGGGATGCCGATCTCTTCTGAGAGCTTCTCTGCAAGCGTGGTCTTGCCGCTCCCCGGGCCGCCGATGATGTGGATTTTTGGCATGGGATCACCTCAAAAAAAGTATAACATAAAGAGGAGAAAAAAGCAAGGGGGAAGGACTCGAACCCAAGGTCGCTTCGCTCCCGCAAGGTTTTCTCGCCGACTGGACGTCGGCGTTTTGCAAGCAAAAACCGAAAACGCGCCGACCCGCTCGCTTTACTCGCGGGTGTAGATTCAGGAGAGTCCTTCTGCCCCTGCCAAATAAGAACCGCCCGCGCTTGCGGACGGTTCTTTTTTGGCAGGGGCAGAAGGACTCGAACCCACGACCCATGGTTTTGGAGACCAGTACTCTACCAACTGAGCTATACCCCTGTATCCTGCCGTTGTATTGTATCATACTCTATCCGGTTTTGCAAGTCTTTTTTCAAAAATTTTGAAAAACCAGGAAAAAGCGCCTTTCAAACGCCTTGATTCGTTTTTTCTGAAGAGGTGCGGAGGAACTCTTTTTTCGCAAAAAAGAGTTCCTCCGCGTCCCTTTCTCTCTCATCCCTTATTGCAGGCAATCCAAAAAAATCCGGGTGTAGCGGGGAATGCGGCCGGAGGAAACGTCCTGTCCGGGGCGGCGGATCGAAAGGAGAAGCCTTTGACCGGAATCGATCTTTGCGAGCGAGAAGCGGCGAAAGGCGCTGCAATCCAAAAACGGAGTTTCCGGGAGCTTTTCTTGGCGCTCGTCGCTCGAAAGCACGCCAAAGCGGACGCTGTAGCAAAGCGAGGGGTGAAGATCGATCTCGGCGGCGTTGCCCGAGGCGCGCACCGATAGGAAAAAGCAGGTCAAAAATGCGAACAAGGGCGGGATCTCCTCTTTTGCAAGAGAAAGACTCACGGCGGGCGGCCCGCTCTTTTTCAGCTTGCAGCCGGCAAAGTTGGCCGAACGCAGAACTACCGTCCAAAAGGGCAGGCTCTTTTGGGCAAAAAGAAGACGATCCAGATAAAAAAGAAGCTCCGAGAGCAGGGCGAAGAGCCGCGGATCTTCGCCGGACGGTTTTGTAAGCCCGCGGATCTCCCGGCGGCCGAGTAAAAGGAGCGCCGAGGAGACAAGGCTTGCCGGACGCGGCAGATAAAGAGATAGGATCTGGCAGAGATCTTCGCCGCAAATCGGGAACAGAAGAAAAGCCCCCTTTTTGTCGGAAAGCAGGCGGGGAACGGAAGGATCTTCCCAGATCTCTTGCGGCAGAGGTGCGGCAAACCGGTTGCCGCGCGCGGCCAAAAGGCGCCTCTTTCCGACGTCGAGGATCGCGACCTCCTCCAAAAGTTCGCGGCAGGCGGGGCTATCCTTTTGCCGGAAAGCCCAAAGCTCGGGGATAAAGACCCCGAGCGGGTGAAAAAAGAATTCTTCTTTCATCGTCAAAAAACAAGATAGCGGGTTTTCCCCAGCGAAAAACGGCAAAAAGAGCCGTCCAGACATCCGATGACAAGCTGTTGATCCTTGCAGTCAAACACGCCGGTAGAATCGTTGGAAAAGGTGACGAACAGGCGGTAGCCGAGAAGGAGCGGCCGCTTTTGCACCGTGACAAATTTCAGTTTTGTGGTGTCAAGCGAGAGCTTTTCACCATTCTTTTTTTGGCAGACAAGGAATTCGTTGACCAAAAGTCCTTTGCAGAACTCGCGCTCGTCGCTGTAAAGTCGGGTACAGCGCAAAACCCGGGTTTCGTCAAAGGGTTCCGGGCCGGGCGAGACTTGCTTTGCGGTCGCGCGGATGAAGGCGGCGACTTTGGGCAGAGGCAAAAGCGCAACGCCGTCCAGCGAATCCGGAAGCTCCAGGGTGCAGTCGGGCGAAGCAAAGGCAACAATGCCGACGGCGTCGCCTTCATAATTGTAATATTTTTTTAACTCGCGCAAAAATTGCAGGGTGGTGCCGACCGGGCTTTTGAGCTCTTTTTTGCTCCCATCCTCTTTTTCTTGCCGAAAAGTGTTTTCCGAAAAAGAGATTTTCCCCTTCCAGGCCTTGATCTCCACGACAAACGGGATCCCGCGTTCCACCACCAGAAAATCCTTTTCGAGGAGTTTTTCTTTATACGGGAGAATCGGGTTGCGGATCACCGAGGA
Source organism: Clostridia bacterium (assembly GCA_017450945.1). Lineage (GTDB taxonomy): Bacteria > Bacillota > Clostridia > Oscillospirales > CAG-272 > UMGS1865. Next base: position 20,069 of record JAFSSP010000009.1, on the reverse strand, counting down.
GAATTGTTCCCGCAACAGACGGAACGCGGCCTCTTCGCCGTCGGCGCCAAAGGCCTCCATTTCGCCCATGGTCGGAAGCGCGCCTTTGCCGCGATCCATGGAAGTTCTCATGGTGTTTCTCCTTTCTCGATTGATCTTGGGGCAGAGAATTCGGAAGCGCCGGGGAACTCTTTTGAAAAGAGCTCCCCGGCAAAAAAGGTTCTGCTTCTTTTATCAGAAGAACACGCTTCTGGCTTTGTCTTTGATTTCCTGCGACGCGGCGAACGGGATGCGGGTGGTGTATCCGTTCTTTGCGGCAACCATCTGCTTGACCGGCCAGACAAAGATCTCGCGGTTCCAGGTGTTCACGGTGTCGTTGTAGACCTCGCGGGCCGCGGTGATCTCGCGCTGGAGGTAGCTGTTCTGCTGCATGGCATCTGCAAGCTCCTGATGCGCCTTCAGGTCGGGATACTGCTCAAAGGCGACGTTGATCGAGCGGCTGATGCCGTCGAGCTGAGCCGAAGCCTCGTTGCGGGCCTCGTCGTCCGAGCTGCCTGCGCGGTATTTTGCGACCTTGGTAAAGGTGTCTTTGTCAAGGTCGATCGCCTTGTCGAGAAGGCGCGCGCAGTTCTGGAGGATCTGCACTCTCTGCTCCATGTAGTTGTCGATCTGGGAGGCGTCGTGCTGGAGCTTTTGCTCGAGCTGGTGGAAATAGTTCTTTGCTTTGATCTTGAGCACTTCAAAGATGATGCCGGGGATGATGCCGCAGATCCAGAGGACGACCTCAAGGATGATCGCGCCAACCGATTTTTCCACCGGGATCTTCTTTGCGATGACGTTGACCTCTCTGCCGCCTTCGACGATGGGGTCATTCATTTCGTCAAGTCCGTTTGCCATGATGTTTTTCTCCTTTATAAAATATTTTTTATTTTTGTCTTATTTTGCGTTCTCTTCATTGTCGGGAACGATGGTGGCAAAGCCTTCTTTTCCGAGCGAGGCGAAGAGCCTGTGATAATAGACGTGCGGAACCGCCGAGGTGTTCTTTTTGCGGAATTCGGGCTCGCTCATGCCGTCAAGATCCTCCACCGAAAAGTCGGTGACCTTCGAGATCGGCAAATATTCCACCCACGGGACCGGGACCGAATGCATTCTGCCGTCGCCGCCCATGGTGGGAACATAGTCGAGGCGGTTGACCGTGCGATAGGAGTGGGCCTCCACCGTCAATTCGTCCACCTCGCCGTGTTTGCGGGAGAGGCGGGTTTTGAGGATACAGGGAGTCGCACTGCGCGGGTGCGCAAAATAGCGCTCGCCGAGTTTGTTGGAGAGGAGCTCGGCCTCTCTTGTCGTATAGTTTCTGGGATACGACTTTTGGTAGATATATTCGCGCGGCATGTTTTGCTGGTAGAGCGGGATGGCAAGCAGTGGCGCCATATCGAAATAGAAGCCGGTAAAATACGCGTGATTGAAATCGACAAAGGCTTTTTTGCAAAGCTCAAGATCGTAGGAAGCGTAGCGCGAGGTGTCGGTGTCCGGATTCCAGGACTGCGAATGCTCCGAGATGATATAGTTGAGACATTTGCGTTTGACAAAATCAAAGTCGTCGCCAAAGGGCGAGCCGCCGGTCATGATGTCCAAGAGGTTCTTTTGCGCCAGCGGGGTAAAGAGCAGGCGGAACTGCACCTCATGGTCGCGCTCGGTTCCGTTGAAGATGGCGTCGAACTCCTCGTTTGCCATTTCGGTGAAGGCCGCGTCCTTCTCGGCCTGCTTGTGGATCTTTTTGGATTCGGATTTGACAAAGGAGGCGCGCTTTTTTTCGCTCATCTTCTCGGCGTGCGTTTTTTCATGCGAGAAGGAAAGATCGGGAGCCGCGTCGTTGCCGTAGACCAGTCTGGTTTCTTCACTGTAGAAGGGCTTTGGCTTTGTGACGTGCGCGGTCAGGACCTGCGTTCGGACGCGCGTCCGCACTTTTCCGTCCGAATCGCGGTAGGTCTCGGTCCAGGAGATGGTCAGGTGCCCGGTATAGGTCTCTGTCCCCATGCGGTGGATACGGTGCTTTTCGACCAGGAAGGGGTTGCCGAGGATCTCGCCCGAAAGAAGCCCCAGGAGCGAGGCGTTTTCGTCGAGAGATTCGCGCAGGCCGTACTTGCCGTTCATGTAGTCGTAGCGGCGCATCTCAAACCGGGTGTCAATCGTCAGTTTCGGAACGGTTTTCTGGATGAGCTCGTTCGTCATGCTGCTGTCGAACAGGGCGAGAAGCGGCGCCATTTGCTCGTTGGCCTCAGCCAGGAGAGCGGCGGTTTTTTCTTCGGCCGATGCAAGCTCTTCCTTGAGCTTTTTGATCTGCGGCCGCAGAAGAACAAAGATGAGCACGACCGATCCTGCCGCGATCAAAAAGGGCAGAACGATCAAAAGGACGTTCGGGATGGTACAGCCCCAAATTCCGAGGCAAAGGCAAACGCCGGCAAGGACCCAGAGAAGAATTTGCAGGGTTTTGCGGGTGCTCAGTTTTTTTGCGACCGCGCTTTCGGCTTCCTTTTGCTTGCGGTAGGCTTCGGCGGTCTTTTTGTTGGACTCCCGGTCGATCCCGGATTGTTTGACCAGCTCTTCAAAGAGTTCTTCGGCCTTCTTTTTGAACGCATCGCTGTAAAAATTCCGGTACGCGGCTGCCGGTTCAAGCAGTCGCTCGGCGTTTTGATCCATGGGGGTGCCTCCTTTCGGAAGGGGTATTGATAGGGTATTCGAAGCAAGCCGCGCCGATTACAGGAGCGGTGCGAACATCTGGAACACGGCGGTGACGATGCGCCCGGCCTTGGTGGTCTTTTTGCTTTTGAGAAAAACCTCCTCCGAGGCCTCTTTGATCTTTTCAAAATCTTTTTTGATCTCTTTGATGCAGGGGGTCTTGCAGAGCAGCGCGCCGCACTCGTAGTGATGCGTCAAGCTCCGGTAGTCAAAGTTGATGGTTCCCACAAAGGCCGCCTCGTCGTCGGTGACCAGCATTTTGGCGTGCAGAAAACCGGGGGTGAATTCAAAGATGCGGACGCCGGATTCCAGCAAAAAGGGATAGCTTGCGCGGGTCATCGAATAGACCAGTTTTTTGTCCGGGATCCCGGGGGTGAAAATGCGCACCTCCACGCCCCGCATGGCGGCGTTGCGAAGCGCCTCGGTCAGCGAGTAGTCCATGATGAGGTAGGGGGTGGTGATATAAACGTACTTTTTGGCCTGCCCGATGAGATTGATAAAATTGCCCTTGCCGATCTGCTCGGCGTAGTAGGGCTTCGGGCCGTCGCCAAACGGATGAACATAGCCCTCGCCCTCGAAGGACTCGACCGGGACTGAGAGGTATTTTCCGTAGTCCGAGAGCTGTTTTGCCGTCATGTCATAGGAGGAGAGGAACAGGACAGTCAGATTTTTTACGGCGCCGCCTTCGATGCGAAGCCCGGTATCCTTCCAGTAGCCGAGCCTGTGATCCTCGTTGATATATTCGTCGCCGAAGTTGTGCCCGCCGGTGTAGCCGACCTTGCCGTCGATCACGGCGATCTTGCGGTGATCCCGGTTGTTGAAGATGTTGGTCACAAAGGGGCGGAAGGGATTGAATTTGTAGCAGCCGATCCCCTCGCGACGAAGGGTTTTATAAAAGTTTGCAGGCAGCTTGGTCGCGCTCCCGATGTCGTCGTAAAGGATGCGCACTTCGACGCCCTCGTTCACTTTTTTGATGAGGACCTCGTGGATCGCATCCCACATTTTGCCCGGGGAGATGATGAAATACTCAAGGAAAATGAAGCTCTCCGCGCGTTCAAGATCGGCAAGCAGCTGTTCGAGGAAGCTCTCGCCGTCGGGAAGATAGGTCACGCGGCTGGAGAGATCCCCCGAGAGGTGCGCGGTGGAAGAAAGGTAGGTTTCCAGGCCCTGCCGCTTTCCCAAAAACTCCTTGATCGCTTCCTCTTTTGCGGGGTCGTGCGCCACAAAGGGATCGATTTTGTGGTGGACTGCGGCGAGCGCGCGCTTATCGCGCGGTTTCATGCCCGGGTGGGCGTACAGAATGAACAAAAGCGTTCCGAAAAGAGGGAAGAACATGACAAGGAAGAGCCAGGGAAGCTTGTATTCCGGCGTTTCGCGCCGGTTGACAATGATCACGACCATGACGACCGAGATGAGGCTCCACACAACCTGGAACGGAAGATAGCGGAACTGAAAAACCGTTAAAAACCCCCAGATGAGCGCGATCTGCGACAAAAAGAGAATGGCGGAAAGAAAGAATCTGCTGAAAATCAGGCGCAAAAATTTCACGGTTCCGTCTCTCCTTTCCGCATGTTGCTCAGGTTTTCTTTATTATATCGTTTTTTTGATCAAAAAGCAAGAAAAAGTGCAAAAAAAGCCGCCGGATGAGAAAATTTTACGGGAGTTGGTTGCTTTTGCTGGCGGTTTGTGCTATACTCAAGGCAGATTTTGGCAGATCGAGAAAGGAGAAATTTTTATGGGAGACATCAACTGGACCGAGATCTGGCAGTCCATCGTCAGCTGGCTGACCAGTACCGGCGTTAAAGTTCTCATTGCGATCATCTTGTGGATCGTTTCCTTCAAGTTGACCGATTTTATTTTCAAACGGATCGAAAAACGCGTCGCAAAAAAAGGGAAGATGGATAAAACGCTTTCCCACTACCTCGTTTATATTGGGCGGATTCTCATTAAGGTCGTCATTGTGGCGGGACTGGTCGGATATCTCGGCATCAACACCTCGGGCCTTGCCGCGGTTTTGACCTCGATGGGCGTCGGGATCGGGCTTGCCATCAACGGCACGCTCTCCAACTTTGCCGGCGGCATGCTGCTGCTCGTTACGCGCCCCTTTAAGGTGGACGATTATATCGAGGCGGCCGGGTATTCCGGCACGGTCGAGGAGATTCTGATCATCAACACGCGCCTCCGCACGCCGGACAACAAGGTGGTCTACGTTCCCAACGGAACGCTTTCTACCACCAGTATTGTCAACTATTCCGAAAAAGACACGCGCCGTCTGCAACTCGTGTTTTCGATCTCCTATCAGGAGGATTTTGAAAAAGCCAAGCAGATCATCCTGAAGGTTTGTAAGGATCATCCGCTGGTGTTGGAGGAACCCGCACCCTTTGTCCGCGTCTCGGCGCACAGCGAGAGCAGCATTGACCTGACCACGCGCGTCTGGGTCAGCGGAAGCGACTATTGGACGGTCAATTTCGACCTGCTCGAACAGGTCAAAAAAGCCTTTGACGAAAACGGCATCGAGATCCCCTATCGGCAGGTCGACGTGCATATGAAATAAGGAAAGAAGGAAGAACCCTCGCAATACTGTTCTAAAAGCTATATAAAGGGAAAGCCGTTAAATGGCGGCTTTTGCCAGCCTTCCCCCTTGAGGGGAAGGGGGACCGCTTTAGCGGTGGATGAGGGTATCCAAGGGAAACTTACTATAAAGAAAAGTAGTTTTGCCTCCAAACCCTCATCCGTCACGGCAAGCCGTGCCACCTTCCCCTCAAGGGGGAAGGCTAACGGAAGACAGCCGCTCATAGCAAACATCTTCCTTCGTGGTAGCAATAATCCTATGAAAAAAACGAATGACAAAAGAGGAACGACCATGAAAGAAATTCTTTCGGCCTTTCAGTTTGCGGGCAAAGTGATCGATCTGCGCGAGTGCACCGACGGACATATCAACGGAACCTATCGCGTGACGACCGACCAAAAGACCTACATTCTGCAAAAAATCAACAAAAGCGTTTTTCCAAAGCCCTTCGAGGTCATGGAAAACGTCGTCCTCGTGACAAAGCATATCCGCAAGAAGCTCCGCGAAGAGGGCGGCGACGCCGAGCGCGGAACGCTGCGTTTTGTCAAGGCGGGGGACGCCTATTACTATCAGGATCGGTTTGGGGAATACTGGCGCGCCTACCATTACGTGGACGGCGACTGCTACCAATCCTGCGAAAGCCCCGACCTCTTTTTGCGCGTGGGCAGAGCCTTCGGATCTTTCCAAAGACAGCTTGCCGACTTTGACGCGACGCTCCTCCACGAAGTCATTCCGGATTTCCATAATACCGAAAAACGCTACCGTGATTTTGAAGAGGCCGTCGAAGCCGACGCCTGCGGGCGGGTGGCTTCCTGCCGCGCTGAGATCGAATTTTTGCGGGCGCGCAAAGAGGATTGCGGACTTTTGGCGCGGGGTTTGCGGGAAGGGAAGTACCCCTTGCGTGTGACGCATAACGATACCAAGCTCAACAACGTCATTATGGATCCCGCAACCGGCGAGGGACTCTGCGTGATCGACCTCGATACGGTGATGCCGGGTTCGCTCCTCTACGACTTCGGCGACGCGATCCGCTTTGGCGCTTCGAGCGCCGGCGAGGACGAAACCGATCTCGATCGCGTCTATATCGTCCCGGAGCTCTTCTATGCCTTCACAAAAGGCTTTTCGGATGGACTCGGCGGGAAGATCACCGACGCCGAGCGCGCGGCCCTGCCGCAGTCGGCAAGGATCCTGACCCTGGAGACCGGCATGCGCTTTTTGACCGACTATCTCTCGGGAGACACCTATTTTCGCATCCATCACGCCGGTCATAACCTCGAGCGCGCCAAAAACCAGTTGCGCCTGACCGAAAGCATCGAGGACGCGATGCCAAAACTCGAAACGCTCGTAGAATAAGAAGACTTGCGGCAACCCTTTTTCGGTTGCCGCATTTTTTGAAAAGCATCTTGACAGTATCCCGCGATGGTGATATGATTGGCAGGGTGCAAAACATACGGCGGCGCACCTGACAGGATCATTTGTTTTTTTGGAAAAACGCAGGGGTTTCTTCCATTGGGACATTTCTGCTATAAAAAATTTTGTTTGCTATGAACGGCTGTCTTCCGTTAGCCTTCCCCCTTGAGGGGAAGGTGGCTCGGCTTGCCGAGACGGATGAGGGTTTGGAGGCAAAATTACTTTTCTTTTTTTATAGTAGGTTTCCCTTGGATACCCTCATCCACCGCTAAAGCGGTCCCCCTTCCCCTCAAGGGGGAAGGTTGGCAAAAGCCGCAGTTTAACGGCTTACCTTTCGTGCGTCTTTTGAAACAAAAATCTATAACGGTGCTGCGGGAAAACCTCTTTTTGAAAAAGGGTTTTCCCGCAGATCCCCACCTTTTTTGCGAGGTATTTATGGCTTTTTCTTTGATCGTAGCGATCTTGGTTTCGGTCGGCATGATCGTTTCCATCTTAAAATTCCCCCGGATCAAGCTCGGCAGGCTCTCTTTTGACGCCTACTGGGCCATTTCGCTTGCCGGGGCTTTTTTGTTGCTCGTTTCGGGAAAAGTAAATCTCAAAAATCTTGCGGCGAGCCTGACCGAGTCTTCGCCGGTCAACCCGATCAAAATTCTTTTGCTGTTCCTCTCCATGACGCTTTTGTCGGTCTTTCTGGACGAGGTTGGCTTTTTCCGCTATCTTGCAAGCAAAACCCTAAAGCTCGCAAAGCACAGCCAGGTGAAGTTGTTCGTTTTGTTGTACGTCGTGGTATCGATCCTGACGGTTTTTACCTCGAACGACGTCGTGATCCTGACCTTCACGCCCTTCCTTTGCTATTTTGCCAAGCACGCGGGGATCCGCGAGCTTCCATATCTGGTGGCCGAATTTGTTGCGGCCAACACGATGAGCATGACGCTACTGATCGGCAACCCGACCAACATTTACATTGCAACCACCTATCATATCGGCTTTGGCGAATACGCGGGCGTGATGATTTTGCCCACGCTTGCCGGGAGCATCGTTGCCTTCCTGATCCTCTTTTTGATCTTCCGGAAAGATCTGCGCACGCCGGCCGCGGCGGTGGAGCTTGACGCCACCATCACCAGCAAGCCCGAGCTCATCCTCGGCCTTGTGGCGCTCGGCACCTGCACGATCCTGCTTGCGGTCGGCCCCTATTTTGGCCTTGAGCTTTGGCTCATCTCGCTCTGTTCGGCCGTGATCCTTTTTGCGGCGGTGGCATTTCTGTCGGCGCTTCACAAGAGGAAGCCGACCGAGCTCAAGCATGCCTTTTTGCGCGCCCCATGGCAGCTGGTTCCCTTTGTGCTTTCGATGTTTGTGATCGTGCAAGCCCTCTCGGAAGCAGGGGTGACCGACGCCCTTTCAAGCCTTTTCGGCAGCGAACAGCCAATCCTTCGCTACGGAGTTTCCTCCTTTTTTGCCTCGAATCTCATCAACAACATCCCCATGAGCGTATTCTTTTGCCCGGTGCTCGGCCCGGTCGCGTCGCTCGGCGGGACTGCGGCAAAGGGGGCCGTCTTTTCCACGATCGTCGGCTCCAACCTCGGGGCCTACCTTACCCCGGTGGGCGCTTTGGCCGGCATTCTTTGGATGTCACTCCTCAAAAAGCAGGGCGTAAAGTTCGGATACCTCGATTTTGTCCGCTACGGCGCGGCGGTCTCGATCCCCACGCTCGTCGCCACCCTGTCGGTGCTTTCTTTGGTTATTTAAACTTAGGCGCCAGAGATTCCATGGGCGGAAAACCGCCTGCAAAAACCGATTGGGTTCGCATCTCTGGTGCCTAACAAGGTCGAACCGAATCGATTGCAAAAGCCGATTCGGTTTGACCGCTTTTTTTCTATTCTCTATTGCAAAAAAACAAAGAATATGGTATAATACCCTGTAAAACTTTTTTCCAAACATAGTTTGGAAAGAGGATGCGTTCAAAAGAGCCGGTTTTTGCTTTTGAACGCGATCCGAAAACCCGGTTTCTTCCTATTTATATATGGTTAGGTTGAAGCGACGCTCCCGGTGCGCATAGTCCCCATTTGTGCGGGCCGGAACTTTTGCTCGACCCGGTTTTCCTCTCGATGCCCTTTGCCGGTTTTCTCCCAGTGCCCTTCTGATACAGAGGATTCAGATGGAATTTGCCAAGCGTCAAGCAAAGGAAAAACAAAAAAATAACATTTTTTGTAATTTTTTTGCAAAAGCACTTGACAAACGTACTACAAACGTGCTACAATCATAGCGTTGTAGTTCTTTTGTGTTTGAGCTCGGCAAAAAAACATCGAGAAAGGATCAAAAAAACGATGAAACAATCTCCTGTATTACGTGTTCTTTCCACACTCCTTGCCATCATTATGGTGGTGCTGGTTCTGCCTGTCGGTACCTTTACCGTTTCGGCGGAAGCAACGCCAACCTATGAGATTACAACCGTTTCAAAAGAAACGGCGGTTTCCAGCATTTTAAACGATGAGCTGGAACAGGCGAGCGACATTTCTTTTTTAGGCAACAGCGAACAAATGGGCTATTTCCATGTTTCGGAAGGATCCTTGCCCTTCCATGAGGGAATCGTTTTGTCTACCGGTCGTGTGACAAGTGCGTTCAGCTCCAATGAAGCTGACACATTTAACGCCTCCGGCTTTGACAAATTGACGGAAATCTATCAAGCGTCCGGATTTGCCGGCGGGAGCACATACGATGCCGCTGTTTTATCTTTTTCGGTCGTGCCAAGCTCCCCGTGGCTTTCTTTTAAGTATTTTTTTGCAACAACCGAGTACGATCAGGATCAGCGGTACAATGATATTTTTGCTTTGTTTGTTGTGGATGATATGGGAACGGCAGACACAGCCGACGATGAGTGGTTCAACATCGCATTCCTTCCGGACGGAGAGATTGTTTCGGTGAACGCCACAAGACAGTCGCATATTAGTGTTTCCGGCCACACTGTAAACGGAGTTCCTTTTGGATTTGACGGATACACCAATGTTTTTACGGCCGATGCGACCTCCCTGTATAACTCTAAGGGAGAGAAGGTCATTCAGGCTGACAAAAGAATTCAACTCTGCTTTGCTATTGCAGATGCAGGCGACTCCACAAAAAACTCTGCAATTTTCCTTCAGTCCAACAGCTTTAAATTTATCTCCGAAGCGCAGAACATTACTTTCCAATCTTCTACCTTCACTATGTATGAAGGCGAGATAAACGAAACGGTTTACGTTCAGCCGGAGCTTTTGGTGAACGCGACCTCCGGGTATACCTGTCAGTGGTACGGCAGCACGGACGGCGCTACATGGTCTGCCATTTCGGGGCAAACCAAACACACCTTCCAGATTCCCACGACTTTGACTGCCGGTGAATACTACTACAAGTGCATTGTCAAAAAAGATCAATACAGCGTGGAATCCAAGCTTGCGCATGTTATCATTTTGAAAAAACAGCCGCAAATCATCATTGTAAACGTCTCCTTTGATCCCTGCTGGGACATGAAAGATATTGTTTCTTTCCCGAATGTCATCACGGTTGAAAAAGATACCTATTTGAAATCGCTTCCGACCGCGGAGCACAAGACGCTTCTCTTTGACGGTTGGTATCTTGATCCTGGGTATCAGCAGGAAATGACCTTGGATTTCCAGATTTCCGACAATTTAATTTTGTATGCAAAATGGAAGGAACCCGTTCACACCCCCAGCGACTGGATCCTTGATTACCCGGCGACCTGCACCGAGAACGGTTTGCAATACAAAATTTGTCTCGACTGCGGCAAAGTGTTGCAAAGTGAGTATATCCCGGCGCTCGGCCATGATTTTGTAATCAGCGAAACCGTTGCGGCATCCTGCACCAAGGACGGATACATGATCCTTAGCTGCACGCGTTGCGGCGCCACCAAGACGCAGGTGATCCCGGCGGCCGGCCACCAGTTCGACAGCAAAAACGTGTGCATGGTCTGCGGATACGTTCGCCCGGATCATCCGCATGATTTCTCGGTCACCGTTGTGGCGCCCACCTGCACCACGATGGGTTACACGGTTTACACCTGCACGCTTTGCGGATACTTCTATCATGCAGATTTTATTGAGCCGACCGGACATCACTGGGACAACGGCGTTGTGACGGTCGAAAAGACCTGCACGACCGATGGCATCAAACTCTATACTTGCAAAGCTTGTGGCGCAACCATGGAAGAGATCCTGCCTGCAGGACACTTCTGGAGTGAAGAGACCACAGTTCCCGCAAGTTGCTATGAAGACGGCTACAAGACCAAGACCTGTACCGTTTGCGGCGCAATCGAAGTGGAAGTGATTCCCGCAGGACACACCTGGGGACCGGAAACTGTCTTGAGCGATCCCGACTGCGTGACGCCCGGAATCTCCCGCCACACCTGCTTGGTTTGCGGCCTGACCGAGGACTTTGAAGTTCCCGCACTCGGACATCACTTTGTTAACGGTTACTGCACCCGTTGCGGCGCCTACTACATGGACGTTGTGAAGCCGAGCCCCGAGCAGGCGCAGTATGGAGTGTATTTCAATATTGACGACGTTGTCTCCAACTACGGTCCTGCCGTGATCAACCAGTATGGAGCGATGTTGGATTACAACAAGGGTGCAAAATTTGAAAAGGTCGGCGTGTACCTAACGCAGGATGGCACCATGTGGCGCCGCTGCATCGCCTTCGTGGGCGAGGACGTCACCTATGCAACCTTTGTACCGTATTTGTCTTACGGCGAAGAGATCCGGTATTCCGGTTTGACCTCGCCGTGGATCAACCTGTTCCCGCTGTCTGAAGGCGCGGACGGTATCTGGCGCTATTGCGAATATGCAACGATTGGCGCCAACCTGGAAGACTATAAAGGCGACCTTCTCCTTTCGCTCTATGACATCGCTCAGGCCGGCGAAAAGACGAAAATCTTTGACAACCTCGACGAAATGATCGCTTGGTTGAAAGGCGAAGAAGAGTGCGAGCACCAGTGGGGTCCCTGGATCGTCGACGTTCAGCCGACGGCGGACACCGAGGGCAGCAAGCACCGCGTCTGCCAGCTCTGCGGCGAAGTGGAATATGCTGTGATTCCGGCACTTGGCGACGCCGACGTTTGGGATGGCAGCATTGCAGACGGATTTGGCGGCGGCACGGGTACCGAAAATGATCCTTACCTGATCTACACGGCGGCACAGCTTGCTTACCTTGCCAAGACCACCAACGAGGGCAACACCTACTCCGGCAAGTACTTCAAGTTGATGCGCGACCTCGACCTCAACAACCTCGAGTGGACGCCAATTGGAAAAGGAGTGCTGTGTAATAATGCGTGGAACACAATACAATCATCCACTTTCAACGGGAATTTTGATGGAAACTGGCATACGATCTATAATTTGAAGATTTCTTCCAATAATACCACATTTAATGGCTTGTTTGGATATACTGAGGGCTCTGAAATTAAGGATCTCGGCCTTGATACGGTGGAAATAACCGCAACCAACGCCAATGATGACCGAACAAAATCCGGCGGGTTGGTTGGCACCATGTATGGTGGGACTATTTCCAGATGCTTTGTGATAAATGCTTACATTCAAAATTATGGTGATGGCGTCACAGCAACCGGGCTTTTGGTTGGTTTGGTAGCATACGAAAACGGTAGCAACGCGTATCTTACGGATTGTTATGTAAACGGTAGCGTATTTGGATCCGGTCAGGTCGCCGGTGTACTTGGCGCAACATATGATGGCGGAGGCGCTACTATTTCACGTTGCTATGCAGTAGCATCTGTTCATGGAGAGTCTGGAATTTGTTCCCATTCTTCTAAGAAAATGGGAGGTATTATTTCTGCCTATGGAACAGCATCAATAACATCTTCCTTCTTTGTTGGCTATTTGACGACCAACGGAGGGTATTCCAGCAATCCCATTGGCTCCGGAACAAAAACCAACTGCCACTATGTGTTGTTAGATCAGAACTCTCAAACGACCGCCCTTTCCAATCTCCAATCCCAGGCGTGGATCGAATCCAACCTTGGTTGGGACTTTGATACGGTCTGGACCTTTGAGAGCGGATACGATTATCCTGTCCTTCAGGGCTTCTCCGGTGGCGGCACATTCACTCCGCACACCCACAACTACGTTCTGACCGATGAGCAGGCACCCACCTGCACCGGGTTCGGTCACATGGTTTACACCTGCTCCGAATGCGGCCACAGCTATTTCGTTGAAATCGGCCCGCTTGGACATCTGCCCGGCGAATGGATCATTGACACAGAGCCCGGATGCGTCACCCCCGGTCTCAAGCACACCGTTTGCCTGCGTTGCGGGCAGTCGCTTGAGAGCATCCACATCCCGGCGCTCGGCCACAACTACGTGAGCACCATGATCAAGGAGCCCACCTGCGAAGAGCCCGGCATCATCGAGCACCGCTGCACGCGTTGCGACGACTACTACTGGACCTACGTTTACGGCGAGCACAACTTTGAGATCACCGAGTATGTGGAGCCCACCTGCTATGAGGACGGCCATTACACTTACACCTGCCTTATCTGCGGCGACTCCTATGACGAGATCATCCCCGGCGGACATGACTATGTGGCGCACATCATCGAGATGCCCACCCCGCAAGAAGACGGCCTGATCCGGTACATCTGCTCGCGCTGCGGCGATTCCTATGACATTGTGATCCCGGCTCGTCCGAACGCAACCATCCTGTTGGTTCAGGATCGTTTCCCCTGGACCACCAATGCAAACGCTGATATTCTGAACCGTCTCAAGAACACCGGTTACATTACCGATTGGGACGTTACCACCACCGCAAACTTTGGCTCGGTGAATCTGAGCGACTACAATGTGATCTACATTGCCAACGACCAGACCACCGCAACCTATGACCAGCTCGCAAACTTTGATGCCAGCATCACAGAGTTTGTTGAAGCAGGCGGCGTTGTGGTTTACGGTGCCTGCGACCACGGTTGGGCGGCAGGAAACATCTCCTACGCACTGCCCGGCGGCGTGACCAAAGGCAACTACTATTCTTGGCACAACTACATTGCAAATCCCACGCACCCGATCGTGACCGGCGAATTGACCGATGGCCAGGCACTGACCGATGAATTGCTTTACAGCACCTACAGCAGCCACACCTACTTCAATAACCTGCCCGGCGACGCGGGCGTCATCCTGGTGGATGCAAACGCGTGCCCCACGCTTGTGGAATACTCGCTTGGAAACGGCAAGGTCATTGTCAGTGGTCTGACTTGGGAGTACACCTATGTGCGCAACATGGTCAACGGAACCTCGTTTGCAAAGAGCGTTTACGACGATCTCCTTGTTTACGCTGTTTTGAACAGCAATCCCTGTGACCACATCTGGGATGCGGGCGAAGTGGTGGAACCCGGTTGTGTGACTTGGGGCTACACCATCCATACCTGCTTGCAGTGCGGCGCAACCTACCGCGACCAGTACACCGATCCGATTGGCTCGCACGATTGGGGCGAATGGATCATCGACTTCCCCGCAACTCAGGAAGAGGAAGGTCTGAAGCATCGCGTCTGCCAGCGTTGCGGACTCGAGGACTACAGAACGATCCCGGTCGACTCTGCAAGAGCCATTATCCTCTCTGAAGAAGATGTGGTTATGATTGGCGACACCATCACCTTCCGGGTGGAACTGGTTGGCTGTGATCCGATCACTGCAATGAGCATGGAGCTTCTCTTTGACGAAGACAAGTTCGACTTTGTGGAAAGCAGATGGATCGTCAACGCCGACATGCAGGATGCAACCTTCAACAAGGCTACTGCCGGCTGGTGGGATGCGACCAACGTGAACACCGAGGTCTTTGAGTTTACGTTGAGAGCACGCGAAGCCACGCCCGCAACGGTTGTTTCCTGCCTGGCTAAGATCGAGCTGCCCGGCGTTGGATACAAGATCGAGCTGCCCACCGAAGTCAAGGAAGTTGCCATTGTCAACTGCCTGCACGAAAACGGACATTATGAGAGCATCGACGGCACCTACCATGTGTTTGTCTGCGACGGTTGCGGATACCACAGCGTCGGCCTGCACGTTCCCGGCGAAACGGTTGAGGAAAACCGCATTGAGGCCACCTGCAACGAGAACGGCTCTTACGATCTGGTCGTTTACTGCGAACTCTGCGGCGAAGAGCTGGAGAGAGAGACGGTTGTGATTCCCCAGACCCATCTTGACCTTGTTTACGGATACAGATACCCCACTTGCACCGAGCCGGGCCACAACATTGTTGCCTGCCTGTCGTGCGGTTATTGGAACGAAACCGAAGATCCTTCCGCGCCGGCACTCGGCCATGATTGGGAATTGGTTGATCGGCAAGATCCTACCTGCCTCGAAGACGGTTGGGAGCATTATGTTTGCCGTAGAATCATCCAAAATCCGGACGTCCCGGGATTTGGGTTCCCGGACGTTGTTACCTACTGCAACGCTGAGCTTGATGTAGTGATTCCTCATACCGGGGATGAGCATGTTCCCGGCGAACCGGTTGTAGAGAACGTTGTTGATCCTACCTGCACCGAACCTGGTTACTATGATTTGATAACCTATTGCACTTATTGTGGAGAAGAACTCTCTCGCGATACCATCGAGATTCCTGAACTCGGCCATCTGGCAGGCGATCCGGTCATCGAGAACGAGACCCATCCCGGATATTGCTGCTATGCGTACGATCTTGTTGTCTATTGCGAGCGCGAATGCTGCGATGGAGTAGAACTTGCTCGGGAGCATGTTGAAGTTGATCACGACTGGAGCGAAGAATGGCTCTGCGACGGCGAGATGCACTGGCATATTTGCCGGGTCTGCGATGCGCTCAACGCGTTGGACGAACACCACTACGACGATGAGTTTGATAACATCTGCAACGACTGCGACTGGATGCGGTATATTATTGCAGACTACAACGAAGATGGAATCGTGAACTCGAGAGATGCAATCTATTTCCTGTATCATCTCTACTTCCCGGAACTCTATCCGATCTCTCAGCCGATGCGCGACTTCAACAAGGACGCGATCATCAACTCGAGAGATGCGATCTATCTCTTGCGTTATCTCTTCTGGCCGGATGATTATCCGTTGACCTAAAAGATATAGGAGGAAGTAAAAACAATCATGAAAAAAAGGCTATTTTCCTTATTCCTTGTGGTATGCATGGTATTCGGAATGGTAGCACAAACCTCGGCCGGGCTGCTTGCAGCCTCGGCCGAGCCGGTGGCTATCGATCCCGATCCGGAATACCAGTACGCTTGGGCCGATGCAAACGACCTGTATGAGGAAGAAACCACGTTTTTCATGGATCTTACCGCATTTGAAGCCGGCTCCGAAACCAAGGAGCCGGCCACCGGCAAGACCATGAAGCTGACCGACGGCACCACGACCCTGTTTGTGGATCCCGCACTTGTGTTCCTTTCGGAAGAAGAAGCCAACGATGCAGGGTACACAAATCTTGTGGAATGCAAGCGCGTCGGCGACCGGGTTTTTTCCAAGAATCAGATCCAGATCGCCCAGGAAAAGTACGCCACCGAAGAGCTTGCCACCAATGCCGGCATTGCCGACCCGGTAAGAGTTCTGGTGTTGGAAGAGACCGATCTGAAGCTTACCATCTCGGTTCCCAAAACGGAAAACGCGCTGGTGGTTTCGATTCAGATTTACGGCAACGATCCGCTCGAGGATAAGGTTTCGGGTGGTCGTCTTCACGGAGCCAAGATAACCGGCGGCACCAGCAAGAGCGACCCCAATTACGCGTTTAAGATCTCCGGCTTTATGGAGGACATTGATTTTGAAAGCGGAACGGCGCTTGTCGTGTTTATGGACGACACTACCGTGGAAGGCGAAATTTTTGAATTCCACGTTCTCCTGCCGGAAATCCCCTGCTGGGATGTGATGATCCAGGCACAAGTGGTGTTTGAGATCGGACAGTCTCAGGAAACCTATAATACGGTCCTCTACCAACGCGCGGCGCAACATCCGGAGCTGAGTGAATGGATCGACGACAAAGACGCCACCTGTACAGAGGATGGCGTGATCGGACACTATCATTGTGAGACCTGCGGTCAGGATTATGACGCGGGTCTAAATCTGCTTGTAGACGTAGTTGTTCCGGAGCTTGGCCATGACTTGGTTGAAGTCGCAGAAGTGGCCGCCACCGAGAACGAAAACGGCGTGATCGCACACTTCCACTGCAACCGTTGCGGAAAGAACTTTGACGCAACCGGCGATGAGTTGGATACCGTGGTCATTCCCGCAACCGGACACGAATACGGCGACTGGATCGAGGAGATCCCCGCCACCTGCACCACGGACGGAACCAAAGGACACTACCACTGCACCTGCGGCAAGAATTTTGACGCAGAGTACAACGAGATCGAAGACTTGGTTCTCCCGGCAGGACACAACTATGGAGACTGGATCGACGAAGTCCCCGCTACCTGCACGCAGGACGGAACCAAGGGACACTACTACTGCTCTGCTTGCCAGACCAATTTTGACGCAGAGTATAACGAAATTGCCGAGCTGGGCATTGCCGCACTCGGCCACAGCCTTAGCGCATGGATTGAAGAGATTCCTGCCACCTGCACGCAGAACGGAACCAAAGGGCATTATCACTGCAGTCGCTGCAACATGGATTTTGACGGACAGTATAACGAACTTGAGAGCCTGACCATTCCAGCCACCGATCACACCTTTGGTGACTGGAACGAGGAAGTTCCCGCCACCTGCACGCAGGACGGAACCAAAGGATACTATTACTGCTCTGTTTGCGAGACCTATTTTGACGCAGAGTACAACGAGATCGAGGATCTTGTCATTTCCGCATCCGGTCATACCTATGGCGATTGGGTTGCAGAAGTTCCTGCTACCTGCACTACGGATGGAACCAAAGGACACTACCATTGCTCTGCCTGCCAGACCAATTTTGACGCGCAGTACAATGAAATTGCCGAGTTGGGCATTGCCGCACTCGGCCACAACCTTGGCGTATGGAATGCCGCAGTTCCCGCTACCTGTACCGAAAACGGAACCAAAGGGTACTATCACTGCAGTCGTTGTGAGAAGAACCTTGACGCCGAATACAACGAGATCGCCGAACTGAGCATTGCCGCGCTCGGTCACAACCTTGGCGCATGGAATGCCGTAGTTCCTGCCACCTGTACCACGGCCGGAACCAAAGGGTACTATTACTGCAGTCGTTGTGAGAAGAACCTTGACGCCGAATACAACGAGATCGCCGAACTGAGCATTGCCGCACTCGGCCACATCTATGGCGCATGGATTGATGAGGTTCCTGCCGAATGCACCGAAACCGGTACCAAGGCTCATTATCACTGTAGCCGTTGCAACAAAGACTTTGACTCGGATCACAACGAGATCGAAGACCTTGTCATTCCTGCGACCGGCCACGATTACGGCGAATGGGTGGAAGAAGTTCCCGAAACCTGCGACAAGGATGGCGAAATCGCGCACTATGAATGCAGCCTTTGCGGCTTGTATTTTGACGAAAACTATAACGAACTCGAGGATATCACCATTCCGGCCTTTGGCCATACCTATGGCGAATGGGTGGAAAAAGTGGAACCGACCTGCACGAAAAACGGTGTAAAAGGTCATTATAAATGCTCGGTTTGCGAAAAGTATTTTGATAAAAACTACAAATTGCTGAAGAGTATCATCCTCACGGCATCGCACTCCTACAGTGAATGGGTCGAAGAAAAGCCCGCCACCTGCGAAACGGCCGGAGAGAAGGGCCATTACCAGTGTACGGTTTGCGAGAAGTATTTTGACAAAGACTACAAAGAACTGGAAACCATCGTCACTCCTCCGCTTGGTCACGACTACGGCGAGTGGATCGAAGAGGTTCCCGCCACCTGCGAAGGAACCGGTCTGATGGCACACTACCAGTGCAGTCGTTGCGAAAAGTATTTTGACGCTTTCCACGAAGAGGTGGAAGAGGACGATCTCAAGCTCCCCGCAAAGGGACACACCTATGGCGCGTGGATCGAAGAGGTTCCCGCAACCTGCTGGGTCGAAGGTACCCTTGGGCATTACACCTGCAGCGTTTGCAACAAGTCTTTTGATCCGGACAAGGTCGTGATCGAAGATCTCACCATTCCCACAACCGGCGCGCATGTGCCCGGCGAATGGGATCATGACGAGGAAAAGCATTGGCAGATTTGCACACTGTGCGGCGCAAAGCTGGAAGAAAGCGCACACGAATTTGTTTGGACTGCCTTTGAGGACGGCAAGATCGTTGCTTTCTGCGAGTGTGGATACAAAATGAGTGCCGCGACCGTTGCGAAGGACAATAAAGTTCACGTCGAACTGCAGGGCGAGCCGGACGAAAAGAATGGCGGAACCGTGACCTTCTCCGGAAAAGCGCTTCAGGCTCTTCTGAATGCGGCCGGCGGCGAAGAAAAAGCCGAGCTGGTGATCCTTCTCGGCAAAACCCGCGCAGACTATGACGGAAAGGCCGTCGCCGCCCTTGCCAAAACGATTGGAGAAGGCAATGCAACGCTGAGCGTCCGCGAGGTTGAAAACTTTGCGGCGGAGCTGAACTCCGCGCAAGGCGAAACGATGGAAAAAGCCGCAAAGAGCACGAGGCTCTTTGAGGTCAAACTGCTTGCAAACGGCACGCCTGTCCCGGGCGGAAAAGCAACCGTGACAGTACCGTTTGAACTGCCGATCTTTTGGGATGCCGAAGACGCAAGGGTCTACCGTCTGGAAGATAACGGCAACAAGGCCGCTGTAAACGGCAAGTATGACGACGGAGCCGTTACCTTCGAGGCCGAAGGCCGCGCCTTCTATATGGTGTCTCAAGAGAAAAAGGCGGACGCGCCCACCGAACAACAGGAAACAAAGAGCAACAAGGTCCTTGTGATCATTGTGATTGTTTTGGCCGTGTTTGTTGTGGCCGCTGTCGTCGTGATTCTTCTTAAGAGAAGAGCCGACAGAAGATCGTAAAATCAAATTCACAAAAGCCCCCGGGGAAGTTTTCCTCAGGGGCTTTTTGAAAGTGATGTTTGCCCTGCGGGCGAGTGATGTTGCTCGCTGACGCGCGCAGTGATGTTTTGCGGCAAGCCGCAAAGTGATGAGATGTGTTCCTTTTCACGTGCGAAGCACACATCACGTCCGAAGGACACATCACGCACGAAGTGCGCATCACGTTCCGCGGGAGCGGAACACATCGTTCAAAAAAGCAGTCCGAAGACTGCTTTTTTGCTTAGGCACCAGAGATTCGAACCCAATCGGTTTTTGCAGGCGGTTTTCCGCCCATGCATTGTCAAAGCCCTTGCCAATACCGGCGTATTGCCTGCGGGCTTTTTCGCGCCTCGACGAAAAACCGCTCTGTAAAAACTGCTACG
>JAFSSP010000008.1 GCA_017450945.1 Clostridia bacterium | reverse complement strand
TTTTGCAAAAAGTTTTTCCTCTCCCCGCAAATCTCTTCTCTCTTAGAAAATTCCCTGTTCCAGCATCGCCGTTGCGACTTTTTTGAAGCCTGCGATGTTTGCGCCGGCGACGAGGTCATAGCCAAGGCCGTACTCGGCTGCGGCTGCCGCGGAGGAGTCATGGATATTCTTCATCATGCGATGGAGTTCCGCGTCGACCTGTTCCTCGGTCCAGATCATGCGGTCGCTGTTCTGAGCCATCTCGAGAGCCGAGACGCCGACGCCGCCTGCGTTGACTGCCTTGGAGGGAGCCACGATCACGCCCTTTTGCGCGCGCAGGAAGTTGAGTGCATCATTGGTAGTCGGCATGTTGGCGACCTCAATATAATACTTCACGCCGTTTTCGACGATCTTCTTTGCCTGTGCCATATCAACGTCGTTCTGCGTTGCGGCGGGCATCACGATGTCCACCTTGACGCCCCAGGGCTTTTCACCCTTGAAGAAGGGAACGCCGAACTTCTTGGCATAGTCCTCAACGCGGTTGCGGTTGGAGGCGCGCATCTCGAGGAGGTAGTTGATCTTTTCTTCGGTGGAAACGCCGTCCTTATCGTAGATATAGCCGTCGGGACCCGAGAGAGTGACGACCTTTGCGCCGATCTGCGCGGCCTTTTTGCAAATGCCCCAAGCGACGTTACCAAAGCCGGAGACGGCGATGGTCTTGCCCTGGATCGTTTCGCCCTCGTGCTTGAGGACTTCTTCGAGGTAGTAGATAGCTCCGTAGCCGGTTGCTTCGGGACGGACGAGCGAGCCGCCGTAGGACATTCCTTTGCCGGTGAGCACGCCGTTTTCCCAAACGCCCTTGATGCGGCGGTATTGACCGTAGAGGTAACCGATCTCGCGGCCGCCAACGCCGATGTCGCCCGCGGGAACGTCCACGTCAGGACCGATGTAGCGGTAGAGCGCGGTCATAAAGCTCTGGCAGAAACGCATGATTTCCGCGTCAGAACGTCCTGCGGGATTGAAGTCCGAGCCGCCCTTTGCGCCGCCGATGGGGAGCCCTGTCAGCGAGTTCTTAAAGGTCTGCTCAAAGCCGAGGAAATGGATAATGCCGGGGTAAACCGAGGGGTGGAAACGCAGACCGCCCTTGTAGGGGCCGATCGCGCCGTTGAACTGGCAACGGTAACCGGTGTTGGTGTGAACTTTGCCGTTGTCGTCAATCCAGACGACGCGGAAGGTGAACATTCTTTCGGGCTCGACCATGCGGTTCAGTAGGTCGACTTTTTCATATTCGGGATGCGCCTCGACCACGGGATCGATCGAGGTGAAAACCTCTTCGACCGTCTGAACGAACTCGGGTTCGTTCTTGTATTTTTCTTTGACGTGGTCAATGACCGATTGCAGGTATGTGTTCATGATAAAGACTCCTTTGCCTTTTTTATAAAGAATGAAATTATTTTACAGGAAAAACGCGCTTTTGTCAATAGGTTTTGCCAAATAATGCAACTTTCTATTATAAAAAATGCAGATTTGAACGAAATTGACAGTAAAAAAGCCGCGTTCTGCAAGAGTGGGGGAAAATTTCGGCAAAAGAGGGCGAGGGAGGAAGGAAAGACGCCGGGAGGAGACTTTTCTTTGAAAAGAAAAATGTCTCCTCCCCTAAAAGAAAATTTGTAAAAAGGTTTTTTGCGACTTTTGAAAAAAGCCCTTGATTTTTCTTTTCCATTATGTTATAATACTCCTGTTCCACGCCGGTGTGATGGAATTGGCAGACGTGCTGGACTCAAAATCCAGTGGTAGCGATACCGTGTCGGTTCGACCCCGACCACCGGCACCAACAAAGAAACCTCTTTTGTCTACCAGGGCAAGAGAGGTTTTCTTTCGTTAAAGGATTGAAAAGCTCACATTTTTCGAGTATAATGAAAAAGAAATGAGATCGACAAACCGGGATTTGTCGGGATACCTGTCGGCAAGTAAAATCGGGAAACAGTTTTGAACTGACGACGCATTACAACCTGATTCGGGGGGG
>JAFSSP010000007.1 GCA_017450945.1 Clostridia bacterium | reverse complement strand
TTCTTTATATTATCCGAGTAATTCCCGGTAGATTGCGTAATCTTCGTCTTTGAAAACATTGAATATCACCTCGATTTTGCTGTGGGTATTTGCTTTATATTCGCGTACCGTCTGAACGGCGATCTGTGCCGCGCGTTTCTGCGGGAAGCCGAACACGCCGGTGGAGATACAGCAGAACGCGATACTGCCGAGCCCGTTTTCATCCGCGAGCGCAAGGCAGGAACGATAGCAGGACGCGAGCAGTTCTTCGTGCTTTGCTGTCAGCCGTCCGTTTACGATCGGTCCGACGGTATGGATGACGTATTTGCACGGCAGATCATATGCCGGTGTGATCTTTGCCTTGCCAGTCGCTTCCTCCCGCCCTTGCTTTTGCATGATCTCTGCGCACTTGTTACGCAGACGAAGTCCTGCGAACGTGTGGATGCAGTTGTCGATGCAGTTGTGGAGCGGCTGAAAACAGCCGAGAAGCGCGGAGTTTGCCGCGTTGACGATCGCATCGCATTCCAGCGTCGTGATATCGCCCTGCCAGAGATAGATGCCTTCTTCGATAGGCGTGAAATCGGCGAGGTGGGTGATTCCCTTCGCCGACGTTTCTTCTTTCAAATATTCGCTCTCAATTTCGATATACTCATCCGAAATCGGCGCTGGCATACGGACGTTCATCAGTGAGCGGAGCAAGTCCTTTTGTCCCTGCGTATCAGCCGGTATTTCGATATTCCGGTATCTCGGCTGCTCGGCAAGGAGCGTTTTGATCAAATATATTCTTTTTTCTTCGTGCGCCATATCATTATCTTCTTTCCACCGCACCGACGGGGCAAACCTCGGCGCAGTTGCCGCAGCGCAGGCAGTGATCCTGTGCTATCACGGCGGGGGTATTGCTGAAATCAATGCAGTTTTGCGGACAGATCGTGCCGCAGGTCTCGCAGCCGATACAGGCGTCGGTTATGAAATATCCGTTTTCCTTGCGTTCTGCTTCACCAAAGGTGAACGACGCTCTTTCAATCGGTTTCTTTGAAAGATCAAACCATTCGCCGCTGCCTTCGTAGATTTGAAAAGCCGTAAGCGCTTTTCTCGATTCCTCCGTGGGATAGATCTCTTTCATATACGGGTTCTTGTCAATCAACTTCGGAATGAGATCAAAGCCGATCTCACGCACCTTGCCGCACACGGATAAAGCAACGCTGGTCATGGTGGATTCGCCTTTGATACCGGTCAGCGCAATATATCCGCGTTTTGTCAGTCGATTGTAAAAGCCTTTGCCTTTTGCCGTTAGAAAATACAGACTATTTTCATCACAATCCATCATATCAATCGCGGCGGTAACAGGCAGACCGTCGTCGTCCACCGTTGCGATGACAACGGTGTGTATTTCATTGACAAGATAAGCAAGATAGTCCTTTGTCCGCATAAGTTTTCCTCCAAAACAAGGCTCCGAGTTTTTATCCCGGAGCCTTGTGTCGTTATTTTTCGGTTGCGATCAGATCGAGCGCCTCGTTCTTCAAGTCTTCGAGCGTGTGTTTTTTCAGCTCGTCTTCCATCGCGCCCTGAGCCGCCTTCAGTTTGTCGTCGAGCAGCGTATGGATGTTCCGTCCGACAGGGCAGTTTGGGTTTGGGCTTTCGTGAAAGTGGAACAGGGCTGAGTTTTCCACCGGTTCGATCGCCTGATAGACGTCGTAGAACGTGACTTCCGATAGAGGTCGGTTGACGGTGATCCCGCCCGTGCCTCTGGCTATCGTGATCAGATCGGCGTTTTTCAGCTGCGTCAGTATTTTGCGAATGATGACGGGGTTGGTGTTGATACTTCCCGCAAGAAAATCACTGGTGACCTTGTGATCGTCCTTAAAGTATTCCACGCAGGTGAAGATATGAAGAGCGATCGTGAATCTGCTTGTGATCTGCATAGTTCGTCACCTCCTGCCTTTATCTTATCACAAAAGCGCTGTAATTTCAAGAGTTACAACGAATTTTATTTTCTGACAACGCTGATACGGGCTTTGATGTGATCACCTTTTTCAATCTCATCGACCATGGCGATGGCGTAGTCGGCATAACTGATGATGCTCTCGCCTTTGCTGTTCAAGGTCAGTTCCTCGCCTGCGAGGATATATTCGCCGGTGCGCTCACCGTCTGCCTGGAAATCTCCGGCGGGGCTTACAAACGTCCACTTCACATCGTTTCTCTTACGAAGCTCTGCAAGTTCCTCACCCTGTGCTTTGGCGAGAGGAAGGAACATAGCCGGGAAATCCGGGCTGTCGCAAACGACTGCCGTATGTTCGGGATTCACATACAAACTGCCCGCGCCGCCAACGATCAGCAGGCGGGTGTTGCTGCCGCTGAGAAGGTCGCAAAGGTGCTGGGATGTTTTTACGTGACCGTCAAGCGTTTCGGGCGTCCATGCGCCGAAACCGTCAACGACTGCGTCGAATCCCGCGAGATCCTCTTTCGTAAGATCCATGATATCCTTTTTTACATAGTCCTTTGCCGCCGTCTTGTTTTCATCGTCGCGTCCGAATGCTTTGACTTCAAAACCTCTGTCGAGCGCTTCCTTGATCACCTTCTGCGCTACACGTCCGTTTGCTGCTACTACTGCGATCTTCATTTTGTACCTCTTTCCGCCGGTGTCTATCCGGCAATCATGTTTTTTGATGTAACCGTTACGGTTTCATCTTGGCTATAGTATAGCACTTCTTTGTTGTAATGTCAATAGTTACAACGAAAATTTTTGAAAAAAATTTTTTTTGGAGGCGAAAATGGAGAAAGCAAAATGAAATAAGTCGGCGGTCAAAGATCGTTTCTTTCTGTTATCAACAATTTTTATATAGAAAACAAAAAGGGCTTGGAAATGAATCCAAGTCCTTTTTGTTGACCGTTTGAAAGCGCAATTTCTATTGAATTTTTATTTTTTGAAAAATCCCTATGGAACCTACGCTTTGGCGCCGCTTATCTTTATTTTTTGAAGATTTCGCCGAGCAAAAGGGGTTTTGCGCCCTTCTTTTTTTGCGGCAGAAAGAGCACCGCAAAGAGGCTTTCCAATTTTCCGAATACCGACGGATCAAGCTCCCGGCATTTTTGGATCCATGTGCCTTTTTGATCTACAAGCTCGGTCAAAGTGGAAGCGCGGGTGACCGAGAAAATCCAGAAAATATCCTCCACCACTTCCCTTCTTTCTTTTTCTGTCATTCCGTCAACCCAATCATTGAGTCGGCCGGAACTCCTCAAAGCATCATTTGCAGGTTTTTGCGCTCGCAAAAAGGAACCTCCCAAAACCGCCCAGGAAAGCCCATTGTGCTGTAAGATTCCCGAGAGTTCGCTTTTGATCGGGGTAAATCCCGGATCGTGCTTTAAGAGCAGTCCAACGATCGAGTGCTCCGGGATGATGGTTTTGACCAGTTTTCTCGCTTTTGAGAAGGCATCGTCTGTATACCAGTCTTCCATTTGCGAGCCTTGTCCGTCAAGATTATAGGTAACAGAAATACGCTCTCTTGTCGGCTCTTGGCAATACAGCGTTGCATAGGTTGCAAGGTTTCCGCCTTTGCTGTGACCTGTTACGATGAGCGGCCGGGACGGGAAGGTTTTGGCAACGAGATCCAGATATTCCGCCGCGTATTTTTGCGCCGGAACGCGGGCGCAAAAACTCATGTTGCAGTTTTCCCGCCAGCCGACAATGCTGTCGTCGGTCCCACGAAAAGCGACCACAATTTCATCGGTCGGCAAAAAGAAGGTCATGGCGCAAAACTGTGTCTCTTCTTCCTTGGCAATATGATTGATATAGCCACCTATGCGGACATCGCGAAAACGCGGACAAATTCTGGCCTTGTCGAGAAGATTCACGATCTCCTTCGGCACAAGAACTCCGAGTGTGATCTTGTCGCGCTCCGGGCGCTGTGCAAAAAAGATACCGGCCGCATCCTGCAAAGAGATGGTTTTTCCGCCCTGCTTGCCGGAGACGATGCCTTCATAATCAATGTAGGAAATCAGCGCAAATAAAAGCGCGTCAACCTCCGAAAAAGGGACCCGGTCAAACGTCAGGTCCCCTCTCCAGTCAAGGTAGTCAAAAATTGTTGCCATAATTCGACTCCCGAAGAAATAGTGTTATTTGTGATACAAGCGTTTGTTTTCGTAAACAGGCTCGCAGGTCAGTCGGATCCCGAGCTTTTTGAGGGTATGCTCATCGCTCTCTGCAAGGATCACCGAGGAATGCATTTCGCAGTTGGAGAGGTTGGAAAGCTCTGCCACGGCTTTTGCGGCAACCGGATCGGATACCGCGCAAATCGAGAGCGCAATGAGAAGCTCGTTGAGATGCAGACGCGGGTTTTTGCTCCCGAGAATGCCAACCTTCAGGTGCGTGATCGGTTCAAGGATCTCTTCCGAGATCAAGTCGATGCGGTCGTCGATATCGGCAAGCACTTTGAGCGCGTTAAGAAGTCCCGCAGAGGCGGCACCAAGCAGACGACTGGTACGTCCGGTCACGATTCGGCCGTCCGGCAGTTCGATCGCAACAGCGGGTTTTCCGGTTGCTTCCGCTTTGGCGTTGGCATATTCCACCACTTTGCGGTCGTTCTCGTCAAGACCGGCCGACTGCATGATAAGGCGAAGCTTATCCACTTCCTTTTCCTCTCCGCTTCCTTTGCGGAGGTTGGAGAGCGCGATGTAGTAGCGGCGAATAATCTCCATATTGGCGGCGTCTCGGACGGCGGCATCATCCACGATGCAGTTGCCGGCCATGTTCACGCCCATGTCTGTCGGGGATTTGTAGGGGCAATCGCCGAGAATGCGCTTGAAAATCGCTTGCAAAACCGGGAATATTTCAATGTCGCGGTTGTAGTTGACCGCGAGCTTTCCGTAGGCTTCAAGGTGGTAGGGATCGATCATGTTCACGTCGCTCAGATCGACGGTTGCGGCCTCATAAGCGATGTTGACCGGGTGCTTGAGCGGCAGATTCCAGATTGGAAAAGTCTCAAACTTGGCGTAACCGGATTTAAGCCCTCTGCGATAGTCGTGATAGAGTTGGCTGAGACAGGTGGCCATCTTTCCGCTGCCGGGGCCGGGGGCGGTTACCACGACAAGCGGCTTGGTGGTTTCAATATAGTCGTTTGCGCCGAGTCCTTCATCCGAGACGATTGCGTCCACATCGGAAGGATAACCCGGAATGGTATAGTGACGGTAGACCTTAACGCCAAGTGATTCCAGACGCTTTTGGAACTTGATTGCGGCGGGTTGATCCTGCCAACGGGCAAGGACGACGCTGCCAACGTAAAGTCCGAAACTGCGGAAGGCATCGATTGAGCGAAGCACATCGAGATCGTAGGTGATACCAAGATCGCCGCGCACCTTATTCTTTTCAATGTTGTTGACGTTGATGACAATAACGACCTCTACCTGCTCCTTGAGCTGAATGAGCATGCGGATCTTACTATCCGGTGCAAAGCCCGGAAGCACACGCGAGGCGTGATAGTCGTCAAACAGCTTGCCGCCAAACTCAAGGTAGAGCTTGCCGCCAAACTGGGAAATGCGCTCTCTGATATGTTCGGATTGCGTTTTGATATACAGATCGTTGTCAAACCCTTTTTTATACATAATGGCCCCCTGTGTCCTGTTTCATTCAAAAGAAATGCAATATTTGCCGTCTTGCTCCAGTTTGATCCCGGTCTCATAGAACGCTTTAGCGGCAGATTCCAAATGAAGAATATCCTCGCAGGCCGCCGTTTCATAGGCCGAATGCATGGCAAGCTGCGCCATGCCGATATCCACGGTGAGGATCGGCAAATGCGTGTCCGCGATGCTCCCAAGTGTCGAGCCGCCGGGCAGATCCGAACGGTTTGCAAAATGCTGAACCGGAACGCCGGCGTTTTTGCAAATTTCCGAGAAGAGCGCCGAGGACATTCCGTCGGTCGCATAGGACTGCGAGGCGCTCGCTTTGATCACCACGCCGCCTCCGAGTTTTGGCACGTTCAGCCCGTCATAGAGCTCTGGATGATTCGGATGGATCGCGTGCGCGTTGTCGGCCGAGACCAAAAAGCCGTTTGCAAGGAGTTTGGAAATATCGGCGCCGGTCGCTTTTGCAATGCGTTCGAGCGTATTTCTGAGAAAGACCGAGCCGGCTCCTTGTTTGGTGTCGCTTCCAACTTCCTCGTTGTCAAAGCTGGCAAAAAGGCTCAGAGAGTTCGCAGGAGCTTTTGCTTTGAGAAAGCCTTGAAGCGTCCCATAGGCGCACATGAGATTGTCAATTCTCGCAGACGAGAAAAATTCCTCGTCAGCACCCCAGATGCTTCCCGGCGTACGGTTATAAAGGAAGAGATCGGCAGATCGAATCGCATCGACAGAACAGCCCACTGCCTTTGCAAGAAGTTTTTTGAGTGTTCCTTTTGCATTTCCGGTGCCGAAGAGCGGTTGCAGATCAATTGCCGGATTCAGAGCCACGCCTTCGTTGACCTTGCGGTTCTGGTGAATGGCAACACTCGGAATAAGAAGAAGATCCCGGTCGATATTGACAAGTTTGGAAGTTAAAGTGTTGTTTTCAAATACGATCACTCGTCCTGCCACCGAGAGCGGACGGTCAAGCCAAGTCGAATAAATACTGCCTCCATAGCGCTCGACGTCGAGCCTGAGATAATCGTTTGCGAGCACTTCAAAATTCTCTTTGAGCTTGAAAGTCGGCGAATCGGTGTGGCTGGCAGAGAGGAGCAACTGCTCGGGCTTTTTTTCGGGGATGCGGAAAGCAAGGATCGTCGATTGATTCTTGGTTACATAATAGCCCTTCCCCGCTTCCAGCGACCAGTCTGTTCCTTCGGAGAGTGGGAAAAACCCTCTATCGGCAAGGAGCTTTGCCATGCTTTCCACCGCATGATAGGCCGTGGGACTCTTTTGCAAAAAATCTAAAAGCGTTTTTGCTTTTTGCTTGGCCTGCGATTTTTTCATAGCGACGATCCTTTCGAAAAAAGTATTTTCAATACTTTTTTATTGTATCACAAAAAGGTGCGTTTCTGCAATCCCTTTTTGACGAAAAATGACAAAAAAGTGAAAAAAGTGAAGAGAAATTGATCAATTCTTTATCCCACTCTATCGATACGAACAAATGCACTTTGACACCAGCGAAAGAGTTGTTGAAAAGCCGCATCAAAATCATACTCATCCGTAAGTTCCGACAATTCAAGAATGGAGCGATCTTCTCTTGACACCAGTTCTTTAAGATTCCGTTTTGCAACCACAAAGACTCCGCTTTCGAGAAAATGCAGATTTTGAATCAAGAAAAACGCACTTTTACAGGTCTTGCGAAACTTCTCAATATTTTTTTCTTTGTTTGCGTGTATATAACGATGACAGAGTTCGTGATAGAGATTTCCAAGACTCAATTTGACATAATTGATCTCGTCCTGACGGGTCGCATCCGGAAGAAAATCTTTCAAATTGCCGAATAAATCTTTGGTTGTGTGATGCAGTTGGCAAACCTCAAGAGGGTTCCACCGCTTCAGTTCTTCCTTCCCGCAAATAAACCCGCAAGATTTTTCGTAGTTCCCAAGCTCTTTGAGAATTTCCCGGTATCTTTCCATATCCGCTACGGAAAACTCCTCGAGGACGACCATGACGTCAATATCGCTCTCGTCGGTCGCCTCTTTTCGCATATAACTACCTTGCAGTCCTGCATATAGGAAGCGGTTGCCGAAAACCATTTTACATTCGCAGATCAACTTTTCTAAATACTTTTCCATATTGTACATGAAATCTCATTCTCCCAACTGCGCAAAGCGCATATAACTGAAAGAAACCTGATTTGGCAAACAAATCAGGTTTCTTTCCTGGTGGGGACATTTGGAATCGAACCAAAGACCTCATGCATGTCAAGCATGCGCTCTAACCATCTGAGCTATGCCCCCGACAACGGTGCTATTATAACACACCTTTCTCGGAATTGCAAGAGGTTTTTTGAACTTTTTGAAATTTTTTCTTTTCTTAGTTTTTGCGGTAAAGGAACAGATCAAACGCGATCTCGGTATCTAAATACTCCAACCCGGAAAGCTTGTCGTGATCCTTTTTTGATGTGCGAAAATAATAGGGCGTCATGGCAAATAGGTCTTCGATATCTTCTTTTGCCACGCGGATGTTTCCGGTCAGCGTTTCTTTTTTGATGAGCTGCATTGTATTCGGGAGGTCTTCCCTGCCCGGATTGATTCTCGGATCGTCGTAGAGCGTGCGTTTGAGTCCCATAAGGTGTTCTTTTCCGGCACCGACGACAAGGAGCAGTCCATTCTCTTCGAGAATCCGGCAAAACTCAGCTTCTGCACAGGGGGCAAAGAGATTGGTCACAGCCGAGAAAGATTCGTTTGCAACAGGGAGAGTAAACAGGCTTGCAACAAGGTAAAGCGCAGGCAAACTTTGCCGTTTTGCTTCTTTTGCGGCAAGCAGAATTCCGCTTTTGGAGAGATCAATTCCAATCACGGGAGCGACAGCGGCGAGCTTGTTGGTATAGCTTCCCTCTCCGCATCCGGCGTCGAGAATGGACGAGGGCTCGGCTTCGGACAAAAGCTCCACGATCCGATCAGAAAGTATCGAATAATAGCCTTTTGATAGAAATCTGTGGCGTGCATCGGTCGCGTCCTTAAGGTCGCCCATGCCGCCGTGCCCGGCAGTCAGGTTCAGATATCCGCTTTTGGCAAAGTCAAAACAATGCGCCGAGAGACCCCGGCAGATCGCCGAGGCCTCTTTTTTGTCCATCGCTTGCCCGCAAACCGGACAGCGAAGTTTTGTAAACAGGAATTCCGATGAAGTCACAGTCATTCTGCCTTAGTTTCCTCTCTGTTTTCGACCGGCAGTTCAAACCAGAAGGTTGAGCCTTTTCCGGGCGTGCTGTTGACGCCGTAGGCGGCATGGTGCAGATCAAGAACGTTTTTGACGATCGAAAGGCCAAGCCCTGTTCCAACGGCCGCGCGCTTATGCACTTTGTCAATCTTGTAATAACGGTTCCAGATGTTCTCGATCTCTTCTTTCGGGATCCCGACGCCGGTATCTGTGACCGACACACGGACGGTTTTTCCTTCGTTTTGCAAGGAAACTCTGACGGTCTGATCCTCGCCGGTATAGTTGATCGCGTTGTTGATGAGGTTGTAGAGCACCTGCTGGATCATGCCGGCATCGGCACTGATGAGCGCGCTTTCGGTATGGTCGAGCAGGATCTTGTACCCCATGTGTCCTGTCAGCGTTTCGTAACGGGCAAGCACCGAGGTCAGAAGCTCGGAGAGATCAAAGGTCTGCATATTCGGCGCAAGAACTCCGGATTGCAGTTTGGAGAGATCCAACAGATCGTTGACAAGATCCGAAAGTCTGGTCGTTTCGTCAATGATGACCTGCATGTTTTCCGGCGTGTTCTCACCGGGCAGGTCGCGCATGACTTCGCCATAGCCGCGAATCATGGTCAGCGGCGTGCGCAGATCGTGCGAGATGTTTGCAAGCAGTTCCTTTTGCAATTGATCCGACTTGGATAGCTCGTGTGCCGCATAGTTGAGCGTGTCGCCAAGCTCGCGCGTTTCCCGATAGCCATCGCCTGAAAAATCCACGTTGTAGTTCCCTTTTGCAAGTTCTTTTGCCGAGTCGTTCATGCGGATGAGAGGCTTGGAGATTCTTCGGTAAAGGAAGATAACCGTGATCAGCGAACAAAAGAGGAGAATCCCGCCAATCCAGAAGAACTGGGTTTTCAGCGTGCTGACCGTGGCGCTCAGCGGGAGCAGTCCGGTTGAAATATAGAGGAGATAAGAGTTTCCGTTCTCATCCACCAGGTTGGTCACGCATTGAAGCTGACGGTTTTCGCGCTTACGACCGCCTGCGCCTTCTTCAATGGCTGCACTCTCAAATGGGTCGGTGTCGCTTCGTTCGCTTTCCCAAACGTAGGATCCGCCGTTTTTGCTTGCTTTTGAACGGTAATCCTGAATCTGCGCCTGTGAGAGCGTCAAGAATCCTTCTCTTCCGATCCCACCGGCATTGACCACTTCCGTGCTGCCATCGTCGTCAATTTGATAGATGAGAATGCTCATGTCGCCCTTTTGAGAAAGCATACGCGCTCTCTCGGAAAGCGTTTCGGATGAGATGGTTTCGGCCAGCTCTTTTGTGGCGGAAAGCAGTTCGCGCCGTTTGCTACTCTCAAAAAAGGTGTTGAGCAGGATCACCTGAAAGATCCAGGTAACCAGCACGGCAACGGCTGTAAAGCCGAAAAAGTACAAAATGAGTTTCCAACCGATGCTGATGCCCTTGCGCGGCGTTTTTTCTTTGTTCTTTTTCATTTCAGATCAAAGCGGTAACCGACGCCGCGGATGGTTACAATGTAATCGGCAAATCTGCCGAGGCTTTTGCGGAGCAGTTTGATATGCGTATCCAGCGTTCTTGCATCTCCGTAAAAATCGTATCCCCAGACCTCGCTGAGGAGTTTCTCGCGCGAGAGCGCAATATTCCGGTTGGTCAAAAGATAGAAGAACAGGTCATATTCTTTCGGGGAGAGCTCAATTCTCTCTCCGTCGATGGTAACGGTTCTGGCGGTCAGGTCGGCGGTTAGCGCCCCGCCTTCCAGCTCCACGACCTCGTTTTGCGCCTTTTTTGCCGCTCCGCCTCTTGCTGCCGTGCGCTTGAGAATGGCGTCAATGCGGAGCATGAGCTCTTTCGGAGAGAATGGTTTTGTCACATAGTCGTCCACACCGACCTCAAAGCCGTTGATGCGGTCATATTCCTCGCCGCGTGCCGAGAGCATGATGATCGGCGTATCCGAAATTTTACGGATCTCCCGGCAGGCAGAAAAGCCGTCGAGCTCGGGCATCATAATATCCATAATGATGATATCATACCGGTTCTTTCGGCAAAGCAAAACAGCTTCCATGCCGTCTCCCGCCTCGGTCACCTCATGCCCCTCGAATTCGGCGTATTTTTTGATGATGGAGCGAATGCGGATCTCGTCGTCAACCACTAAGATGTGATACATGGCTTCTCTCCTTATTTTTGAAAAAATTGTTTTATCGCAGAGTGGACGGAACGTACTCGCGAAGCGTCAAATGCGTGGTGTATTCTTTTCCGTTGTGTTCGTAAAGAATGCTGATCGTGTCGCCGACCTTGCAGTTTTCTTTCAGGTAACTGTTCCATTCATCGGTGGTGTTTACGGCTTTTCCGTTGATCGAAACGATGCGATCCTTATTCTGCAGATCGGTCGCATATTTCGATTCCACCACATAAAGCCCTGCTTTTGTGATGCCGTAACGGTAACGATAGGAAGAAAGCATGGATTCGGTCACGTCAACCGTCGTAAGACCGTCGTCGATCACGCCGCGTACATATCCGTATTGAATGAGGTCCTGTTCGACGACGAAGGCCGAGTCAACCGGGATGGCAAACGCAAGTCCTTCAATGCCGCTGGATGCGTATTTTGCGTTGACGATTCCAATGAGCTCTCCGCGCAGATTGAAAAGTCCGCCGCCCGAATTGCCCGAGTTGATCGCCGCGTCGGTCTGAATTAGGGTCATTACGGTTCCATCTTCCATGGGGATGTTCCGCTCGGTCGCGCTGATGATTCCGCTTGTAACCGTTCCGCCAAGCGTTCCAAGCGCGTTTCCGATTGCAATGATATGCTCGCCGAGTACCAGGTCGGCACTGCATCCCTGCTTGACATAGGTCAAGTCGGTTGCGTCGATTTTCAAAACGGCAAGGTCGCTTGTTGCGTCGGCTCCGACCAGAATAGCACTGTATTCTTTGCCGTCATTGAGTTTGACGGTCACCGAAGATGCGCCGTCCACCACGTGATTGCAGGTCAGGACATATCCGTCTGCAGAAATGATCACACCGCTTCCGGAGGAAAGCGCCTCGGTGGGTCTTCCGAAAAAGTCATAGCTTTGCACGCTCGCATTAATCACTACAACGGCGTCATGAATCATACGGACGACCTGAGATTCGGAAAAAACTTCTTCACCCGCGGAGCCGTATTCGCTTCCGGTTCGTTCTACTTTTTCAAGAACGACGTTGGCGTTCGGCAGAACCGCCGTATTCTGATTGTTTCCGCCGGGAAGCGTTTCTGATTTGTTATAATCAATGATTTGATAAAATTGATATCCAATTGCTCCAAGAGCAAAGGTCAAAGCGATCGAAAAGACGACTGCAAGGCAAATGCCGGTGATCAGAAGTCCGAGATGACGCTTTTTTGCAGGCTTTTTTTCGACTTGCGGCGTGTTTCCGTTTGAAAACACATATTCATATCCGAGATTGCCTGCCGGCTCCGGAGAGACGGTCTGAATGATCGGATCCTCCGGAATTTGGGTGGATTTGACCGGTTCCTCAAAAACCTCGTCCGGTGTCTCTTTTGGCATATCAACCGGTTCTTCGATTTCGTTTGCAGAAGGTTCTTCTGCTACGGCCTCGGCTTTCACTTGCTCCGGTTCTGCAACAGGTTCTTCGTTCTGCTTGTTTTCCAAAGATTCCTCATCAAACATGGTAGATTCCTCCTCATAAAGTTCCGCCGTTGGCGGCTTTTTTCTTTTGACGTCTTTAGGATAGACGCCGAATGTGAAGAATTGATGAAGATGCGAGAAAAAATAGTTGAAGATTGTTTTTGTCCTTGTTTTTTTACTTGATTTTTGCTATAATCAAAGCAGACGAAAAAGGAAGACTTTTCCCGAATTCAGTATACCATAAAAGGAGGTCGAGGACAAGAGGTGCTGACTTTTTTGAAAAACTTTTTTTCTCAGCGCGGGATCGATTGTTTCGCGCCCATTCTGCTCTCTGATTGCCGGATCGAGCGGCCGTACCTTCTGGAACGCGCCGGCATCACCGACGGTACCGCGATCCTGATCGCTATCCCCTATTACACGGCCGCTTGCAACGATCCGAAAAGAAACATATCTGCCTATGCGGTCTCAAGGGACTATCACGGCTTTTTCAAAGAACTCTTCAACGAGCTTTTACCGGCGCTCAGTAAAGCCTTTCCACAGCACCGATTTACCGGGTTTGCCGATCACTCGCCGATTGCCGAAGTGGAAGCCGCCGCAAAGGCCGGGCTCGGTATCATCGGCAAAAACCATCTGCTCATTACAAGAAAATATTCTTCTTATATCTTTTTGGGGGAGGTTGTCACAAGCGCAATACTTCCTTGCAAAACACAGGATGTTTTAGACTGCGAGAACTGCGGCGCTTGTATCAAAGCCTGTCCCGCAGAAAAAATCGGCACCTGCCTTTCTGCCCTGACGCAAAAGAAGGGCGAATTGACCGAAGCGGAACAAAAGATCATTCTTCAGTATGGCTCGGCCTGGGGGTGCGATATTTGTCAAGAGGTTTGTCCACACACGAAGCGGGCGATTGCCTCGGGAAGCATTTTTACGCCGATCCCTTATTTTGAAGAATCGACAATATCAAGACTTACCACAAAAGTTTTGGACGAGTTGGACGAGGACGCTTTTTCGGAGCGCGCCTTCTCCTGGCGCGGGCGAAATACCATCCGCAGAAATTTGCTTTTGTTTGAGAGCGAGAAAGGAGAAAAGGAATAAGATGCTACACTTGATTTGCGGGCCGTCGGGATCCGGAAAAACCGCGCGACTTACCGATTTGATCCGAAAGGATATCGAGGCGGGGACTCCCTGCCTTCTTCTTGTGCCGGAACAACAGGTCTACACCAGTGAAATGACCCTTCCGTCAAAACTCCCTTCCAACGCGGGGCTGTATTTGGAAATTCTCAGCTTTACAGGCCTTTCCGAAAAACTCTTCAAGCGCTTCGGCGGTTTGCAATTTCTTGACGCCGACCGAGGCGTGCGGACGCTGGTAATGTGGAGCGCTTTGCGCTCGCTCTCTCCGATCCTTTCCCGGTACGGTCGTAAAAATGCGACTGAAGAATCGGTCGTAAATCTCATGCAAAGAGCAGTGGAGGATCTTCGTGCCAACGGCATTCGCCCGGAACAGCTCCAATCTGTTGCAGAAGGAATTCCGGAAGACCCGAATCTTCAAAAAAAGCTCTCGGATCTCGCCCTCGTTTCTTCCATGTATTCCGAACGGATGAAAGCGATCTTCGGCGAAAACATCCCGGATGAACGCCTGATCCGTCTTTCCAAAAAACTGTCCGAGAATATTGTTTTTTCGGGCACGCATATCTATGTGGATTCTTTTACCAGCTTTACCTGGGACGAAAATCTGGTGTTAAAAGAGCTGATCAAGCAATCAAAAGACCTGACGATCGCGCTTTGCACCGACGCGCTTCCCTCTTCTCTTCCGCACTTCAAGAGCGTTTCGGAAACCGGAAAGTCGCTCAAAAAGCTGGCGGACGAGGCCGATATGCCCTGGGATGTGACCTGTCTTGACCATTTGGAGGACGGAAGCGATCTTTCCTATCTGGAAAAGAACCTTTGGAAGTTTGGCGCACAGCCTTATAGCGGCAACGCCACGCATGTGCGTGCAGTCACTTCTGCGACCGTTTTTGAAGAGTGCGAAGCGGCGGCAATTAACATCCTCGATCTTTCGCACAAGGGGATCCGCTTTGACGAGATCGCCGTGATCGTGCGCGATCCCGAGACCTATCGCGGCTGGCTGGATGCCGCCCTGGAGCGGCATAAAATTCCCTATTTTCTCTCCGAGCGCAACAACTTTTCGCAAAAGCCGCTGGCGCGTCTGATCCTCTCTGCCCTGCAATCGGTTCTGTACGGCTATCGTACGACCGACGTTTTTTCCATCCTCAAAACCGGGCTTTCCGGCATTTCCTTCCACGATGCCTCCTTGTTTGAAGAATATGTGGAAACCTGGCACATCACCGGAAAAGGTTACATAGAGAAAACCTGGAGCATGAACCCGGACGGCCTGATCTTGCGAAAGCCAAATGCACGCGGCAAAGAGATCCTTGAGAGCGCAAACCGCGTCAAAGAGGCGCTCATTTTGCCCCTGCAAGAGCTTGCGGCCGCTTTTGGCACCTGCAAAACTTTTTCAGAGTACTGCGAGGCGCTCTATTCCTATCTGTTGAGAATTGATTTGCCCAAAACGCTGGAGAATCGCTCCAAAGAAGAACTGGAACGCGCCTCGATCCGAGAGGCAAACGAGAGCGTGCGCCTGTTCGGTTTTTTGACCGAGCTTTTGGGAAAAGCAAAATCGGTACTCGGAGAAGAAGAAATTTCCCCGGAGGAGTTTTTGGCGGTTGTTTCCCTGCTCTTTTCCACGGCAGACCTCGGAGCAGTTCCGCTGTCAAACGATTGCGTCACACTCGGATCAGCCTCCATGCTCCGCCTTGAAAATGTGCGCGCAACCATTCTTCTCGGCCTTTGCGAGGGAGAATTCCCGGGCGATATTGCAGAAGGTGGAATTCTCAGCGAAGAGGACAAGGAAAAGCTTTGCGATTTTGATTTGCATTTCCGCTCCAGAGCGGACATCAAGCAATCCGAAGAGCTGTTTTACGTTTACCGTGCCGTTACAAAGCCGACCGACGCGGTGATCCTCTCCTATCCGAAAGCGCTCGATACAACAGGAAAAAACGAGCCTTCCATCGCTTATCTGCGCGTGTGTTCGCTTTTGAAACTCAACCAGGAAGCCTTTGATAAGAATTGCTTAAAACCACTTTCGGGATATTTTACGGACACGCGGCAGAATTCTTTCTTCCTGCCGCCGGCTGATCAAAATCAGAAAACATTTTCTCTGTCGCCTTCCGCCATGGAAAAATACGTCGATTGCCCCTATTCCTATCATTTGTCCGAAACGCTGAAACTGCGGGAAGAAAAGGATTCCCTGCAGGGCGCGTCCGAAAGCGGAAACTTTTTTCACAGCATCTTTGAAAGCTTTTTGTCTTCCAAAAAACAGGACGAGAATGCATTGAGAGAGATCGTTGAGAATTACATCAACAGCCTTTGCGGTCGCCCGATGGAAGAGGTGGACGCACAACTCTTGCACCAGTTCTTCCGCCTTTCAAAAATTGCAAAAAGAATGCTGTACGACAATGACGGTATTCTCAAAGAGCTGAGAGACAGCGGGTTTCGACCGATCGCATTTGAAGAATGGGAAAATTACAGTTTTCCCATTGACGACCAAAGGAATGCGATCGTCAACGGCAAGATCGACCGGGTCGATCGCCTAGATCGGGATGGAAAAGTCTACTTGCGTGTCGTGGATTACAAATCCAGCAGTCATGCCTTTGTTCCGGCCGATATTCCGACCGGGAAAGAGATTCAACTGGTCTTCTACCTGATGGCCGTCTCTGAAAAGTACCCCGATACCATTGGAGCGGGGGGTATGTATCTTTGGCCGGAGGAAAAGGACGGAGCACTTTCAGTTGGCCGCAGTCAGTTTTCGGTTTTCGAGAGCGATCCCAAAAAAGTCTGTACGCCGGAAGACATTCAGCATTATCAAGACGATCTGAAGGAAGCCGTCAAGCAATGTGCGCTTGAGATCCTTTCCGGAAATGCCGAAAAACGGCCTTCCAATACCTCCTGCGCACTTTGCTCAGCCAAATATTCCTGCGACGTGGCAATGCATCCAAAAAAGTATTGAGAAAGGAGAACAAAATGAATTCAGAAAACAAACCGACTCCTTCTCAACAGGTTGCCGAAACGCTCTACGGCCGCGATCTTTTGGTCTCGGCTTCGGCTGGATCCGGCAAAACGCACGTTTTGATCGAGCGCATCATCCTGCGCCTGACCGATCAAAATGATCCGATATCGCTTTCCGAACTGCTTGTGGTGACATTTACCCGCAACGCAACGGCCGAACTCAAAAGACGCATTTCGGATGCGCTCAACAAGGCTCTTGCAAAAAATCCCGGAGATTCCCGCCTTTCAAAAGAGCTTCTTTTGCTCGGGGGCGCGCAGATCTCCACCATTGACGCCTTCTTGCAAAAGCTCGTTCGCGACCATTTTGATCTTCTCGGAATTCCGAGAGGCTTTCGCATTGTCATGGACGAGGAGGAATTAGAGGAGACGGCCGAGCGCATCATGAAGGAGACGCTCGAAGACCTTTACGGCGTTGACAAAAAAGCGAAAAAAGAGTTTTTCCAAGCGCTTGCAAAAAACGAATTTGCAAGCTCGATGGATCATCTTCTCAACGCAAAGCACGAGCTCGAGCTTCGTCAAACGCTTTTTTATCTGGAGAAGAAATTTCGTCATTTCCCGGAAGGCATCGAATTTTTGAAGCACAGTGCCGATCGTCTGGAAAAGGAAAAAGCACTTCCCTATTTTTCCACACTTGCCGGCAAAGCGCTCAAGCAATATACCAAAGAGCGTTTCGATCGCTTCTTTTGCATTTTGAGTCAGCACGCCGAGTCCATCGCAGAGAGCGACGAGGAACCATACAAAGTTTTTGCACTGAAAGATGTCGAATTCTGCCAGTACGTCAAAGCGGCGTTGGAGCGCGGGTACGAGGAAACCAAAGTGGCGCTCTTTCTGCGTGATATGTCCGAAAGGTTCCCTACGATCAAAGGGCACCAGAAGAGCGACGCCGCGCTCGCGTTTCAAGAGTACCGGAATCTATTCAAAGCCGGAATCGGATATCTTAGAACGCTGTATTCTTCTTTCCAGGTTGATATTCAACAAGAGATGGAAAAAAGCGAAAAGCTTGCGCGAACGCTCTATACCTGCCTTTTGGAATACAATCGCCGGTTTATGGAAGAGAAAAAGGCGCGCGGTAGCTTTACCTTTGACGATATCGCTCATTTTGCGCACAGCCTTTTGATTGGAACCGATGGGACTCCTACGGCTCTTGCAAAAGAACTCTCCGAACGCTATCGCGAGGTTTATGTCGACGAGTATCAGGACGTCAACCGCTTGCAGGACGAAATTTTTGCCGCGATCGGCAAAGGAAAACGATTTCTTGTCGGCGATATCAAGCAAAGCATTTACGCTTTCCGCGGCGGCGAACCCGAGGTCTTTGCGGAATATCGGCGCAACATGCCGCTCTATTCGGATCCATCGTCAAGCGATGCGACCGGTTCTTCGGTTTTTATGGCTGAAAATTTCCGTTGCGACCGGACGATCATCAAAACGGTAAACCAGGTCTGCGCGCCGCTCTTCTCCAGAGCTTCCGTTGAGATGAACTATCGCAAAGAAGACGATCTCGTATTTGGAAAAGAGCCTGTCAATGAGCATCCGGAACCGGTCATCGTTCGTCTGTTTGAAACAAATCCCGATAAGGAAGAACCCGATGAAGTGTCATTCGTTGCAGACGAGATCAAAAGGCTGATGGACGAAGAGAGGATCCCTGCAAAGGATATTGTGATTCTGGTTCGAAATAACGATCAGGCTCTTCCCTTTGCAAAGGCTTTGCGAGCGCGCAAGATCCATGTCAACGTTCAAGGGAACGGAGAATCCGAGATCCCGACCGAACTGATTGATCTCTTGAACCTGCTTTTTGTGATCGACAATCCGCACAAAGATATTCCTCTGAACGAGTTTTTGCTTTCCCCAATTGGGAACTTTACTCTGGAAGAAATCCTTTCGATCCG
Source organism: Clostridia bacterium (assembly GCA_017450945.1). GTDB lineage: Bacteria > Bacillota > Clostridia > Oscillospirales > CAG-272 > UMGS1865. Next base: position 82,560 of record JAFSSP010000007.1, on the reverse strand, counting down.
CAATGCAAGCGACAAAGAGGCGCATTCTTTGTTTGACGCTTTGAATCTCTATCAAGAGGAAGACGAACTCTCAAAGAAAATTTCCGCAACGCTGGCCTTTTTGGAGGAACAAAGACAGCTCGCAGAAACGCTTCCCGTCGACAAGTTTTTGCAAAAGCTCTATGAGACCGAGCCGCTGGAAGCCCTGTCCGGTTCGGATATTCCGGTCTACCTTTACGATCAGGCAAGAAAGTACAGTGCGTCCGGCTATACCGGATTGTACGAATTTTTGAACTATTTTCAGAACTTCTGCAGGGATGGCGAACTGCCAAAGAACCTCTTTTTGTCCGAAGAGGACGCGGTTCAGATTCTCACCATTCACAAATCCAAAGGCGAGCAGTACAAGGTGGTTTTTGTTGCAACCTTAGCAAATACGTTTTCCTACAAGGGATTCGATTCTTCGATTCTGCTCTCCAAGCAGATCGGTTTTGGTTCAACGCTTTACGACGACGCGACGCTTCTTTCCCGATCGACCACCGATTATGAAGTGGTCAAGCTCTTTTTGAAAGAAGGGGTACGCGAAGAACAAATCCGCCTGCTTTACGTCGCCATGACGCGCGCCAAGGAACGGCTCTATCTCACCGGCACAATCCCGGGAAATACGAAGCGCCAAACCTTTCTGTCACAGGCCAAAGCCCTGGCAGAAGCCGACCGGCACGAGATTCTTGCCGCAGCCTCCCCAATGGTCTGGATTTTCGCATTCCTGACAGAGGAAGAAGGAAAGCCGTGGAATCGAAAGATATACGAGGCGGGAGAATATGTTTCAACCTTTGAAAATCCGCAAGAAGAAGCCGACGAGCCTTCCGCCACTGCTCCAAAAGCACTGCCTGTCGAAAGTCGCTATGCGAAAATTCTTGCAGAAGAAAAGACGTTTGTGAACGAAAGAGCGATTCTTCAGCGGCTCCCCTCCAAGGTGGCGGCCTCCAAAATTGCGCCGGATCTCTTTGATCGAATCCTCGGCGAGGATGAAAAAGCCGCACTGGAAACAAGATTCGATCTCTTGCACTCGGCAACTTCCTTCTCCGGTTATCTTGCCGAACTAAACAAGCCGGACGCGACAGATATCGGCAGTGCGATGCATGCCTTCCTGGAATTCTGCAATTTTGCGGCGCTGGCGACGAACGATCTTGAAAGCGAGATCAATCGGCTGGTCAACGAGGGATTTATGCAGGCCGAGAGCGCGGCACTTCTTCGCCTTGATTCTTTGCAAAAGTTCTTAAAAAGTGGCCTTTTTGCAAGGATTCTATCGGCAAAAGGCATTCGGCGCGAACAGCAATTTGCCCGCATGATCCCAATGAAAGAACTGACCGAGGATCCCGTCCTCAAAGAAGCGCTCGGAGAAGAAAAGATCTTTGTTCAAGGATCGATCGATTTGATCCTGGAAGAAGAAAACGGAAAAACTCTGGTCGACTATAAGACCGACCGCGTGGAAAACGGTGAATCTTTTGCAGATTTCCGGGCCCGCATGCTGGCTTCTCACGGTAGTCAGTTAAAGACTTACGCCGAAGCTATGGAACAGATTTTCGGCAAGGCACCGGCATCGATCTGCCTCTATTCTTTGCCGCTCGGCGAGACGATCGAGTTTTCCGTGGAAGAACTCAAATAAACAAAAAGCTCCGCAAAACCAAACGGTTTTGCGGAGCGATCTTTTTTGATTGATTACGCTTTTCCGACCGAGCCGAAGAGCTCCATCTTTTCTTTTACGGTAGCCTTGATGGCTTCCACGCCGGGAGCCAAGACTTTTCTCGGGTCAAAGCCCTTGCCGACAAGATCCTTGCCCTCTTCGATGTAGGTTCTCGTAGCGGCGGCAAACGCAAGCTGGCACTCGGTGTTGACGTTGATTTTGGAAACGCCGAGCGAGATGGCTTTTTTGATCATATCGGCAGGAATGCCCGTACCGCCATGCAAAACAAGCGGCATGGAACCGACCTTCTCGGAGATCGCGGCAAGCGTATCAAAGGAAAGGCCTGGCCAGTTGGCGGGATATTTGCCGTGGATGTTGCCAATGCCGGCGGCCAGCATGGTCACGCCGAGGTCAGCAATCTGCTTGCACTCATCGGGATCGGCGCACTCGCCCATACCGACAACACCGTCCTCTTCGCCGCCGATGGCGCCGACCTCAGCCTCCAGAGAAAGGCCGAGCGCGTTTGCAACGTGAACGAGTTCCTTGGTTTTTTCTACGTTCTCTTCGATCGGATAATGCGAACCGTCGAACATGATGGAAGAAAAACCTGCTTTGATGCACTTGTAGCAGCCTTCGTAAGTGCCGTGGTCGAGATGCAGAGCCACCGGAACGGTGATCTTCAATTCTTCGATCATGGCCTTGACCATGTCGGCAACGGTTTTAAATCCGCACATATATTTGCCCGCGCCCTCGGAAACGCCGAGAATGACGGGAGATTTTTGCTCCTCTGCGGTGAGCAGAATGGCTTTGGTCCACTCCAGATTGTTGATGTTGAACTGACCGACGGCGTATTTGCCCTCTTTTGCTTTGGTCAACATCTCTTTTGCCGAAACTAACATAAAAATGCCTCCTTAGAAAATCATTTGATTTACAAATTCATTATACCTTGATTCTTGCAAAAAAGCAAGGGATTTTTCGCTTATTTTTTCCAATATTTTTTCTTTTCGTCGCGGTCGGATTTCGGGATCATCGGATTGAACAGCGGCGTAAATTTTTTATCCTTGTAGCCGAGAATATACGCCACGGTGCAGGTTGCAATAGCAGGAAGCGGGAGAATAAAATAAGTCAGCCAGTAGGAGTTCATCGGCGAGCCGAAGATTTGGTTGGTCAAGATCCCGGAGAACATTCCTTCCAGCCAAAAACTCCCCTGCACGGCAATGGAAGCCAAAGTCGGAATGGTTGCAAAATTGCCGATGCAAATGATGATCGCAATGACAAAGTTGATGAGATTGGCACAAAGCGAAATGAGCGTCCCGCGAAACAGGTTTTCAGGCTTTTCTCCAGAATGAACACGACCTCTGTCGCGATAGCCGATCTCCCAGGTCATGTAGTATAAAAGGAAAAGATAGAACAAAACCGCAAACACCGAACAAAGCGTGCGCAAAAGAGAGTTTCCGATCTTGGTAAAAGTCAGCGTCAACACAAAGCCGAAAAGGCCCGTGGCAAACTGATTGAGGAACATTTTGACCATGTCGTAGGAATGCTCTTTGAAAAACTGCCCGGCTTTCATTTCATCACGCTCCTTTCGCTCTTTATTATAGCGAATCACGCTGTCTTTTGCAAGGATTTTTTCAAAAAAATCTTCCCAAAACGTAAGACTTGGTGTATAATGATTGCAAGGAAGGAGGGATCGAATGTCAAACATGATTTCACCGGCGGAGTTCTCGCCGCTCATTCAGGAATACATTTCCTACAAATCCTCCATCCAGGGCTGTTCCCCAAAGACCGTGCAGGAATACCAGTTTGATCTGCGCACCTTCTTTCGCTTTATTCTGGCAAGCAAAAAAGGGATCGACTACAACTCGGAAGAGTTTGAAAATATCGACGTTCGCGGCGTGGATCTCGAGGAGATCAAAAAAATCACGGCCGACGATATTTACGAATTCCTCTACTACGCCAACCGCGAGCGTGCAAACGCCTGGTCTGCTCGCGCAAGAAAGCTCTCGGCACTCAAATCCTTTTACAAATATCTCGTCAACAAAAAGCATTATCTTGAGGACAATCCAACGGCCGATATTGATGCCCCAAAGCCGAAAAAGAGCTTGCCGAAGGTGCTGACACTGGAAGAGTCTCTTGCCCTTCTCCGTGCTGTCGAAGAGGATAAAGACTCCCCTTATCGTCTGCGCGACTACGCCATTTTAACCTTGTTTCTCAACTGCGGCATGCGTGTCTCGGAGCTTGCAGGACTAAGCCTCAACGATCTTGATTCCAATCTGCTCTCGATGCGTGTGGTCGGTAAAGGCAACAAGGAACGCATCATCTATCTCAACGATGCTTGCAGAACTGCGCTCTCGGATTATCTTGTCGAGCGCAAAGGCCCCAAATACGCAAACGTCAAGGATCGCGCGCTCTTTCTCAGCCGTCTTGACCAGCGCATGAGCGTCAAAACGATCCAGGCGATGGTCTATAAGTATTTGAAGCTTGCAGGGCTTGAATCCAAACACTATTCGGTTCACAAGCTCCGGCACACGGCCGCAACACTCATGTATCAATCGGGTCATGTTGACGTGCGCGTGCTCAAAGAGATCCTCGGTCATGAACAGCTCAACACCACGCAAATTTATACCCACGTCAGCAACCAGGCCATGGAGCGCGCCATGGAGCAAAATCCATTGGCCGAAACCAAACGAAAAGATTAAAAAAGCGGAGGAAAATTCCTCCGCTTTTGCTTTTATTCGCTTGGGAAAAGACGGGCGCAAAGCTTTACAAAAGATTCTGCGGGATTCTCGCTTGCATCTTTGAAGAGTGCCGCATAATCTTCCTTGACGCCGGGAAGCGCCGCGCAACCGTAGGTGGTCTCCAGTGCAACGTCAAGCGCACGCGTTCCGAGAAGAAGGTCGAGTCTTCCCTCTTTGTCCGGCTTGGAAGCAAGGAAGCAGGCTTTGAGATGCTCCAGGCTCTTTTCCAAGAGCTTTTTCGCGGTCTCGGGATAGGTATCCGCCATGACCAGCGCACAAGCCGTCATACCACAGGCCAATGCCGCAGCACCAAGGCTGTCGAGCGACGCGGTCGCACGTTTTCCGTTAAAGTAGGAAAGCCCGGGACGCAGGCAGGAACGAATGAGCTTGCGCTCCATGACCGCTTTTTCGGCCTCGGTCAGCACACCCTTGGAGGCATCATAGGCCATGGCAATCGCGTAGGAAGAATGCCCGAATTTTGCAAGATCATTGTCAATATTGAGCGAGACGTTTCCAAACTGCACCTTGATGGCTTCGGGCAGCTTCTTTTTGCCGGTGGCAAGATAGGAGAGCGAGAGCGCAAGCAGGCGGTTGGAAGGAATCTCTTTTGTGTTGGCCGCATCGAGCTCCAAAGCAGAGACAGCCTCGCGCAGTTTTTCATCTGCTTTGAGCGATTTGCGCAGGCGTCCAACCTCTTCCTTGGAGAACAGGAGTCTCGTTTTTCCGGGAGAGAAGAACTTGGTGCGAAGCTGTTCGATGATCTCCTCGCAGTTGACGCTCGGGAAGGTTGTTGCCGCCAGGATCTCTCTGCGAAGGGCTTCCCCCGATTTTAAGAACCAGGTTTTGCGGTTGGAAAGTACCAGGAGCCCGCCCTCTTCGAGGATGAATTTCCTGCCGAAAAATTCTGCCGCAAAGGAGATCGGAACATATAGTCCCCCGCCCTGCTCTGCAGGCGCAAATTTCAGCGGTTTCACCGCGCCGTCCACGCGGGCTGCCGGAGTCCCGGCAAGGAAAACGTAGGAGTGATTGCGATAGGTAAAGGCAAGCGATTTCCGCTTGGAATCCGCCTCGGACGTGCGGACAAATCCTGCCACGATCGGAGAGAGCGGCACCCAGTATTCCCCGGTTTTTGGATTGATTTCGGGCGAGTGATCGCCACCGAAAGGCGCATTGGGAATCCTTTTTCCGCGAACGAGCGAGAAGGCTCCGCGCTCCGAGAAAACGATGGCGCGGTGCAAATCCGGAATCAGTTCATAGGCCGCAGGAGAGGTGTTTTCCCAAAGGAAGAAACTGTCGAGATAGAGTGCGGCTCCCTCGAGTTTTCTACCTTTGACGCGCGTCAGGCGAATGTTGGAAACATAGTTCCAGCTTCTGGCGTCTCCTGTGGACGGCAGTTGTAGCATGGCAAGAGAGACGTGGTTCCATCCTTTTTTGGTCAGCGGGATGTCGGCAACATATCCGGCCTCGCCTTTGCCCTCGGGTGTGGTGTCAAACAGCATGCGGATCACAGAGCCGACTGCTCTTTCGCAAAAGATCCAGAAAGTCAGCTGTGAAAAGCCTTCGAGGTCGGAACCGCCCATTGGGATAAGGACCGTCTCTCTCTGATCGAGCTTCCAGAGTGCGGCCAGATGCGCGCTCTTTTTATGGCGCAGGTCTGCAACCATGCCGGACGCTTCGATGAGATCGATCTCGTTCATGTCCACAAGGCACTGCGGGCGTTCCGCGTTTGTACGTTCCACCAGCGTTTTGAGGTTCTTTTTCATGTCGTCCGTCCTTTCAAAAAGTACACTTTTTGATATTATAACATTATTTTCCGCATTTGTAAATAGATTGACAAAAAATTCGCTCTTGACAGATGTGGAAAAAATCGCTATAATGGCAAAAGAAATACGCTCCTGTGGTGGAATTGGCAGACACGTTGGATTTAGGATCCAATACCGCAAGGTGTGCAGGTTCAAGTCCTGTCAGGAGCACCAGAAAAAGTCGGGAGTCCCTTGGGGGCTCCCGACTTTTTCTGAGTCTTCTGATGGATACGCAGAATCGCACCGACGTTTTTCGTTTTTGCTTGCAAAACGACGGTGTTCAGCCGTCGAGAAAAACGTCTCGTGCGCTAAATAGCTATAAAGTTTTTGCAGATTGAAAAGCGCACTTGTGCAGAGTTCAAGTCCTATCTAACTTTTACTCAAACTTCACTTCAACCTTCCCAAGATTATCGTAAACGTCAAGGGTAATGCTCTTCTCGCCCGTCGCTTCATGTTCGGGAACCGAGATGGTACCGAGGTTGTCTCTGCACTGGGTCAAGACGTTCCAATCTCCCGGCAAATGCAGGGTCACAAGACCAAGATTATCGCAAATCGTGATAACGCCGCTTCCCACATAGGATTCTTTGTTGGTGACAAACAGCTCCACCGCGCCGAGATGATCCTTGATGGTGTATCCGGAGAGATCGGCCGCGTCGGCATAAAAGGTCTCTTTCCCCATCTTTCCAACGCCGATTTTTTCGTTTTCCACCTTTACGCCGTTGACATAAACGGTTTTCTTGCGGTCAAAAATGATGTGAAGACCGATGCTGATGAGGATCGCCGCAAGCAGGATGATCCATGCTTTCGGAATCTTCTCTTTGTTCCAGCTAAGAAGATCGGCAAGCGGATCTTTGAAAAGTAAGAACAAGAGAGCAAGTGGGAAAAAGATATCGGCAAATTTCAGACGAACGATCTCGTAGACCACCCAGGCAAGGAGCAATACTCTGCCGATGATTCTCCATGGGGTAAAGCCGGGAGCAAGGGCTACGCCAACGCCGTCCAGAATGAGGACCGCGGCGGCAAGGATGAGGACAAGGCCCCAAAAGATCGCTTGATAGCGTTTTTTATCGCAGGATTTGTTTTTGCAGTTTGCCATGTTAGTTTAACCTCGTTTCTTCAATGATCTCACGCACGACGTGATAATACTTTCTGGAAATATAGAGGATGCTGTCGCTTCCCGAAAAGCGGGCGACGCTGACCCCGGTCGGGCTGCGCACAATCGAGCAGATTTTTGCCGTGTTGACAATACAGCTCTTGGAAGCCCGCGTAAAGGATTTTGGCAAAAGCAAGGAAAGCTCGTTCAGATGCAGAGCGGTTTGAAAGGCCTCGTCCTTGGTGTAAGCCGTTACCGACTTCCCTTCGGTCTCAAAATAGAGGATCTCGCGGTAAGGCAGATAAAACTCTTCGTTGCCTTTCTTTAAGGCGATCTCTCCAGAGGCGTTCAGCGTGCGCTCCAGCTTGGTTTGCAGGTTTTGCAGGCTCTCTGTGATTGCTTTTGCCTTGATGACAACTTCTTCCGGTCCGTCCGGGTCGATCTCGATCCGAAGCTTCACAGAATCACCTCCCTTTTGATGATTTCATTATAATCCCGAACGCCGGATTTGTAAATAGATTTTGCCCAAGTGGTAGATTTTCGGGCATAAGTGGTCGTTCTTGACAGATCGGCCTTTTTATGGTATGATTTTTTCAGTATCTCCAAGACGAGGAAAAACAGATGATCAATCTTTACAATCCAAAGCAGGTGCGCGACCTCATGAGCGCCTATGGCGTAACTTTTCGCAAAGAGTTCGGGCAGAACTTTTTGATGGATTCCACAGTCGTTGAAGACATTGCCGACGCCGCGGGAGAGACGCACGAGCGCACAATTCTTGAGATCGGCCCCGGCGTCGGGACGCTGACGCGCGAGCTGGCATATCGCTATGAAAAGGTCGTCGCCCTGGAAATTGACCGCGGACTCATTCCGATCCTTTCAGAGACGCTTGCCGACTGTTCAAACGTCCAAGTGATCAACGAAGACGTGATGAAAGCCGACCTTCCCACGCTTCTCAAAGCGGATTTCGAGCGAGGCCCGGTTTCGGTTTGCGCCAATCTTCCCTACTATATCACAACGCCGATCCTTATGAAGCTGCTTGAGAGCGGACTTCCCTTTGATTCAATCACCGTCATGGTGCAAAAAGAGGTGGCCGACCGCCTCTCTGCCAAGGCAAAAAGCAAGGACTACGGCGCGATCACGGTCGCACTTGCCTATTACGGAGTTGCCGAACGTCTCTTTTTGGTCCCTGCCGGAAAATTTCTGCCGCCACCAAAGGTCGATTCGGCGGTGGTGCGGATCAAACTCTTTCGGGAATCCCCCTATCGGGATACAAACGCCGATCTGCTCTTCCGCACGATCAAGGCCGCGTTCGGCGAACGCAGAAAAATTCTTGCAAATGCCCTTTCGGCGGGCTTTCCAGAACTTGACAAAGCGGAGATTACGGCCTGCCTGTCCTCGATGGGGTTGTCACCGACCGTGCGCGGCGAGGAATTGGATATTTCCTTGTTTGTTTCTCTTACAAGCGAACTGGAGAAAATCCTTGCAAAAACGACAAAATAATAGATACGGGAAGTCCTTTTTTACAAGTAGGACTTCCCTTTTTCTTGATTTCCATTGACTTTTTACGCTTTACATGGTAAAATAATATGTTATAAAGATTGGAAGGAGGATGCGCTTATGGTCATCATTCAAAAAGTTTGTCCCAAAACGCTTGCGGAAGCCGTGGGACTCAAAGCTGACGATCGCCTCCTTTCCATCAACGGTCACCCGATAAGAGACGTTCTCGACTACCGGTTTTACATGACCGACCGAAACATTGAGCTTGTCGTGTGCAGGGATGGGATCGAGCATACCATCCGTTTCTCCAAGCAGGAAAACCTCTTTGACATCGGTCTTGAGTTTTCCAGCGCGCTCATGGACAAAAAGCATTCCTGCGCCAACAAATGCGTCTTCTGCTTCATTGACCAGCTTCCAAAAGGACTGCGCAAAAGCCTGTACTTTAAGGATGACGACGATCGCCTGTCCTTTTTGCATGGCAACTACGTCACGCTGACCAACCTTCATGACGAGGACATCGACCGCATCATCGAGATGCACCTCTCGCCGGTCAATATTTCGGTTCACACGACCAATCCCGAGCTTCGCGTGCAAATGATGAAAAACAAGCGCGCGGGCGAGGTGCTTTCCTATCTCCGTCGTCTTGCCGACGCCGGGATCTCGCTCTGCACCCAGATCGTGCTTTGCAAAGGGATCAATGATGGAAACGAGCTCGACCGCACCATGCACGACCTTCTCTCGCTTTATCCTGCGCTCAAATCCTGCTCGGTCGTCCCGGTGGGGCTAACCAAATTTCGCGACAGCCTCTACCCGCTGGAGCCCTTTACCAAAGAGGACTGCAAAGCGGTGTTAGACGAGGTCAACGCCTTCGGCAACTATTGCAGGAAACAATACGGCACGCGACTGTTTTATTGTTCGGACGAGTTTTATCTCAAAGCCGGCGTGCCGCTTCCGAATGACGAGTTCTACGAGGACTATTCACAGATTGAAAACGGCGTTGGCATGATCACCTCTTTTGAAACCGATTTTGCATTTGAAACAGAAGCTCTGCAAGAGGAAGGATTTGCCCTGAAAAAGCCTCGCTCAGTCTCCGTGATCACGGGAGTCGCCGCCGCGGGAACGATCCGCAAAGCGGCAAAAGAATTGACCGATGCGTTCCCGCTCTTGAAAGTAGCAGTCTATGAGATCAAAAACAACTTCTTTGGAGAGAACGTCACGGTAGCGGGGCTGATCACCGGGCAGGACGTGATCGAGCAGCTCAAAGGAAAAGATCTCGGAGAAGAACTCCTCTACCCCGCTGTGATGCTCAAAGCCGACGAAGAGATCTTTCTTGATGACAAGACTCCCGCCGACCTCGAAGCGGCGCTTGGAGTACATTTGCGCACCTGCCCCTGCACGGGCGACGGATTTGTGCGAACGGTACTCGGAATCAACGAATAACGAAAGGATTTGCCATGTCAAAACCAATCATTGCCATTGTAGGGCGCCCCAACGTGGGAAAAAGCACCCTCTTCAATAAGCTCATCGGCGAGCGGCGCTCGATCGTTGAGGATACGCCCGGCGTGACGCGCGACAGGATCTACGGCGAATGCGAATGGCGCGGTCGCAAAATGATCCTGGTCGATACCGGCGGTATTGAACCGAAAACAAACGATATCATCCTCTCTCAGATGCGTGCGCAAGCCGAACTTGCCATCGAGAGCGCAAACGTGATCGTCTTTCTCTGCGACGTGCGCGCAGGCTTGACCGCCGACGACCGTGAAATCGCCACAACGCTGAAGAAAAGCGGGAAACCGGTCATTCTTTGCGTCAACAAGTGCGATAACGTAGGCGATCCTCCCATGGCGTTCTACGAGTTTTACGAGCTCGGGTTCCGCGAAGATCCGATCAGCATCTCAAGCTCGCACGGCAACGGGACCGGTGATCTGCTCGACGCCTGTGTGGAAGCGCTCAACGAGCAAGAAGTGGGTGAAGAGGAAGAGGATGACAGCATTAAAATCGCCGTCATCGGAAAACCGAATGCCGGAAAATCCTCGATCATCAATCGCCTGCTCTGTGAAAACCGTCTCATCGTATCCGAGATCGCCGGGACCACCCGCGACGCGGTGGATACCCAGGTCGAAAATGCGTATGGAAAATTCACCTTTATCGACACGGCGGGGATTCGCCGCCAGTCCAAGATCGAAGATAAGATCGAACACTTCAGCGTGCTTCGAGCGCACATGGCGGTCGAGCGCGCCAACGTCTGCCTGCTTATGATCGACGCGACGACCGGCATCACCGACCAGGATACCAAAATTGCCGGGATTGCGCACGAAGCAGGCAAAGCAACCATCATCGTCGTCAACAAATGGGATCGGATCGAAAAGGACAATTCCACGGTTAACGAGTTCAACAACAAGATCCGCACAGAGCTTGCCTATATGACCTATGCGCCGATCCTGTACGTCTCGGCAAAGACCGGTCAGAGGGTAGAAACGCTGTATGAGAGAATCCTTTATGTCTACGGTCAGTCGGTCATGCGCGTGACAACCGGAATGCTCAACGACGTGCTGGGCGACGCGATGATAAGGGTACAGCCGCCCACAGACAAAGGCCGCAGGCTGAAAATCTATTATATGACGCAGATCGGCGTCGCACCTCCGACCTTTGTGATCTTTTGCAACAATGTGGAACTGTTCCACTTCTCCTATCAACGCTATATCGAAAACTGCCTGCGCGAGACCTTCGGGTTCTCGGGAACGCCGATCAAACTCATCATCCGTATGAAGGGCGATGACGCAGACTAATTCTTCTTTTGGAAGGAACTTTTTATGTTTGTCGATCAGGTCAAAATTTTTGTCAAAGCCGGGGACGGCGGCAATGGTGCCGTCTCTTTTCGGCGTGAAAAATACGTTGCGGCTGGCGGCCCGGACGGCGGCGACGGAGGGCATGGCGGTAACATTGTCTTCCGAGTTGATCCCGGTTGCAATACCCTGCTTGCCTTCCGCTACAAACACAAGTTTATCGCCGCGCGCGGCGGTGACGGCAAAGGCTCCAAGTTTCATGGTGCTACCGCCGAGGATCTTGTGATCTTGGTCCCGCCAGGAACCCTGATCAAAGATGCTGAGAGCGGCAAAGTCCTGCACGATATGTCGGAGGACGACGGAGCAGACTATCTCTGTTGCAAAGGCGGCAGAGGCGGCTTTGGAAATAAGCATTTTGCAACGCCGACGCGCCAGGTTCCGCTTTTTGCAAAGAACGGCACCGAGGGAGAATCGAGAGAACTGACTCTCGAACTCAAAATGCTTGCCGACGTAGGACTCATCGGTTACCCGAGCGTCGGAAAATCCTCGATCCTTTCCCGCATCAGTGCCGCAAAGCCGAAAATTGCGGACTATCACTTTACTACCCTTTCTCCCAACCTCGGTGTGGTACGCACCAAGGGTGAGACAGGATTTGTTGCCGCGGATATTCCCGGGCTCATCGAAGGAGCCTCCGAAGGCGCGGGGCTCGGTCACGCATTCTTACGTCATGTCGACCGCTGCCGTCTGCTACTCCATATTGTGGATATCGCCTCGATCGAAGGCAGAGATCCTGTGGAAGATATCAAGATCATCAACACCGAGCTGGAACGCTACAGCCCCGAGCTTGCAACAAGACCGCAGATCATCGTGGCAAATAAAGTGGACTCTCTCGATCGCGAAAACACCGATCTTTCTGCCTTTGAAACCTTCGTAAAAGAAAACGGCTGGGAGCTGTTCTACGTTTCTGCAATCACCGGCGAAGGGCTTGACGAACTGGTGGATCACACCGCAAAACGCCTTTTGGATCTTCCCCCCATGAGGATTTACGAACGCGAATACGATCCCGAGGACGCCTACGTTGGCGGCGGGAAGGAAACGACGGTACGCCGAGAGAACAACACCTTCTATCTCGAAGGCGAATGGCTCAAGAATCTCATGGGACAGATCAATTTTACCGACTACGAGTCGCTCAACTATTTTCAAAAGGTTCTGCAGCGCAGCGGCGTATTTGAACTGCTGGAATCCAAGGGTTGCCAGGACGGAGACACCGTCTCTGTCTACGGTTTTGAATTTGATTATATCAAATAATGGAGTTTCTCATTGCAAAAGAAGACGACGGAAAAGTTCTCAAGAGTTTTCTCATAGAACAATTGCATCCGTCAAAAAAGCTCTTGCGCTCGGTCAAATTCCGCGAGGATGGGATTTTGCTCAACGGCTCCCATGTAACCGTCCGTGCCATTCTGCAGGAGGGCGACAGGCTCTCGATCGCGCTTGACGACGCAGAGGCCGAGGAGAGGATCGACCCTGTCGATCTTCCGCTTACAATCCTATACGAGGACGAAGATCTCGTCGTGCCGTCAAAGCCAGCAAACATGCCGACGCACCCTTCCTGCGATCACCATTTTGATACGGTTGCAAACGCGCTTGCCTACCGCTACCGGGAATGCGGGACTCCTTACGTCTTTCGCCCGGTAAACCGCCTCGACCGCAATACCAGCGGTCTTTTGGTGGTGGCAAAGAATCGGCTCTCTGCCGGAAGAATGGCAAAATCCCTGCAAAAAGGCGAGTTCTCCAAAGAATACTTGGCCATTCTGGACGGCGTTCTGAGCGAGGATGCCGGAACGCTTTGCGACTATCTTCACAGAACCGAAAAAAGCATCATTTTGCGCGAGGTCTGCGAAAAAGATGCTCCCGGCGCCGAGTTTGCAAAAACCGAGTTTTGGGTGCTTTTTCGGGGCGAGAGACACACCTTAGTCCTTGCGCGACCGATCACGGGCAGAACGCATCAACTGAGAGTTCAGTTTGCACACCACGGCTTTCCGATTTCCGGAGACGATCTTTACGGAACTCCAAGCGAAAGTATTTTACGGCATGCCCTGCACGCTCTGCGCATTTCTTTTCCGCATCCGACGACCAAGGAACGCCTGACTGTTTTGGCACCGCCGCCTGCCGATTTTTCCAACTTTGCAAAAAAGTGTTTTGGAAATGATTTTGAACTCGAACCATGCTATAAGGAGACTTTTCATGAATAAAGTCAAACGAAATACCGTCTTTCTCGTTTTGGGCAGTATCCTCTGGGCTGTAACTGCTTTTTCACTCGGTCTGTACCTGGTGTTCTGCTTTTTTCCGGAGTTTTCCGATGCCTTCAATCAAAGCATTGCGCAGTTTTTGCGTCATGTTCTGGCAAAAATCTCTTCGATTCTTCCCTTCTCGATCGGAGAATGGCTTGTGCTCTCACTTCCGGTCGCGTTTGCGGCTCTGGTATTCGGAGCGATCCGCTATGTCAAAAGCTCCCGGCGCCTCAGCTCCTATCTTTTGCGGCTGTTTTCCGGAGTTTGCGTCATCTTTTGCCTCTTTGTCTGGACCTTTGCGCCCGGATACCGCGGAAGCGGGATCGAAAAAAAGCTGGAGCTGGATCGCGAACCGGTCTTAGAAGTGGATCTGCTTCGTTCAACGCTGTATTTGACCGATGAACTAAAGGATCTTTCATATGATCTGGTTTCCGGACAGAGCGGGGCCACGATCATGCCCTATTCCTTTGACGAACTCAACGAAAAGCTCCTTACCGCATACGAGGATTTTGCAAAGGATCATGATTTTTTAAGCACTTATTATTCCAGAGTCAAGCCTGTGTTTGCAAGCAAATTGCTTTCCTATTCCCACATCACCGGGATTTACTCTTTTCCCACAGGAGAAGCAAATGTAAATACCGATTTCCCCGACTATACGCTTCCATTTACCATGGCCCATGAACTGGCGCATCAAAGAGGAATCGCAAGAGAGGACGAGGCAAATTTTGTCGCCTACCTGGTATGCATGAACAGCGAGGACACCTATATTCGCTATAGTGCTGCGCTGAGCCTTTGGGAATATATGATGAACGCCATGTATGAAACCAATCCCGAGTATTATTCCATGCTTTTGAGAATCCTTCCCGAAACGGTTCAAAAAGAGGAAGCTGCCTATGCGGAATTCTTCAAGCCATACCAAAACAGCAATTTGGCAACCGTCAACGATTTTGTCAATGACACCTATCTCAAATCTCAAGGCGCAAAAGCCGGAACCCGCAGTTATAATCTTGTGGTGGATCTGGCGGTAGCCTACTTCAAAGCGGAAAATATCGTTGCAAAATAATAGCAGAAAAAGGCGTCGCCGGGCGACGCCTTTTTCTATCAAAAATCTATTGACAGTCATTTTGCTTTGTGCTATAATACTGTTGTTTGTGAATATTGGGGTGTAGCCAAGCGGTAAGGCACCAGACTTTGACTCTGGCATTCGTCGGTCCGAATCCGGCCACCCCAGCCAAAACAGGCGACTCCCACCGGGAGTCGCCTGTTTTGCTTGGTGGTCAGGTGAGGATCGACCGACGTTTTTTGTCTTGCAAAAAACGTCACTTTGCTTCGCTTGCGGAGCAAAATCCGGTCACGAATCCGGCCACCCCAATCTATGAAACACTCTCGCCGAAGGCGAGTATCCGGAACACTTTGAAATAAAGCCGCAAACTCCGCTCACGAATCCGGCTACCGTCTCACTCTGCAACCTGCCCTCTTCCCTTTTGCTTCTTCTTCCGTTTGACCGTGTTCTTTACCTTTTGTGACATTTCCTTCAGAACGGCAAGCGTTTTCTCATCCTTGGGAAACAACAGTTTCAAAAGCCCGATGGCGATCGCCACGGTCACAATCTTTTCGGGTGAGATCGGCAACCAAAGGAAAGTCAGGTATGCCCCGCCGACTGCGATCATCCAACCGATCTGAAAGTAAGTCCCGATTCCGAACATCACGTACGACCAGCCGTTTGTAATGAACCACGCGATTCCACAGCAAAGGAGCAAACGCGGATTCAAGAGAAACTGTATGGCTTTTTTGAAAGCGTTTTTGAATTTTTCTTTCATCTTTTCACCTTACCGGATCGCCTCAAGGATCCGCTCGCAATCCTTTAGAATATAGTCAATTTTGTAGTCCGACGCATACGCTTGCTCCTCGGTCGTCTCACCCGAGAGGACAAGGCAGGTTTTTGCCCCAGCGCTGATCCCGCAGGCAATGTCGGTGTACATCCGATCACCCACAACCAGCGTGTTTTGGAGAGAGACCTTGGAGTCTTTTGCCCGAATGCGCTCCACAGCAAAATAGACCATCTCGGGGCGCGGCTTGCCAATGTAGTAGGGCTTCTTTCCGGTCGCCTTCTCCAGCATTCCGCAGATCGAGCCGCAATCCGGAACAAAACCGTATTCGGTCGGGCAAACAAAGTCCGGGTTGGCGGCTATGAACGGGATCTCCTTGAGCGTCAGCAGTTTGGAAACGTCGTCGAGTTTCTGGAAAGTCAGTTCGGTGTCAAAGCCTTGAATCACACCCTCAACGTCGCCCGAATAAAGGTCGGTCACACGAACGCCGGACGCGCGAAGCTCTTGCTTGAAAGACTCGGTCCCGGCAACGTAAAAAAGCTTTTCCGGGTAGGTTTTCAAAATATAGGCCGAGGTCGCCATCACGCTGGTGATAAAATCGTCGGCGGTTGCTTTGATACCGAGCCGCTTCATCTTTTCGACGTAGGCGTCCACCCCGCGCGAGGAATTGTTGGTCATAAACAGGTAGTGCTTTCCCTGGCGCTTGATCTCTTCAAGCAATGCCTTTGTGTAGGGATATAACTGCTCGCCGAGATACAGTGTGCCGTCAAGGTCAAACAAAAAGAGCCTAACATCGCGCAGTTCTGCCGAATTCCCCTTTTCTCGCATGAAAGCACCCCCTTTCGATCGGTCTGCCTTATTATAGCACGAAAAGAATCGAAAAGCAAGAGTGAAGTTTTTTCTAAAACGAAAGACAAGACTTTTAACTCAAACGTGCGGCGAAAGTCATGCAAGAGTCTATACTTATATCTTTTCCGCACGCGTTCCTTTTTGCATTGCATAAAGGAGCGAGTTCAAGCAGGATCGTTCCACATAACAAATAGGCGGATGAGAAAACCCATCCACCTATTTGTGGTGCGGGAGACGAGACTTGTAACTCAAGCGTGCGGCGCCAATCAAGCATAAATCCATACCTTCATCTTGCCGCACTTGTTCCTTTTTTGCCTTGCAAAAAAGGAGCGAGTTCGCGTTCGATTATCATGCAATACAAAGAGGTGAATGGACTTTTGTCCATTCACCTCTTTGTGGTGCGGGAGACGAGACTTGAACTCGTACGGTGTGAACCACACGCCCCTCAAACGTGCGCGTCTGCCAGTTCCGCCACTCCCGCGTATATGGTTTTGTGCGCGATCATCGCGCAACAGGTTTATTATACATGATTTTAGAAAAAAGTCAAGAGCTTTTTTCAAAAAACTTTCGAGGAAAAATACTTTTTTCAAAAACTGCTTTTTGATTGTTGACTTTTGCTTCTTTGCCTGCTATAATGGGAGCGTGGAAATTCGGGATGTAGCGCAGTTGGTAGCGCGCCTGGTTTGGGACCAGGATGTCGCAGGTTCAAATCCTGTCATTCCGACCAAACAGGCAAGAGCCCTTTATGGGCTCTTGCCTTTTTGATTGGAACGACAGACACGCGAAAATGCGAAGCCGTTTTTGTCTTTGCTTGCAAAGCGACGGCGTTCAGCCGTCGAAAAAACGGCACCGCCGCAGGCGATCCGCAGAGTTCAAATCCTGTCATTCCGACCAACGAAAGAGCTGTCGGTTTATCCGATAGCTCTTTTGTTGCCCGAAGGACAGACACGCGAAGATGCGACGGCGTTTTTGGTCTTTCACGAAGTGAAAGCGACGGCGTCCAGCCGTCGAAAAAACGGCTCCCACCGCAGGTGGATTCGCAGAGTTCAAATCCTGTCATTCCGACCAAAAAGGCAAGAGCTCTTTATGGGCTCTTGCCTTTTTGCTTGGACCGATAGGCCATGCCGAAATGCGACGCCGTTTTTGGTTTTTACTTGCAAAACGACGGCGTCCAGCCGTCGAAAAAACGGCACCGCCGCAGGAAAATTGCAGAGTTCAAATCCTGTCATTTTTTAAGCATCACGGTTGACAAATCCCAAAAATCCTGCTATCATATTGTTAGCACCAAATCAAATAAATTAAGGAGAAATCAAAATGAAAACCACGATGAGAATTCTGACCGTTCTTCTTGCCGCTCTGCTTTTGTTTGGCCTGTGCGCTTGCGGAAGCAAAAATGCAACCGAGTTGATTGGCTCAAATGATGCAGGCAAAACCAATTCCGGCAACAGCGGAAAAACAAGCACCGCCCAATCGGCTGCCGATCTTGCCGAAGCCGACAAAGCCATGCTGGAAGGAAAAGGATATATCGTTTATAAATACACATCGTATTTGGAAGGTTACGACGCTGCATTAAAAGTGGAAAGCGGCTCGGTAAAGGCATACCTGTACGCATATAACAACGACGGCGACGGCGTTCATATTTACTATTTCAAAACCGAGCAACTCGCTATGACCGCGTATAACAATTCCGATGACGCTGTAAAGCCATCTTACAAGCTGAAAGGCGTTCGTCTGTTATTGAACGATACGACAGGACTCTTTGATTGAGTTTTTCAACCTGTTCGAGTCCTATCACGATCAACAACAGGAGGTGCATACCATGCCGGACGGATTTACTTCTCATGAAGCGAATGCAGTGATGTGGGTTGTCTATCACAACCACGGTACAACGCACGTTTTTGCCACAACCGAATCCATCGCTTTGGCAAGATTTATGGCAAAATACCCCGACTACCAGGTCAGAGACATCAAACGCAAATAATCAAAAAAACTACGATAATAAAAAGCAGTGATTGAAAACCATCACTGCTTTTTGTTTTTCTCTTCCCCATCCGCTTTGGTGGAGTGGCGCAGATGTCTTCCGCCGGGGACGACGGGCGATTTGCAGATGCTCCCGCGGATAATGGTATCCATGCCGAAACGTTCGCGGATCGAATCGACGACTTCGTCAACGTCGCGGCTTTTTTCTTTTTTGGGATCGTCAAAAAAGGAGAGCTGGCCTTCCTCTTTCGTCACGTCGAAAGCGGCAACCCCGAAAAGGCGGATTGGGTCTTCCCCATCCCAAAGCTCCAAAAAAAGCTTTTTGACCTTGTCGAACACCTCGTCGGTATTGTCGGTCGGTGTATCCAGACGCATTTGTTTTGACCGGTCGGTAAAGTCGGTCGAGCGCAGAACGACCGAGACGCACCAGGCTCGCACACTGTCGGCGCGCAGTCTTGTTGCCACGCTGTCCGAGAGCAGAAGTAACACCTGTTCTGCCTCCTCGGCCGTTGTAACGTCCTCCTCGAGCGTGATCGAGTTGCTGTATCCTTTGGCCTCGGGGCGCTCGGCAAGAACCGGAGAATCGTCCAAACCGTGCGAAACCAGATACAAATGCTTTGCAAACTTGCCGCCTACAATGATGTCAAGCGCCTTTTGATCGAGCGATGCAAGTTCGCCGATGGTGTGCACGTTGATGCGGTCGAGCAGTTTTGCGGTGGATCTTCCGACCGTAAAGAGATCGCGCACCGGAAGCGGATAAAACTTTTCCTCCAGCTCGTCAAAAAAGAGCGTATGCACCTTGTCGGGCTTTTCAAAATCGCTCGCCATTTTGGCAAGGAGCTTATTGGGGCCGATCCCGACGTTGACGGTAAAGCCGAGCCTGTCGCGAATCTCATCCTTGATCGTGTGCGCGATTGCAACCGGATCGGGATAGATGCGCGAGGTTCCGCTCATGTCGAGAAAGCACTCGTCAATCGAAAACTGCTCGACCACCGGCGCATATTTGCGGCAAATTGCAAGGAATTTTTTGGAGCATTGCGCGTAGAGACGAAAATCCGGCTTCACGATCACCAGCTCTGGGCATTTGCGAAGCGCCATGGAAACCGGCTCTCCGGTTGAAACGCCGTACTTTTTTGCAGGGATCGATTTGGCCAAAATCACACCGGTACGCCGATCTCTGTCGCCACCGACTGCCGACGGCACAAGCCGCAGATCGCTCTCGCCCTTTTTGACTCTTCGCGCCGATTCCCAAGAGAGAAAAGCGCTGTTGACGTCTATGTGAAAGATCAGGCGATCCATCTTATCGGATGAAATTGGTGCGCACGCGAGGCTCGGTCTCGGGAAGCCCATACTTCTCTTTTCCGAGTGCGATGCTCTTCATGAGAAAGACCATATTGGAAGCAAGCGTGCGCATCATTTGCAGGCCTTCCCCATCCTGTGCGGCTTCCTCGGCGTTGTTGCCGTGAATGCCGTTCCAGTACTGCCCGGAGGCCACCGGCATGCCAGAGATGGTAAAGAACTTGTTGAGCTCGTCAAAGGCGGCGGTCGTGCCTCCTCTGCGGGCGCAAACGATGGCGGCGCCGACCTTCATGCGCTTGTCGGCGTGCGAGCTGTAAAACAGGCGGGTCAAAAAGGCCGAGAGCGCCGGGTTCGCCGCGGCAAAATAGACCGGACTGCCCACGACCATGCCGTCGGCTTCCTCGAGCTTTTTTGTGACCTCGTTGACGATGTCGTCAATGGCACATTTTCCTGTCGCATAACAGCTTTTGCAGGCGACGCAGCTCCGCACAGAAAGATGCCCGACCTGGATCATCTCGGTCTCGATTCCCTCTTTTGCAAAAACTTTCTCCATCTCGTGGAGTGCGGTATAGACGGCACCGGATTTATGGGGACTGCCGTTGATTAGTAAAACCTTCATGGTATTCTCCTTTCAAAGAATGGGCAAAACAGTCCGGTATGTCACCGGACTGTTCCAAAGTCGCAAAGAATCTTGGCTAAAATCTGTTTGTCCGCGGGGCAAAACGCGTAATTTTTGATCTGCGAGGGCTTGATCCATGCAAACGCGACGTGTTCGAGGAGCTTCGGCTCTTCCAAAAGCTCTGCAAAGTAGAGCGTCAGATGAATGAAAATATCCTCATACTCGTGATCGACCTCGGTATAAATCTCGCCGACCGCAATGTTTGCGTCCATCTCTTCTTTGCATTCGCGTACAAGCGCCTCTTGCGGAGTCTCCCCGGCTTCGACCTTGCCGCCTACAAACTCCCACAGAAGCGGATTCGACTTGTAGGGAGGTCGTCTGCAGATAAAGAACTCGGGTTCACCTTCGCTTTTGCGAAGGAAGAGCCCCGCCACGACCTCGCGATGCGGTTTAGCGGTCACAGTTTTCCCAGTTGTGGAAGACGTCCATCACGTCGTCGTCCTCTTCGAGCTTGTCGAGAAGCAGTCCCATGAACTTGATGTCGTCCTCATTGTCAAGCGTAACAGATGTGGAAGCCGTCTTGGTCTTCTCGGCCGAGAGAATTTCATACCCTGCGTTCGCAAGGTCTTCCTGAATGGCGTAAACGTCGTCCGGCTCGGTGGTGACGATGAAAACTTCGCCGTCCGATTTGAAATCGGTAGCGCCTGCTTCCAGCGCCTTTTCCATGAGTTTATCTTCGTCAATATCGCCATCCTCGTTGTTGATGACGATCTCACCGACGTCGGTAAAGAGATAGCTCACGCAACCGGTCTGTCCCATGTTGCCGTGATATTTGGAGAAGTAGGCGCGCACGTTGCCTGCCGTGCGGTTGCGGTTATCGGTCGTTGCATTGACGATGACGGCAATGCCGTTGGGGCCGTAGCCTTCGTAGGAAACCTCTTCGTAGGTCTCACCGGAGGAGCCCATGGCCTTTTTGATGCAGCGCTCGATGTTGTCGTTCGGCACATTGTTGGCCTTGGCCTTTTGAATAAGGTCACGGAGTTTGGAGTTGGAGACGGGATCTCCGCCACCCTCTTTGACGGCGACTGTGATCTCTTTGCCGATCTTGGTAAAAATTTTACCGCGTGCGGCATCGGTCTTTTCTTTTTTGTGTTTGATGTTCGCCCATTTGCTGTGTCCAGACATAGTTTTCGGTATCCTTTCAAAAGTATATGTAATTCTGTAACGAAAGATCAGACTTTTTCGGTTTTGGCAAGGCAGATGAGATCAAATGCATTGCCAAGTACGATCTTTGTCGCCTCGGTCAGTTTCAGACGCAAAGCGCGTGTGCCTTCATCCTCAGCAGAGAGGATCGGGCAGTTGTGATAAAAGCGGTTGAAGGCCGAAGCCACGTCGAGGATGAATCGCGTGACGACGCTCGGTTCGTAATCCTCGATGGCGGCGACCACTTTTTCGCCGAAGCGGCAGAGCGTTTTCAGTAGCATTGCTTCCTCTTCGGTCGTGATCTTGCCGGCAGCATCGGGAACCTTCCCCGCTTTGCCGAGAACCGAGCAGGTGCGCGCGTAGGTGTACTGCACGTAAGGCCCGGTGTTTCCGTCAAAGTTGAGCGCTTCGTCGAGCACAAAGTTAATATCCTTCATGCGGTTGTTGGAAAGGTAGTAGAACACCACGGCTCCGACGCCGACCTTTTCGGCAATCTCGTCTTTGTTTTCGAGGTTCGGATTTTTCTCTGCAACCACACCTTTGACCTTTTCGACGGCGAGCGCGAAAAGGTCTTTGAGAAGCACCACGTTGCCGGTTCTCGTCGCCAGCTTTTCGCCGTTGAGCGAAACCGTTCCGTAAGGCACGTGGACGAGTTCGTTGTACCAGGGATAGCCCATGAGCTCGACCACCTTGAACCATTGGGCAAAGTGGAGGCACTGCTGAGCGCTGGTCACGTAGATGGCTTTATCGAAGTGATAATTTTCCTTACGGTAGACCGCCGCCGCAATATCCCGTGTTGGATAAAGCGTCGAGCCGTCGCGCTTGAGGATCAGGCAGGGCGGCATATTGTACTCGGAAAGATCCACGATAGAAGCACCGTCGTCGATTTTCAGCAGTCCCATATCTCTGAGCTTTTGCACCTGCGCCGGCATTTTGTCGGTATAAAAGCTCTCGCCGAGGTAGGAGTCAAAGGTAATGCCAAGCTGTTTGTAGGTCTTCTCATACTCGGCAAGGCTGATCGAGACGAACCATTTCCAAAGGGCGAGATTCTCCTCGTCGCCGGTCTCGAGCTTGTGGAACTCGGCTCTTGCCGCGTCGGCAAGCTCTTTGTTTTCAGGGATTCCCTTTTCGGGGTCTCCCTTGATCTCATTGTTGATCTTCACGTAGAGTGCGACGAGCGCGTCCACACCGGTTTTTTCGACCTCTTCCTTTTTGCCCCAGAGACGGTAGGCCACGATGAGCTTGCCGAACTGCGTTCCCCAGTCGCCGAGGTAGTTGATACCAAAGCAATCATAGCCGGCAAATTCGTGGAGTTTGCGCAGCGAATGCCCGATTACCGTGGTGCCAAGATGCCCGATGTGAAAAGGCTTTGCCACGTTGGGCGAAGAATAGTCGAGTACGACCTTTTTTCCCTTGCCAAAGGTCTGGGAACCGTAAGTTTCCTTTTTTGCGAGGATCTCAGGCAAAACGGTATCGGTCAGATAGTCGTCCGAAAGCTTGATGTTCAGATATCCGTTGACAGCTTCCACCGAGCCAATGGGGCCTCCAGAGAGCTGTCCCGCAAGAGCTTCGGCAATCTGCACCGGCGAACGGCGCAGGATCTTACTCAAGCGAAAGCACGGAAAGGCGAGGTCGCCCATGTTCGGGTCGGGCGGATATTCCAGAAGGCTTTTGACCTCATCGGCCGAAAGAGACGCCTCGGAATTGATTTTTTGAACCGCATCCACAATCGATGCGGCAATTGTTTGTTTGATCTGTTGCATAAAAGTCCTCTTTTTTATACTGCTTTGAGAAGGTCCTGGATCCGGGATGCGATGAGCTTTGCGCCCTCCTCGTCCCGCAGGACAACCAGAATGGTGTCGTCCCCTGCCACACAACCGAGAATCAAGGGCTCATGCATTCCGTCAATTCCGACGGCGACTGCCTGTGCCAATCCCGGATAGGTTTTGAGCACGATCATGTTTGCGGCCTGATCGACATGAACGATCGAATCGATGAGCGCCGTGTTGAATTTGAAATCTCCCCGCGTTGCCGCCTGCTTGGGAAGCACATAACGGTAGGATCCCTTGCCGTTGGTCATTTTTGCAATTTTCAATTCCCGAATATCTCTGGAAATGGTTGCCTGCGTGGTTTCAAAACCGCAGTCGCGAAGGCGCTCGATCAGTTCGTCCTGGGTATCCACGTCGTAACGCGAGATGATCTCCAGTAATTTTTCCTGTCTGTTCTTTTTCATGTAATATCCTTTCTTACGACTCTGAATCGTTCATTTTTTGACGAAGCTTTTGGTAGAATCCGGATTGTTTGAAACGTACCAAAACGGTTTTCAGCGTGGATTTGGAAACCAGCACCGACTGGTTGCGATAAAGTTCAAAGTTCATACGTCCGTCGACCGTGAGATAAAGATTCTTTTCCCTTGCGCACACGTTTTTGATTTTTAACCTGGAGCCGTCCGGGAAAATCAGCGGTCGCGCGATGAAAGAATGCGGACAGATCGGCGTCACGCAAATGCAGGGGACTCGCGGATCGACCAAAGATCCGCCCGCCGACATCGAGTAAGCAGTAGAGCCTGTCGGGGTGGCGATGATCAAACCGTCCGCACGGTAGGTTGTGACGAGTTCCTCGCCCTCCAAAAGCTCGAGATCGACGATGCGCGAGACCGATCCGTTTGAGATCACCGCGTCGTTGAGCGCATAGCAAAAGGATTTCATCTCACCCGCGGCGTTCAGAAGCTCTACCCGAAGCATCGAGCGGTATTCCAGCTCGTACTCGCCGGTAAAAAGCCTGTGAAGCTCATCGAGTTCGGAAAGCTCCAGCTCAGCCATAAAACCGAGTCTGCCGAGATTGATCCCGAGAACCGGAGTTCCCTTATGCGCGGCTCTTCTGGCAACGTCTAAAATGGTTCCGTCGCCTCCAAGCACAATGAGAATATCGGCCTCGGTGTAAATGCTCTCCAGCGGAAGATAGTGGAAATCATCTCGACTGCGTCCCGTGCTTTGCAGTTTTTCTTTGTGAAAGGCCGCAACAAGGATCTCGCAATCTTCTTTTGCGAGCTTATCCGCAACCGCAAGGGCCGCGTTTGCTTTCTCGTGAATATTAAAATTGGTCAGCAAGGCGATCTTCAACATGACAGATCCCTCCTTTCTTTCTCAAAAACCAATTTGTGAAGCTCTGCGTCTGTAATATGACTGCAAGGCGCTTTTTCTTTTTTGAAATATGCAAAAAATTCTTTGTTTCCGTCGCCGCCGAAAATCGGGGAGACGCATGCGCCGCAAACAGAAAGGCCGGATAAAAGTCCGCTGTCTACGACTTTTTTAAGGGCTGAAAAATGCGCCGCCGGATCCTTGACGATTCCCTTTTTGCCGATCATGGCTTTGCCAACCTCAAACTGAGGTTTGACAAGAACCAGCGCGATCCCGTCCTCCCCCAACAGCGAGTGGAAAAGCGGGAGCAGATAGGTGGCCGAAATAAAGGAAACGTCCATGACAATAAGATCCATCTTGACGCCGCCGAACAGCGCAGGAGTCATCTCTCGCGCGTTCTGCCCTTCCATAGAGACGACGCGCGGATCCTTTTTCAGCGTTTTGTCGAGCTGATCGTGCCCTGCATCCAGCGCAAAAATCCGTTTTGCACCTCTTTGCAACAGGCAATCGGTAAACCCGCCGGTCGAAGCGCCGACGTCAAGTGCGGTAAAGCCTGCAGGATCAACATCAAACGCTTTGAGCGCGCCTTCGAGTTTGAGGCCGCCGCGCCCGACGTAAGGGATCGCCTTCTCCGCCTTGATGAGCGGCGTCTGTGTTTCGTCAATCAAAAAGGATGGCTTTTCGACGATTTTGCCGTTCACATGGACAAGGCCTTGTAGAATCATAGCCTTTGCCTGCTCGCGGCTTCCGGCAAGCCCGGTTTGCGCAAGATAAACGTCCAGTCGGATCATATCGGACGGAAGACCGGAAAAAGGAGAAGCAAGAGCGCGGCTCCGATTCCGACAAGTGCTCCGAAAAAGACCTGCAGGGGGGTGTGACCGATAAGCTCCTTGAAATGTCTGTCAAAGTTCTCCGGCTCGTTGTCAAGCGCCCACTCGGAAAAGATGAGATTGAGCGCTTTGGCCTGTTTTCCCGCTTCTCTGCGAACACCCGTGGCGTCGATCATCACAATGATGGTAAAAATTGCCGAAATGGCAAAAGCGGCAGAGCCTACCCCCTCTTGAATGGCAACCGCCGTGCAAAGCGCGGTAACGGAGGCTGTGTGAGAGCTCGGCATTCCACCGGTTCCGAACAAGAGCGTCTTGATCGAAAAGGTCTGCAGTTTGAAGACTCCGGTGAAGACCTTGATGATCTGCGCGATGATCCAGCCGAAAATGGCAGATACCAGGCAATAGTTTGAAAAAAGTCTGACAAAAAATTGTCCCATAGAGTTTCCCTCAATCATTCATTTGGTGCGTTTGCTGAGCCACAAAGCAAGGTCGCAGAGCGTCTCGGAGCCGGGATATCGTCCGATCGCCTCTGTTGCCTCCTTGGTCAGGCGCTTCGCGTATTCAGCCGCTTCTTCTTGAGAAAAGAAGCTCAAAAAGGTATTCTTTTCGCGCTCTTCGTCCATACCGACGTTTTTGCCGAGTTCTTCCGCATTGCCGATCTTGTCAAGCAGGTCGTCCAGAATCTGAAACGCAAGCCCGATCTTTTCGGCATAGGTCACTACGTCACGCATCGCGTTCGAGTCTGGAGAAATTCCCGCCGCAAGCGCGCCGAGAACGCAGGCCGAATTGATGAGCGCGCCGGTCTTCATTGAATGAAGCTTCAGAAGCTGGTCCAGCGTGAGCTTTTTGTGCTCACCCTCCAGATCCATGACCTGTCCGCCGACCATTCCGTATCTGCCCGCACAAGAAGCGAGATAGGCAGTCGCGTTAGCCGCAATTTCGGGCGTGACTGCTCTGTTCGATGCAACTGCTTCAAAAGCGCCGATGAGGAGCGAGTCGCCGGCAAGAAGCGCCATCGTTTCACCGAACACTTTATGGTTGGTCGGTTTTCCGCGGCGCAGGTCGTCGTTGTCCATGCAAGGCAGATCGTCGTGGATCAGCGACGCCGTATGGAGCATTTCAAGCCCACAGGCAAAGGGTAACGCCGCTTCTTCCCTGCCGCCAAAAAGCTTACAAAACTCGATGACGAGGACAGGACGAACGCGCTTCCCTCCTGCGAATAGGCTATAACGCTCGGCATCGAGTAAGACCTTGATATCTTCGTCTTCCTCGTAGTATTCTTTCAAGCGCGCTTCGGTCAGAGTCGCATCCCGATGCATGAGCAGTTCGAGAGATTCTTTCGTCATTCTTTTTCCTCCTCGGAAAAGTCAACCAAGGCTGCCTCACCGTCTGGAGAGACTTTGAGTTTTTTGACGCTGAGTTCGGCCTTCTCCAGGCGTTCGGAGCAAGTGCGAACAAGGCTTACACCCTCTTCATAAAGTTTGAGCGCTTGATCGAGCGGGCAGTCTCCGTTTTCAAGAGCCTCCACAATCTCGTTCAACCGAGCGAGATCGGATTCAAAACTGCGCGTTTTCTTTTCCATGTGTTTTCTCCTTTATTCGGCCACGTCTGCATGGAAGCTCCCATCGCTGACCCGAACGGTCAGGCGGTCGCCCTTTGCAACGTCGGCGCGGCTTTTGACGGCTTTTCCGTCTTTTTGCAGAACGGCATATCCCCGTGCGAGGATGCCGAGCGGGCTGAGTGCCTCCAGCTTTGCACAGCTTGTCTCAAAGGCGCGCTTTTTTGCAAGCACGGTTTCCTTGAGCGCAGACAAGAGCGCCTCCAATCCGTCGTCCAGTCTTTGGCGATAGGGATCCAACAGACTCTCCGGCAAGCGGAAAGCGCGACTTTTTACAAGCTGATTCAAAAGAAAGCGCTTCTGTTCGATCTGTCGTGAAAAAGAGAGCGACAGATGCGCTTCGATTCCCGCAAGGCTTCTCATCAATTCTTTTTGATCGGGTACGGCGATCTCCGCCGCGTTCGAGGGAGTTGCGGCGCGCCGGTCGGCAACAAAATCGCAAATGGTAAAATCGCTTTCGTGTCCGACTGCAGAAATCACCGGAATGTGACAGGCGGCGATCGTCCGTGCGAGCGTTTCGTCGTTGAATGCCCAAAGATCTTCCATGGAGCCTCCTCCGCGACCGATGATGATCAGATCGACCGCATTCGTCGCTTCAAAGAAAGCAATTCCCGAAGCAAGGCTCGCCGGCGCGTCGGCGCCCTGTACGAGCGAGGGATAAAGGATCATCTCGGCACAAGGGAATCTGCTCGAAAGGATCCTTTTGATATCGTGTACCGCTGCCCCGCTGGGGGACGTGATGACGCCGATCCGGGTGGGAAAAGGCGGCAGAGGTTTTTTTCTGGATTCGTCAAACAGACCTTCTGCGGCGAGCTTGCGTTTGAGCTGTTCAAATTGCAAAGCGAGCGCGCCCGCACCGTCCGGCTGCATCTCGTCCACGTAAAGCTGGTATTGCCCGCTCTGCGAATAGACCGAGACCCGACCGTGCGCGATCACCCGCATACCATCCGCAGGCACAAATAAGAGTTTTTTTGCGTAGGACTGGAACATGACCGCGCGGATCTGTCCTTCCTCGTCCTTGAGCGTAAAATAGGCATGCCCGGAGGCGTATCGCTTGTAGTTGGAAATCTCCCCCCTGAGAAACAGACCGGAAAGTCTCGGGTCGGAATCCATCATCATCCGGAGGTATTCGTTGAGTTGAGAAACCGACAGAACGGCCTGTTCCATTGTAAATACCCCCTTCCAGGTTTTACCGGTTCAATAAACTCTTGCGGGTCAAAAGCGCGATCCCCGCCGCGTTGTCCGAGGAAAACTCGGGTGTTGCAAAATAGGTATTCTTTCGCTTGCCAAGTGTCTCTTGCAAAAACTGATTGCTCATCACGCCGCCTGCGTAAAGGATCGGGATGCCGGGATCGAGCGAATCGACGTATTCGGTCAGCTTTGCAAGCGTTTTTCCTACAAAGGCAAAAACAAACCGGCTGACATATGCCGGATCTTTGGTTTTTTCCCAAAGCTCCGCCGCCTTGTTTTCCAGTCCCGAAAGATTGCAAACGCCGTCCTTGACAGACACACGGATCGGCGGCAAAGGATCTGTTTCAGTTTTGGAAAGCTCCTCCATCCGACGTCCTGCCGGAAAAGAGAACCCCATAAGTACCCCCACGCGGTCGATCGCCTGCCCTGCGTTGAGATCGGCAGTCCCGCCGACGATCTTGACCGTAAAGCCGTCTTCTTTTGGCTCAACATAAAGCACTTCGGTCGTGCCTCCCGAGACGTGAAAGGCCGCAAAAGGCGCTTTGAATAAAAGCTCGGATTGCCCGGAAGAGTACAGCGCCGCCATCAAGTGTCCCGACTGGTGGGAGAATTCTTTCACCGGCACGCCTGCACCTGCGGCAAAAGCGTAGGCTGCATTTTTACCGGCTAAAAAACAAGGCATATAAGAGTCGGCCGCGTCTCTCGGGCGGGTTGAGCAACCGACGCCGACCACTCGATAATTTTGGAAGAGCGGCTCCAATTCCCGGATCATTCCGGGCAGATTTTTCACATGGGCAAAGAGCGCGTCGCTCTGTCTCAGCCCCCGCTCGCCGTCCGCGACCGGCAAAAGGCTTTTGAGATTGGCAATCACCTTGCCGTCGTCTTCACAGACGGCAATCGAAGTGGTGTAATTGCTGGTATCAAAGCCGATATAGCAATTCTTCATGAATTCTTTGCGGCGATCTCGTCCTTTGCACCGTTGAGAACCCCATTGACAAATGCACGTGCCGAAGGATCGTCAAACTTTTTGACAAGCTCGATGGCCTCGTTGATCGAAACAACCGACGGAACATCCTCTCTGTAAAGCATTTCATAGATCGAAAGCCTTACCGCAGAGCGCGAGACAGGAGAGATACGGCTCGGTTTCCAGCCCTTTGCGTGTCGGGAAAAGATCTCATCGATTTCTTCCAAGTGTTCGCGTACGCCAAAATAAACGTCTTTTACATAGGCATCGTCGGAAAACTCTCTTGTATTCACAGCCAATCCATAGATCACTACAGGATCCGGCTCTTCTTGAAATTCGGTTTCAAACAGCAGACGAAAGGCTTCTTCCCTTGCCTCTTTGCGTGTCAGTTTTGCCATGGCTTTTCCTTTCTTTTACAGATAGCTAAAATATATTATACAAATATATTCCCGAAAAGTCAAGGCAAAAAATGAATATTATTCACTTTTTCTTGCAAGTTTTTTTGCATATTTACAGGGCTTGCTTGATAGACTGTAACAATGGTTTTTTCAAAGGAGAGCTCGCATGAAGGTTGAAAAATGGCTTCGCCTGCCTGCCCTTTTGGTTTTTCTGCTTTGTATGACGCTTTTATGCGGCATTCTGTTCCGTTGCAATCAAGAAACGCGATCGGTCGGCGTCTTCTACCCGACCGTCGTTCTCGACGCGGGCCACGGAGGAGAAGACGGCGGAGCCACCGACGCACGCGGCAGATGCGAAAAGGATCTCAATCTTGCCATCGTCTTTTTGATCCGCGATTACCTCAAGGAAAACGGCGTTCCGGTGATTTTGACCCGGGCGGACGACAGCATGCTCTACGATAAAACATCAAACTATGCCGGAAGCAAAAAGCGACAGGATCTGGAAAGGCGCGTAGAGATTTGCAAGTCCTGCGAGAACCCGATCTTTGTCAGTATCCACATGAATTCCTTTCCACAAAGCCAATATCACGGTCTGCAAGTTTGGTACTCCGGAAATAACGGACAATCAAAAATCCTTGCAGAATCCATACAAAATCAGGTCAAAGAAACGCTTCAGCCTGAAAATGAACGCGCGGTCAAAAAAGCGACCGACGCTATTTTTGTCCTGCAGCATCTCAATTGCCCGGCCGTCCTTGTTGAATGCGGATTTCTCTCAAACCCAAAAGAAGCAGAACAATTACAGGATCCGGCCTATCAAAAGGTGCTGGCAAAAGAAATTTCACTCGGCATTCTCAAAAGCCTCGAATGACCCTTGATTTTTTGGTCTTTTTCCTGTATAATGAACCTATCAAGTATCGAGGAGGGATTTTGTCCCCATGAAAGGTCTTAAAACCATCTATGTTTGCTCAGAATGCCAATATAAAACCTCCAAATGGATGGGCAAATGTCCGAACTGCGACGCATGGAACTCCTTTGTTGAGGACGTGGAGGAAGCGCCTGCCGCTCCTGCCGCCACACCGAAACGGACAAGTCTTGTCGGATCCGGTTCGCACAAAGCCGTCCCCTTCTCCGAACTCGAAATTCCGCAGTATATGCGCGAAACAACCGGTCTTTCCGAACTTGACCGCGTGCTCGGCGGGGGGCTGGTGACCGGTTCTGTCGTACTCCTTGCAGGAGAGCCCGGCATCGGCAAATCTACTCTGCTCATGCAGGTCAGCGACACGCTGGGAAAAACCAAGCGCGTGCTTTACGTCTCGGGCGAGGAATCGGGCGGACAACTTAAACTGCGCGCGTCAAGACTCGGCACAAAAGGCAAAAATCTCTTGATCCTGACCGAAACCAATCTGGAGACCATCCTCTCGGAGATGGAAAAGGCAAAGCCCGACGTGACCATTGTTGACTCGATCCAGACCATCTATGCCCAGTCGGTCGCCTCGGCACCTGGAAGCGTAACGCAGGTCAAGGAATGTGCGCTCTCTTTCATCAATAAAGCAAAGAACGACGGCTCCTCGGTCATTCTCGTCGGACACGTCAACAAGGAAGGTAGCATCGCAGGCCCCAAGGTGCTTGAACACATGGTGGACGCCGTGCTCTCCTTTGAGGGCGAACGCCAGCAGTCCTACCGCATCATCCGCGCCATCAAGAACCGTTACGGTTCCACCAATGAGATCGGCGTTTTTGAGATGGGCGACGAAGGGATCACAGAGGTCGAAAACCCCTCTGAGCTTCTGCTTGCAGGACGTCCAAAGAACACTTCGGGCAACTGCGCGGTCTGCACGCTCGAAGGGACAAGACCGATTCTGGCCGAGATTCAGGCACTCGTCACGCCAACCACCTTCCCCGCGCCAAGAAGAACCGTCAACGGCGCCGACTACAACCGCACCTGCCTGATCCTTGCCGTTCTTGAAAAGCGGCTCGGACTGAAATTTTATCAAAACGACGTCTATATCAACGTGGTGGGGGGACTGAGACTCGACGAACCGGCAACCGATCTGGCCCTTGCACTGGCGATGATCTCTTCCCTTTCGGATCGCATCGTTCCGGACGACCTGTTTGCCGTCGGCGAGCTTGGACTTGCCGGGGAATGCAGATCGGTGGCAAACCTCGAGCAAAGAGTCAAAGAAGCGGCTCGCCTTGGATTTACAAAGGCCGTCGTCCCGGCAAAGAATCTTGAAAAGCACCCGTTTGCCTGCAAAGGGATCACCCTTGTTCCGGTGCATAGCGTATTTGAAATTTTGCCGCTCTTGAAAGCACAACCAAAAGTGGAAGAATAAAGAAAACGACCTCCGGCAAACTGCTGTCGGAGGTCTTTATAATACCCTTTTGTCGTTTTTTAGAAAGGGTGCGGGAAAACCTTTTTTTGCAAAAAAAGGTCTTCCCGCATTTTTTCTTTCCCATTATTTCGCCTCAAACCAGGTTTTTCCGATATGGAGATCGACGGTCAGAGGCACTTTGCAATCGGGATATGCGCCTTCCATTTCTTCTTTTAAGATCTTTGCGGCCTCGTTTGCGCAGTCTTTATGCGCTTCAAGGATGAGTTCGTCGTGCACCTGCAAAATCAGGTGAGCGTCAAGACCGCTTTTTTGCAAGCGCTCGTAGACACGGATCATAGCGATTTTGATGAGATCTGCCGCGCTTCCCTGGATCGGGCTGTTCATGGCGACCCGCTCGCCGAACTTTTGCAAAACTTTATTGGTTCCGGCAAGCTCGGGAATGTATCTGCGGCGTCCGAACATGGTGGTCACAAAGCCGACCTCGTAGGCGCTTTTGATCGTCTCCTTGAGGTAGAGATCGATGCCGGGATAGGAGGCAAGATACTGGTCGATATACTCCTGCGCCTTTTGTCTGGTAACATGGAGATCGTCCGAAAGCGAGAAGGCGCCGATACCGTAAAGGATGCCGAAATTCACGGCCTTTGCACGTTTGCGCATTTCGCTCGTCACCGCCTCTTTCGGCACACCGAAGACGGTTGCGGCGGTCGACGTGTGGATATCCTCGCCGCTCTGGAAGGCCGCGATCATATTCTCATCGCCCGAAATATGCGCAAGCAGACGAAGCTCGATCTGCGAGTAATCGGCGTCGATCAAAACGTAATTGGGGTCCTGCGGCAAAAAATAGCGTCTGAGTTCCCGGCCGAGTTCGGTGCGCACCGGAATGTTTTGCAGATTCGGATCGCTTGACGAAAGTCTGCCTGTCGCCGTACCGGTCTGCTTGAAGTTGGAATGAACTCTGCCCTCGCTGTCGGCAACCTTGAGAAGCCCCTCGACGTAGGTGCTTTTCAGTTTGGTCAGCTGACGGTAATCAAGAACTTCCTCGACGATCGGGTGATAGGGACGGAGCTTTTCAAGGATTTCCGCGTTTGTGGAATACCCGGTCTTGCTCTTTTTTCCGTGCGGGAGTCCGAGTGTTTCAAACAGCACGTCGCCAAGCTGTTTGGGCGAGCCGATATTAAACTCTTTTCCGGCATGGAAATAGATCTGTTGTTTGAGGCTTTCGGCTACCGAATCCAGTTGTTCTCCATAAGCGGCAATTCCCTTTCGGTCGATGAAAAAGCCGCGCTTTTCCATGCTTGCGAGCACGCGCGCAAGCGGGATCTCCAGCTCGCAAAGGAGCTTTGCCTGCCCGCTCTCCTCGAGTTTTGCAAGGATCTTTTCGTAGAGTCGCATCGAGTAAAATGCGTTCTCTCCATCCCTGTCGTACACTTCTCCGAGATAATCGGAAACCAGCGTGGAAAAGGCGTAATTGCCTTTTGAGGCATTGACGAGATAGGCGGCAAGTTGCAGATCGAAAAGATCAAATTCTTTTGACTCGATCCCGGTCACTGCAAAAAAGCCCTTGCAATCGTAAAGAACGACTTTTTTTTCTTTGAGGATCGGAAGCAAGTCCGAAAGGGGTACATCAATCGAAAACAGCTCTTTGCCGTCACAAACCGTTACCGGGCTTTTACGCCAGTCAAGAGAAAGAAGACTGCAAGCGGCAAGTCGAGTGGAAAGTTCCTTTTTGTCACAGGAAACCTCTTTGGGCATCTCGATTTCGACCTTGACCGCTTGATCGAGCGAAAAGCGTTTGAGAAAGCCGGAGAATTCAAGTTTTAAGAAAAGTTCTCTCGCCTTTGCTTGGTCGATTCCAAAATAGGCAAGATCAGATAGATCCTCCGGGAGCGGAACGGTTTTGCAGATGGTAGCAAGCGTCCTTGAGAGATAGGCGCTCTCTTTGCCCTCCTCCAGCTTTTTGAGAAGCGACGGCGTGCTCCCGGCCTCGGTCAGGTGTTCGTAAACGCTGTCAAGCGTACCAAATTTTGCAATCAGGCTGAGCGCGGTCTTCTCGCCCACACCCGGAACGCCGGGAATGTTGTCGGATGAGTCTCCCATAAGGGCTTTGACATCGACAAAATGATTTGACGGAACGCCGTAGCGGTCAAAAAACTTCTCCTCGTCCATGTCGATCGTATCGGTATTGGTGGCAAGGAGAACGTGCGTGTTTGCGTCAATGAGCTGGAGCGCGTCGCGGTCGCCGGTCAGAAGATAGGCCCTTACCTTTCCGTCGCCACACTCTTTTGCGAGCGTGCCGAGAATGTCGTCGGCCTCATAGCCTTCCTGTTCCAGAATATGATATCCAAGTGCCGTGAGCAATTCTTTTGCAACCGGAAACTGGAGCCGCAGATCATCCGGCATCGGCTTTCTCCCGGCCTTGTAAGCGTCAAAGAGCTTGTGCCGGAAGGTCGGGGCTTTGAGATCGAAAGCAACCGCGCAAAAATCGGGCGAGAGTGCCTCTCTTTGCTTTTCAATGATGTTCACCATGCCGTAGAGGGCGTTGGTTGGAAAGCCGTCCTTTGTCGTCAGCGGGCGCACGCCGTAAAAGGCCCGGTTCAGGATGCTGTTTCCGTCGATGGCAAGTAAAGTTTTCATGCTGACGCCTCCGCACACAGTCATTTTTTCTGACTGTATTTTACCACGAAAGAGCCTGTTTTGTCAATCTTCCGGATCAAAATAGGCTTGGATCGGCTTCCTCGGTTTTCTCTTCGGAAGTAAGCTCTTCAAAATCCTCCCGGTCGGCCCCACAATTCGGGCAGACCCAGTAGCGCGGCAGATCGTAGAATTCGGTTCCGGGTGAGATACCGCCGGACGGATCCCCGTCCTCCTCGTCATATTCGTATCCGCAAAGGCGGCAAACAAAAACGGCCATAAAATGCACCCTCTTTCAAAAACTCTTACAAAAAAGTCTGTCCGTTTTTTTCTGAAATATTCTGATCGCCGCCTTCATAGAATGGAGTATTCGAATCCGGGGGTGCGTCATGCGAAAAGAGGCAAAACGAATCATCTGGAATGCGGCGCTTCTGACTGCATCCACACTGCTCATGCGGACGGTCGGAGTCGGCTTTCAGGTCTATCTTTCCAACCGTGCCGGCGCCGAGGTCATGGGGCTTTTTTCTCTCATTTCCGGCGTTTATTCCTTTGCACTGACGCTCGCAGTCTCGGGCGTGCATCTTGGCGTGACGCATCTTGTGGTGGAAGCGATCGGCAAAAACGAGCCCGGGCGCGTTCGCAGAGTCATGGAAAAAGCCGTGTTCTATTCGCTCAGCTTCGGGATCCTTTCGGCGCTTCTTCTCATCCTGCTTGCTCCAACGATCTCGGCGCACTGGTTGAAAGATGAGCGCACGCTCGAACCGCTTCGTCTCATGGGACTGACGCTCCCGCTCATTTCGCTCTCCTCTGCCTTCTCGGGATACTTCTCGGCCGTTCGCAGGGTTTACAAAAATGCGCTCGTGCAGGTTGCGGAGCAGACGCTCAAGATCGGTTTTACCGCTTCTCTTTTGGCCTTTTTCTTTGCAAAAGACGCAAAAAGCGCCCTGCTTTCGATCATCTTGGGCGGGCTTTTGGCAGAAGCATCCTCCTTTCTTTTGGAGTTTCTCCTCTATCTTGTCGATCGCAAACGGCATTTTTCAAAGAAAGACCCCGCAGACAGCGAAGGCAAAAAGCTGCTCGGCATTGCACTGCCGGTCGCCTTCTCCACCTATATCCGATCCGGTCTTCTGACGATTGAACACATCCTCATTCCGGAAGGGCTCCGGCAGAGCGGCGCAAGTCACGCAGCGGCGCTCTCCTCCTACGGGGTGATCCAAAGTATGGCGCTTCCTGTTGCGCTCTATCCAGCCGCGCTCATCTCCTCCTTTGCGGGGCTTCTCATTCCGGAGTTTTCCGAGAGTCGGGTCAAGGGCGAGAGACGCCACATTGAATATATGTTCGGCCGCGTTTTTTCTTTGTCAGCCGCGTTTGCTATTGGCGTTTCCGGAATCTTACTCTTCTGTTCCGAAGAGCTTGGGGCGCTTCTCTATCCCGGGACCGAAGCCGCGCGCTACATCCGTTTTCTTGCGCCGCTCATTCCGATCATGTACCTTGACACCTCGACCGACGCCATGCTCAAAGGGCTGGGACAACAGGTTTATTCGATGAACGTCAATATTGCCGACGCGCTCCTCTCGGTTCTTCTCGTAAAGCTCCTGATTCCTCGGTTTGGAATTGTCGGCTACCTTGTCACTATCTACATCTCGGAACTTTTCAATACCACAATGAGCCTCTGGCGACTCCTTTCGATCAGTCGCGCCAAGGTACGGGTGTTCGACTGGATCTACAAGCCTCTCTTTTGCATTCTGGGCGCGACCTGCCTCTCCCGCATTCTGTTTTTGATTTTACCAAAAGGAGGGAGCGCATGGAAGGTCGTTTTGCATCTTGTCCTTTGCTCTTTCTTCTATCTTCTGCTGTTGCGCTTTTTCGGCGGATTCAACCGGGATGATCGAGCGTGGCTTGTTTCGCTCTTCAAAAAAGAGAAAAAAGGCCCCGCAAAGCCCATCTGCCGCTTTACGGAGCCGAAATCTTCACAAAAAAAGGTTTCGTAATTGCTTTCCTTCCATTGCACCCGAAAGCGTAGGTTCGAGAAGCGAAAACTTTGCAACGAGTGAATGCGGTTTTCCGATCGGGTCATCCTGCCGCATGGGAACGAAATACAGATTCTTTCGCTGCAGCAGAGTGGCAATGTTTTTGAGATTTGCCGAGAGCGCATCGTTGGAAGCAAGCGCGATCACAAGCGGTCGGTCGCATCGAAGATGTGCTTTTGCCGCCAT
This sequence comes from Clostridia bacterium, assembly GCA_017450945.1. Classification (GTDB taxonomy): domain Bacteria; phylum Bacillota; class Clostridia; order Oscillospirales; family CAG-272; genus UMGS1865. The sequence continues at coordinate 45,590 of JAFSSP010000007.1, read as the reverse complement.
ACAAACCGGAGTATCGGTCACACCGTTTGCCAGCTTTGCCAGGGTGTTTCCGGTACAAGGGCAAATGATCAGTGCTTCCATAGGGTTCTTCGGACCTAACGGCTCTGCATCCACAATCCTGTGGATGGCCTTTCGGCGACAGGCGTCTTCCACCTCGCGTACAAAGTCTTCCGCCTTTCCAAAGCGGGTATCCGTAGTGTAAACAGCCTCACTGAAGATCGGCTGGATCTCATAGCCTGTTTCCAACAGGCGCTTCATCTCGGAGAGCGCCGCTTGATGCGTGCAAAATGATCCGCAGAATGCAAAGCCAAGCATATTCTGTGATCCTTTCCTAAAACTTTTGACAACCGCTACAAAGTCGCTTTTTCTATGATCGAAAGCGCTTCTTCCGCAAGATACGACGCCGCGCTCTCCGGAGCATATTTTCCGGGTAGTGCGGTCGCCCAGACCCTGTTAATATTCAACTCCGACGCCGCCACAGGATCCAGCCCGCCGGGCGGAGAAGCAAGATCGACAAACAGGCAATTCTTCGGGAAAAATTCCAGCACTTCCCGCGTAAAGATCGGTTCCGGGACGGTGTTGAAAAGGACTCTGCAATCTCTTGGAAGCGATAACAGCTGTTTTTTCCCGCCGGCGTCAAAGAATGGACTTGCCGCCGCTTTTGAAAACCGGATATACGGATGCCGATCCTCTTTTCTTTCATAGACGGTCACAGACGAGCCGAGCGCGACCAGACGATCGGTTAACAGGCGCCCGATCCGTCCGTATCCGATCACCGCAATGCAAGCGCCGCAAAGCGTGACCGGAAGCTCTTTCATTGCCGTAAAGATCGCACCCTCCGCGGTTGGCAGTGCGTTGAGGATCTGCAAAGATTCCGAATCAAAATAATCGTAAATTCTCCCTCCGCTTGCACTGACCGATGCGCGAAAGGAAGGCGGGATCCTTCCCGCAAACAGGATCTTGCCCGCACAATCAAAAAATCGATCCAGACGAACCGGAACAATGTCTTCCCTGTCTTCGCAAAACAATCTCACGCCGTCGCGCGTGATTGGAAGCGGCAAGAAGAGGCAGTCGGCCCTCTCTAAAATCTTCTTCCAGGATCCGGTATCGGGCTGATCCGGAACGCCGAATGAATCGACTGTAAGACCTTTTCGCCGCAAGATCTCGGTAAGAAAGCTCTGCCTTGCATCCCCTCCGAAAACAGCATACCTCAGCGCGGATATTTCCATATACAGCTCCCTTGAAAATCGGTTGTCTCTTGTCGTCCCGCAATCGGGATGACGTTAACAGAATATGAAAAGCAGCCGAATTTCGACACAGAAATCCGGCTGCACATCGGTAAAGTTCAATTGTCATACACAACATAGATCCGGTGCAAAGATGCCTCTTGCTCAAGCCGTTTTGAAAAAGCAAGTTCTTCCTTTGTTTTCGGTTGCGGCAGGTGCAGGCAAAATACTCGGATAGACGCAGAAAGTCTGGCAAGATCATACGTCTGAAGCGACGAATGGTCTTTGACCGTCAGGTGATGAATTTCGGAAGTCCCAAGGGCGCGCAGATTCTCTTTTAGCTCCCACACATCCTGCGCGTTCTCAAACTCTTTGCAGAAAACGTAAACGGTTCCGTCCTCGATTTTTACTTCGGCCTGATCGGTAATCTGCAAAGCGTTTTTCCCTGATTGAATCCAAACGGCGATACCGAAAAGCAGGATGACGGCAAGCGGAATGGTTAAAAACACCAACGGGTTTTTGATCTTTAAGATCGCAAAGGCCAGAAACAGAACCGTCAGCGCGATCAAAAGCCCAATGAGAAGCGGTTCATTCAAAGACGGCAAAACGCCCGGCCAATCCGAAATCCGATTGGAAAAGCCAATCATAAAGGATGCAAAGAATTTCGGCAAAAAGCCAAGCGCCGGAAAGAATAGCGTGAAGATCGACGCAATGAGCGTGAGCGACATGGGAAGAGACAAAACCGCCGTTGCCAGGATCGACGTGATCGACGCTTCTCCAAAGGTCAAAGAAAGAAACAGCAACAGCGCGGCGTTTGCGGCAAAGCCGACAAGGATCGCGCCAAGGATCCTGCCTATCAGCTTTGCAAGCTTTTGCGGAAGACGCTTTGCAAGTGCTTCCGGAAGCAGACGGATCGCGGGAGAAAAGACAAGGATGCCGAAAGCGGCAAGATAGGACATCCAAAGCGCGATATCCCCGATCAAATAAGGACAGAATAAAAGCGTCAGATACAGCGCAACGCCGAGCGAGGTCAAAGGATCAGGATCCTCCCAAAGGATTTTTGCAAGGCAAACAGCAAAGACCATAAGAGACGCCCGGATGCAGGAGATCTGAAAGCCGGTCAGGGCAAGATAGAACAAAAGCCCACCGCAAAGAAAGATCATGCGAATCTTTCTACCGATCATAAGCCGGCGCAAAAGAAACTCCAGAGCCGCAATCAAAATGGAAATGTGTAATCCGCTCAACGCAAGAAGATGAGAGACGCCGGCTCTCCGGAAGGCGAGCGTCGTATCGCTCGAAAGACCGCTCTTGTTACCCAGTAGCAGAGCCGTGGCAAGACTTCCCTCCTCGCCGCCGATCGCGTTTTGCAGACGGATGGAAAGCATGTGATTCCACTTGCGAAACAGCAAAAGCGGGTGAAAGCCCTCCTCGCGCCAAGAAAGCAGGCCGTCAAGATCCTCGCATCGAAAAAGGATCTTCACACCATCTGAAGTGAGGCTTTGCGCGCCGTCGAGAAGCCCGTCCTCTTCAAAAGATTCTCCTATTACAGAGGTTTCAATGTGATCACCAACCTGCAAGCCGGAAGCAAAAGCGCAATCCAGTGCGGCGCGAAAGTTGACCGTCTCTCCGTTAAGCTCGGTCACGGTGATCAAAAAGGAATCGGTTCTGTTCCGGCGGCCGTCAACATATCCGGAGATTTTGCATTCCTCGCCTACGAGTTTTTGATAGGATGGATAAACGCCGTCAAAGTAAAGAGACGAAGACAAAAGCAAAAGGCTTGCAAGAAGGCAACATAGAAACGGAAGAAAAACCTTTCGAAACTGTTTTTTGAGAAGAACGGCCAAAACAAAAGCTGCAACCAGCGGGATCAAAAGGAGCGCAATTCTTTCTCCTTTGGAGAGTTGTCCGGCAAGTATGACAAGCAAAACCGACAGGATACAACAGCAAAACAAAGGACGCCGCCAAAGGATCCTCATACCCGTCTTACCCCCTTCTCAAAAAATGTCGAAAATACCGCAAGAAATGAAAAAAGCCTTGACAAATCGCACTGCCTGGGATATAATAAATTTGTAATGGCGCATTTGCCGAATCCATTTCATTTGGAGGAATGATACCAATGTTTGAAACTTTGAAAAATTTGATGGTGGAAGAGCTTCAGCTTGATCCCAATGAGATCAAGCCCGAGTCCGATCTGATCAACGACCTTGGCGTCAACTCCATCGAACTTGCCGACATGATCATGCTCTGCGAAGAAAAGTTCGGTGTTGAGATTGAAGACGACGATATCCACAAATTTGTAACCGTTCAGGATGTTGCAGATTACTTAGAGGCTCACAAAAAATAAACTCAAAAAACAGCGCCGATAAAAATCGGCGCTGTTTTTAATCGTCAAAAGAGTTCTTTTTGCGCCGTTCCATTTCGCGATCCGCTTGACGTTTCGCGTCACTTTCCCGTTTGTCATAGAGCTTTTTTCCGCGGCATAAGCCCAGCTCCACTTTGACGTGACTGCCGGAAAAATAGAGAGACAGCGGCACAAGGGTAAGCCCTTTCTGCTGGATCAATCCCTGAAGCTTTAAGATTTCCCGTTTATGCATGAGTAGTTTCTTTTCGCGAAGCGGCGCTTGATTGAAGCGGTTTCCCTCTTCAAACGGGCTGATGTGCATGCCGACCGCAAACAGTTCCCCCTCACGGAAAGAACAGTAAGAATCCTTGAGATTTACACCACCGCGCCTGATGCTTTTGACTTCGGTCCCATAAAGCGCAATGCCGGCTTCATATCGCTCTTCCACAAAATAATCGTGGAAGGCTTTTTTGTTTTGCGCAATGAGCTTTTTTTCTTGTTCCGTTGCCATAAACATCCTCTTTATCAATCGGTATCAATATAGTAAATGGTCTCGTCCGGGAAGGCAAGGCCGTTCTCCCGCGCAAGCTCGATGAGATAATCCCTCGTTTCGGGGTCTTTCAAGAGTTCGTCAATCCTCTCAAGAATTCTCTCGCAGGATGCGCGGACAACCGAATCCTCAACCATCGTTTCCTTCAGGCTTTTGTAGGTTCTGTATTCCAGGAGCACTTCTTTTAACTTTTCGGCCGAGCCGACCTTTTGCTCTAGGTCGCTCATCAATTCCTGATACTGTTCCAGCTTTTTTTCAAGCTCTGCCCGCTCCTCTTTTTGCCGGTTGTATTTCATGATGCTTGTGGCGAAGATCCCTACCGACAGCACCACCAAAACCGCAAGAAAGATCCGGATTGCAAGAGAAAGGCTGAATTGTTTCTTTTTTTCGGATTCCATTGATTTTTCTTCGTTCCTTTTTTAGAGGGGCGGGCGACTCGCCGAAAAGCCCCATTCCGTTATTCAATCGATATTTTTCCCGTTTGTAAAACCTCGCTCTCAGCAAGTCCCGAGCGCGGGATTGAAAGTTCGAAATCACAATCCTACCCGCGCGTCCAATCGCTTTTCCAAGCATACGGAAGGGATAGGAAAGAAAGTACCAAAGATAGCGCGCCGCACTCTCCAAAAGAAAAGCGGCAAACTCGGAGAGGGCCATAAACAGGCGACAGACCGTAGCTCTGTAAAAAAGAAATCCGGCAACAAAAACAAAAATTACCGGCAGACGGATCACACCGTCGTTGCATTCATAAAACAGGATCGCAAGAGCAATCCCGCAGATGATGCAAAAGAAAAAGTCCTGCAAAAAAACAACCACTCCAAAGGCTCTGCTCTCTTCGCGTTCTCGATAAGGTTTCAGGAGCGGAAGGCGGATCTTTTGGAGCTTTTCGGCGGCAGAACGGCTGTAGTGCGCGCCGAAGAAAATTCTTGTTACGCGAAAGAGATCATAGAAAAAACCTGCGCAAAAGCCGAGAATCGCGCTGTATAAATAAAGAAGCCCTAAGGCCGTTTGGGAAATCGCCATATTCAGCGGAACAGCTTTGCCCAAAAGCCATTGCGGTTTTTCTCGGGCGCCGGCTCTGCGGCATAGAGGATCGAATCGATCCGTCCGGTCAATTCCACCATTCCGTCTTTGAGATTCAGCACTTCAAAGCGAAGGCCCTCGCCGCCGATCTCGATCCGGCCGGCAGTGCTTTCCAGCGTTACGCTTTCTTCGTCAAACCCGATGGCGTCGGTAACGCCGGTGATTTTCAAAGTCTTTCGCTCATTTAGGGAAAGGCTATGGCCCTTATAAGCGTCATTTGCCGTCTCTGCACTCATTGTAGACCTCCGAAAACAGGAATGTGCTACAATTTATGCAAGAGACGGCACAGTTATTCGGCCGGTTATTCGATCACCTTATAAAGCTCGGAAGCCTCCGCCTTGGAGGTAAACTCCTTGACCGAGAGGACCTGAACCTTTAGGGTGCGTTGCCCAAAAGCAATTTCCAGAACATCCCCCACCTTGACGTCATAGGAAGCCTTGGCGGGTCTGCCGTTGACCATCACGTGCTCTGCATCGCAGGTCTCGTTGGCGACCGAACGGCGTTTGATGATTCTTGATACTTTCAGGAACTTATCAAGCCTCATAAAATTAGTTCAGTTTGTCTTTCAGGGTCTTGCTGGGAGCGAAAGCGGGGCGCTTGCAAGCGGCGATCTTCACAGGAGCGTTGGTTCTGGGGTTTCTGCCGGTACGAGCAGCGATTTTCTTTACCTTGAAGGAGCCGAAGCCGGCGATCTGGACGTCTTCGCCTTTGACAAGCGAATCACCGATAGCGGCGATAGCGGCGTCGATCACGGTAGCCACGTTCTTTTTGGTCAGCTCGTTCTCTTTTGCGATCTTCTCGATCAATTGGGTCTTGGTCATTTTTTTGTCCTCCAATTTATTTTTTTGGGATCAATCATATTTTATCATACCTTTTTTGAATATGCAATAGTTTTTTCACATTATTTTTGAAAAAATTGTTTATTTTGCGGCATTTTTTGCGCTTTTTTGAAGGTGAAGCAGACCTCCCGGCAAAAAATCCGTCTTTTTGAGCGATCCGCTCAAAAAAGAGAGTCCGAAATAAAGAATGGCAAAGAGAAACAGCTCACATACAAACAGAAGTTTTTGTGAAAGAACGGAACGCAAAATCGGCTGAAAAAGTAAGCATACAAGAGCGATCGATCCGGCGGAGGAAAGGAGCGGCAAAAAGAAAACGCGCGCGCGGGGTTCCCTGTAACCATTCTTGAGAACGAGCGACAAGCCAAGGATGGTCACAAACAGATTGCAAAGGAAGGTGCTTGCCGGCGCTCCGAGAATGGCGATGTTTGGATTGCCGATGAGAACATAAGCGCTGACGCTCTTTACCAGCGCGCCAAACAGCATGATGAGAAGCGGACGGATCACAATCTTCCTTGCATGCAGGATCGACTGGATCCCGCCGATCATGCAGGAAAGAAAGGAAGAAATCCCGAGGCAGGAAAGGAGCGGTGCCGCAAGGGATACGGCTTCCGTCTGCCCGGAAAACAAAAACGAAAGGATCTCTTCCGAAAAGGCCGTGATTCCGATAGCGCCCGGAATTGCGAACAAGGCGATGAGGCGAAAGCCTTCGTGCACCAGCTCTTCCTCCCGTTCCCTGTCGCCTGTCGCCGCGGCCGCACTGAGAAGCGGGACAAGCGGCAGACTGATCGAATTGACCAGCGACGGCAACAGCCCGAAAACCGAGAGCGCCAGCGTCGTATAACCGCCGTACACCCGGTTTGCGGCAGACGCGTCCATTCCGATGCTTTGCAGGCGGCGCAATATCATGGCCATATCCAAAATTCTCGTCGCGCCGGTCAGGGTTACCCCGAGCGTGATCGGTAAAGAAATGCGTGCAAGATCACGAAGGATCTGCGAGGTTTCGCCGCTTCGTTTTGCCAGCGGTCTTCCTTTGATGAAAGACGTCCGCTTTTTTGCCAGAGCCAGGCCGAAACAGGTCAATGCGCTTCCGAGCGAGAGACCGAAGCCGGCTCCGGCGGCGCACTTTTCCACCGACATTCCGTTCTTTTGAAAAAGAGACGCAAACAGAAGACCGAAGAAGAGCTTGAGCAGTGCTTCGGCAAGCTGAGAGAGCGCCGTAGGAGCCATTTTGGAACGTCCCTGGAAGGATCCCCGATAGGCCGCCGAGATGCAACTGAAAAATAGCGTCGGGCAAATCGACAAAATCGAATACAGTGCGCCGGGGCTTCCGATCATCCGGGCAAACGTTTTTGCAAAAAAGGCAAGTAAAAGACTGCCGATCGTCCCCGCAAAAAAGCATAAAAAAAGCGCCGTGCGATCGATCTTACGCGCTCTTTCGGCATCTCCCTTTGCAAGTGCGTCCGAAAGCAGGACCGAAAGAGAAACCGGCAGTCCCGCTGTTGCGGCACTGACGATGAGCGTGTAGAGTTCGTAGGCGGAATTGAAGTATCCCATGCCTTCGGCCCCAAGGATCGAAAGCATGGGAATCTTGTAGATGAGTCCTGTGATTTTTAACAGGATCGTGGAAAGCGTCAAAAGAAGCGCACCCGAAACCAGTTTGTTCTTTGCAATTCCGAAATTGCTTCTTTCCAAAACAATCACCGCCGCTCAATCAAAGTAATGAGCGACCGTCTTTTGAAACTCGTATTTCAGGCGTTCCTCATCAATAGAGGTATATTCGCCGTTTTGATAAAGTATGCGCCCGTCAGCCATGGTCAAGAGCACATCCTCGCGGCCCATACTGTAGGTCAGCGTGGCATACGGATCGTAAACAGGTTGATTGTGCAGACTGTTCAGATTCAGAAGCACAAGATCGGCACGCTTCCCTTCTTCTATACGTCCGCAGTCGGTTCGCCCTTGCGAGAGCGCGCCGTTCTCGGTGGCAAGCGGGAAAAGTTCTTTTGCCGTATGCCCTGCCGGATTGCCGGTCGTGCCCTTGTCGAGAAGCGCGGCGATCTGCAATTCCCGGAGCAGATCCAAGCGGTTGTTGGACGCGGCTCCGTCGGTTCCAAGCGCGACGGACACACCCCGACGAAGGAATTTTGCAAGCGGCATCACGCCGCTGCCGAGTTTTAAGTTGCTGACCGGATTGTGCGCGACAAACACCTTTTTATCAAGGAAGATATCAAGATCCGAGTCCTCAACCCAAACGCAGTGCGCAGCGGTGGTGGGAAGGTCAAACACGCCGCAGTCAAGGAAAAACTCGGCTGGGGTCTTGCCGCCGCGGCGCGCTTTGCACTCCTCGTGCTCCTTTTTGGTCTCGGAAAGATGCACCTGCATCCGCAAATCCCGTTTTTTTGCCTCCTCGGCCACATATCTGCAAGCGCGGGCATGATTGGTATATTCGGCGTGCAGGGCAAAATCCACTAAAACTCTGCCCTCTCCGGCGCCGTGATAGGTATCGTAGAGCTTGATCGACTCTTTGAGTCTGTAATCGTTCTCCGGGCCGATCGACTCGTCAAAGGATGCGATCGAGCGCGAAAGATTGGCTTTGATCCCGGTCTCAAGCACGGCGTCTGCCACCGCGTCTTCAAACATATACATATCGGTAAAAGAAACGATCCCGGCGCGGATCATTTCGGCAATCCCGAGCTTGGATCCGAGAAAAACGCGCTCGTAGGTAAGGCGATCCTCTGCCGGAAAGATCTTCTTTTCGAGCCAGTCGGCAAGCGGCAGATCCTCGCCAAATCCGCGAAAAAGCGTCATTGCCACATGGCAGTGCGCATTATAGAAGGCGGGGATCAAAAGATTGCCCCGACAATCGACGATGGTATCGTATTCGCATTCACCGAGCGCCTCATCCGAAATCTTTGCAATATAGCTTCCGTTGACGGCTATAAAAACCGGTTTGTCCGCATATCCGTACTCGGGCAACAGCCGGGCGTTTTTGAATAGTGTCTTCATCAAATAAATTCCTTATAGAGTGAATTCTGGGTCAGATAATCGGCGGGAATGGGCTGGACGTTCTTTAGCTTTTGCAAAAGTGCCTTTGCCTCTTTGAAAAACAGCGCGTCCGGATTGTAATTTTCTAACAGCGGAAGAAGATAGGGCTTTAACATCCCGACCTCGTAAGCAAGCGTAGAATCAATCGCTTCCGAGCAACGGTCCCGGAACGGGAAAATGGCGCGTTCTTCGTTTTCACGTACGCCCTTCCAGAGAAAGAGGGTGAATTCCGCGCTGGAATCCCGATGGCGATAGTCGCGGACAATTCTGCGCATGAGTCGAATCTCATTTGGATCAAAGTGCTCCCCGCCGGTGACAATCGGCGACTCGGGGGAAATATAAATGCTCTTATAAGCGACCCTTGAGAGAATTTTGTCCACGCCCGGATAAAGTACCTGGATCCCTTCAAAGAGGAATACGTCCTCGACAGTCGGAGTCAAAAGACTGCCGTTTCGATTCAGTTTCCCTGTTTTGAAATCAAAGATCGGAAGAACTGTCGGTCTCGACAAAAGCAGGCTTTCCACCGTGCATTCCAGCAGGTCAAGATCCATCGCGTCCTCGGAGTCAAAATCGAGCTCTTCAAGCTGTCCCGCCGCACCTTGACGCCGGACGGTTTCCACGTCTTTGAAAAAATTGTCAAGGGATACGACCACGACCTGTCTGCCGCTTTTTTGGAGATGCTCGATGAGCTTGTTTGCCGCTGTCGTCTTGCCCGAACAGCTCGGCCCGGTCAGTCCGATGATCTTCAGATCCGGAATGTCGGAAAGAGCCGAAACCTTCCTCGAAGCCTCAGATTCAAAGGCTTTGTCCGATTCCAAAACCAGCTTTTTTTGCTCGGCCGGCGTCAAATCGGAAGAAACGCAGTATTCCATAAAACTCCTTGCTTGAAAATCAAATCAATCCATGTTCGGTGTAGAAGCGCTCGATGGCCGCATTCTTTTCATCGGTGCTGTCGTCCTTCAGATACTCATAGGGGTATTTGGGATAAAACAGGCGCTCGATGATCGGTTTGCCGCCGATAAGCGGATTGTAGTCCACAAGTTTTGCGACAGCACCTGCCCCACAGGCAAAAATGGAATGGACTTCTTCCATCATATAAACGTTGTATCGCCCCTCGGTTCCCTCTTTTGCAAACCCGACGTTCTCCAGATTTCCGACGGTGTTCTTCTGGCGGTACATATAGTAAGGAAGATATCCCTCCTGCTGAGCTTTGAGTTGAGAATAATCGACACATTTTCCGGCGTCGCCTCCGCGGAAAGAATAGATGCTGTTCCCTGTTTTGACGATCTCGGCCGCTTTTTTGATGCAGAAGGTATGCACCGTAATATTCTCGGGAGAGAGGCTTAAAATTTTGTCAAAGGTCGCGGAAAAGGTCTTGAAAGTATCGCCGGGAAGTCCGACGATCAGGTCGGTGTTGATATTTGGAATGCCGGACTCTCTTGCCACTTCAAAGGCGCGGAAGAACTCCTCCACCGAGTGGCATCTGCCGATGCGCGACAAAACCTCTTCGCAGAGCGACTGCGGATTGACGCAAACGCGCGTCACTCCGTATTCTTTTGCAACGGCAAACTTTTCGGCCGTAATGGTATCCGGCCGTCCCGATTCAAGCGTGAATTCCTCCAGTGCGCTCACGTCGATCTGTCGTGAGATCTCCGAGAGCAAAAGCCGAAGCTGTTCCGCCGTCAGGATGGTCGGTGTGCCGCCGCCGATGTAAACCGTTTTGACCTTTAAGCCAAGCCGCTTGATGGTTGCAAAGGTCTTTTGAAGATCCAAAAGAAGATGCGTCAGATACTCCGGGATGAGCGACAAGAGCTTGGAAGAGGTGTAGGAAACAAAAGAGCAATAGGCACAGCGAGTCGGGCAAAACGGGATCGAGATATACACACTGCAGTCCCGCGGATCCACCTGACCGATGATTTTTTGCTCATTCAGTGCCACATCGGTGGCGAGTGCCGCCTTCTTCGGGATAACCAGATAATCGGCGCTGAGCGCCTTTTTGGTCTTCGTTTTGCCGAGTCCGCTTTGAAGGAGCTCGGTTGCCACCTTGGAGGGACGAACGCCGGTCAGCATGCCCCAGGAGGGACGATAGCCAAGCAGTTCCCCACAGGCCGCGATCACCGCGGCGCCGGAGGCCATTTTGACCGCCTTATCCGGATCCCTTGTCGCATTGTACTCGGCAAAGCGCACGGCCTCGGCCGTTTTTCCGGCGTATGCAACCGTCACAAAGGCTTCCACGCCTTCTTTTTTCTTTTTGAAAGTCAGCGTCAGCTCGGGCGAGTCCGGCTCTTCCATTGCCTGCGCGCCGAACTTTTCGCCCGGGAAGAAGATCATGCAAAGGGTCTGCACGTAGTAAGGATTGATTTTTCCGTCGATCGTTAACTTCATAGACCGTTATGACCTCCTTTTCTGCTTGAGTACGTCGCTGTCCATTACAATGGTGACCGGGCCGTCGTTGAGAAGCGACACCTTCATATCGGCGCCAAAGATACCGTAGCCGACGTGGCCCACGCCCTCTTCGAGCTTTTTGCCGAAATACTCGTAGAGCGGTTTTGCCACATCCGGTTTGGCTGAGGCGAGAAAGTCCGGTCGGTTGCCCCTTCTGTAATCGGCAAGGAGCGTAAACTGTGAGATGAGTAAGACCTCCCCGGCAATATCCTTGATCGAGCGGTTCATCTTCCCTGCCTCGTCCTGGAAGATGCGCAAATCAAGGATCTTTCTTGCAAGGAGATCGGCCTCAACGGTCGTATCCCCTTCGGCCACGCCGAGAAGGAGAAGGTAGCCCTCCTTGCAGGAGCCTACCACCTTCCCGTCCACTTCTACCGACGCATATTGGACCCTCTGGATCACAGCTTTCATATCAGGCAAATCCTCTCACAATGTTATCAACTCCGTCAAGTTTGCGAAGCCTTGCAACGATCATATCATAGTGCTCGACGTTTCTACAGCCGATCTTCAGATTGATGACCAGCTTTTCGGCCATGCCGATGTAAAGGATGGAGACCTTCATATCGGCCAGAACCGAGGTGATATCAGCAAGCATGCCGATACGGTCGCTGACATGGATCTGAAGCAGCGCTTCGTACATTTCGTGACTCTTTCCGCTGGTCGCATTGCTCTCCCAATGCGCCTCTTTCCAGCGCTCGGAGGCGTCCCCGTTTTTGAGGTTCTGAATCACGTTGGGGCAATCCATCTTGTGGATCGAGATCCCGAAGCCTCGCGTCACAAAGCCGATGATATCGTCGCCCGGCAGAGGGTTACAGCACTTTGCAAATTTGACAAGGCAACCCTCTTCTCCGTCCACCACAACGCCGCTGTTGGAGCGGATCTTTTTGCCGGTGGCCTTGGAGACCGCCTCGGCGATCTTTTCCTCGTCGGTCTGCTCCACCTCTTCGGGACGAACGACCTTATGGCATTCCTCCTCGAGCCTGAGCTGCAGCTTTGCGACCGACACAGCGCCATATCCGATGGCGTTGTAAAAGTCCTCGGTATCGTTATAGCCGACCCGCTTGGCAAGGCTTTCGGCGATCTGATTCCTCTGGGCTTCGGTACAAGACCGGCAGATCCGCTTAATCTCGGCCTCGATCGCCGCTTCGCCGACCGCGATATTCTCGGGCCGCTTTTCTTTTTTGAACCAGGCGCGGATCTTGGAGCGCGCCGAGCTTGTCTTGACGATCTTGAGCCAGTCGCGGCTGGGGCCTTTGGAGGCCGAGGAGGTCATGACCTCCACGATCTCGCCGTTGACGAGCGTGTGATCGATCGGCACGATCATGCCGTTGACCTTTGCTCCCACCATTTTGTCGCCAACAGCCGAGTGAACGGCGTAGGCAAAGTCGATGATGTTCGACCCACTCGGAAGCGCAAAAACGTCGCCCTTCGGGGTAAAGACAAAGACCTCGTCCTGGAAGATATCGGTCTTCAGGGCGTTCATGAATTCGTCCGGGTCGCGCTGTTCGTCCTCGGTCTCAATGAGGCGGGCGATCCACTCGAGCTTTTTGTCAAGTTCTTCCTTGGAGGATGCGCCAGACTTGTATTTCCAATGCGCCGCCACGCCGTATTCGGCGACATGGTGCATTTCCCAGGTGCGGATCTGCACCTCGAACGGAATTCCGTCGCGGCCGATGACGGTGGTGTGGAGCGAGCGATAGAGGTTTGGCTTCGGGGTGGAGATATAGTCCTTGAAGCGCCCGGGGATCGAATTGAACATCTCGTGGATGATGCCGAGCGAAGTATAGCACTCCAGCTCGGTGTCCACGATGATCCGCAGGGCGTAAAAATCGTAGATCTCATCGAAGGACTTGTTTTGGTTGTACATCTTTTTGTAGATTGAATAAACCGACTTGATGCGCCCTTCGAGCGAAAAATGAATCTTGTTTTCTTTCAGCTTTTGTTCGACCTGCTTGCGGACGCTCTCAATGAAGTCTACGTTCTGACCGTATTTCTCGTCAATGTAATTCTGGATCTCCGAGTATCCGATCGGGTCAAGGAAGCGCAGGCTCAGGTTTTCAAGCTCCTGCTTGATCTTTTGCATACCGAGGCGGTGTGCGAGCGGCGCATAGACCTGCATGGTCTCCAGCGCGGTCATTCTGCGCTTGTTGTCAGCTTTTGCCGAGAGCGTGCGCATGTTATGAAGCCGGTCGCAGAGCTTGATGAAAATCACGCGGATATCCTTGGACATGGCAAGAAGCATTTTGCGCAGATTTTCGATGTGCGCCTCTTCCTTGTCCTCCACCTGCATGGAAACGATCTTGGTCAGTCCGTCAACAAGAAGAGCAACCTCGGGACCGAATTCCCTTTCAATCTCCTCCACGCTGACCTGACAATCCTCAACCGTGTCGTGAAGAAGCGCCGCGCAGATCGAGTCGGTATCCAATTCCAGACTCGCAACAATCTCAGCTACAGCGATTGGGTGGGAAATGTATGGTTCTCCGCTCATCCGGAACTGCCCTTCATGGCGGCTTCTGGCAAACTCAAAAGCCTTGTCGATTTTGGCAAGGTTGTATTTCTTTTTGGTCGCCTTGAGCATCGCGGTCAAGGGCTGAATGTCGGTATGGACAGAAACTTCTTGGTTCATGGTAGGTCTCCTCTGGTTCTCCTTTGCAAGGGATGGGTTAGTCTTTCATTTGTCCTTCCAGTCTGCGGAGAATGGCAGATTTGGAAAGCTCGGTCTTTTCGGGCGAAGGGGTAAGCTCCACAAGATAGGTGTTTTTGACAGGCTCTTCGATCTTGCAAAGTCCCATCTCCGAGAGCACCGATAAAATGATTTTCAGTTTGATATACCCGATGCCGGCGCCAAAGAGGCGAAGCATCTTTGAAATCGAAAAAATTCCACTGCCGTCCAGACTTGCCGCACGCAGGGTTTTATAAACCTGTGCAAAATCTTCCCGGGCTGGAAAAATATCCTCGGTCGCAGAAAAAGCGGCTCCCGCAAGGATCTCAGCATATCGTTTTTCTTTCTTTTCCAGCTCTTTTACAAGGCTTTCGGCCGGGCGGATCTCCTCAATGATCAATTGAAGCGTGGATTTTCCACGAAACTCGTTGATTGAAAGATGGAACAACAGATCCGAAAGATCCTCTTCCTCGACCGGCAATTTTGACGGCGGCGTTCCGAATTTAACTGCCGTCCATTCCACGCCGTCTTTTTCCAGAATCAATCGCGTATGCTTGCCTTCGCTAATGGGAATGACCGCTTTGAGGCGGACGTCCTCGAGCAAAAAGAGCGGCTCGGGATTTCCCTGCCCGAAAGGCTCCATACCGGAAATTTCCTCGGCGAGTTTGAGCGTCAAGTCGCTTGGCAAAGCCTTGCAGTCGTACTGAACGCAACCCACCGGGGAAATGCCGCCGAGCGCCTCTTTTGCATACTCGTTGATCGCCTTGCGGAAGGCCGGAATATCGCGTCGGCGAATGGTAAGACCGGCCGCCATCTCATGGCCGCCGCCTTTGTAGAGAAGGTCATTGCAGGCAAACAACGCCTGCGCAAGATTGACTCCCCGAACGCTGCGCCCGGAACCTCTTCCAAGGTCGTCCCCCGCCGCAAATCCGCGGCTCGCGCCGTCAAAAGTAATGAGGATCGAAGGCAGTCCGTAGCGCTCGGTCACACTGGAAGCGACGATTCCGATGACGCCCTGATGCCAGCCGTCGTCATCGACGACGATTACAAACCTGCGCTCTTCTGGCGCCTGCTCCTCAATCTTACGGAAAGCTTGTTCGGCCGTGCGACTCTCTTCGGCGTGCCGCTCACGGTTGTATTCGCAAAGTTCCTGTGCGATTTTTTCGGCCTCGGCTTTATCTTTGGAGAGAAGAAGCTCCACGGCGCGTGCCGCGCTGTCAATTCTTCCCGCCGCATTGATCCTGGGAGCAAGCTGATAGTTGATAAATACCGAATTGATCTTTTTGGGACGATCCGACATGGCGGCGCGGATCAAGGCATCAAGG
Source organism: Clostridia bacterium (assembly GCA_017450945.1). Lineage (GTDB taxonomy): Bacteria > Bacillota > Clostridia > Oscillospirales > CAG-272 > UMGS1865. The sequence continues at coordinate 30,080 of JAFSSP010000007.1, read as the reverse complement.
CCCATACGGTTCGTCTTTTTGAGCCGTTCAAGCCCGTAAGTAACAAGCAAACGGTTCTCGTCGGTAAGCGGAACCGAGTCGGCCACGCTGCCGAGTGCCACAAGATCAAGATACTCTTTGCAAATGCGGCGAACGACGCTTTCATCGTCTTCTGTCCCGCGCCGTCTTGCCTCTTCCAGTTCGCAGGCCGTGACCACTTTGAAGATCACACCGACGCCGGCAAGATCGTTGAAAGGATATCCGTCGTCCGGGCGGTGCGGATTGACGACCGCCACAGCGTCCGGCAAATCATTCGGGCATTCGTGGTGATCGGTCACGACGGTATCAACGCCAAGACTTGCGGCAAAGGCCACTTCTTCTTTTGCGGAAATGCCGTTGTCCACGGTAATGATCAAAGTCACCCCGTCTTTTGCGATCCCTTCGATCGCATTTTTGGAAAGCCCGTATCCATCGCCAAAGCGGCTGGGAATGTAATAGGACACCGACGCGCCTTTTTTTGAGAGATAATCGTAAACGAGCGTAACCGAGGTCACGCCGTCCACATCATAATCTCCGAAAATGGCAATTTTTTCTTTTTTGTCGATTGCAGACAGGATCCTGTCGACCGCTTTGTCAATATCCGCAAGCAGAAAAGGATCATACAAAGAAGTGTCCTCTCTGCCGAAATATGCGGTGATTTTTTCGGGCGTATCATATCCGCGTGACAACAGGGTTTTTGTCAGAAGCGGAGAGAGCCCGGTTTTATTTGCGAGCAGCGCGGCCTTTTCATTGGCTTGTTCGACTTTGGGTGCGCACAATTTCCAAATCTTTTCTCTTTTGATCTCCTGCATGAGTTCCTCCGGGGCAAGAGGTCCTACGGCACTCCCTTGTCCAATTCATACGACGATTGATTGATAAATATAACCGAAATCAGTCCTTCTCCGACTGGCTTGCCGAAGAAATCACCTCTGTGATCTGAACATCTACCCGCTTGGATGCAACCACGTTCGAATAGACTCCAACGCCGAGAAAGGCCAGCAGCGCCCCGCCAAACCCGGCAACCACGTAGACCCAGATCGCGTCGGTCAGAAGTGAGGCAATCCAAAATCCAAGAGCGAAGAGGATAAGCGGAAGCAAAAACAGGCAGGCCGCATAAAGGAGCATCCGGCCGGACGAGCTTTCTACAAAGACGATATCCCCAACCGCAGCACCGAGACGGTTGTCGGCCTTGACGGTAGTCGTTTTTTTGCTGTTGCCCATGAGCGAGCAAACCGAGCAGGAGCCCTCCTCGGATTTGTGACAGCCCTCGCAGGCCGACATCCGAACGACCTCCACCTCTGCAAGCGATCCTTCGACAGAGAGAACTTTGGCTCTGGTTTTCACGGTATTTTGTCTCCTTTCGAGGGTGCAAATTTTTTCATGAGAGCAAGCGTGGCTCTAAGGCCGTCCACGGCGGCGCTGGTGATGCCGCCCGCGTATCCGGCGCCTTCGCCGCAAGGGTAAACCGACGCGTGTCCCAACGCGTGGTAGCCTTCCGGATCACGCAGAATGCGAAGCGGTGCCGAGGTTCTGGTTTCGGCGGCAGTCAGAACGGTGTCGGGATCATCGTATCCCTTTAGTTGCCTGCCAAAAGAGGCAAACCCATAGCGCAGTCCGCGCAAAACAAATTCCGGATAGATCCCTGTAAAATCCGCAACCCGCACTTTTCCGTCCCGATAACTCGGGAGAACGCGGGAAGGTTGTGTCCCGGTTCTGCCGGCCATAAAATCGCCCAGCGTCATAGCAGGCGCAAAATAGTCCCCGCCTCCGGCTTGGTAGGCGGCTCTCTCCAGCGAACGCTGAAACGCGATGGCGCCAAGGATTTTGTTGCCGTCCAGAGGCTCAATATCATTCGGAGAGACCGAAACGGCGACCGCGGCGTTTGCATTTTTTCCGGCTCTTGCGTGTCGGCTCATGCCGTTGACAACAAGGCCGCCTTCTTCGCTCGCGGCGGCAACAACTTCACCGCCCGGGCACATGCAAAAGGTATAAACTCCACGCTCGCCCCGCGTGTCGGAGAGGCTGTACTCGGCAGGCCCGAGCTTCGGGTGCCCGGCAAAGGAGCCGTAAAGCGACTCGTCGATCTCGCTTTGCAGATGCTCGGCGCGCAGACCGACCGAGATCGGCTTGGGCTCGAGCGCAAAGGATTTTTCCAAAAGTCTTTGATACGTATCCCGCGCGCTGTGCCCGATCGCAAGGATCAAAGCGCCAGAGGAAAATTCTCCTTGGGAGGTTTTGACTTTCAGCGAGCCGTCCGGGCATTCCGAAAAATCATCCAAGCGGCAGTGGTAACGCACTTCCCCGCCGAGTCTTACGATCTCATCGAGCATGCCGGAAACCACGCCGCGAAGAAGATCGGTCCCCACGTGCGGTTTGGCTTTTAGAAGAATCTCCTCGGGAGCGCCGAAGCGGACAAAGGTGTCGAGAACAAAGCGGCAAAGCGGATCCTTGATGCGCGTGACCAGCTTTCCGTCCGAGAAGGTGCCGGCCCCGCCTGCGCCGAACTGCACGTTGGATTCGGGATCAAGAATGCCCTCGGCAAAGAATTTTTCGGTGTCGCGTACTCGTTCTTCGACCGACGCACCCCGGTCAATGAGGATCGGCGCATAGCCGTTCTCAGCGAGCAAAAGGGCCGCAAAAAGCCCTGCCGGGCCCATGCCCACAACAAGCGGGCGACCCGGCATATGAGCGTTTCCAATCGAAAGGACAGGATCCTCACAAGAGAGGATCCCTGCATGAATGCGATCCAGTGCCTGCTTGCCCGGGAGCTTTGATGCGGCCGGGAGCGTGGCAAGAACCGACACAACAAAATGCACGTCCTCTTTGTTTCGCGCGTCGATCGAGCGTTTGAAGACTTTCAGATCGCGCATGGAAGCAAAAACACCGATCTTTTGCAGTTTTTGCTTTGCAGATTCCAGGGCTTTTTCTTCGTCCTCGTCCAGAGAAAGACGAATGTTTCCCACAAGAAGCTGGATTGCGGTTTGTTTAGGATTCATCTGCGGAGCCGGTTTCGGTTTCGGCCGTTTGATTCTCGGTCGTTTCGGCATTCTCTGTCACATCGCTACCGGAATCGGCTTGCTCGGTCGTTGTCTCGGTCTGTTGCGGAGCGATCTTTTTCTCTCCTTCCTCTTTGGAAAGAGATTCGGTGATCTCGCTCTTGTTCTGGGTTTCTTCGCTTGTTTGAACAGTCTCCTCACGCGACGGAATTGCCTTGACAACCAGCCAGAAAGCAAGCGCCAGAATCAGGCAAAGAAGCAACGGGAGAAAATGGATGCGTTTGAAGAACGAGAAAAAGCTCTTTTTTTCGGGATTCATGTGACCGATCGCATTTCTTTTCATGATTCTTCTCCTCCTTCGGCGTCTTTCTCTGTCTCGGGCAAGATTTCCACCAGCGAAGGATCTTCGTCGCCGTCTTCTCCCTCCGTGACCATTTTACCGGTCCGGACTGCGGCAACGCGCTCCAGCATATTGCGGTAGGATTCCTGCATGTGCGCGCGCTTGTAGTTGAGATAGGTTCTGCCGGCGACATAGGTCATGAGAATATCTTGAAGCATCTGACGGCTGATCCCGCGGACGAGTTTTCCGTTTTGCGCGACCGAAATGATGCCGGTCTGCTCGGAAACCACAATGACAAGCGCATCGCTGACCTCGGTCACACCTACTGCGGCTCTGTGGCGCGTTCCCATTCCGCCGAAATCAAGCTCTCCTCTCGAAGAAGGAAGCACGCAGGATGCGGCATAGATCTTCATATCGCGAATGACAACGGCACCGTCGTGCAGGGGCGCGTTTTCAAAGAAAATGTTGCGGAGCAGATGCGACGTAACGTCCGCGTTCACAACCTTTCCGCTTCTCGTATAATCACCGAGTTTGGTGAGCCCTTCAAAAACGATCAGGGCTCCGGTGTGCGATTCGGACATCTGAAAAACGGCGTCCACCACTTCGTCGGTCATTTTCTTGGCCAGGGGATACTTGCGGCGCGGCAGCATATCCGAGAGCGGATTGAGGAGTCTTCCGTTTCCGAGGCTCTCAAGCGCATCGCGAAGCTCGGGCTGGAAAATAACGACAATGGAAAAGGCCAGCGCAACGCCGACGATGCTCTCCACCACAAAGGCAAGCGTGGGAAGCCGCAGAACATAGACGATCGCGCCGAAAAGCGCAACCAGATAAAGGCCGAGCAACAGCCGACCGGCTCTGCGCGTTCTGGTGAAGCAGAAGATTGCATAAAGCAAAAGGGTCATCAGGATGATATCCAGAATGTCCCGGAACGTGATGTTCTTAAAGGATGAAACGATATGTTGCGGAGCTTTTTCGGACAAAAACTTCCACAACTGTTCAAATGCCGTTTTCAAACTCTCCATGTTGTCCCCCTTCGTATCAAAGCGTTGAAAGCGTTTTCCTATTTCATTTTAACACAAACATTCAGAAAATCCAATAGATTTTTCAAAAAAATCTGTTTTTTCAATGAAAAAACGGTCGAAAAATTTTCTTTTCCGACCGTTTTTTGGAAACGGGAGAGATTTTTCCCGTTTTATGCAAGCTCTTTGCGAAGAAAATCAAGAATTTTTTTCTCTTCTCTCGAGACCTTTACCTGGGTAAGACCCAAAAGAAGCGCCGTTTTTTGCTGCGTCAAATTACGAAAATACCGCAACAGTAAGATTTTTTTCCAAAGTTCCGGCAGTTTTTTCATGGATTGCGCGATCGAGAGCGAGTCACGAAGAGATTCAAATTCTTTTTGGCTGTCCTCATCGGCAAGAATATCGCCATAGGTCAATCCGTCCTCATCTGCAACCGGATCAAAGAAAGAGGCGACCGGCGCTGTCGATTGGAGCGCCATTGCCGCTTCCTCCGGCTCCATCGAACAGCGGCCTGCCAACTCAAAGAGCGTCGGCTCCCGCCCGTTTTCCGATTCAAATTTTGCGCGCTCACGCAGCAAGGCAAGGCTCTTTTGCTTGCAGATCCGGCTGACCTTCACAGGACCATTATCACGAAAATGACGTTTCAGTTCGCCTAAAACAAGCGGGACCGCATAGGTGGAAAAGGCATTTCCGCTTTCAAGCGAAAACGACCGGACGGCCTTCAGCATTCCGATTGTGCCGATCTGCAAAAGGTCCTCCTCGTCGGTTCCCCTGCCGAGAAAACGGCGAACGATTGAGCGAACCAGCCCCGAATTCTCTTTGAGGAGTTTTTCTTCGGCATTGGAATCGCCTTTTTGCGCCAGCGCAATCAGTTCTAAATTCCGCTCGCGGGTATTCGCATCTGACATGGATCGGTTTCACCTCGCAGGATCATTTATGTAGCCGTTTGAGAAGGATCACCGTTGTCCCTTTGCCCACTCTGCTTTTTACCCGCACCTCGTCGCAAAAATTCTCCATGACGGTAAAGCCCATTCCACTTCGCTCGCCCTCCGCGTCGGTGGTAAACAGCGGCTCCCTTGCCGCCTTGACATTTTCGATGCCGCACCCCTTGTCCCGGATCGTGACGCGCACCAGCCTCCCCTCGCAAAGCTCGACGTTCAATTCGATCTCGCCTTCCGTATCCCGATAGGCGTGTACAATGCAATTTGTGACCGCCTCCGAGACCGCACATTTGAGATCGGCAAGCTCGAGTGCCGTTGGATCAAGCTGGGCGCAAAAGGCCGCAACGGCCGACCTCGCCATTGCCTCATTGACCGATTTTGCAGGCAAAAAAAGCCGCATTTCATTTTCGACGCATGCTGTAAAATCTACCCGTTTTTTCATATTTATCCCCTCTTTTGCAATGATATTTAACTGCTTTTCTTGTGCTTCAAGATCCGAATCATACGTTCCATGCCGCAAAGATTCATCATTTTTACAACCGCAAAGCTCGGATCCAGAACGGCAAACTCTTTTCCGCTTTGCTTGGAAAGCGAATACCGTCCCATGATGAGTCCGAGCCCGGAGCTATCCATAAACTCCACGCCGGAAAGCTCCAAGTACACTTTTGAGGCGTAAGAGAGCGTGATCCGCTCGTCGATCTGCCTGCGCGCAGAGACGGCGCTGTGGTGATCGATCTCCCCTCCGACGTGGACGATTAGTCCGTCCTCCGTCTCTTCAAAAACAACTTGTCCGCGATCCCGAAGCATTCTCTTCACTCTCCTCTCTTTTCTTAAAGTGTAGCACATGAAATCCGTAAACTTTGTCGGACTCTGGCGGGCAAAACAAAAAAGCACGGTAGCAACCGTGCTTTTTTGTTTTAGGTCAGTCTTTGCAGTTATTGTTGTCCTGCTTGACGTCTTCTACATGCAAGGTTTTGACGTCTGCCGGGGTTGGATCTGCTTTTGGCGTCTTGCCACCGTTCTTTTGATTCTTTTCTTTTTTCATAAATACTCTCCTTTTTCCTTTTGGGACTGACAGGAGTATTGACGGATCGAAAGCATTTTATACCGATTCATCCTTCAGCGTGACAAAATCGTCGGTCGCTTCTTTGAAGGCCGGGATCCAGAACACAAACAGCCCTGCGGCCGCAAGAAATGCCGCAGGGATCCAGAGATAGGCAAATCCCGGGCGCAGAAGGATATCCGCAATGGATAAGAGCGCGGCAACAAGGAAAACAATCCATCCTGTCCGAATCTTTGCAAGAAGCGATTTTTGCAGTTTTTTTGTTGCGTGCTGAGAGGCTTCTTCGGCGTCTTCCCCCTTTTCATAACGGATCAAAACGCGGTTTTTAACTAGCGACACGATCGTTCGATACAAAAAGATCAAAACAAGAATTGCCAACAGAAGCTCAACGATTTGCGTCATGCGCACGGCAAGATAAAAGTAATATGCCTGGGTTTCGTAGAGCGCATCTTTCGGCAGATGATCAATCAGGTAAAGAAAATGTAAGACCATTCTCCCAAGGCTGACAAGGATCAAGGAAAGGCAGAGCGGCCAACATTTGGGGCGTCTCAGCCTTGCAAAGCCGATCCAGGCAAATATGCCGCAAAGAGCTCCCGGGAAGATCGAATAGTCGCCGACACGCATCGGCAAAAAGACGAGCGCAAACAGCGCGCAAAACAAAAGCCCGCCGTAAACAAACCGCCGCTCCGCCCTGCCCGGATGGTCGATTTCGTCCTGAATTCTCGCTTTGCTCAAGCGATCCGAAAACTCCTTTTCTCTATTGAGAACTCTACAAAAGCGGATCCAGAGGATCATCCACAAAATCCAGAGAATGATGAGCACAAAGACCGCAAACACGCGATACAGGTTGATATATCCGTAAAGCCCGCCGTCAACGCTTTCGCCCTGGCGCAACCCCAGCGCGCTGAACTCCGGCAGGGTAATGAACAACGAGTGAAGAAGGATCAAAACCGTCGTTTTACCAGAAGCGCGCTCGCAAAGCGTTTTCCCTCTTTTTACCTTCCAAAGGGCCTCTCCGCCGTAGCGTTCTGCGAGATCTGAAAGTCCACGGAATAGGCGGCGGAAGGCCGGGATCAACAAAACGCCCTGCAAAATTGCCCAAACGAAGGATTCAAGAAGAAAGAGCGTCGGCACCTCAAAAGCGTTTTCGGCCTTTCCAACCGTGTAAAGAATCAGTGTCAGAGCCTCGCGCAAAAGGCTCAGAAGAAACAGATATAAAAAGAGTTTTCGCGCATTTGAGATCTCGTCGCTCAGGTCACACAATCCGGAAAGCGCGATCACAAAAAGAAGAAGGCCGATCGCATCCGGCAAAGGATCCAGCATGGCAAAGATCGGCGTAAAGAGAAAAAGGCCTGCAAACAGAAGAAGGCTAAAGGAAATCGCCTTTTGGGTTTTTGTGCGGTTTTCCATAAGCCCTCCTTTCTTCGGTCAAAACTCCGAGTTATTTCTTTTTGTTGTGTACAATGCGCTTTTTTTCGCGTTCTTCTTTCCGTTTGCGGAGCTTTTCTTCGGCGTAGGCGCGTCCGCTCTCGGCGGCCTCTCTGCGATTCTTTTCAAAGGTATCCCCGATCTTGTTGAGAAACTCCCAGCGATAGCGTTTGGGCGTTTCGTCCTCGTTTGCAGGGGCAATATTTTTCATGCAGGAAAGGAACAAAAAGAGATTGAGTCCGACCAAAAGAAGCAGACTGAGGATCATGGGGATCTTCAAATAGGGCCTTGCCGGAATGATCCAATCAAAAGTAAGGCTTGTGAGAATGTACAATACCCCGTAAATTGCAAGGAAAATAAAATTGCGGATCGCTTTTGCCGAAATGTGCAAAAGCCCTACCGACTTTGCGATCGCAGAAATTGAAAGGAGCAGGATCACCTGCAAGAACATCAAAAGGAAGAACTGGATCCATCCGTAGATCGTCCCTGCAAGCGCGGAAGTGAAAAATGGAATCTCAACCTCGCAAAGAATCAAAATTTCCTTTCCCGCCTGATAAACACCGCCGGCAAGAAGCGGGAAAAGAAAGTACTTTGCAAGACCGAACCGCTTTTCATATTTTTCCAGTTTGAAGACGCCAACAAGCATGAGAGCGCAACCGAGCAGGAGGGCAAAAGAAGCAAGTCCCAGTTGGTTTGCGGTCAAATACAGCACAAACGCCGTCAGATACCCGAGCAACAGCCAGCCAAAGCCCATTCTTTTTCCCTCCTTTTCTCGTCGTTATGATTGTCCTTCGTTCTTTCTCATGCAACAGTTTTTGTATTTTTTGCCCGAGCCGCAGGGGCAAGGGTCATTGCGTCCTACAGTTCCCTCCTTGACCACCGTGGTCGAAGGACGGCTCTTGACCGTTTTTTTGGTCTGCGTGGAGCCTTCAAAGCCCTCGGTCAGCGGAACTGCGACCTGCACGCGCTTGATCGGTGCCTCCCGTTTCGGCACCACCGAAAGGATGGCGCGCACGGTGTTCTGGCGGATGTCGTCCACCATCTGGTCAAAGAGGTCGGCACCCTGGAGCCTGTACTCGTTGACAGGGTCTCTTTGCGCGTAGGACTGCAGCCCGACGTTGCTCTTGAGATCGTCCATCACGTCGATATGCTCCATCCAGGCAGTGTCCACGTTCTGAAGCAGAATGCTCCGCTCCACCTCGCGGAAGAGTTCGGGGCCAAAGAGCGCCTCTTTTTCTTCATAGCGCGAAAGGGCTCTCTTGCAAAGCGTCTCGGAGAGATCCTCGCGCTTGACCTTTTTCTGTTCTTCTTCGGTAAAGATGAAATCCTCCGGCGTCGTCAGATACCCGGCAAAATGCGTGCGGATGCCTTCCAGATTCCATTCCGAAAAATTCTCGCCTTTTGTATAGTCGTTCACAACGCCCTCGACGGTCGATTCGATCATCTTGCGGATGGTCGCCGAAATATCCTCGCCGTTGAGCACGTCCTGACGCTGTTTGTAGATGATCGTGCGCTGCTGGTTCATCACGTCGTCGTAAGCAAGCACGTATTTTCTGCGTTTGAAGTTCTGATCCTCGATCCGCTTCTGGGCGCTCTCGATCGCACCCGACAGAATCTTTGCGTCGATCGGCATATCCTCCGGAACCTTGAGCATAGCGCTCATGGTCTGCAGTCTTTCGCCGCCGAACAGGCGCAAAAGATCGTCCTCCATCGAAAGGAAGAAACGCGATTCACCCGGGTCGCCCTGACGTCCGGAACGGCCGCGGAGCTGGTTGTCGATCCGTCGGCTCTCGTGCCGCTCGGTACCGAGGATAAAGAGTCCACCGACCGACTTGACCTTTTCGGCCTCGGGCGCGATCTCCTTTTTGTATTTGGCCACAAGCTCATGGAAGACGCGGCGAGCTTCGAGGATCTCTTCGTCGTCGGTGTCCACACTGCCGGTCGAATAAGCGATGGCTTCCTCGGAAAAGCCCTTGGAGCGCATTTCGGATTTTGCCAAAAACTCCGGGTTTCCGCCGAGCAGAATATCGGTTCCGCGTCCTGCCATGTTGGTGGAAATGGTCACGGCGCCGAATTTACCGGCTTGAGCTACGATCTCGGCCTCTTTTTCGTGGTGCTTTGCATTGAGCACGGTGTGCGGAATGCCTGAATTGCGGAGCATCTTGGAAAGCAGTTCGGATTTGTCGATCGAAACCGTACCGACCAGCACCGGCTGACCCTTTTCGTGACACTCTCTGACGGCTTCCACAATGGCGTTGTATTTGCCCTTCAAGGTCTGGTAGACCACGTCGGGATGATCCACGCGGATCATCGGCAGGTTGGTCGGGATTTCCACCACGTCAAGGTTGTAGATTTCCCGGAATTCGGATTCCTCGGTGAGCGCGGTACCGGTCATACCCGAGAGCTTGCGATACATACGGAAATAGTTCTGGAAGGTGATGGTGGCAAGCGTCTGGTTCTCCTTTTGCACCTGCACGCCTTCCTTGGCTTCAATAGCCTGGTGCAGACCGTTGGAGTAGCGTCTGCCAGGCATCAGTCGTCCGGTGAACGCATCGACGATGATAACGCCGTTCTCGGGAGTCACCACGTAGTCCACGTCCCTATGCATACAGCCGTGGGCGCGGATGGCCTGGTTGATATGGTGCGCGATCTCGGAGTTTTCGGCATCGGAAAGGTTTTCAAGCCCGAAGAACTCTTCTGCTTTTTTCACGCCGCGCGGGGTCAGAATAGCGTTGTTCGCCTTCTCATCCACCACGTAGTCGGCGGCAATATCGTCCTGGTCGCTCTTGTTGTCAAGCTCCTTGATGACAAACTTGGTCATGGATCTGGCCAATTGTTCGGCGCGCTCGTAAAGATCGGTCGCCTTGTCTCCGGCGCCCGAAATGATGAGCGGCGTGCGCGCTTCGTCGATGAGGATCGAGTCGACCTCGTCCACAATGGCAAAAACCTGTCCTCTTTGCACCATGCGCTCTTTGTAGACCACCATGTTGTCGCGGAGGTAGTCAAAGCCGAACTCGTTGTTCGTGCCGTAGGTGATATCGGCGCGGTAGGCCTCCTGCTTTTCGGCCTGGCTCTGTCCGTGAACGACAAGGCCTGTGCTAAGTCCCAGATATTCGTAAACACGTCCCATTTCCTCGGCGCCGACGCGGGCCAGATAGTCGTTGACCGTGACGATATGCACGCCCTCGCCCGTGAGCGCATTGAGGTAGGCCGGTAGGGTCGCCACAAGCGTTTTGCCTTCACCGGTCTTCATTTCTGCAATGCGTCCCTGGTGCAAAACAATGCCGCCGAGCACCTGCACGCGGAAGGGGCGTTTGCCAAGCACGCGGTCGGCCGCCTCCCTGACGGCGGCAAAGGCCTCGGGGAGAATGTCATCGGTCGTCTCCCCCGCGGCAAGGCGGGCACGGAACTTGTCGGTCATGCCGCGCAGTTCTTCTTTTGACATGGCGCGATAGGTGTCGGCAAGCGCGTCAACCTTATCGGCAAGCGGAGCGATCTTTTTGAGTTGCTTTTGGCTGTAGGTGCCAAACAGTGCGGAAAAGAGGGCCATAAACAAAAATCCTTTCGGGTGATTTCCAATAGATAATTTATTATAGCATATTTTAAGAAAAATTGCCACGGATTTTCGCATTTTTTCCAAAAAGTATTGCAGGAGGCAAAAAAGCGTGTTAAAATAAACCGAATCAATCGAGAGGAGGCAGTGCCGTGCAAAAGATCAACATTGTGCTTTTTGAGCCGGAGATTCCGCAAAACACCGGGAACATTGCCCGCACCTGCGCCGCGACCGGAGCCTCTCTCCACCTCATTCGCCCCTTGGGCTTTGCCATCGACGACCGCAAGCTCAAGCGCGCAGGTCTTGACTATTGGCACTATCTCGACATTCACTACTACGATGGTCTTGACGACTTTTTTTACAAGCACCCCGAAGCCAAGGTTTATTTCTTTACCACAAAAGCAAAGAACACCTATACTGATATTACCTACCCCGAAGAGGTCTTTCTCATGTTCGGCAAGGAGACAAAGGGACTGCCTGAAGATCTGCTCGTCCATCATCCCGATACCTGCGTGCGCCTGCCGATGCTCGAAGGGCTTCGCTCGCTCAACCTCTCCAACACGGTTGCCGTCGCGGTCTACGAGGCCCTGCGGCAAAGAAATTTTGACGGACTGAAGAACGAGGGGCAACTGACCGCCTACCGATGGGAGGACGCAGAAGGATGAAAAAAGTACTCGTTGCCATGAGCGGCGGCGTGGACTCTGCCGTCTCGGCGCTCCTCTTAAAAGAAGCCGGTTACGACTGCGTGGGTTGCACCATGAACCTCTACGACAGAACCGAAGAAGATTCGGGAGAGAAGACCTGCTGTTCGCTCTCGGACGTCGAGGATGCAAGAAGCATCGCCGCACGTCTTTCGATTCCCTATTACGTCTGGAATCTCAAAGAAGAATTCAAGCAGGAAGTGATCGACCGTTTTGTTTGCGACTACCTTGCCGGAAGAACGCCAAACCCCTGCATTGACTGCAACCGCTACATGAAGTTCGGCGAGCTCTACACGCGCGCCAAGGCACTCGGATGCGACTATGTTGCCACCGGGCATTACGCAAGGATTGAGCAGGATGCAGACGGGGTTTATCATCTCAAAAAAGGGCTGGATCCAAAGAAGGATCAAAGCTACGTCCTTTACCGCATGACGCAGGAGCAACTTGCGCACACGCTCTTCCCGCTCGGGAGCATGGAAAAGGAAGAAACACGCAAGATTGCCAAGCAAAACGGCTTTCTCAATGCGAGAAAGCGGGACAGTCAGGACATTTGCTTTGTCCCGGACGGCGACTATGCCAAAGTGCTAAAACAATACACCGACGAGGTTCCCCCGCCCGGCGATTTTCTCGACGAGGAAGGAAAACTCCTCGGGCATCACAAAGGGATTATTCACTACACGATCGGTCAACACAAAGGGCTGGGATTGCCGACCGACGAGCCGCTCTACGTCAAAGAGATTCGTCCGGAGGACAACACGGTCATTCTCTCAAAGAACGATTCGCTCTTTGCCACCGATGCAACCGTGCGCGAGGTCACCTGGATCTCGGGGAGAGCACCGGAGGAGCCGCTTCCCTGCCTTGCAAAAATCCGCTACCGCCACAAGGAGCAGCCGGCCGTAGTCACGCCGCTTGACGGCGACCGCGTACAGATCCACTTTGACGAACCCCAACGCGCCATCACCCCGGGACAGTCCGCCGTCTTTTACAGCGGCGACGAGGTGATCGGCGGAGGGATTATTGAATAAAAAATCGGAGCTATGCTGCTCCGATTTTTTATTTCAGTATTCCACCGGCGGGAAGTCGTCGAGGAACCAGACGTTCTCGCGCGGGATGGTGAAGGTTTTTCCGTTCAGGTTTTTGAGGATGCAGCCATCGTCCGAGAAGTGAAAGGAGAGGCGCACGGCGTAGAGGGCTTGGAACTTATATCCGCGGGCTTTCTCTTCTCTGTTGACGCCGTATTTGCCGTCTCCAAGCAGGGGATGCCCGATGTGCGCAAGGTGGGCACGGATCTGGTGGGTGCGGCCGGTGACAAGCTCGACGAAAAGGAGCGAATCTTTGCCGTTGTCGGTAAGCACTCGATACTTTGTGATGATCTCCTTATACCCCGGGCGAGGGCGATCCGACACGTCGACGAGGTTCTTTTGGTTATCCTTTTTGAGATACCCGACCAGGGTGTCTTCTTTCTTTTGGAAGAGTCCCGACGCGGCGCAGAGGTAGCACTTTTGCAGTTCGTTTTGCTTGATCTTCTCGTTCATCGTCCGCAGGGCTTCGGCGTTCTTGGCCGCGATCACAATGCCGCCGGTGTTGCGGTCGATCCGATTGCAGAGCGCCGGAGCGAAGGACTGCTCGGACGCGGGATCGTACTCGCCCTTCCCGGCAAGATATGCCTTGACGTGCAGAATCAGCGTGTTCTCGCCCGCGGCTTGATCCTCGTGGACAAGCACGCCGGGACGCTTGTTGAGAAGCAGGATATTTTCGTCCTCGTAGAGAATTTCGAGCTTCGGCGTAATGTGAAAGACCGCCTCTTTGTCCTTGGACGGCGAATCAAAGAACTCCTCGCGGATAAACAGCTGGATCTCGTCGCCCTCGATGAGGATCTCGGAGGGCTCGGTGCGCTTGCGGTTGCGCTTGATTTTTTTTGTGCGGATATACTTATAGAGCAGCGATTGCGGCAGTCCCTTGACCGCTTTGGAAAGGAACTTATCCAACCGTTGCCCGGCATCGTTTTTTTGGATGGTCAAAATCCGCATGGTAAACAGTTTTGGGGAAACCTGACAGTTTCCCCAAACTCCTTGTTTTGATTAAAGAGTGCCGAAAATACGGTCGCCGGCGTCTCCAAGGCCCGGGACGATGTAAGCGTGCTCGTTGAGGTGATCGTCAAGAGCGGCGGCGTAGATATCCACGTCGGGATGCGCCTCCTGCACCTTTTTGACGCCCTCGGGAGCGGCAACCAGGCACATGAAACGAACCTGCTTGCATCCGTGCTCCTTGAGCTTGGTCAGCGCGTCTGCGGCCGAACCGCCGGTTGCGAGCATCGGATCAACCAGAATGACGATACGATCCTTGATGTCGGGCGGGAGCTTGCAGTAGTACTCGACCGGCAGATGCGTTTCGGGATCGCGGTAAAGACCGATGTGACCGACCTTTGCCACCGGAATGAGGCTGAGGAGCCCGTCCACCATGCCAAGACCTGCACGGAGAATTGGAACAACGGCAAGCTTTTTGCCTGCAATCATCTTGGCGGTCATTTTGGTGAGCGGCGTTTCGATGGTCACGTCTTCGAGCGGAAGATCGCGCGTCAGCTCGTAGCCCATCAGCATAGCGATTTCTTCGAGCAGTTCGCGGAAATCCTTGGAACCGGTCTTTTTGTTGCGCATAATGGAAAGCTTGTGGGTAATCAGCGGATGGTCAATGACGTGTAAAGTGCTCATGTTTTTTCTCCTTGCAGTTTTGTTCTCTGTCATTATACAACGCTTTTTTCCTTTTTTCAAGTCCCAAATTCATCTTTTTTCAGTTTTTTTCTTTACAACTCGGCGCGCGCGTGATAGAATAAGACCGAAGCCTACAAAAGGAGCAAAAACCCGATGTCCCTTTCCAAAAAGCAACCCACCGTCGGCATCTACACGCTGGGGTGCAAAGTCAATCAATACGAGTCCGAGGCCATTGCCGAAGCCTTCCAAAAAGAAGGCTTTTTTGTGCAGTCGCCCGAGCTGGTTTCGGATATTTATATCATCAACACCTGCACGGTGACCGCCGAGAGTGACCGCAAGGCCAGGCAGTTCATCCGCAGAGCCACCCACCAAAACCCGGACGCGCTCGTTTTTGTGACCGGGTGCTTTTCGCAGGTCAGCCCGGAGGAGGTTGCAAAAATCCCAGGCGTGGACTATGTTTGCGGCAACGCCGAAAAGCTCTCGGTGGTAAAAGAGGCAAAACAGCGCCTCGGGCTTGACAAGCGAGATGCGGCCGACGTCCAAATCCCCGACCTTACCGACTGCGGTTTTGAACCGATGAAGATCACCACGTTTGACCGCACGCGGGCATACGTCAAGATCGAGGACGGCTGCGAAAATCACTGCGCCTACTGCATCATCCCCTCGGCGCGCGGCCCTGTGCGCTCCAAGCCGGTGGATGAGGTCGTGGAGGAAGTCAAAGAGCTGACCGCCTCTGGTTGCCCCGAGGTGGTGCTGACCGGCATTGAAATTTCTTCCTACGGAAAAGACCTTGAAAAAACAAACCTTGCCACGCTTCTCGTTGTGCTCGGAAAAATCCCCGGCATTGGCAGGATCCGCTTGGGTTCGCTCGATCCTTCTTCGATCACCCCGGCATTTGTCGAAGCGGCAAAACAGGTAAAAACGCTCGCACCGCACTTTCATCTCTCGCTCCAATCCGGCTCGGACAAAATTCTTGCCGCCATGAAAAGAAAGTACAATTCCACACAGGCGTTGCAAGCGATAGAGAGGCTGAAAGAGGCCTTCCCGGAGGCAAAATTTACCACCGATATCATCGTCGGTTTTCCCGGCGAGAGCGAAGAAGATTTTGAAAAAACCTTGCAATTTGCGGAAAAAGTTCGCTTTTTGACCATTCACGTCTTTCCATATTCGCGCCGCAAAGGCACGGTTGCAGACCGGATGCCCGAACAGGTTCCCGAAGAGACCAAACATCGCCGCGCCGCTACGCTTTCGGCCCTGGAAAAAGGCATTCGGGAAGAAATTCTCAAAGAAGAGATCGGCAAAACTTACCAGGTGCTTTTTGAGACCGACGAAGAAGGTTCTTCGCTCGGACACACCCCGAATTTTCTCGAGGTGCGATGCAAAGCATCTGCTCCTTTGCACGGCCAAACAAGGCTCGTTCTCCTCAAAAAAACAGAAAAAAACGAGCTGGTCGGCGAGCTTTGGCAGGAAAAGTCCGAAAAAACTTGAAAAAAATTCAAAAAAACTCTTGCTTTTTGGAAAAGAGTATGATATAATAACCGCTGTTGCAGTATCGTTTGCCGCTTTGCGGAAGCGTTCGCAAAACGGCGTTAGCTGATTAGGAGGTATCAAAATGGCAAAATGTTGTTTGTGTGGAAAGGGCGTTGTGTTCGGTCAGAACGTTTCTCACTCTCACAGAAAGACCAACCGTTCCTGGAAGCCCAACATCCGCAAGGTCAAACTGGAAGGTAGCAAAGCAATTTACATTTGCGCTCGTTGCCTGCGGACCATGAAAAAGGCTTGATCGTCTTTTCATGTAAATAGAGATATGGCAGACACCAGTTGTCTGCCCTTTCTTTTTATCAAAAAGCAAAGGAAAAGTCATGGAACAAGAAAAGATTTTACGCATCAACGAACTTGCAAAAAAACAGCGTAAGGAGGGACTCTCCCCGGAAGAAACAGCCGAACAGGCTGCGCTGAGAAAAGAATATCTGGAAGATTTCCGCGCTTCCTTCCAAGGGACGCTGGATCACACCGTGGTAGAATACCCGGACGGCTCGCGAAAATCGCTCTCGGAGTTCAAAAAATAGCTTTACAAACAAAAAATTCTATGTTATACTAAATTATATAGAAGCGCAAAAGAGGGTTTTTGTCTTGGAGAATCGCCAAATTCTTTTTACAAATTCTACAGAAGAGACCGAAAAGATCGGAAAAACGCTTGCAAAAGAACTGCTTGCAAGCGAAACGATCCCGGCTTTTCTTGCGCTTTACGGAGATCTCGGCGTTGGAAAAACCGCCTTTGTGCGCGGCTTTGTTTCGGCAGTCTCCCCTGCTTCCCTCGTCCGCTCGCCCACCTTTTCTCTGGTCAACGAGTACAGGGCCGGCAAAGTCCCGGTCTATCACTTCGATCTTTACCGCATTGAAGACGAGGACGATCTTGCCTCGATCGGATATGACGATTATCTTACAAAAAAGGCCTTTTGCCTGACCGAATGGAGCGAAAAGATCCCGGAGGCGCTTCCCGCTTGCCGCCTGGAAGTAAGGATCGAAAAAGACGACCCCCGGCATCCCGATCACCGCAAAATCACCATTGAACCGATTGGAGGGATCCCCTCTTGAACATTCTTGCCATTGACAGCTCTGCCGCGGTCGCCTCGGTCGTCCTGCAAAAAGACGATACCGTCCTCGGCGAATACTTCCTTGACAACGGCAACACGCACAGCGAAACCATCCTACCGATGACCGAATCGCTTCTGGGTCGGCTTTCGCTGACGGCAAAGGATATCGACCTCTTTGCCGTATCGATCGGGCCGGGTTCTTTTACCGGGCTTCGCATCGGCGTTGCCACGATCAAAGGCCTTGCCTTCGGCTCGCAGAAACCCTGCGTCGGCGTCTCCACGCTGGAGTCTCTCGCCTACAATCTGGAAGGCTTCTCCGGCATTCTCTGCCCGGTCATGGACGCGCGCAGAAACCAGGTCTTTACCGCGCTCTTTCGCAGTGATGGAAAGGCAATCAAGCGCATTTCCCCAGACCGTGCGATGGATTTTTCCGAACTGGATCAATTGCTTTCTGCCTACGACGAACCGATCTACCTTATCGGCGACGGATACAAGCTCGCAAAAGAAACGCTGACTGTGAAAACAATGGATACGCCCGAGCGACTGATCCCGCAGTGCGCGCGCTCGATCGCAAAAATTGCAAAGCGCGAATACGAATGTGGAACTGCTGTTGACGAATCGGCTCTGGCTCCGGTCTATCTCCGGCTCTCCAAGGCTGAGCGCGAGCGCCTCGAAAAAGAAGCCCTGAAAGGATAAACATCATGAAAACCAACAAACTCGTCATCGGCTGTGACCACGCCGGATATGAACTCAAAGGAAAAGTGATTGCGCACTTAAAAGACCGTGGATTTGACGTCTGCGATGTCGGAACAAACTCGACCGACAGTTGCGACTATCCCCTCTTTGCAAAGGCGCTCTGCAAGGTGTTGCAGGACGGCGAGGCCGAACTCGGTATCCTGATCTGCGGCACCGGCATCGGCATGTCGATGGCAGCAAACAAATGTCGCGGCATCCGCGCCTGCGCCTGCTCGGATACCTTCAGCGCGCGGCTGACCAGAAACCACAACGATGCGAAAGTCCTTTGCATTGGCGCGCGCGTCGTTGGCGAAGGGCTTGCCTACGATCTGGTAGACGCTTTTGTCGACGCTCCCTTTGAAGGCGGAAAACATCAAAGAAGAGTCGATCTCATCACCGCCATCGAAAACGAGCAATAACCCGTTTTTTTCACTTACTACGAAGAAAGGAGTCTTTCCATGGATCTGACAAGAGCAGAAGAATATCTTGCCGATATTTTGGCAAATTCCCTTTCCGATCACAAAACGGCGGCCATCATCCTGGCGGCCGGCAACTCCTCCCGTATGGGTGGAACCAACAAACAGCTCGAAGAGATCGACGGCGTGCCGGTTCTGGCGCGAACGCTCCTTGCCTATGAGGCTTGTCCGCTCATCCATGAGATCATTCTCGTCCTGCGGCTTTCGGATTTTCAGGCCGCAAAAGAGATCCAAAAGAAATATCAGATTTCCAAGCTCGCAAAGCTGGTCAGTGGCGGCCAGACGCGGCAGGACTCCGCAAAGCTCGGCCTGGACGAAACCGGCGACGATATTCGCTATGTTGCGATTGCGGACGGTGCGCGCTGCCTGATCACCTCCGAAGATATTACAAGAGTCTGCCTTGCCGCCTACCGGCATCACGCTGCAAGCGCCGCGCACAAGGTCAGCGATACCGTCAAGCGTGCAAATTCGCTTGGCGGCGTGATCGAGACGGTGGATCGCTCCAATCTCTGGACGGTACAAACGCCGCAGGTCTTCAATCGCGTGCTCTATATCACGGCGCATGCAAAGGCCAATGAAGACGGTTTTTGCGGCACCGACGACAATTCGCTCGTCGAGCATCTCGGCTATCGCGTCTACTTAGAAGAATGCGGGAGCGACAATCTCAAGATCACCACGCCTGAGGATCTGACTTTGGCGAGGGCAATTATCAAAGTGCGGGAGGAAAAAGCATGAGTCTTCCCTATCGGATCGGTCACGGCTATGACGTTCACCGCCTCGTCTCCGGCCGCAAGCTCATCCTCGGCGGTGTAGAAATTCCCTACGAAAAAGGGCTTCTCGGCCACTCGGATGCCGATGTGCTGACCCACGCGATCATGGATGCTCTGCTCGGTGCCGCCGCTCTCGGAGACATTGGAAAGCACTTCCCGGATACCGACCCTGCCTATGCGGGAGCCGACAGTCTTGCACTTGCAGGACGCGTCAAAGAGCTTTTGCAAAATGCCGGATACGAGATCGGCAACATCGACGCTACGATCTTAGCGCAAGCGCCGAAGCTCGCGCCGTTCATCCCGGAGATGCGAAAAAAGATTGCGACAGCTCTTGGAATTGACCTCGAACAGGTCAGCGTGAAAGCCACCACCGAGGAAGGCCTCGGCTTTACCGGCGAGGGGCTTGGCATTGCCGCGCACGCAGTTTGTCTGATCTCAAAAAAAGCATAAAAAGCACCCCGCGCGTGGACAACCAATCGCAAACGTCTTTGTTTTTCCACTTCTCTCCACGCCGATGATGCGGTTTTTCATTAGTTATTCTATGACACCGATCCTCTTTTTTTGACAAAAAACAAGTCTACAAATCTATTTCGGATCAAGAAAGGAACATGACTATGATTTACGTTGCACCTTCCCTGTTTGCCGCCGATTTCGGCGATCTGCGCACCGAGATCCGCCGCATGATCGACGCCGACGCCAACTACATCCATCTCGACGTCATGGACGGCGCGTTTGTCCCAAATATCAGCTTCGGAGCGACCGTGATCTCCTGTCTTCGCAAGCGTTGCAGCATGATCTTTGACGTGCATCTGATGATCGAGGATCCGATCCGCTTTGTAGACGATTTTATCCGTGCGGGCGCCGATATCATCACGGTTCATCTGGAAGCCTGCAAGGATGTCAAAAAGACCATCCGCTATATCCGTTCCAAAGAGGTTCGGGTAGGCCTTGCCATTTCTCCCGAAACGCCGGTGGAAAAGATCATTCCCTATCTTTCCGAAGTTGACATGGCGATGGTCATGACGGTTCGTCCGGGCTTTGGCGGTCAGAAATTCAAACCCGAATGTCTGGAAAAGGTGCGCACCATCAAACGCTATGCGGTCAGCCACAACCTGGATCTCGATATCGAGGTGGACGGCGGCCTCAATGAGGACAACACCGCCCTTGCAACCGAGGCGGGAGCAAACGTCATTGTGGCCGGTTCTTCGATCTTCAAGTCCAAACACCCCGGCCATGTGATCGCCAAAATGCGCAGCAACGCCGACGCGCACCCCTATAAGCCCGAATAAAGAATTGACAAACAGCAGCGCCCCCGTTCCGAAATGGAGCGGGGGCGCTGCTATTTGCGGCAGCTTCGATCAAGCCGCCTGTTTCTTGGAAAGGAATTTGATCAGGATAAGCGTTCCGACCGTCAGAGCGGCGCCAACCGGCAGGCAGACGTACCAGAGCGGCACAAATCCTGCAAGGAGATAGGTCACAAAGGAGATCCCCGCGACCGTCAGCGCGTAAGGCAACTGCGTGGAAACGTGAGCCACATGGTTGCACTCTGCGCCAGCCGAAGCCATGATGGTGGTATCCGAGATCGGCGAGCAGTGGTCACCGCAAACCGAACCTGCAAGGCAGGCCGAAATGCCGACAAAGAGGAGCGGATCGCTCATCTGGAACACGTTGAGCACGATCGGAATGAGAATGCCGAAGGTTCCCCAAGAGGTACCGGTTGCAAAGGAGATCGCGCAAGCGACCAGGAAGATGATGGCAGGCAGGAAGGCTTTGAGTCCGCCGGCGCCATCCATGATGGTCTGCACAAAGGTATCGCTTCCAAGCAGTCCAGCAGTATTCTTGAGCGCGGTTGCAAGGGTCAGGATGAGGATTGCGGGAACCATTGCCATAAAGCCTTCGCCAAGGCTCTTCATCGATTCACCGAAGTTCAGCACGCGGCGGATAAGAAGGTAAACAATGGTGATAACGAGCGAGATCAGACCGCCCCAAGGCAGTGCGATGGTCGCGTCGGTGTTTCCGAATGCGCCGACAAAATCGCCCTTGAAATCGGTTCCGTCCCAAGCGTCAACGCCGAAGAAGCCGCCGACGTAGATGAGTGCGAGCAGGCAAACGACGATGAGAACAACGATCGGAAGAATGATGTCGATCACACGGCCTTTTGCATTGACCTCAACCTCGTCGCGTTTGCTTGCAATACCGAGGTCGCCCGACTGCGCTTTGATCTCATACTCGGACATTTTGCCGTAATCAAAGCCCATAAAGACAATGGCAATGATGAAGACGAGCGTGAAGAGCGAATAGAAATTGAACGGAATGGCGCGGACAAAGAGCTGAAGACCGCTCATGCCTGCCGTAGCCGGATCCACGTTGGAGGAAACGGCGGCCGCCCAAGAGGAGATCGGAGCGATCATGCAGATCGGTGCCGCAGTCGCGTCGATGAGGTAAGCCAGTTTCACACGGGAGATCTTTTTGGAGTCGGTCACGGGAGACATAACCGAGCCGACCGTGAGGCAGTTGAAATAGTCGTCGATGAAGATCAGCACGCCGAGGAAGAAGGTGGCAAGAAGCGTGCCGACCTTGGTTTTGATATGCTTTTCGGCCCAACGGCCGAACGCCTGCGCCGCGCCGGCTTTGTTGACCAGCGCAACAATGACGCCGAGTTCCACCAAAAAGATGAAAACGCCCGCCTGGTCTCTCACGGCCGAAATCAGGCCGTCGTTGACGAGGATATCCATCGTTTTCGTGAAATTGAACTTCCCGGCAAAAAGCGCAGCCGAAAGAATGCCGATGAAGAGCGAGGAGTAGGCTTCCTTGGTGATGAGAGCCAGTCCGATGGCGATGATAGCCGGGACGAGCGACCAGAAAGTGCCTTCCAGCGGGGTGGTTTTGCCGATGACGGCCGCCGCTACCAGAACGGCAACGATCACGACCGCAGCGATCGACAAAGTAATGATTTGTCTCTTTTTCATAAAAATGTCCTTTCTGCAAAATTTGCATCGGAGTTCAAAAAGCGATCAAAACAATTCCAAAAAAGAAAAACACGCAGTAAGGACTGCGTGCAACACAACAAAAACCGAACATGCGCTTTTGTTCATTCCAAGCGATAGCCCTCCACAATTGTGACAGTCCGCAGGGTGTTCCCCGGCGGCCCAGCAAACTTTGGCAGAAGAACCAAAGCCCCTTCGGCGGTCAACCTTTCCTGCAATCCCTCTTCCGGGAATCCTTTGCAGTACTCATTCTCTCCGCGCCTCTATCTTTTTGAAAAAATATTCAATTTGCTTTTTGATAGGAGCAGTATAGCACAGAGTTTTTTGCTTGTCAAGAGATTTTTGCAATTTTTATTGCTTTTTCTTGCAATTTTCTTTACAAGGCGTCAAAAAAGGTGTATAATACATATGGGGAAAGTCCCCAAAACACTGTAAAGGAGGAAACGATCATGGATGCAAAAAAGAAAAAACTTGCATCAAACTGCGAGAGCTGCGTGTTCTACGATTACGACGAAGACTATGAAAGCTACGTTTGCAACCAGAACCTTGACCAGGACGAGATGGGCCGTTTCCTTTCGGGCACACAAAACTCCTGCCCATTTTATCGCTACTACGACGAATACAAGAGCGTACACAAACAGATCTGAACAAAAAAAAAGCGAGCCTCCTGCGGGAGGCTCGCTTTTTTGTTTGATAAACCTATCAATAGAAAAATTCGATATTTCTCTTGACGTACTGCATGATCCTGCCGCGCAGGTAGCTCATGTTCTTGCAAACGAATTCGCGGATCTTTGCGGCGCGTGCTTCGCGCTCGGCCGCGTCGGTACAATTCTGGTACTTTTCCACGGCGCCGTGAAGCATTTTGGCAAACTCGGCGTCGCCACCCTCTTCCAGTGCGCGGCAAAGAGCCGAGAGAACCGAGGATGGAACATTGTAAAGAAGATTCCATTGCGATTCCACGTCAAGATCGGCCACGTCGTAGATCATTTTATAGGCAAGCAACGGACGATATACGTTCCGGTATCCAAGCTCGGCATTCTCCAGGATGTTTTTGGTCCAAAGCTCCTCCACCGAAGAACAGACCACCGTTTCAAGAAAATTCATCCGTTCGTTCACCGTGGTAAAGGAAAGTCTGCTCACCGGAATATTTTTCTTTTTGGCTCTGTCAAAGAGAAAGAAGTTCGGATCGCTGTCTCTTGTCAAAATGAGATATGCCACGCAAAGCCCGCACAAAAGAAGCATCAAAAGCCCGATGATGATGTCCATGGTGCGCCGGTAAGCCGCGTCGGCCCCCGGAGCGGCAACGAACAAAAAGAGGACCGCGCCCGCAAGTGCGAGCACCGAGAGAAGCCCCATCAGCCATTTTTCATTTTTTTTGAGAAAAGCCGCCATGCCGATCCCCCTCCATCGAGTGATTACTACCGATATTGTATCATACTCTTTTCATATTTGCAAGAGATTTTAGAAGTCTTATCCAAGTTTTTTTCTGTTTGTTGACATTTTCTTCCGACTGTGATAGAATACTGGTAGTTTACTTGGAAAGGAGGACTCAATTGTGGCGGTAAACAAACAACGAAAGCCTTTGCGCCTGCTCAATCCCTTCCGCTGGGACAGAGAGGCCCGTCAGGACGCGAAAGAAGAGGATACAAAGCCTACCTTAAAGCGCTTTTTCGTTCTGCTCTATCGCAGATTCTGGAAGCTCATCTCGCTGAACCTCATCATGCTGCCGACGGTGCTTCCCTTCTTGTTTATCTTCCTCATTCTGCTTGGTGCAAAGCAAACGCCCACCGAGACAGAGCCGGCCTTTTCAGTCCTCTTCGGCATTCACCGCATTTCGGCCACGCCGCTCTCTTCCCTTCTTCTTGACCTCTTTGGCTCGCAGACCGGGATCCCGGTTTATAGCCCATGGAACTATATTCTCATCGGCGCATTGGCTCTGTTTTTGCTTGTCACCTTCGGCTGGCAAAACGTGGGAGCCGCCTACGTGCTCCGCGGTATGGTGCGGGGAGACGCTGTATTTGTCTTTTCCGATTACTTTTACGCCATCAAAAAGAACCTCAAAAAGGGGTTTTTCTTGGGGCTTCTCGATTTGATCATTCTTTCGATCCTTGCTTTTGACATCTGGTATTTCCAGGGCGTCGGAGGAACATTTCTCCTCGATCTCATGTTCTTTGTCATCATCGCCATTTCGATCCTTTATTTCTTCATGCGCTTCTACCTCTATCAAATGGAGGTCACCTTTGAGCTTTCGATCGGCAAGATCTTCAAGAACGCGCTCATCTTTACGGCACTCGGAATCAAGAGAAACCTCATGGCCGCCCTCGGCATTGCACTTCTGACTGCGATCGACGTTGGCCTCATTTTCCTCTTTTTCCCGCTCAACATTCCGATCCCGATCATTCTCCCCTTCTTCTATTACGTCTCCTTCGTTGCCTTTATCAGCGCCTACGGCGCTTATCCCGTGATCGAAAAATACATGATCGCGCCCTACCAAAAGAAGGAGAAGGAAGAATCAACCGAATCCGAGTAACTCGCTCACCGTCACAAATTCGTACCCTTCTTCGATGAGCTTTGGCAGGATCCTTCGCAAGGCCTCCGGAGTTTTGCTGTTTTTTCCCACATAATCATGCATCAGAATAATGGCGCCGGGTTTGATCCCTGACAGCACGCTGTCGGCGATCTTCCCGGCGTTTTTCACCTCCCAGTCTTTCGTGTCAATGCTCCAGAGGATCACCGGATAGGAGAAGCGCTCGGCGCATCTGAGCACGGTTTGGGTAGCGGCTCCTTCGGGCGGCCGGAACAAAGCCGGTTTCACGCCGCAAACGCTGAAAATCGAGTTTTTGCAGGCTGAAAGCTCTTTTAAGAGCCCCTCTTCGTTCAAAGAAGAAAGATGCAGGTGATGCTCGGTATGGTTGCCAATCTCATGCCCGGCTGCGGCCACTGCCCTTGCCGCCTCGGGATAGTTTCTTGCGTTTTCCCCGATCATAAAAAAGGTAGCCTTCACGCCATATTCTTGCAGGATGGAAAGGATTTCAAGAGTCAGACGCGGGTGCGGGCCGTCGTCAAAGGTCAGAGCGATCTGCTTTTTTTCGGGATCGAGCGAGACCGATCTGTAAACGCCGACCGCCGCGCTTTTGATGGTGAAAACTGAAAATATCCCGCAAATTGCAAGGAAAAGTGCGAACATGCGCCTCAAAAAGTCTCTCATTTTGTCAGCTCCTCGAGGCTTCCAAAACGGTAGCCCGCTTCTTTGAGTTTGCGGATCACGTCATTCAAAATCTTTGCGTTGGTGTCGGAGGTCGGATGCAGGAGCATGACCTCGCCGGGGTGCGCGTTGGCGAGGATCATCTCTTTTGCGCGCTCGGGATCCACCTGTCTTGCGTTATCCCAATCGGGATAAGCAAAGCTCCAGAAGATGGTTTTGTAGCCATTTTGTTTCAAGGTTTCCAGATTCGATTTGCTGAATCTTCCCTCGGGTGGACGATAGAATTTTGTCAGCTCTTTTCCGGTCGCATTTTGGTATAATTCTTCCAGTTCGT
Organism: Clostridia bacterium; assembly: GCA_017450945.1. Classification (GTDB taxonomy): domain Bacteria; phylum Bacillota; class Clostridia; order Oscillospirales; family CAG-272; genus UMGS1865. The sequence goes on along the minus strand of JAFSSP010000007.1, from coordinate 4,206 downwards.
GAAGTTCGGAAAGAAGCTCTTCCCCGCTTTTCTTTGCCATATTCCGGTGATGCACGGTATGGTTGCAGACCGTATGCCCCTCGTCGGCCATTCTTTTTACAAGCTCCGGGTTTCTCGTGATCAGATTTCCCAAAATGAAAAACGCGCCCGGAACCCCATTCTCTTTGAGAACGTCCAAAACCTTTTCCACGTTGCCGTTCTCGTATCCAGCGTCAAAGGTCAGATAAATCACCTTTTCGCCGCTGTGATCGAGATAGTAAGCGTCGTAATCCTCGGCGAACAAAAGCTCGCTTCCCGCCCTCGGCTGTGCATGGCCTTTGACGTGCGGGCAATACCAACTGTAACCGGTCTCGGCCGAGGCTGGCAAAAGCTGAATCATACTCAAAAGAAAACAGAACGTGCAAAACAATGCTTTTTGAAATCTTCTCATAAAACTCCCTCCTTTTTGCAAACTTATTCTTTGCAAAAGAGGTCAAAAAACACAAGAAAAAACTTGACAACAAAGGAAACGCGGCAGAAAAAGTCTTTGCTGTCTCTGCCGCGTTTTGCGTTATTTATTGAAATTTTATTTGTCTTTGACCAGTTCTTTGACGCTGGTGGCAAGACCTGCAAGGTTCTGGATCTCGGACGGAATGATGATCTTGGTCGCCTGCCCGTCGGCAACCCGTTCAAGCGCTTCGTAGCCCTTGATGGTCAGCACGGCCGAACTCGGATTTGCTTCGTTGATCATGCGGATACCGTCGGCAGTCGCCTTTTGGATCGAGAGGATCGCGGCGGCTTCGCCTTCGGCCTCGCGGATCTTTGCCTCTTTTGCGGCCTCAGCGCGGAGGATCTGCGACTGTTTTTCGGCCTCGGCTTCCAGGATCTTGGATTCCTTTTTGCCTTGTGCCACAAGGATGGTCGAGTTCTTTTCGCCCTCGGCGCGGAGGATCGATTCGCGGCGTTCGCGCTCGGCCTTCATCTGCTTTTCCATGGCTTCCTGAATTTCCTTGGGCGGGATGATATTCTTGAGCTCCACGCGGGTGACCTTGATGCCCCATGGGTCGGTCGCTTCGTCGAGGAGCGCGCGCATCTTGGTGTTGATGATATCGCGAGAGGTCAGCGTGTTGTCGAGTTCAAGGTCGCCGATGATATTTCTCAGCGTGGTGGCAGTCAGGTTTTCGATGGCGGCCATCGGGTTGGCGTGACCGTAGGCAAATAATTTGCAGTCGGTGATCTGGAAAAAGACGACCGTGTCGATCTGCATGCGGACGTTATCCTTGGTAATGACCGGCTGAGGCGGATAGTCCGCAACCTGCTCCATCAGGTTGATGCGGCGGGCGATGCGGTCAAAGAACGGCAGTTTGAAGTGAAGTCCCGTGTTCCATGTGGAATGATAGGATCCCAGCCGCTCCACCACAAAGGCGTGCGACTGCGGAACGATGTGCACGTTGGTGATGAACAGCAAAAAGATGACAGCGGCAATTCCGATGAATACGTAAAGCATAATTCATTCTCCTTTTCAAATTTTATTTTGTTTCGGATTTTCTGCAAATGAGCTTGACGCCAGAGATCTCTTCCACGACCACAACAGCGCCGGCAGGGATCTTTTCCCCATTCTTTGTGCGGGCCGACCAAATCTGGTGATTGATCTTCACACTGCCGGTCTCGGCAAGGTTGTCAATTGATTCGGTGACCACGCCCTCTTTCCCGACCAGTCCGTCGGCGTTGACGCGGACGGCGGGATTTTTCATCATCTTGTGCCTGAAAAACTTGAATCCCACGAACAGGCAAATGCCCGAGAGCGCAAAGAAAGCAACGATCTGGATCCAGAGATCCACTTTGCAGATGGCAAGGATAAGCGCGGCCAGAGCGCCCGGCATAAACCAGACCGATACCAGCGCCGCCGTGCCAAGCTCCGCAACAATGGCAAAAACTAAGATCGCGGCCCACAAAATCACGTAAGTCTGCATAAAAGCCTCCTTTTTCGCACATTTGGTTTGACAAGTTTATTTTACCACAAAGCCGTGAAAAATGCAAGCATTTTCATTTAAAAAAATGAATTTTCGCCCAAAGCCTTTACAAATTATATCTATCATGTTAAAATGTTATATGTCTGGTTAAAATTTCCGAAAAAGGAGAAGCAACATGAAAAACCGCATTGCCCTACTTGTTTTGGCACTGGTGTGTTTGATCGGTCTGTTTGCAATGACTGCGACCGCCGACGAAGCGCCCACGGCGTCTATTGCGGGACACAATTTGTCCCTCAATGACAACATTTACATCATCTATTATGCCGAATTTGAAAACCTCCCGGTGGGGGCTGAAAAAGGCGTTTTGGTGTGGACAAGTCAGCAGGAATCCTACGAGTACGGCACGCAGTATGCCATCCTGCCGGTCTACACGGGGAATAACTACGACTACGACGCCTACTATTTCACCGGCGTCTCTGCCAAGATGATGACGCAGGATATTTATGCAAAAGCCTATGTCAAAGTTGGCGATGAAATCACCTACAGCGAGTTGGATAAATACAGCGTTTTGCAGTACTGCTACAACAAAAAAGACAGCACGACCACGTTGGATGACAGCACCATCACGCTCGGTGAGCTGATTCAGGATATCCTCCACTACGGCGCGTCGGCGCAAAAATATTTTAACTTCAACACCGATCGCCTCGCAACTGCTGATTACTATGAAATCAAAGTGGTAAACGGCATGCTTCCAGACACCACCAAGTCGGGTCTCTTCCAACTTAGCGAGCAGGTAACCCTGACCGCAAGCATTGAGAATTTTGACCATTGGGAAAACCTTGCCGGAGAGACGGTAGGCACCGAGGCAACACTGGTGGTCACCGTCGCCGGAGCAGAGACTTATACGGCAATCGAAAAAGGGCCGGAGTTGGTTTATAGCGAAGGCCTCGAATTTGTCTCCAATGGCGACGGAACCTGCTATGTCGCTGGCATCGGAACCTGCACCGATACCGATATCCGCATCCCGCCGGTGTCTCCCGAGGGGGATAGCGTGACGAGTATTGGATATCGGGCGTTCCGCGATTGCAAAGCCTTGACTAGCATCACGATCCCCAATAGTGTCACGAGCATTGGATATTATGCGTTCCAGTATTGCACCTCGCTGACCAGCATCGAGATCCCGGACAGCGTTACGAGCATTGGAAGCTCTGTCTTCTCCGGTTGCTCTGCGCTCCAGAGCATGACGATTCCTTTTGTAGGCAACCGTGCGGGGGTCACGGCAGAGGATACCTATCAATATCCGTTTGGCTATCTCTTTGGGACCAGCTACACCGATGGAACAGAAACAACACAGTACTATTACGGAAGTAGCACCTCTTCTACTATCTTTTCCGATTACTATATTCCCACGTCGTTGAAATCGGTCACGGTGACGGGTGGATACATTCCTTATGGTGCGTTCTACAATTGTTCCAACCTTACGAGTGTCACTCTTGGGGACAGCGTCACGAGCATTGGACGGTATGCGTTCTGCCGTTCCAGCTCGCTGACCAGCGTTACAATCGGCAACAGCGTCACGAGCATTGGAGAGTATGCGTTCTACAATTGCAGCTCGCTGACCAGCATCGAGATTCCGGCCGGCGTCACGAGCATTGAAAGATATGCGTTCGAGGGTTGCAGCAATTTGCAATACAACACCTACAGCAAGGCCAAATATCTTGGCAATGCGGAGAATCCTTATGTGGTTTTGATGAATGCAACAAACACATCCATCACCTCTTGCAAGATTCATTCCAATACCAAAATCATTTATGGTTATGCATTCCAAAACTGTGATTCTTTGACGAGCGTCACGATCGGGGACAGCGTCACGAGCATTGGAGACTCTGTGTTCAGGGGTTGCAGCTCGCTGACGAGCATCGAGATCCCGGACGGCGTCACGAGCATTGGAAATTATGCGTTCTACTATTGCAGCTCGCTGACCAGCATCGAGATCCCGGACAGCGTCACGAGCATTGGAGATTATGCGTTCTCTGGTTGCACCTCGCTGACCAGCATCGAGATCCCGGACAAAGTCACGAGCATTGGAGATTCTGCGTTCCGTAGTTGCAGCTCGCTGACCAGCGTTGAGATTCCCGGCAGCGTCACGAGCATTGGAAGATATGCGTTCTCTGGTTGCACCTCGCTGACCAGCAACGAGATCCCGGACAGCGTCACGAGCATTTGAGGGTTTGCGTTCTCTGGTTGCAGCAAT
>JAFSSP010000006.1 GCA_017450945.1 Clostridia bacterium | reverse complement strand
GGCATTTTCTTGAAAGAAAAGCCCCTCGCCCCACAAATCCTATCTATTCAATTTCCCTCAATGCGACGGATGCAGTTCGCCGTAATCGTCGGTGTTCGGCGGCCAGACGGTCAGCACGTCGTTCACCCAGTGCCAGAGCATTCCGTCGGCGGCGGGTTTTGTCGTGGAATAGTAGTACACGTCGGCAAAATAGACTGCGCCGTTGCCTTCTTCAAAGGTGATGCTGTCCCAAAGAGCCCGGCTCCCGCCAAAGTAGACCGCCATGATCGGCACGTCGTAGAAGGCGTTCGCTTTGATTGTCGTCACGGTCTTCGGAATGAGGACCTCTTCGACGTAAGAGCCGACAAAAGCGTTCTCGGCAATGCTCGTTACCCGATCGCCATTGGGAGTCTCTTCGGCAATGACGACATAAACGTCGTCGTAGGTCTTGGATCTGAGGCCTGTCACCTTGCAGGTGCCGTCTCCGTTCGATTCATAGATCACGTTACTCTCGCCGCAATAGGCGCAGAAACCGGTGCGGGAATTGTAATTGTGGCCGGTCGTGGCAGTCTCGCTGTCGGTATAGGAATCTCCGCAACGCGAGCAGGTGTGCGTGGTATATCCCGCGGTCGTGCAGGTGGGAGCGGTCACGACATCTTCATAGTCGTGTCCGAGGGCGGGGGTAACTTCCTGAGCCACAAGGATCGCATCGCAGATCGCGCAACGACTGCCCGCGGTCAATCCCGTCCCGGTGCAGGTCGCGTCAACAGCCGCATCGATCACTTCTATGTGTCGCGTATGCATTTCTGCAAAATCAATCGTCGCGCCTGTCAGTTTACCGTTTCCGGTTTCGCTGATAACGATTTCATACCATTCTTCCGGGGCGCCGCGGAAAAACACGTTTGTCAGAGAATTGCAATTCTTAAAGGCGTTGTCGCCGATTTCAATCAACGTATAGGGAAGATTGATATACTCGATCTCTTCGCCCTTAAAAGCACTGCTGCCAATGCTTGTGACGGTGTCGCCGTCGGGCGATTGATCCGGAACGACCACCTCTGTGTCGGTGCAAGTACCGATGTCGGTCAACGCACAGGTGCCGTCTCCGTTACTTTCAAACGTAAGGCCCTCGCTTGCGATCAATTGACCGCAAATTCTGCAAACGCCGTTTTCGGTATCATGCCCGAGCGCATCGCCGGAGGCATACGGCTCTCCGCTTGGTTCACCGCAAGCGCAGACAAGGCGGTAGATCGCGGATTCGGTGCAGGTCGCAGGCGACACGAGGACTGCTTCATAGTCATGTTCTTCGCAAACGGCGGTATAGCATTGCGGTTCGGCCGTGACCGTCACGGCCAAGGTGTGTCCCGATCCGACGCGCGCGCCATCCTGATACCAGCCCATCACACCGCCGATGCCGGTCAGCGTAACCTCGCTCCCAACCGCAAAGCCACCGTTCTGCGAGACGCCGTCGGGCAGGAGGGCGCCCTCGACCAAAAGATATCCGAAATCCCCGGTCGGCAGGCAATCGGTTTTATAATTCTCGGCGATCTGCGCTTTTGCGCCCTCCGAGAGGAGCCACTCGAGCGTGGAGGCAAGAGAAGCGTTGGGAACATAGCCGGTTTTGCCGGTTTGCTCCATCGCGTACTGGAGGACGCTGTAGGAGTCAATCTCACCGTAGACCGTTTTCCCGGCCGCGGTATAGTAAGGACGGGCGTAGAGAAGATCGGTCATTTCATAGTCGGCAAGACCTTCATAGTAAAACTTGGAAAAGCCAGCCTCACTGCCGCCGACCGTCTCAAGGAGCGCATCGGCGGTCGCCTTGGTGTAGACCTCTTTTTGCGAGCGATAGATCGCAACGCCGACTTCTACTCCGTCCGGCAAATCCTCGGTCCCCACATAATAGATCATTGCAACGTGATCGGTGAGCTTCAGGTTGTGCCCCTGGATCCATACACGACCGTTCCCCTGCGCCGAAACCGGCAAAATCAGAGAGAAGACGATCGCCAAAAACAGGATTGCGAACAAAAAACGATTCCGTTTCATTGTTTTTCCTCCATTCATCTCATCAAATGCACAAAAAACATTTCTTTTCACTTTATTATATCATACCTTTTGCACAAATTCAATCTCTCTTTTGAAAAAATCCAAAATAAAATTTCTCTTTTTTGAGGGCGCGAGCGGAAAACAAGACTTCCCCTGTTGCAAGTTTTTTCCAATTGTGCTATACTATTGCCGAAAAAAGCAAAAAGAGGAACAATCATGAACCGTATCAAAGACCCCGCGCTTGCCCCTTCGGGAGAAGCAAAAATCAATTGGGTGGCCTCCTATATGCCCTTGCTGAATAAAATCAAGGCCGAGTTTGAACAAACAAAACCTTTTTCGGGCATGCGGATCGCCATGTCGATCCACCTCGAAGCAAAAACCGCTTATCTTGCCCGCACGCTCGCCGCGGGCGGCGCCGAGGTGTTTGCCACCGGCTGCAATCCGCTTTCCACACAGGACGACGTGGCGGCAGCTCTTGCCTCGGGCGGCATTTCGGTCTTTGCGCGCCACGGTGTCAACGACAAAGAATATAAAGAAGACCTCATCTCGGTGCTCTCTTGCCATCCGGATCTGATGATCGATGACGGCGGCGACCTGACGTCGCTCCTGCACGGCGAGTGCAGAGCCTTTGGCGAAAGACTCCTCGGCGGTTGCGAGGAGACGACGACCGGCATTCACCGGCTTTTGTCCCGCGAAAAAGCAGGACTTCTCGACTATCCGATGATCGACGTCAACGACGCCGACTGCAAACACCTGTTTGACAACCGCTACGGCACCGGGCAATCGACGCTCGACGGCATTATGAACACGACCAACCTGATCATCGCCGGCAAAACCTTTGTGGTTGCGGGCTACGGCTGGTGCGGCAAGGGGCTTGCCATGCGCGCCCGCGGCATGGGCGCCGTGGTGGTGGTCACCGAGATCGACCCGGTCAAGGCGATCGAGGCGGTCATGGACGGCTTTACCGTTCTTCCGATGGACGAGGCGGCAAAGATCGGCGATATTTTTGTGACCATGACCGGTTGCTGCGACGTGATCCGCCGTGAACACTTTGCGCTGATGAAGGACGGCGTTCTGCTTGCCAACAGCGGGCATTTCGACGTGGAGATCGACAAAAAAGCCCTGTCGGATATGGCGGTAGAAGTTTTTGACCGCAAGCCGAACATCGTGGGCTACCGCATGAAAGACGGCCGCGTGCTCAATCTGCTTGCCGAGGGGCGACTCGTCAACCTTGCCGCCGGAAACGGCCACCCGGCCGAGATCATGGATATGTCTTTTGCGATCCAGGCAAAAAGCCTCCACTATCTCGCCACGCGAAAAGAAAGACTCGCGCCAAAGGTCTACGCGGTGCCGGCAGAGATCGACCGCGAGGTCGCCCTCTTAAAACTTGATTCGATGAACTGCAAAATCGATCGACTCTCCAAAGAGCAATTCGACTACCTGAACCGGGTCGAATAAAAATATTTTGTGAACTTTTTGTTAATTTTCTATAAATACCAAAGGACTTTCTCATGAAAAACGATCAAAAAACGGCTGTTGCGGTGGTAGGCGCCGGACACGCGGGGATCGAGGCGGCACTGGCTTCCGCCCGGCTTGGCGTGGACACGGTGCTTTTCACCATGTCCTTTGAATCGATCGCCAACATGCCCTGCAATCCTTCGATCGGCGGCACAGCAAAAGGACACCTCGTTTACGAGATCGACGCGCTCGGCGGCGAGATGGGACGCGCGGCCGACCTTGTGACACTCCAGTCGCGCACGCTCAACGAGGGCAAAGGCGTGGCCGTGCGGAGCAAGCGCGTGCAGGCCGACCGGCAGAACTATCATAAATTGATGAAAAAGACGCTGGAGGAGACGCCGAATCTGCGCCTCATTCAGGCCGAAGTCGTCGCGTTTTCGGTTGAAGACGGCAAAGTCACTGGCCTTACCACGCGGCTGGGGGAACATTGGGAGTGCGAGGCCCTTGTGATTGCGACCGGAACCTATCTCGAATCGGCTATTTTCGTCGGCGACGTCAGCTACGAAGCCGGCCCGGATGGATTTTTGCCGGCAAAAGGACTCTCGGCCTCTCTTCTTGAGGCAGGCGTCAAACTGGTGCGTTTCAAAACCGGCACGCCCCCGCGCGTCAAGCGCGAGAGCATCGACTGGGACGAGCTTGAAGTCCAGCCCGGAGAAGCATCGCCCCTTCCCTTCTCTTCCACCCATGAAGAAAACTTTTTTGAGAATCTTTCTCAAATTCCATGCCATATTGTATACACGAATACAGAGACACACCGCATCATTCGAGAGAATATCACGCGATCGGCCATGTATTCGGGCAAAATTCACGGCACCGGGCCGCGCTACTGCCCTTCGATCGAGGACAAACTGGTCCGATTTGCCGATAAGGAGCGCCATCAACTCTTTGTCGAACCACTCGGGAAAGACACCGGCGAGATCTATATTCAGGGCTTTTCCACTTCCCTGCCAACCGACGTGCAGGTGAAAATGCTTCGATCTCTCAAGGGCTTTTCTCATGCCGAGATCATGCGCTACGCCTACGCGATCGAGTATGATTGCGTAGACCCCACCCAGCTCCTCCCCACGCTCGAGTTCAAAGCCATTCACGGCCTCTTCGGAGCCGGGCAGTTCAACGGCACCTCGGGATATGAGGAGGCCGCCGCGCAGGGACTTGTTGCCGGGATCAACGCGGCAAGAGGAGTCTTGGGCAAATCTCCCATGATTCTCGCCCGTTCCGAAAGCTATATCGGCACGCTCATCGACGACCTGGTCACCAAAGGAACCAACGAACCCTACCGCATGATGACCTCGCGCTCGGAATACCGTCTGCTCCTCCGTCAGGACAACGCCGATTTGCGTTTGACTCCGACCGGATATGAGATGGGACTTGTCCCGGAAGAACGCTATCACGCCTTCCTATTAAAAAAAGAAGCAGAAGAGGCCGAAAAGAAGCGGCTGGAATCTACCTACGTCTCGCCCGAGGCGGCAAACCCATTCCTGGAATCTCTCGGAGATACCCCGCTCAAGTCGGGCGCATCTCTTGCCGATCTTCTGCGCCGTCCCGCCGTCACTTACGACGGGCTGGCAGAAATCGACCCGGATCGGCCGACCCTTTCCAGAATGATTCGACTTACGGTGGAGACCGACGTCAAGTACGAAGGATATGCCCGGCGCGAGCAAATCGAGGTCGAACGGCAGAAAAAGTTAGAGGAAAAGAAGCTCTCGCCCGATCTCGACTATTCCTCGATTCGCGGACTGCGGATCGAAGCCGCGCAAAAACTGAATGCGATCAAACCTCTGACGCTTGGACAGGCCTCGCGGATCAGCGGGGTCAATCCGGCAGATATCAGTGTTCTGCTCATCTATTTGGGCATGAAGTAAGGAGACACCCATGACTGAAACCGAGTTTTCAAGGCGGCTTTCGGATTCCTTTGTAAAAAACAGCCTCCCGGAGCCGGATTCCCGCGAAACAGCCGCCTTTTGGATCCTGTTGAATGAACTTACCGAAACGAACAAGGTCATGAATCTGACCGCCATTACCGAGCCGGATGAGATCATTTCCAAGCACTTTGTCGATTCACTGCTTGGCAGCGAGGAAATTTCAAGCGGTTCAACCGTTTTGGATCTCGGATGCGGCGCCGGGTTCCCGTCACTGCCGCTTGCGATCTGTCGCCCCGATCTTTCGATCATTTCTCTCGACAGCACGGCAAAAAAGATCGCTTTCGTGCAAAAAACCGCCGAAAAACTGCAATTGTCCAATCTGAAAACGATTGTCGGGCGTGCCGAAGATCCTGCGATCAAAGAAGCAATCGGTAAGCCAAATGTGATCGTCAGTCGCGCCGTAGCAAGACTCAATCTGCTTTGTGAACTTGCTTTTCCGCTTTTGCCGGTTGGCGGCCTGTTGTTCGCTATGAAAGGCGCCAAGGGGGAGGAAGAATTGGAAGAAGCAAGCAAAGCAATCAAACTTCTCGGTGGCGGTGAACCGATTCTGCAAAAGCGCTCTTTGATCCTGTCAAACGATACATCGGAAGAGCGCAGTTTGATTTTGATCCCAAAAATCAAGGCAACGCCGAGCGGCTATCCAAGGCCGTTTGCAACGATGCGAAAGAAACCATTATAATTAGTACAAAAGAGGACGCTTCGGCGTCCTTTTTTATTGTTTCACGTGAAACGTAAAAAATCGACCAACAAATGTTTCACGTGAAACGTCGTTTTACATAGAGTCGGTTGTTTCACGTGAAACAGATCTTCCCGCAAAGAAAGGATACGAAGAAAATTGCAAACAAATTGAAAATTTCGCAAAAATATTGCAAAAATCTATTGCAAACCGCAAAAAAGCATGTTATACTATAGTCAACAAGCCCGAGGCCCCACTCGGGACGATTTCGAAGGCCTTTGCCTTCAAGAAAGGACTAATTGATATGAACAAAATCATCTCCTTTGCCAATCAAAAAGGCGGCGTTGGCAAAACCACCTCGGCTGTCAACATTGCGGCTTCTCTCGGCGTTCTGGGCTATAAAGTGCTGATTGTTGACCTGGATCCCCAGGGAAATGCAACCAGTGGCGTTGGAATTGCAAAAAAAAGCCTGAAAAGCACTTCCTACGAGCTTCTGACCACCGAAGTTCCCGCGGCTGATGTCATTCTGCAAACCAAGTATGACAATCTGTCCATTCTTCCGACTACCACCACGCTCGCTCGCGCAGAATATGAGCTGGGCGACTCCAAAGACGGCGAATACATCCTCAAAAAGAAGCTTGACGAGGTAAAAGCCAACTATGATTACATTATTATTGACTGTCCGCCTTCTCTCGGCATGCTGACCGTCAACGCCATGACGGCGAGCGACGGCGTCGTAATCCCGATGCAGTGCGAATTCTTCGCGCTCGAGGGCCTTTCCCAGCTGATGGTCACCATCGGTCAGATCAAAGCGCACTACAACAAGACCCTGAACGTCACCGGCATTCTTGTCACCATGTACAACAGCCGCCTGCTTCTTTCCACGCAGGTCATTCGCGAGCTGAAAAAGCACTATTCGGACAAGCTCTTCGAGACTCCCATTTCGAGAAACGTCAAATTGTCCGAGGCTCCCGGTTTTGGCGAACCGGTTTACTACTTTGAAAAGCGCTCTAAAGGCGCCGCCGAATACCTCAACGTGGCAAAAGAACTTGCCGAGCGCATCTGATTATATAAATTGAAAGGAAGAGTGGACCATGGCTAAAGCAAGAGGCGGTCTCGGCCGCGATTTTTACTCACTCCTCGACGATAACGTCATGACCGGCGACAAAACGAGCGCCGCCGTCAATCTGCGAATTTCGGATGTAGAACCCCGCAGTGATCAGCCGCGTAAGCAGTTCGATCACGAACAACTCGAAGCACTTGCCGATTCGATCGGTCAATACGGCGTTTTGCAACCGATCATCGTGCGCGAAAGCGATCTTCTCGAAGGCACCTACCAGATCATTGCCGGTGAGCGCCGCTGGCGCGCCGCCAAAATGGCAGGCCTTTCCGAGATCCCGGCCGTGATTCTCAACGGCGACGATCTCAAGACCGCGCAAATTTCCATCATTGAAAACGTGCAAAGAGAAGACCTCAACCCAATTGAAGAGGCCTTTGCTTACAAATCTCTCATCGACAATTTCGGCCTGACGCAGGATCAGGTTGCCTCCAAAGTGGGCAAAAACCGTAGTACCATTGCCAACCTGCTCCGTCTGCTTGACCTCCCCGAAGAGGTTCTAGAAATGCTCAAGAGCGGGGAACTTTCGGCCGGTCACGCCCGCGCTCTCCTGGGCCTCAACGACGAAGAGAAGATCATTCCGCTGGCACAAAAGATCGTCGATAAGGGCCTTTCTGTCCGCGACGTGGAGAAAACCATTCGGCTTCTCAACTATGCTCCCGAGGCTCAGGCCGACGAGGAGCCGACGCAAAAGAAGGTCTATATGAAGGATCTTGAGCACCGCGCCGTCAGTGTTCTCGGACGTCGGGTACGCATCCTCAAGAGCGCTAAGAAAAAGGTCGTCGAGCTTGCTTACAGCGACGATGAAGACCTGGAGGCACTGCTCAAGCGCATTTGCGGAGATAATTTCTTCGCAGAATAATTATGAACAAATTATGAATTCTTTTCATCTGGAAGGATAAAGAAAGATTATGTTAGATATCAAACTCATCAAGGAACAGCCCGAAGAAGTCATTGCGCGTCTTGCCAAAAAGGGAAAAGACGCAAAAGAAGACGTTGAAATGATCATCAAACTCGACGAACAGCGCCGCGCCATCATCGTGGAAAACGAAGCGCTCAAGGCCGAGCAGAACCGCACCAACAAGCTAATTCCGCAATACAAAAAGGAAGGGAAGGACTTGGCCCCCATTTTTGCCGAGATGAAAGAGCTCGGAGCCAAGACCAAAGCCAACGACGATAAACTGAAAGAGGTCGAAACACAGCTGACCTCCTTTATGCTCGGACTTCCCAACATGCCGGATCCCGATCTCGAAGGCGGCGGAAAAGAGAACAACAAGCCGCTCCGCTATTTCGGCGAGCCGCGCAAATTCGATTTTGAGCCGAAGAACCACGTCGATCTCTGCACCGATCTGGGGCTCATCGACTACAAACGCGCCGCAAAGCTCTCTGGCAACGGATTCTGGATCTATTCCGGCCTTGGCGCGCGCCTCGAGTGGGCGATCCTCAACTATTTCATTGATTTCCACCTCGGCAACGGCTACCAGTTCATGCTCGTGCCGCACATGCTCGGCTACGAATGCGGACTCACCGCAGGTCAGTTCCCGAAGTTCCAGGACGAGGTCTATTGGCTTGAGACGGCCGAGGACGAGCGCAGACGCTTCATGCTCCCCACTGCCGAAACCGCTCTTGTTTCGCTCCACCGCGACGAAATTCTCACCGAGGCCGATCTGCCCAAAAAATATTTTGCCTACACGCCCTGCTTCCGCCGCGAGGCCGGTTCCTACCGTGCCGACGAGCGCGGAATGGTGCGCGGCCATCAGTTCAACAAGGTGGAAATGGTTCAGTACACGCTGCCCGAAAAGAGTGACGAAGCCTTTGAAGAGTTGGTCGGCAACGCCGAAAACCTCGTCAAGGGGCTCGGCTTCCACTTCCGCACGGTCAAACTGGCCGCGGGCGACTGCGCCTCGACCATGGCCCGCACCTACGATATCGAGATCAACATCCCCTCGATGAACGGTTACAAGGAAGTTTCTTCGGTCTCCAACGGCCGCGATTACCAGGCCCGCCGCGGTATGATCCGCGTCAAACGCGCCGACGGCAAAACCGAATTTGTCCACACGCTCAACGGCTCGGGACTTGCCACCTCGCGCATTTTCCCGGCACTCGTCGAGCAGAACCAGAACGCCGACGGATCGGTCACGGTTCCCGAAGTGCTCCGCAAATACATCGGTCTTGACGTGATCAAGAAATAAAAGTTTTGATCAAACTTTTTCAAAAGTTTGCGCCGTCGAGGGCGCGTAGCCCTCGTCTCCACCCACAGACGGCGAAATTCCCGCAATCCGGCAACCCGCTGAGTTTTCTCCGGGTTGCCGAAAAACTTTATGCGTAGAAGGGAAGTGGTTCTTGTGTTTGCCTGCAGTAAATTCACCGACTGGTTCTCAAAAACCCTCGTCGGCGAGCTGCTCGCTTATCTCAAAACGAGATATTTTACCCTGCAATTCGGCAATTACGAGCACATCCCGGTCTCAGAGAGCTTTCGGCACAGCCTCGAGTTTCTCCTCTATGCGCTCGCGATCGGAATCGTCGTCGCCGTGGCCGCCTATCTTCGTCACCGCGCTGTCGCGTGGAGTCTGCTTTCGGCTCTCGAAAGCGCGGAAGCAACCGCGCCCGACAAGGCCAAAACGCTTGAAGAATTGGGCCTTGCAAAACGCTTTTCGATCCGACGGATCTTAGCGCGTCCCACACCGCTCTCGCATAAGGTTCTTGTGGCAAAAGAGGCGGCGGAGGCCGCCGAGCCGACCGAAGAAGCGCCTGCCGAAAGCCCCGACGGCGAACCGCAAAAAGCAGAAAAAGCACCGGATATTCCGGCGCTCGCGCTTGATTCAAAAGAGCTTGCCGCAACGCCTTTGTTTTTGCCGGGAGAGGATCTCGCCTCGCTCAAAGAGCATTACCGCAGACGCGGACATCCGGCGCTCGTCATCGCCGTCACCGTTCTCCTCTCCACCGTCACCCTCGCCCTCGTCATGCGCTTTCTGCCCTTCGTGCTCGGGTTGGTGGATACGATTTTGTAAGGTTTTTTAGTTTATAAGAGAAAATGCGGGAGTGCTTTTTGAAAAAAGCACTCCCGCACCCTCTTAAAAACTGTAAACAATTTGTTTTGGAAAGTTTTTGCCCGCTTTTTTTAAAAAGCGGCGAGGGTTTGGGGCGAGAAGCCCCAAAAAAACGCGTTTCTTTTTGTTAGCTTTTTCTTTGCGCCCTCGTTGCCAAAGAAAAAGCGGCCGGGGAGCTTTCGTAGCTTCCCGGCTTTTTACTTTGAATCGCTTTCTTTTCAGCACTCCCCGGCGGGGGAGGCTTTCGGGACAGCCATTCACAGCGTGCGCCGAGATCCCGCCGGGAAGTCAAAGGGATTGAGACAATTCGATCACCTTTTTGCCTTGCTTTTCGGCTAACGTTTTGAAGCGTGCCGAACCGTTTCCGATGTCATGAGAAACATAAGTAATCACGCAATCGGCTTGCCGGAGCATCCAGTTGTTACGAAAGAGAATGGCAACACGTTTTGGGACACGCTCGATCTCGTCGGGTAAAATCGTTGCCAGTTTATATGGTTTCTCTTCGCGCTTCTTTTCTCCCGGAAGATACGCAAGAACAATATAACAGGTGATCGGGTAAACGATGGAAAGTTCCGCGAGAACTCTTTGCACCATAGAATCAAAATCTCCGTGATTTCCGAAGTAAAATTTTGCCGCGCCCTGCCGTTCCACCAAGTCAACCAGGGTCGATCTCAAAATCGGCTCTATTTCTTTTTGATTGTAAATTTTCCGATGCCCGGAAAAGGTGCAAACCATCAAAACCCCCCATCTTATGGGATATATCGCAATTATAGCACGGATTTTCAAAGTTTGCGATATGTCCCACACGATTTGTCGCAAATTTGGGTAAACTTTTAGCGATATATCGTAAGTGGGAGGGTATTATGAACGCAAAACAAGCGGTTGCCGAACGAATTCTCCAAATTTCCAAAGAGCGCGATCTTGCAATCAACGCCATCGCGAACAATGCCGGCGTTTCGCCTTCCACCATTTACAGCATGCTCAATGAGAAAAGCCAGAATCCGGGTGTTGTTTCCATCAAGAAAATATGCGACGGCTGTGATATGAGCCTCCGCGAGTTTTTCGATTCGGAGTTGTTTGACGATTTGGAACAGGAAATCAAATAAAAAATAGCGCTCGCCGACATCCCGGCGAGCGTTCTATTTTTGTTTCAAAGTTTTTGAAAAGAGCGCGAGAGAAACTTTTTTCTAAAAAGTTTCTCTCGCATCACTATTCAATTTCTTTTCCTCTCATTCCTCGACAAATGGTGTGCCGGCGAAAGAGAGAGGGGCAAAGGTTGCGTTTTCGGGAAGCGTAACGTTTACAAGCTTGGGCAGGTTCTGGAAAGCCTGGTCGCGGATCTCAACCGGTGTCTCGCTGTCCTCCACCACAAGGGTCGCAAGCTCTGTACAACCGTAGAAAGCGCCCTTGCCGATGAGGTTGATATAAGAGGGAATGGTGACTTGGGTGAGTGCCGCGCAGTCCCAGAAGCAGGCTTCAGGGATCTCTTCGAGCGCGCCGCCCTCGGAGAAGGTCAGAGAGGAGAGTTTTTCACAGCGACAGAACGCGCCGGTTCCGAGCGTTTTGACCGAAGCCGGGATCGTGACGGTTTCCAAGAAGGAGCAAGCGGCAAATGCATAATTACCGATCGAGATCACGGTATCCGGGATGGTCACCGAGGTCAGTGAATTGCAGTAATAGAAAGCCTGTGGGCCGATTCCAATGACCTTTTTGCCGGCCAGCGTATCCGGGATGGTGAGCTCATGAAGCTCGTGCGAGCTTTCATAGCCGGTGACGATGAGCGTCACGGTGTCGACCGATTCCAGATAGAAAACGTCGCCGTTTTCCAGCTTGATTTTTTCGATCACTTCTTCGTCCTGCAGGTATTTGGAAAGATCGTCATCGGCGTCCTTGCCTTTGGAGCAGGCCGCAAAGGAGAGCGCAAGTAGAAGCGCCAACAGGACGCATAACAGCTTTTTCATAAGAGCCTCCCGGGATCAATTTTTGCTGAATCTATTATACAGGACTTGCCGGGAAAAGTCAATAGATTTTTCGCTTTTATGGATTTTGTAAAAATTTTGAGTGATTGACATTTTGCGCGCGCGGGTGTATAATCTTGAAAGAATCAAACGACAGGAGGGAACAGGAGAGTGCTATCATCGGTTTACAGCGCTGGGCTTTCCGGCATCGACGGGTTTCTCGTCACGGTGGAATGCAACCAAAAAAGCACCCTGCAGGGCTTTGATCTGGTAGGGTTGCCGGATCTTGCCGTCAGGGAGGCCAAAGAGCGCGTCCGCACGGCCTGCACCAACAGCGGTTATCCGTTCCCCTATTCCAAGATCACGGTCAATCTAGCGCCCGCCGACCGCAAAAAGGAAGGCTCCGGCTACGATGCCGCGATCCTTGCCGCCATTTTTCAGGGTTCGGGAGTCATTCGCAGAAATATTGACCTCTCAAAATTCTGTATCCTCGGCGAATTGTCGCTCTCAGGCAGTCTTCGCCCGGTGCGCGGCGCGCTCTCGATGTGCCTTTGCGCAAAAGAGGCCGGCATGACCGATCTCTTTTTGCCTGTGGAAAATGCGCCCGAGGCCGCCACGGTCGAAGGGATCGCCGTTCACCCGACGCCCGATATGCGCGCGCTCGTGGCGCACCTCAACGGTGAAAAGATCATCGAGCCGCTCCCGGCGCGTCCTTTCTCGGCCGAATTGCAAACCTATCCGGTGGATTTTTCCGACGTCAAAGGACAGATCATAGCCAAGCGCGCCATGGAGATCGCCGCGGCGGGCGGGCATAACATTCTTCTCATCGGCCCTCCCGGAACCGGAAAATCCATGCTTGCAAAGCGCCTACCCACCATTCTGCCGCCGCTTTCTTTCGAGGAGGCGGTTGAGACCACCAAGATCCATTCGGTTGCGGGCGACCTCGGCGACGCAGCGATCGTGACCTGCCGTCCCTTCCGCTCTCCGCACCACACCATGAGTCCGGTCAGCATGGTCGGCGGCGGGGCAAATCCCATGCCGGGAGAAGTCTCGCTCGCGCACAACGGCGTTTTGTTCCTCGACGAATTTCCGGAATTCCCCAAGCAGGTGACCGACTCGCTCCGTCAGCCAATGGAGGATCGCCGCGTCACCATCACAAGAGCGAACGGACGGGTTACCTTCCCTTGCTCTTTTATGCTCGTTGCCGCCATGAACCCTTGCCGGTGCGGATACTTCGGGCATCCGACCAAGCCCTGCACCTGCCGCCCGGATGAGGTCAAACGCTACATTTCCAAAATCAGCGGCCCGGTGCTCGACCGCATTGATATTCAAATCGAACTTCCCTCGCTCTCCTATGACGAGCTTGCCGACAAAGGGCAGACCGGGGAAACTTCGGCCGTCATCCGGGAGCGGGTCGTCGCCGCGCGAAAGCTGGCTCTCGATCGCATGAAGGACGATCACCTTTTCTGCAACGCCCAGCTTGACGCCGCCGGCATTCGCAAATACTGCCCGATCGACGAAAAAGCCTCGGCACTTCTCAAATCGGCCTACGAACGGCTCGGCCTTTCGGCGCGCGGCTATGACCGCGTTTTGCGTCTGGCAAGAACCATCGCCGATCTCGATCACAGCGAAAACATTCTCTCGCAACACATTGCCGAAGCCATCCAGCTTCGCAGTCTGGATCGGAAATACTGGGGATAACTCCAAAAAGGGGATTTTTATGGTAGAATTGCTCTCCAGATGGTTTGTCAAAAACCACGAACAAATAGAAAACCCAAGAGTCCGCGCTTCCTACGGGACGATGGTCAGCGTGGTGGGGATCGTCCTCAACCTGCTCCTCTCGGGTGCAAAAATCGCGGTGGGGGCGCTGTTTGCCTCGCTCTCGATCTTAGCCGACGGCGTGAACAACCTCTCGGACGCAGGCTCACAACTCATCTCGCTCCTTTCCTTCCGCATCGCCGCAAAGCCGGCCGACAGGGAACACCCCTTTGGCCACGCGCGTATTGAGTACGTCGCCTCGATGATCGTCTCCTTTCTCATCCTGCTCGTCGGTGCCGAACTGCTCAAAGAGTCGATCCGGAAAATCATCACGCCCGAGCCTCCCGAAGCAAGCTGGATCTCGGTCGCAGTGCTCGGCGGCGCGATTTTGGTAAAGCTCTGGCTCGCGCATCTCAATCGCAAAATCGGCAAAAAGATCGATTCCTCGGTCATGCGCGCCACCGCCGCCGACAGCCTCTCGGACGTGCTTTCCACCGGCGCCGTACTGATTGCAACGCTGGTCAGCCTCCTGTTCCCGAGCCTCGGTTGGAACCTGGACGCCTACATCGGCGTTGCCGTCTCGCTGTTTATCCTCTATTCGGGATTCAAGATCTTCCTCGAAACCAAAAACGCCATCCTCGGCGAAGCTCCCTCGGAGGAGGTCGTAAAGACCATCGAGTCGGTCGTCTCGGAGTTTCCGGACGCGCTCGGCATCCACGATCTTGTGGTGCATAACTACGGCCCCGGACATATCATCGCCGCACTCCATATCGAGGTCGACGGCAAAAAGGACGTGTTCGATTCGCACGATATGATCGATCTCATCGAGCATAAACTCCGGAACGAACACGGCATCGAAGCAACCATCCACATGGATCCGATCTTGCGCGACGAGGAAACGCTCGCCCTGCGCAAAGAGGTGGAAAATGCCATCAAGGGCATCTCTCCCGACCTGCGTATCCACGATTTCCGGCTGGTCAAAGGCCCGACCCACTCCAACCTCATCTTCGACGTCGCCGTCCCCTTTGAAATCAAAGCCTCCGACTCCGAGCTCAAAGACCAAATCTCTTCGGCTATCAGCACCATCAACCCCACCTACTTCGCCGTGATACAAGTGGATCGGGTGTAAAGGTTTATGAGAAAGAATGCGGGGAAACCCTTTTTTGAAAAAAAGAGGTTTCCCCGCACCCCTTCCAAAAAAACTTTCACCAAAAAATATAACGCTCGCCGGAATGAAGGCAAGCGTTTTTCTTTTTGTTTTTGGTTCTGGAAGGGGAGTGGGTGCGGGAGAGGG
>JAFSSP010000005.1 GCA_017450945.1 Clostridia bacterium | reverse complement strand
GGCGCAGGGATTCGTGCGCGACGAAGACGGCCTTTTCACGGTTCCGGAAGACAAAAAAATCAAAATGACAATTCCGAGTGACCTGATCCCGCGCTGTCCTGTTTACGGCGGCAAGGTGACGATGAATTTGCGCTCGGACGATTCCTTCGTCGAGGACGACGGCTGGCACGAGGCGGCAGAGCGGTACGAAAACTTCATCCGCACACGCAAAGGCAAAGTGCTGTTTCTTGAACTCGGCGTCGGCTACAACACGCCGGTCATCATCAAGATCCCGTTTTGGAATATGACGGCGCAGAACCCAAAGGCGACCTACGCCTGCGTCAACAAAGGCGAAGCAGTCACGCTTGAAGAGATCACCGATCGCTCGATCTGCATCAACGGAGATATCGGTGAAGTGATCGAAAAGTTGAAATAACATGAGTAAAGTAAAAGTATAGGCTCATTATACTTTGCTTTGCAAAGTGTGGACTCTCATATTCGTCAACAAATCAAAAATTGGAGGTGAAAACACAATATCTTCCATTGACAAGGCGTTGATCCACGAAAAGCAGAAGGTTGACGGGCATTACAGGCATACCATTGAGATCGTCTACAACTTTGTCGGAGCCGTGGAGGATCCCAACTTCGACTGAACAACAAAAGGAGAACAGGCGTGGCTTTACACCGCGCCTGTGCTCAAATGTGCCGCCGCTTTATCGAAAAATTCCCTATGGAACTTACGGTAAAGCGCCGCTTTTTTAGTCGTTTTTTTGATTTTTGCGGAAGATCTCAAAGGCCAGGACTGATGCCGCGGATGCACTTGGAAGAGAGCCGCGGAATGGTCTTGCATAAGGGATCTTCAGTACCAGATCGCATCGATCGAGGAGCTTTCCGGAAATGCCGCGTTTTTCGCCGCCAAGGACAAGCAAGAGCGGATAGGAACAATCGGCGCAGAATACCGATTCTGCATTCCGAATACCCGCCGCAGCGACCCGATAACCGGCGCTCTTGAAAAGCGAGATGGCACTCTCAAAATCCGAAACAAATAACGGGATCTTTTCGGAGGTCCCGGCAGAGGATCTTGCCACAGCTCCCGCGGCGCTCATCCAGTTTCGCTCGGAAAGCACCACGCCGTCGGCTCCTGCGGCATAGAGAGAACGAACCGTATATCCAAAATTATAGGGGTCTTCCATGCCGTCCAGATAGGCGTAAAAGCCGCCCGGAAGAATATCTTTTTGCGTAAGAGTCGGTAACTCTTTTGGCAGACAGCGCGCAAGGATCCCGCCGTGCGTTTTTCCGCTGGAAAGGGTGGCAATTTCATTCGAATCGGTCAAACGGATAGGAAAACCGAATTCTTTTGATTTTGCCTCCAAAAAGGCAATTTCGGGCGCCTTTTTGGCGCATTTGTCCCGGTCGATAAAGACTTCAAGGATCCTTACCGCCGATTCGGTCGATTCCAATAAGGCCGAGATCGAGGTCATACCTTCATATATTTGAGATGGATCTTTTATGTATGCCATTGGAAAACCTCCGTTTTTTGGCATGATTCCCGCATTTTTCGCATAGGATGAAACAACAAAGCGAGAAAGTGTGGGATTTGGCATGAGAACAACATTTGATACGATTGGAAAAGCAAGATGTAAAATCCTTGGAGAATATTTGGTGGAAAAGCAAACCACGGTGCGGGGAGCCGCCGCGGTATTCGGAATCAGTAAAAGCACGGTACATAAAGATGTTTCCGAAAACCTGCGCAGGGAAGACCCGGCCCTTTATGAAGAGGTACGCAAACTGCTTGACAAAAACAGGGAAGAGCGGCATTTGCGCGGAGGCGAGGCAACCAGAAAAAAGTACGCAAAAGAGGCACTTTCTTGATTTATAAGCCAAAAAGCACAACATGTGGCAATATTTTTTGACTATTTATGCGTTTCATTACAATATATTGTGTTTTTGACCCTAAAAAGCATTTGTTAAACATATTACAGACTAAAAATTTTGTATAATTCAAGTCCAAAATCGGCGGTTCGACCGTAAGAGGGCAACCCATTCTGCCGGTAAAAAACAGGCTTTTGCAGTTTTCAATTTTTCCGGAATTTCGCTTGCGAACGCCTCTTCAAAATGATCACGACCGGTGCCGAGAAGCACCGGCTTTTTTCTGCGCAGCAAGCTTTTGATCGCGCCTTGAACTGCCGGTTGATCTAAGGATTTGTAACCAAATTGGAATGCCGCCGACTCGATTCGCATGAGTTTTTGGATCACTTCATCCGGATACAGGATCAGAGCCAACTCAAAGGATAAAAACAGGAGCTTTTGATGCTTTTTGTAAAGCAGACGATTGAGTTCTACATCAATCCAGTCTTCGTAAGCGGCAATAGGAAGATCCAAGGGCAGATATCCCGTTTTTTTATGGCAGAGCAATTCCAGATCGCTCATTCCGGAAAGGCCTTCTCGAAGGGTGGTACGAGAGGCAGTTTGCAGAGAGAGCGTCTTGGGAAGGCTTTTTCTGAGAGCCGTCGAATACTTCTTCAATCTGAGCAAATGCAGAGAGATTGGAGTGCCAGACGACGGATCAAATGAAGCGAGCAGAAGAAATCGATGAATCCCGGATTGCGCAAAGGACTGCATAGCAGAAATAGATTTTTCCATATGCGGATCGTTGCCGACGAGCGAAGGAAGAATTTGAAAATTCCAATCAACAAGATAGGCCATAAAGTTTTCTCCTGTGCAGTAACGATGCAGTAAAGCCATCCATTCGCAGAATCGGGACAAATGGAGTGTATTTTCGGCTTTCCGAAGCCATATCCGGCTTTTTTTCCTGTTTTGGGCCGTTTTCGCTCCCCTATATTATACAAAACTTTAATTTTGTATAGTTGCATCGGTGTGTCAAGAAGCGTTATGAAGGATATCCCCTGCCGTGGAACCTGCGAAAATCAAGCATTGACAAGGCTTTTTTCGCATTCCGCTGTGTGAACACACGCAGTACTCTGCGTTAAAAACGCATGGTCAACTGGTTGGTTTCGCTGATGTGATCAAGTACGCCGTTCTGTCTGAGCATTTCGATGACGGTTTTTCCGAGCTTGGCGCGGATCTGCAGATCCTCTACCGAGAAGAACGGTTCTTCTTCCCTTGCGTGGATGATATTTTGCGCCGCGTTCTCGCCAAGTCCCGGCAAGGATGAAAACGGCATGCGAATGGCTCCGTTTTCCGGAAGAAATGCAAACGCATGCGATTTTTCCAGATCGACCGGCAAAAACCGGATGCCTCTTGCCATGGCTTCGTTGACAAGCTGAAGCACCGAGAGATAGGAAGTTTCCTTTTGCGAGGCGTCTTTTCCTTTTTTGATGATCTCGTGCATCATACCCTCGACTGCCGGCTTGTCCCCTCTTATGAGTTGCGCGTCAAAGCCGTTTGGTGCGACCGTGAACATGGTACAATAGAATGCGACCGGCTCATGGACCTTATACCAGCCAAGACGGATCGCAGACATGACGTAGGCCGCAGCATGCGCTTTCGGAAACAGATATTTGATCTTTTTGCAGGAGTCGATATACCAGGACGGCACGCCGCACTCAAGCATGGTGGCCTCCCATTCGGGGGTAAGCCCCTTCCCTTTTCTGACGGCTTCCATAATCTGGAAAGCGGTCTTTTTTGGTACGCCTGCGCGGATAAGGTCTGCCATCACGTCGTCGCGGCATCCAATAACCCCGCGAATATCGCAGGTCTTGCTCTTGATGAGATCCTGCGCGTTTCCAAGCCACACGTTGGTTCCGTGGGTCAGGCCGGAAATTTTGAGCAGGTCGGCAAAGGTATGCGGTTTTGCGTCAAGGAGCGTCTGCTGAACAAAGTTGGTCCCCAGTTCGGGCAGTCCGTAGGTGCCGATTGTACAGCCGTCGATCTGCCCCGGCGTGATGCCGAGCGGCGTTGTGGATTCAAGAAGATCGTAAACCGATTTGTCGTTCATGGCAACGTCGAGAACCGAAGAATCGGTAAAGCGTTCCAGCCACTTATACTTGGTCGGAATATCGTGTCCGAGTTCGTCCAGCTTGAGGATGGTATCGTGCAGGTAGGAGAACGCAAAGTGCGTGGTGATGACATCCGAATTCGGGTCGTCGGCCGGGTGTTGGATCGGCGTAAAATCGTAGACGTCAAAGGCCTGCGGAACAACGATGATGCCGCCCGGATGCTGTCCTGTCGTCTTTTTGACGCCAAGACAGCCGGAAACGAGCCGGTTCATCTCTGCTCTTGGCAGACTGAATCCAAGCTGTTCAACGTATTTTGCCACGTATCCGTAAGCGGTTTTGTCGGCCAAAGCCGAGATGGTCCCCGCGCGGAAGACGTGTCCCTCGCCAAAGAGATCTTCGGTGTATTTATGAACTCTTCCTTGCACTTCGCCTGAAAAGTTGAGGTCGATATCCGGCGATTTTTCGCCTTCAAAGCCAAGGAAGGTTTCAAACATGATATCCTGACCGTCGGCCTTATAGGTGGCGCCACATACAGGACATTTTTTGGTCGGCAGATCAAAACCGGATCCTACCGAACCGTCGGTGAAGAACTCTGTATGCTTACACTGCGGACAGAAATAGTGCGGAGGAAGCGGATTGACCTCCGAAATACCCGCCATATTGGCTACAAAGGAGGATCCGACAGAGCCACGCGAACCGACTAAGTACCCCTGTTCCTCGCTGAAATGCACCAGCCTTTGAGCAATCAGATACAGCACGGCAAAACCGTTTTTGATGATCGATCCGAGTTCACGCTCCAGTCTGCTCGAAACCAGCTCTGGAAGCGGATCGCCGTATTGTTCGCGCGCTCGCGTCCAGCAGAGATTCTCGAGTTCTTCCTCAGCGCCCTCCATGGACGGCGGATAGGAGCCCTTTGGAATCGGGCGTACGGCTTCAATCTGATCTGCGATGAGATTCGGGTTGGTCACGACAACTTCATAAGCCTTCTCTTCTCCTAAGTAGGAGAATTCCTCCAGCATTTCCTCGGTGGTGCGGAAATAAAGCCCCACGTCGCGGTCGTAGTCTTTATACTTTTGCCCTGCAAGCAGGATTTTGCGGTAAAGCTCGTCCTCCCGGTTGAGAAAGTGCGCGTCGCAGGTAGCGCAAACCGGTTTGTGATACTTTTCGCCAAGCGAAACGATCGTGCGGTTAAGGTCGCGCAGTCCCTCGTCGTCCTTGACGCTTCCTTCGGCCACAAGAAAGCGGTTGTTGCAGATCGGCTGAATCTCGAGATAGTCGTAAAACTCGACGATCTCTTCGATCTCACTTTCAGGTCGGTTTTCAAGAATCGCGCGGAAGAGTTCCCCGGCTTCGCAAGCCGAGCCGACAATAAGCCCTTCACGATACTTTTCCAGAACCGTTTTCGGGATTCTCGGAAAGCGTTTGAAATAACGTAGATAGCTCTCGGAAACCAGGCGATACAGGTTTTTGAGTCCTGTCTGGTTCTTAACCAAAAGAATCTGGTGATACGGCTTGAGCTTCAGAGGATCGGCCTTTTCGGTCATATCGCGCTGGAGCGCCGTCAGGTCGTGGACTTCCATCTTTTTGAGCCGATCAAGCATCTGGAAGTAGATCAGCGCCAGAACGCGCGAGTCTTCCGAGGCTCTGTGGTGGTTAAAATCTCCCAATCCGTAGGCTTCGACCAGCGTATCCAGCTTGTGATTTTTGAGTTCTGGATTGACATACTTGGAAAGTGCCAGCGTATCGAGATAAGGATTTGGGAACGCAAGACCAGATTGTTCGGCATAGTACCGGATAAATCCAATATCAAAATTTGCGTTGTGCGCGATGAGAAGCGGCTTTTTCTCGGCGTCTTCCCCACCGATAAACGCAAAGAAGGCTTCCAGCGCTTCTTTCACTTTCGGAGCGTCCTTGACCATCTCGTTTGTGATACCGGTCAGTGATTGGATCTCCTCCGGAATCGGCATTTCGGGATTGACAAAGGTGTCAAAGGATTCGAGTACTTCCCCGCATTGTATTTTGACGGCACCGATCTCGGTGATGCCGCAGTTCTTGACCGAAAGGCCGGTCGTTTCAATATCAAAAACGATTGCAGGTGCGTCAAAAGAGGGGTCAAAGACACCTGTAATGGCCCCTGCGGTATTGTTGACAAAATAAGCCTCCATTCCATAGAGAACCTTGATATCGGGTGCGACTCCGCCGTTCTTCTTTTTGAGTCCGTCAAGATAGGTCATGGCCTCCGGAAAAGCCTGCACGTTTCCATGATCCGTAATGGCAACGGCGGGATGGCCCCATTTCATGGCGGCGTCGAGCGCGGCCTCGGGCATCATGACTGCGTCCATGGCCGACATGGTAGTGTGCAGGTGGAGCTCCACCCGCTTTTTCTCAGATTTATCCGTGCGAAGCACTCGTTTGATCTTTGCAATATCCTTGTAAAAGAGCGAAAAATCCGGGTCAACGGTCCCCTTTCTGGTCAGCTTTCTGACAGAGCCTCGAATGGCGACAGCAGAAGATTTCAAGGCGCTCTCAAGCGCATTCGCTTCTTCTGGCGCCATGCCGAATTCGCGATATCCGATCGACGCGTTTCCATCAAACAGATCAAAGCTGACGTCAAAATGCTCTCCGTCTTTTGAAGGATCCTTTTTGAAATTCAAGGCTTCACCGAGCAGAACCAGATTCCTTTGCGGATGATTGATAAAAGCAATTGGCGTAGGCGTGATGTCAAAGGTCTCGCCAAGCACATATTCCGGCTCGGAAAGATCGTATTGATAATGCCCGATCCGGCATCTTTTGCCTTCTATGACCGGTGTGGGATCTTCTGTGCGATAGATACTCGCCGCACGCGGCAGCATCGACTCCTCCTGGGAAGGCGCGGCAGAGGTTTGACGCACCTGCTGTGCAGAAAGATAGGCGGCCTCGGCATTTGCGGCAGACTTTTCGAGCTCTGTCAACTGCTCGTCCAGTTCCGCATAATAGGACTCCTCCGGAAGCTCCAACTGCGTGACCAGCACTTCAAGGGCAACGCCGTACCGTTCTTGCGCGATCGCTTCGATCACCTTCGGCGTTTTTGCGTAGTTGACAAGCTCGACGCCGCTCTTGGCAAATGGGATCTCGATGCTGAGGCGGCTGTCGGTCAACTCCCAACGACAATGGTCAAAAAAGCCCCTTGCAACCGTTCCGCGGCGGCAGGTTTCATCTAATAGTTCCGGAATGGATGCCTCTGAGAAATATTCAGAGGGATATGTAGGACGGATCTCCAGCATCCGCAGGTCGTAGGTCTCTTTGATGTCCTCTTCCAGTGCATGCAGTTTTTCGTGCGGAATCGGCGCGCCAAAAGAAGCCTCAACGATCATGCAGCGGTTCTCGCGGTCGACCGACAAACGAATGGTGTCTGGGTCTGCGCTTTGAAGATACGCCGCATTGGATGCGTCCGGCTCATATCGACTGAAAATTTGCAACAGATTCCTACTCATGAATGCTTCAAACTGTTCCGATAGCGGCAAAGCTCTTCGATCAGCCGCTCGATCACATGCTCCTCCGGAATTTTTTCAACAACTTGTCCATGACGGAAAAAGAGCGCTTCGCCCACGCCGCCGGCAAATCCAAAATCGGCCTCTCTGGCTTCACCGGGCCCGTTGACAGCGCATCCCATGAGCGCAACCTTGACCGGGATCTCGGAAAGTCCTTCGGCTTCTACGCGACGCTCAAACTCTTTTGTAAGAGAAATGAGATCAATTTTAGTGCGCCCGCAGGTGGGGCAACTGACAATATTCAGTCCGCACTTCCCTTCCATTCCGATGGCTTGCAGAATGGCTTTTGCGGCATGAATCTCTTCCACCGGCGAATCGGTCAGAGAAACGCGAATGGTGTCTCCAATGCCGTCGCAAAGTAGTGAACCGATCCCAACAGAGCTTTTGATCAACCCGCGGTTTCCTCCGCCGGATTCTGTCACGCCAAGGTGGATCGGATAAGGAGAAGATTCCGACAAAAGACGGTTGGCCGCGATCATGTTTGAGACGTCCGACGACTTGATCGAAACCACGATGTCGGTAAAATCAAATTTTTCCAAAAGCGAAACATGGTAAAGCGCGCTCTCCACAAGAGCTTCGGCCGTCGGCGCGCCATGTTTTGCGAGAATGCTTTTTTCCAGCGAGCCGCTGTTGACGCCGATGCGGATCGGGATCCCTCTTTTTTTACAGGCGCGACAAACCTCTTTGACGTGCTCGTCGTCGCCGATGTTGCCGGGATTGATGCGGATCTTATCAAATCCCGCTTCGGCCGCGGCAAGCGCGATCTTGTAGTCAAAATGAATATCAGCCACAAGCGGAATCTGTACGCCGGCCTCTTTTAAAGCGTAAGCGGTCTTTGCGGCGTTTTGATTCGGCACGGTCAGGCGCACCAGTTCACAGCCTGCGGCCTCCAGCGCCTTTACTTGGGAAAGCGTTGCCGCAACATCTTCCGTATCGGTATTGGTCATCGACTGAATGACGACCGGAAAAGTGCTCCCCATGGTCAAATTTCCAATGCGGACTTCTCTTTTGATCTTACGAATGCCGTTATAATTCATAGTGAGATCACATCCTTTATCGAAACGATGACGGCAAGCGCCAAAAGCAAGACAAGACCGACAAAATTGATGATGGCCTCTACCTCTGGCTTGATCGGTTTGCCCCTGACTCCTTCGATCAAATGGAAGAAGATATGCCCTCCGTCCAGTGCCGGAAGCGGTAAAAGGTTCATGATTCCCAGATTGATCGAAATCACGATGACAAGATACAACAGGTTGAGCGATCCTGTTTTTGCGGTATCCGAAATGGTTTTTGTAATGCCGACCGGTCCTGAGATCGATTCAAACCCGAATCTGCCGGTGAGCAATCCGCCAATCGAATCCCAAACCATTTTGACTGTGGAAAGCGACCTGAAAAATGCATGCTTGAGAATGATAAATAATCCCGGGTTTTCTTCTCGGTAAATGCGGAAATCCATCTCTCCCAGGGCAATTTTGCCGCTCTCATCGGTGAAGTTCGGAAAGGCAACCTTCTCAAGGGTGATCCGTTTTCCATCCCGTTCCACCGTCAAATCAAGTGGGCGATAGCCCTGCATCATGATCTCATAAGAAAGCTCGTTATAGGTATGCACCGGGATGCCGTTTACCTTTTTGATGATATCATCGCTTCTAAGTCCCGTGCTTTCGCTGACCGAACCGGTAAAGGAAGAAGCAAGAAACTCTTTGGTCAGGCGAACGCCAAAGAGCGTCACCGTTTCATAAGCGGTTTGTTCCTTATTGAGTCTGGTAACCGTCAGATCGGCGATCAGAACGCCGTCGTCAGATTCGTCAATTGCCGCCTCAAGCTGACCGTAACTCCGGATTTGCTTTCCGTCAAGCGTTTCCAGATAGTCACCGGTTTCAAGACCGTAAGCGGATTCTTCCGCACTGTATTGGGTAAAAAATCCGGCGACGGTCGTCCCACCCAACGTGGATGTGCCGGACAGGATGACAAGAAGAAACATGAGCGCAAATCCAAGGAGCAGGTTCATCATAGGCCCTGCAAGCGAGATCACGATCCGCTTCCAGACCTTTTGTTTGGAATAAGAATGCAAATCCTCTTCTGCCGCAGCTTTTTGCGCGGCTTCGGTATCCTCTAAATTCTGGATGAGCGGATCGCGCTCAATCTCGTTCTCGAGATCCTTTTTGGGAGCAGGAGCAGGGTTGGCGTTTGCGCCTTCCCCGAGCATGTTGACGTATCCGCCAATGGGAAAAAGCCGGATCGAATAAAGGGTTCCGGATTTTTTGGAACGCTTGGAAAAGAGTTTCGGCCCCATGCCGATAGCAAACTCCAAAACGGTCACTCCAAAAGCGCGGGCCGCAAGAAAGTGCCCCAGCTCGTGAATGAAAATGAGAACTCCGAAAATGAAGATTGCGAGTAAAATGGTGGGAAAACTCACGATAAAATGCTCTCCTTTCGAGAGAGATTCTGTTATTTGGAAAGGCTTGAATAGGCCAACCTGCGGGCCTGCGCATCATAATCGAAAACCTCTTCGATCGTGGTGGCGCACTTGGCGTGTTCCAGCGAAGAAACCGTATTTTCAACCAAATCAAAGATGCCCAAAAAGCTGAGCTTCTTTTGCAAAAACGCGGCAACAGCCACTTCGTTTGCGGCATTGAGAACCGCAGGAAGCGCGCCGCCTTCCCGAATGGCTTTCTTTGCAAGCGCTAAAAGGCGGAAAGTCGTCTCGTCCGGCTCCCGGAAGGTAAGTCCCGAGAGCTTTGTCAGGTCAAGTTCTTCGATCACAGCTTTCGTGCGGCCGGGATGTGTGATTGCATATTGAACGCAAAGCCGCATATCGGGCTTTGAAAGTTGAGCGATTACGCTGTTATCAACATATTCTATCGCCGAGTGCATTATGCTCTCTCGATGAACAAGAACCTTGATCTGATCGACAGAGACGCCAAACAGATGAACCGCCTCGATCACTTCAAAGCCTTTGTTCATCAGCGTTGCGCTGTCCACCGTGATCTTTGCTCCCATATTCCAGGTTGGATGCGCAAGCGTTTTTTCCAGAGTAACGTCCGAAAGCTGTTCTGTCGTCATGCCGTAAAACGGCCCGCCCGAAGCGGTCAGAAAAATGCGTTTGATCTCCTTTTTCGATCCGGAGCGGAGACATTGAAAAATAGCGCTGTGTTCACTGTCGACCGGCAGGATCGGCACGCCGTTCTTTTTGGCAAGATCCATCACAAAGGTCCCGGCGCAAACCAGTGACTCTTTGTTGGCAAGAGCAAGGCGCTTTTTTGCCTTGAGCGCGGCGATGGTTGGCTTTAACCCGGCCTCTCCCAAAATCGCGTTTACAACCGTTTCCTGTTGGCCGAAATCGCGCCCGATCAAATCCAGAATGCCTTTTTCGCCAGCGTAAACCTTGGTCGAAGTGTCGGCAAGGCGGGTTTTGAGTTCTGCGGCCGCCTCCGGATCTGCCATAGCGCAGGCTTTTACCGAAAACTTTCTTGCCTGCTCTTCGACGCGCCTTGCGTTTTGATTGGCGACAAGCGCGTCAACACGGATCCCCTGTGACAAAGCGACGTCGAGCGCCTGCTCTCCGACAGAGCCGGTTGATCCAAGAACGGTAAGCGAACCGAGTTCGGTTTTATCGGTGTTTTGCTGGTTCCTCATTTAGCCTACCTCAAAAAACTTAAAAAATGTACAGAACACAAACAATGCGGCAGAAACGGCAATGACCGAATCAAAGCGATCGAGCATGCCGCCGTGTCCCGGAAATATCTTGCCGAAATCCTTTATCCCGTAATGGCGTTTGACAAGCGACATCAAAAGGTCTCCGATCTGGGAAACGACCGACAGGAAAAGTCCCAGCAAAAGTGCAATCCAAGGTTTGGTAGCAAAGGCGACTTGCGGTACGAATTTTCCAATCAGAAAGCCATAAAGAACGACCGCGACCATACAGAAAATAATGCCGCCGATACTTCCCTCTACCGTCTTTTTGGGGCTGATCTCCGGAATGAGCTTGTGCTTGCCTCCTCTGCCAAAAAGAAGCCCGCAGAACAAGGCGAACACATCGGTGACCCAAGCCGCAATAAAGACGATCGGCAACAGGTATGCCCCGCCCGGAAAATAGTCGCGCATCACCATCATTGCGTTGAATCCGACAAGCGCATAAAAGCAACCCACTTCGATCATTGCCATGTTCTCCACGGTATATTTTCCGTGTGTGAAAATCACAACGGCAAATCCGTACAGAACAAAAAGGATCGAAAGTGCTACCGTCAGTTTCATCAAAAAAGCAAGATCTTTGCAATAGCGGACCAAAAATGGGAATCCGGCCGCGATCAAATAAAACGGAAGCGACAGCGCGATCGATTTTTGATATCCGACACAGGCAAAAAGCTCATAGACCGAAAAGATCGAGCAAATTGCCATGATGATCGGCAAAGCCGGGCTTCCGGAAAAAATCAAAGTCGGAACGAATATAAGCAACACGAAAATCGCCGTGATAATTCGTTTTTTCATGCAAAACTCCTTTGGAAAAACAGGTTCAAACTCCGCCGTAACGCCGTTTGCGGGAATAAAACTCGGCTACGGCCGCATCCACATCCCGTTCGGAAAAATCCGGCCAGAGCGTTTTGGTAAAATAGTATTCGGCATAAGCGGATTGCCAGAGCAAAAAATTAGAGGTGCGAATATCGCCTCCGGTGCGAACAATCAGATCCGGATCCGGTTGACCGGCCGTATAGATGGAAGCCGAAACATCCTCTTCCGTGATGCTCTCTTTGCCTTCCTTTATGAGCTTGTTGCAGGCATGAACGATCTCTTCCCTGCCGCCGTAATTGATTGCAATATTGAGTGTGAAAGGCTTTTGTTCGGTCTCTTTTTCGATCTTTGCCATTTTCTCGCGCACGCTCTCGGGAAAGACCGAAAGGTTGCCGACAAATTTTACCCGCACGTTATCCTCATACATTTCGCGGAACGCATCCTCAATATAGTCATCAAGGAGCTTCATGAGCGTGTCGATCTCTTTTTGCGGGCGCTTCCAGTTCTCGGTGGAAAAGGCGTAGACCGTCATATATTTGATGCCGATCTTTTGGCAATAACGGCCGATTTTCTTGAAGGTATCTCCCCCGTGAGAATGCCCGAATTCTCTCGGCATTCCGCGCTTTTGCGCCCATCTTCCGTTTCCGTCCATGATAAAGGCGATGTGTCTGAGACGATCATCCACCTGAACTTCCTGTTTCTTGTTTTTCTTGCCGAACATAGCTACACCCTTTCGGAAAATGATAGGTAGGGCTGTCGCACTTGTTGCATGCGGCAGCCCGATAAGGGGTTACCCCCAAACATCAGATCTTCATGATCTCTTTTTCTTTTTTCTCCGTGATATCGTCAATGAGCTTGATATAGCGGTCGGTCAGATCCTGAACCGCCTTCTCACCGATCTTTTGCTCGTCTTCGGTGAGTACGCTGTCCTTTTTCTGCTTTTTGATTTCTTCATTGGCGTCTCTGCGAATGTTGCGAATGGCAACGCGTGCGTCTTCGCCCGAACGGGAGATCTGCTTTGCCAGTTCTTTTCTGTGTTCCTCGGTCAGAGGCGGGAAAACAAGGCGAATGACAGAGCCGTCGTCCATAGGAGTGATTCCCACGTCGGAAGCTTGAATGGCTTTTACCATGGCTTTGAGGGTGGAACGGTCGTACGGAGTGATGGTCAGTGTCTTGGGATCGGTCACGGTGACAGACGCCATATCCACAAGTCTTGTCGCGGCGCCATAGTACTCAAAGGTAACTCCGGAAACCACGGCGGCGTTCGCCTGACTTGCACGGATGGTTGCAAGGTTGCCCTCGTAGTTTTCCACCGTCTTTTTCATTTTGCTCTCGGTTGCGCTGGTATCGAATCTCATGATCTTTCTCCCTTCTGAAATTTAATTGTGAATGGCGGTTCCGACTGGTTCTCCCATCACCGCGCGATAAATATTTTCCGGGTCTGAAAGCCCGAAAGCATATCCGGTCAGATTGTTGTCCATGCAGAAAATCGTTGCGGTCAGATCGAGCGCGCGAAGCCCCTGCTCCATAATCTCTTTATAAGTAATATCGGTGTATCGCACCGCATTCGGATTCTTTTTGGGATCGTCGCTGTAAATGGCGTCGATATTCTTGGCCATGAGAATACAGTCGGCGCCGATCTCGGCGGCGCGCAACACGCAGGCCGTATCGGTCGAAAAATACGGAGCGCCAAGCCCGCATCCGAACACCACGACCTGTCCCGCCTCGAGAGCGGCAACCGCGTCGCGTGTGGTATAAGGATCGGCAAACGCCTTCATTGGGATCGCTGTCATGGTCTTTGCCTGCATTCCGGCACGCTTGAAGGCATCCTCAAGTGCAATCGCATTGATTGTGGTGGCAAGCATGCCCATGTGGTCTGCCCGCGTGCGATCCATTCCACCGCCGGCTCTTCCGCGCCAGATGTTTCCGGCGCCGACGATCACGGCAACCTGAACGCCTGCGTCCACACATTTTTTGACAACCCCGGCCACACGGTCAAGGAAGGCAAAATCGAGAATCCCGCCGTTTTTGTCTGCCAGGGCCTCGCCCGAAAGTTTCAGTAAAACGCGATGATATTTCGGTTTTTTCACGTCAAGTTTTCTCCCTTCGGAAATCTTCCTTTTTATTTTACTACAAAACAGTTTTTTTGTAAAGCTTTTTGTTTGCTTTTTTGCAATTTTTTTGCACAAAAAAGAACCCGCACCGAAATGCGGGTTCCAAAAAGCGGTTTTTATTTGCCTGCGGTCATTTTTGCGATCTCGTCTGCAAAATTCTCTTCGCGTTTCTGAATGCCTTCGCCCTTCTCGAAACGGTAGAACTTTGCGATGCGGATCTCGCCACCAAGTTCCTTTGCGGTCTTCTCGACGTACTGGCCGACCTTGAGGTCCTCGTCCTTGACGTAGGTCATGTCAACGAGGCAGTTGTTGTCGTAGAACTTGGAAATACGGCCCATGACCATCTTCTCTTTGATGGCGTCGGGTTTCTTTGCGTTTGCAGGATCGTTTGCGATCTGTGCAAGCAGAATGTTCTTCTCCTCTTCCAGAACCGATGCCGGAACTTCCTCGCGGCAGAGGTAAGGAGTAGGATAAGCGCCGATCTGGAGCGCGATATTCTTTGCAAAAACGGCAAATTCCGGGTTGTCGGCAAGGTTTGTCTCGAATACGGCCACAACGCCGATCGAGCCGGCGCCGTGAATGTAGGTGCTGGTGATGCCTTCCACCACTGCAAAGCGGCGGACAGTGATCTTTTCACCGATCTTAAAGATCATTTCCTTGACCTTTGCGTCAACCGTCATCTCTGCGTCGTATGCGCAAGCCATGAGAGCGTCGACGTCTGCGGGCTTCTTGTCAATGATGATACCGAGCAGATCCTGAACGAAGGCCTTGAAGCTCTCGTTCTTTGCCACAAAGTCGGTCTCGGTGTTGACTTCGATCATAGCGGTAAAGTTGCCCTTTTTGAGAATGTCAACGATACCGTCGGCGGCGATTCTGGTCGCCATTTTGGTCTGGGCTTTGAGCTCGCCCTTCTCGCGCAGGATCTTGATGGCGGCTTCCATATCGCCGTCAGCTTCTACAAGCGCTTTTTTGCAATCCATCATACCGATACCGGTCTTCGCACGAAGATCGGCAACGTCTTTTGCTGTAATGTTAGCCATTTTTTGATCTCCTTTGTAAAAGTGGGATTATTCGGCGTCTTCAGCCTTTTCTTCTTCGGCGTCAGCCTCTTCGGCCTTCTCTGCCTCGGCGCTCGACTCGCCCTGTTTGCCTTCGATCACGGCGTCAGCCAGTGCGGAGGAAATGAGCTTGATGGCGCGGATGGCATCATCGTTACCGGGAATGATATAGTCTGCGTCGTCAGGATCGCAGTTGGTATCCACAATGGCAACCACCGGGATGCCCAGCTTCTTTGCTTCGAGAACGGCGTTGCGCTCTTTCTTGGGGTCAACGATGAACACGGCGTCAGGAAGTCTGTCCATGCTCTTGATACCGCCGTAGCTCTTTTCGAGATCAAAGATCTCTTTCTGCATTGCGGCAACTTCCTTTTTGGGAAGCAGATCAAAGGTGCCGTCAGCCTGCATTTTGTAAAGGTCGTTGAGACGGTTGATCGACTTCTTGATGGTCTTGAAGTTGGTCATCATGCCGCCCGGCCAACGAACGTTGACGTAGTACATTTCGCAGCGGGTAGCCTCTTCCTTGATGGCGTCTGCGGCCTGCTTCTTGGTTCCGACAAACAGGATGGTTCCGTTGTTCTCGGAAAGCTCTCTGACGAAATTGTAAGCTTCGTCAAACTTCTTCACGGTTTTCTGGAGATCGATGATATAGATCCCGTTCCGTTCGGTGAAGATGTACTCTGCCATTTTGGGGTTCCATCTTCTGGTGTGATGTCCGAAATGGACGCCTGCTTCGAGCAGTTGCTTGATTGAGATAACCGACATGATTGCATGTCCTCCTTTGGTTTTTTCCACCACCGGTACCTGCCGCGCAACCGAGTGAATACCCGGAACCGTCACGGCCCTTTCCCGATGTGTGTATTATCGGCCTGCAAAGAAAAAAATCCCTGCAAACAGCCAAAGTGTATTATAGCACGCAAGGCCTTCCATTGCAAGGAATTTTTTCATATTTAACAGTTTATTCACAATTGGTGGAAAAATAGCCGAATTTTTCATCGCGTCTGCCATGCTTTTTTGGCGGCGGAACGGGAGAACAGCAACAATCCCCCTGCCCCAATTCCACGAGGATGGTATCCTCCCCGAAACAGCGGATGCATCTCCATGGAATGTAGAGATCCTCTGTTTTGCCAAGTCCCAGAAACCCTTTGGATCCGCCGATGATCAGCGCGGTGACGCAGGCAGTATTTTTGTCAAACTCAAAATCGCTCGCATAGCCGAGTCTGGCTCCGTTTTTCAGATTGATGATCTCCAGCTTGCGCAAGGTTTCGGTACTGCAAAGATTCATGCCCGCTTTCCTCTTTTCTCCCGTTCTATCCGCAGTATATGCGTTTGGAAGAAAGAATCAAGCGTCAAAGTGCAAATTTCTTTTTGAGTTCCTCGGAGATTTTCCGGTCTTTGAAATAGAATTTCCGATCGCGCTCGCCGATTTCTCTTTGCACTTTGCACGGGTTTCCGAACGCGACGACGTTGGCGGGAATATCCTTCGCCACGACGCTGCCCGCGCCGATGACGCTCCCGTCCCCGATCGAAACGCCGGGCAGAATGACGACGCCGGCGCCGATCCAGCAGTTTTTCCCGATGCGAACCGGGAGATTATACTGGTATTGATCTTCGCGGAGCGCAGGCAAGATCGGGTGCCCTGCCGTCGCGACCGTCACGTGCGGGCCGAACATCGTGTGATCGCCGACGTAAATGTGCGTGTCGTCAACGAGTGTCAGGCCGAAATTGGCATAGATAAAGCTCCCGAAATGGCAATGCGCGCCGCCGAAATTGGAATAAAAGGGCGGTTCGAGATAGCATCCCTCTCCGATCTCGGCAAACATTTTTTGCAAGAGTTCTTCTCGCCTTTTGGCTTCGGTCGGCCGTGTGTGGTTGTATTCATACAGGCGGTCGAGGCACTCGGCCTGCCACCCGACGATCTCGCCGTCCTGTGGCAGATAGAGCTCTCCAGTGTGCATTTTTTCTTTCTCCGTCATGTTCCGCTCCGATTCAAAGGCAGGTCACGATCATCTTTTCGCCGTCCGAATCGACCTTTGCGTGCGTGATGGCGTGACGATAGTCAGAGATGATCTCTTGTGCAAGCCGGTCTTCCACTTCCTTTTGGATAAATCTGCGCATATTGCGCGCGCCGAACTTTCCGGAATAAGATT
This sequence comes from Clostridia bacterium, assembly GCA_017450945.1. Taxonomy (GTDB): domain Bacteria; phylum Bacillota; class Clostridia; order Oscillospirales; family CAG-272; genus UMGS1865. The sequence goes on along the minus strand of JAFSSP010000005.1, from coordinate 36,078 downwards.
TCTTTGCAATATAAGCGGCCGCGGCATCTGTGTACTCGAGCGTGATCTTCTTTTCTTCCAGCGCTTTTTGCAGATCCGAGAGCATAATCCTTGCAATTTGTGCAAAATTCTCCTCGGTCAGGCTGTGGAAAGTGATGATCTCGTCCACACGGTTGAGAAACTCGGGACGAAGGAAGCCTTCAAGCGCCTTTTGCGTTTTGGTGCTTTCGATACTGCTTGTATCTGCCGAAAATCCTGCAAAGGCGGCCGAGCGATCCGAACCCGCGTTGGTGGTCATGACGATCACGGTATTTTCAAAGTTGACCGTTTTCCCTCTTGCGTCGGTGATGCGCCCGTCGTCAAGAATCTGGAGCAGAATATTGAGCACGTCGGGATGCGCCTTTTCGATCTCGTCAAAAAGGACGACCGAATAGGGCTTTCGGCGAATCTTTTCTGTGAGCTGTCCGGCTTCGTCATATCCGACGTATCCGGGAGGCGCTCCGATAATTCTTGACACCGAGTGCTTCTCCATGAATTCCGACATGTCAAGGCGAATGAGCGTTTCGGGTGAATGGAAAAGATCGGTGGCAAGCGTTTTGACCAGTTCGGTTTTTCCCACACCGGTGGGGCCGGCAAAGATAAAGGAGACCGGCTTGCGTTTATAGGAGATTCCGGCACGGTTGCGCTTGATGGCGCGCGCCACGGCCTCGACCGCTTCGTCCTGACCGACGATCCGCTCTTTGAGACGTTCTTCCAGCTTGTCAATGCGTTCAAACTCGTTTTCTGTAATGCTGGTCGCCGGAATGCCGGTCCAAAGCTCAATCACTTCGGCAAGCTCGTTCTCGGTCAGTTCGACGGCTTTTGCGTCTTTTTCAAGGGTAGAAAGCTCGGAGGAGAGCCTCAGCTCTTCGGCCTTGATCTTGGTGATCTCCTCGTAGCGCGCTTCCTCGGCGGCGTTGTTTCCTGCCACCTCGGCTTCCAGCGCTTCCCTTCTGTCTTTGAGCGACAGGAGCTTGTCGCGGATCTCGTAAGAGCCGTTGATGGGCGCAGACGAAAGAGACAGCGAGGAGGCCGCCTCGTCGAGCAGGTCGATCGCTTTATCCGGCAGATAGCGGTCGGTGATATAGCGCTCGGAGAGCACAACGGCGCGGCGCAAAAGAGATTCCGGGATCTTGATGGCGTGGAACTCCTCGTAGTAGTGCTTGATTTCGCGGAGCATTTCCACGCTTTCTTCAATCGAAGGCTCGTTGACCATGACAGGCTGGAATCTGCGTTCGAGCGCCGAATCCTTTTCGATATATTTGCGGTACTCGTTGAGCGTTGTCGCACCGATGATGCGGACTTCACCGCGCGAGAGCGCCGGCTTCAGGATATTGGCGGCATTGACGCTTCCCTCGGATTCTCCGGCGCCGACAATATTGTGAACCTCGTCAATGACGAGAATCACGTTTCCGGCTTCTCTGACCTCGTTCAGAACGCCGAGGATCCTCGACTCAAACTGTCCGCGGAACTGCGTTCCTGCAACGAGAGCGGTCATATCGAGAAGATAAAGCTCCTTGCCTTTCAGCTTATACGGCACGTCTCCTGCGGCAATCTTTTGTGCCAGCGCCTCCGCGATCGCGGTTTTGCCCACGCCGGGTTCGCCGATGAGACAGGGGTTGTTCTTCTGCCTGCGGCAAAGGATCTGGATCATGCGGGCAAGCTCTTTGTCGCGTCCGATGATGCGGTCAAGGCGCCCCTCTCTTGCGTATTGGGTCAGATTGCGGCCGTAAATAGAGAGAAACTTGAGCTTTTTCTCCTGCTTTTCGCGGTTCTTTTGATCCTTTCGGCTTTCCTTTGTCGCCTGACTGGCTCCATCGCCTTCGGTGTTCGTAAGTCCCGCGTCACGGAAGAGCTTGGGAAAATCGATGGCGGGAGCGCCGCCGTCTTCTTTGTCGTCAAAGTCAGAGGGCAGATTTTGAGAGAGTGCCTCGTTGAGATCGGCTTCGGCGTTCTCGAGCTGTTCGGGAGAAATGCCGAGTTGGCCTACAATGTTCCCCATGAGATTGTCGACGGGAACACCCATCTCTTTGGCGCATTTGAGGCAAAAACCTTTGGAAGTCTTTTCACCGTTTTCCACTTTGGTGACAAAGACGATGGCCATGCGTTTTTTACAATTTGAGCAGAGTACCATTGGAAGAATTTTCCTTTCGAGGGGTTAAGAAGATTTCATGCCGGAGAGCCAGCGTTCTCCGATGTTAAAGATGTGGATTCCTTGCAAAAGTTTTGAATTTCCGATCCATCGGACTAAAAAAGAATGCTCGTAAACAGGCGTGTCGGAAAAGAAGATTTTTACCACCGAAACCGCCATAACGATCAGAAGCAATGAGAGGATCGCTCCGACAAGAGCTCCCAGAAATCCATTGATAAACTTGGTCAGAGAGGATAGCTTGACAACCTTGTCAAGGACAATCGTCAAAAGCAAGAACAAAAGGAACGCGACAAGGAAAACCAAAAGATATCCGGCAATGTTAGAAGCGATCGAGGCGACCGGCTTTGAAATAGCCTCGGAAATGTTTGCAACCGCTTCGTCCCCGCTTTCAATGGCATAAAGTTTTGTTTTCATCGCTTCGGTCTTAAGGAAAAACGGCAATTTTTCATAAGCGGTCGCGCCGGAATATCCCGCCGTGGCGCCGCTGTATGCGGCCTGTACTTTTTCGGTGATCGATTTTAAGATCGCTTTGTAAAACAGCTTTTCAAAAAGGAAGGAGGCAACTCTGTTGCCAAACAGATAGGCCATCAGTGCGGCAAACAACCACCTGAAAAAGCGGAATATGCTTTTGACAAATCCTTTGCAGGCAAAAACCACGATCAAAAGGATCGATACGGCGATCGCGATGATATCAAACAAATAGTTTCCCATAAAGCTCCTCCTTTGCAGAATTTTCTATGTAAGCGTAGGATCAATCCGACCGAAAGGAGATCGTTGCGGCCTTTTGCGGAGTACAAAGCAAGAATTCGCCGCCGTCAATCGACAAAAGCTTTTTTCCGCCGGTATCGATCGACATTTTTTCCCGCTTTCCGGAAGAGGTATTGATGCGCTCCACAAAGCCGTCCGAGAGGCAAAAAAGCATTTTCCCGGAACGGGAAAGCGTCCGGTAGTTCTCCTCGCTTGTTCCGCGGTAGATTCTACGCCCTGTCTTATCAAAGACAAAAAGCTGATTCTTCTCGGAAAGCGACGCACCGGAAAGATAGAGCGAGAGTCCGTCCGAAGACAGCTCGGCGGCAAGAATTCTGCGACCGTCAAAATCAATCAGGTGTGCAGATGCGCCCGAATAGGAAATATCGTCCGCGCCGTGCTCGGACAGCACCGACAGATGCGCCGCGGAAGTAAAGCGGCAGGAGACACCGAGCCCGCTGTTCAAAAGCACTTCGGCCTTATGTGTGGATTCTCCCGGGACGTATAGAAACACCTTTGTCCGGACAGCTCCGCTTGAAACGTCGGAAAGCAGGATCGCAAGAAGGTTCCCTTTGTCGTTGATCGAAAGATCCATCACATATCCGGTCTTCCGGTAACGGTTCACCATCGTGAAGCGGTCATTGTAAAAACAGATCGTGGAAAGCCCTTCCGCATCGTTCTTTGTGGCAATGGCGTAGTCTCCGGAAGGCGAAACAAAAGAGGCTGTAATCGGGTCATCGGTAGTCCCGGTATGGATGCGGGAATAGGAATTGTAAAGCGAATAATTCTTGCCGCCGAGATCATAGACAAGAAGATACTTTCCAGAGCCGACCGCTACCGGATTCCGGTAGGAGATCGAAGAAGAGACCAGCTGCCGTCCAGTTTGGGTAAAGATCGAGACCGAGTTGTTTCCGGCCACGGCAAGTCCTTTGCGATAAAGTGTAAAGGACTGAATCTCATCGGTTGGAAAGCTGACAGTGTCGGCGTCATACAGATCGAGATTGACAGCGTTGAGGTCTTTGAAAAAGTAGTAAAAATTCTCGTAGGTAACCAGATCCCGGTTGTTGAAGAGCGACAGAACGACAAACAAAAGGAGAAAGAGATAGATGATCACCTGCGCGATCCCGAACCGCGCCGAAGCGTTCTCATAATAAGGCGAGCGGATCTCATCCTCCGGTGATTTTTGATCCGGACGGATTTTTGCAAGCAGATTTTGCTTCACGATCTCCCCTCCTTTCAGAATGATCGGCAAGAATCAATAGGTAACGCGGATCAAATAGAGTCCTTCGGCAGGCGCCGTCATTCCGGCAGAGCCGGACAAAGGATCGTCCAGAAGCGCTTTTACGCTTCCGGGGTTGCGTTTTCCGGACGCCACTTCAAGAAGCGTTCCGGCCATGATGCGAACCATGTGATAAAGGAATCCGTTTGCAGAAACCGAAAAAAGGATCATGTTGCCGTCGCGCTTGACACTTGCCGAATAAACGGTCCTGTGCGGATCGGTCACCTTGGATCCTACTGCGCGGAAGGCCGAAAAATCATGTTCTCCGATCAAATAAGCCGCGGCTTCGTTCATGCGAGCAAGGTCTCCGTCGGTAATCGGCGTTGGAACGTGGAAGGCTCTTCCCTCTTCAAACGGATCGTGTACCGGTCGGTTGCAGATGCGGTAAAGGTATTCTTTTTCTTTTACATCGTACCTTGCGTGAAATTCATCCTCGACCCATTTTGCGTCGTAAACGGCAATGTCATTTGGCAGATGCGCCGAGAAAGCAAGCGGAGCCTTCTTTTCGTCAAGGCTTGCAGGAAGTCCCTCTTCGCCGCGTTTCGATACGGTTGCACAAAAGACTTTTGCGTGGACGCCGCTGTCGGTGCGGCTACAACCGACAATGTCGCAATCGAAGCCGAACAGCTCTTTTGCCGCGTCGTTGAGCGCCTTTTGAATCGTCGGCTTTCCGGGCTGTACCTGGTAGCCGCAGTAGTTGGTTCCAACGTAACCAAGCGTCAATAACAGCTTCATCGGATCATCCCTCCAAAGGTAAAACGGTTGGCAAAGAAGAGACCAATGCCGATCCCGAGAAGCAGGATCATGGCAATAAAGTCTGCGGCCTTGTAGTGCAGGACGTTCAGCCTGGTTCTTCCCTCCCCGCCGTGATAGCAGCGGCACTCCATGGCGTTGGCAAGATCAAAGGCACGGTTAAAGGCCGAAACAAAGAGCGGAATGAGAATCGGAATGAGCGAACGCACGCGTTTGAAAAGCCCGCCCGAGGAAAAATTCACACCGCGCGCTCGTTGCGCGTTCATAATGCGTTCGGTCTCCTCGGCAAGCGTTGGGATAAAGCGCAGGGCGATCGTGATCATCATGGCAAAATCATGCACCGGAATATGCAGCTTTTTGAGCGGAGAAAGCAGTTGTTCCAGCCCGTCGGTCAGTGCAATCGGCGTTGTGGTATAGGTCAGAAAGATCCCGGTCATCACAATGAGAGAGGTGATCCTGACGATCATGAAGAGCGCGTTCCAAAGTCCTTCTTCATAGACGTGGAAGATCCAGTACTCGAACAGAAGATTTTCGCCTTTTGTCATGAAAATATTGACAAGCGAAGTAAAAAGCAGGATGAAAAGGACAGGTCTTAACGAACGCAAAAGAATTTTCAAAGGAATCCTTGAAAGAATTGCAAGAATCAGCGTCAGCGCAAAGAGCAAAATAAAACTGAACAGCGTTTTGCAAAGGAAGGTGCAAACAATGGCAAGAATCCCAAGAATGATCTTGGCTCTCGGATCCAGACGGTGAATGAAAGAATTCCCCGGATAGTATTGCCCCAAAGTAAAACCTTTCATCGATCAGCGCCTCCTTTCCCGAAAACGGAAAGCAGTGCGCTCGTCGCCTCTTCTACCGTGTAGATCGCATCGGTCAGTGGAAGTCCGCGTTCACGCAAAAGCTCGGCAAGACGGGTGATCTCGGGAATGTCAAGCCCCATACTCGAAAGCTCGCCAACGTGGGCAAAGACCTCCTTGCGATCACCCTCCATGGCCACGCGGGCATGGTTCATGACAACGACGCGGTCACAGTACTTTGCCATATCCTCCATGCTGTGGCTGACGATAATGACCGTGGAACCGGTCTGGTTGCGATAATCCACAATGCTTGAGAAAATATTGTTTCGTCCGCGCGGATCAAGGCCGGCCGCCGGTTCGTCAAGGACGAGTACCTCCGGCTTCATGGCCATGACTCCGGCAAGAGCTACGCGCCGCTTCTGTCCGCCCGAAAGATCAAAGGGCGACTTTTCAAAGAGGTCTTCCGAAACGCCTGTCAGCATTGCGGCTTCGCGCACTCTTTTTTTGATCTCCTCTTCTGAAAGCCCCATGTTCTTAGGCCCAAACGAGATATCCTTTTCCACCGTTTCCTCAAAGAGCTGGTACTCGGGATACTGCATCACAAGTCCCACGCGGAAGCAAAGATTCTTTTTGAAATCCGCATACTCGCTGAGAATTGCCTTTTTCCTTGCACTTTTTGACAAGTTTTGATATTTTTCAAAAAGAGAGCTCGAAGAAAGCAGTTCTTTTTTGTCGGCGTTGAGATCAACGCCGTCCAGATAGACCTTGCCCTCTGCCGGATGATCCAAACCGTTGAGCAATTTCATCATGGTGGATTTTCCGGAACCGGTGTGTCCGATGATACCGGTGATCTTGCCTTCTTCAATTGAGAGTGTCACGTCGTCGAGCGCGGTCTGCTCAAAGGCGGTGCCAACATCGTAGCGGTAAGTGACATTTTCAAGACGCAGTTTATCCATCGACAGCACCTCCTTTGCGTTTTGCAAAGTAGGCGTCCGCGATACATGCGGCGCACTTTTCCGGCGTGGAAAGCGCCTCGGTGGGAAGATCGATCCCGGCTTCCCTCAGGCGGAAGACAAGCTCGGCACTCTGCGGGACTTCGAGTCCAACGGCAAGCAGTTCGTCACGGCGCGAGAAGACTTCGTCCGGCGTCCCCTCAAAGAGCAGTTCGCCGTCGTTCATCACAAGGATGCGGTCGGCCTCGGCGGCTTCGTTCATATAGTGCGTGATGTTGATAATGGTAATTCCCTCTTCGCGGTTCAGTCTGCGAATGGTGGAAAGCACCTCGCGCCGTCCGCTGGGATCGAGCATGGCGGTCGATTCGTCAAAAATGATACAGCGCGGCGTCATGGCAAGCACGCCGGCAATTGCCACTCTCTGTTTCTGCCCACCGGACAGTCTGTGCGGTTCGTAGGAAGCGTATTCGGTCATGCCGACGGTTGCGAGTGCGTCATCGACTCTCTTGCGCAATTCTTCTCTCGGGTATCCGAGGTTCTCCGGGCCAAACGCCACGTCCTCTTCGACGATCGTTGCAACCAGCTGGTTATCCGGATTCTGGAAGACCATGCCGACCGTGCGGCGCAGATCCAGAAGTTCCCCCTCCGAAAGCTCTGCCGTGCGTTCTTTCCCATCGACAAAAAGCCTGCCCGAAACAGGTTCCAGTATTAAATTGAGCAGTTTTGCGAAGGTTGATTTTCCCGAGCCGTTGTGACCGAGAATGGCCACGTACTCGCCCGAGGAAAACTCCACCGACAGATTTTTGACCGCAGGAATTGCTTCGTTTTCGTTTTCAGCCTGATAGGAAAAGGAAAGCTCCTCGGTCTTTACGAATTGTTCTTTCAAGATTGATTTATCCTTTGCTGTGTCAATGACAGAAGATTATTTGACCCATCTGGTCGAGGCGCCGCATGGGAGATATCCTCCGGTCGCGCTGACCGGAAGGCCCAGCTCCGAAGCCTCGGTATGCCCGCCGAAGCGGCGCTCAATATAGAGCTTTACAAGATACGCCATGGTCATGGGCGAAAGCCCTGTGGTATAGGAATTGACAAGGAAAAAGAGCGGGTTGTCGGAAAGGAGCTGCGACGAGAGCGAGATAAACTCGCCAATGCTGTCTTCGAGCTTCCAGACCTCTCCACCTGGGCCTCTGCCGTAGGAGGGCGGATCCATGATGATCGCATCGTACTTGTTTCCTCTGCGGATCTCGCGCTCAACGAACTTTTTGCAGTCGTCGACGATATAGCGGATCGGCGCCTCCGAGAGCGAGGAGAGCGCGGCGTTTTCTTTTGCCTGCGCAACAATCCCCTTTGCGGCGTCCACGTGGACTACCGAAGCGCCGGCAGACGCGCAGGCAACCGTGGCTCCTCCGGTGTAAGCAAAGAGATTGAGCACCTTGATGGGCCGTCCCGCCTTGCGGATGCGCTCCATGCTAAAGTCCCAGTTTGTCGCTTGCTCCGGGAAAAGCCCGGTGTGCTTAAAGCCCATCGGCCGCAGAACGAATCTGAGACTTCCGTAGGAAATGTTCCAGGAAGCCGGGAGCTCATTCTTTACCCATGCGCCACCGCCTGACGAAGAACGGCGGTAGATGCCGTCGGCCTTTTTCCATGCCTTGTGCGTTTTGACGCCCTGCCAGATGACCTGCGGATCGGGACGAATGAGAATCTTGTCTCCCCAGCGTTCCAGTCGTTCTCCGTCCGAGGCGTCGAGTAGTTCATAGTCTATCCAAGAATCCGAAAACCACATAGGTTTCTCCTTACTGATTGAAATATCCGGCAAGTGCGGAGCGATCCGAATGCGCGTGGCAGATGGCGATGGCGAGCGCGTCGGCCGTATCGTCCGGCTTTGGCTCCTCGGTAAGGCCGAGAAGCATGGTGACCATTGAGATGACCTGCCTTTTTTCGGCCTTTCCGTAACCGACCACCGCCTGTTTGACCTGAGGCGGCGTGTACTCGGCGATCTTTACCTTGTGCGCTTCGGCAGAGACCAGAATTACGCCCCTTGCCTCTGCGACCCGGATGCCGGTGGTAATGTTGTTTGTGAAAAAGAGTTCCTCGACCGCCATGGCGTCCGGCTGATAGGTCTCAAAGAGCAGATCCATCTGCTTTTGGATCCGATAAAGCCGCTCTTCGGTACGCATGCCAGCCGGCGTCTGGATCGAGCCGTAAGCGATCGTCTTAAATCTCGAACCGCTGTATTCGATGACACCCCAGCCCACAATGGCAAGGCCCGGGTCAATTCCGAGGATCCGCATATGCTCGACTCCTTTCCAAAATACTCCAAATTAAAGTATATCACAATTATAAGATAAAGTCAACGGATTTTCAATTTTCGAAAGATTCTCCAAAAAAATCAATTTTTTCATTTACAGAAGAAGAATTTTATGGTAAAATAGAGAAAACGTGTGAGGATTCCCGAAACGGACCATGCAAATTCCTCCGGGACACGCGATCAACCAAAAAAGGAGCTTAGCGAACATGTATTACTATCTGCGAGGAAGTCTCGTTCATGTGGAGTCCGGCCTTGCCGTTCTGGACGTCGGCGGCGTCGGCTACTCTCTTACCATCAGCGGAACGACGCAAAGTTCGCTTCCCTCCCGCTCTTTTTCCGAGGCCCCGGAGGTCAAGCTCTTTACCTACCTTGCCGTGCGCGAAGACGGGATCGAATTGTTCGGCTTTGCGACCGAGCAGGAAAAAGAAACCTTCCTTATGCTCATCGGCGTCTCTGGCGTTGGCCCAAAAGCCGCGCTCTCGATTCTCTCTGCCATGACGCCGGAAAAATTTGCGCGTGCCGTCTGCTCAGAGGATCGCAAGTCGATCTCTTCCGCAAATGGGATAGGCCCCAAGACTGCCGCTCGTATTGTTTTGGAACTGAAGGACAAGCTCCTCAAAGAGACCGGCGGAAGCTTCTCTGCTCTCCCGGATGCGAAGAACCTGCCCGAGGCACCAATGAATCGCGGAAAGCTGACCGAGGCGCTCGACGCGCTCATGGTGCTCGGCTACAACCGCTCGGACGCCATGAACATTCTCAAAGGGCTGGATTCGGATCAGATGACCGTGGAAGAACTCATCCGCGCAGCACTCAAAAAATCCGCGCGCTGACGATAGGAGGAACACATGGATACCAACGATTTTGATTTTGAAAACCGCATTATGACCACCTCCTACACGTCGGAAGACTCTGATGTCGACCTTTCGCTCCGGCCAAAGCGTCTGGAGGACTATATCGGTCAGGATAAAGCCAAAGAGAACCTGAAAATCTACATTGAAGCCGCCAAAAAGAGAGGCGAGCCACTTGACCACGTACTTCTTTACGGCCCTCCCGGACTCGGAAAAACCACCCTTTCCGGCATCATTGCAAACGAGATGGGCGTTAGCATCCGCACCACGTCCGGGCCTGCCATTGAAAAGCAGGGCGACCTTGCCGCGATCCTGACCAATCTCAACCAGGGCGACGTGCTGTTCATCGATGAGATCCACCGGCTTTCGCGCTCGGTCGAAGAGATCCTTTACCCTGCCATGGAAGATTACGCGCTCGATATCATCATCGGCAAAGGCCCGTCGGCAAGAAGCATTCGCATTGACCTGCCCAAGTTCACGCTCATCGGAGCAACCACCAGAGCGGGGCAAATGACAACCCCTCTGCGCGACCGGTTCGGCGTGATCTTAAAGCTCGATCTCTACTCCCCGGATGAACTTGCCACCATCGTGCGCCGCAGTGCCTCGATCCTCGACATGGAGATCTCGGACGACGGTGCCGTGGAGATTGCCAAACGTTCGAGAGGAACACCGCGTATCGCCAACCGACTTCTCAAACGGGTGCGCGACTTTGCGCAAGTGGAAGGAAACGGCAGAATCAATTCCGAAATTGCAAAATACGCCCTTAACAAACTGGAGATCGACCAACTCGGACTCGATTTGGTTGACAGACGAATGCTTGAGACCATCATCAAAGTCTACGACGGCGGCCCGGTTGGTCTTGAAACGCTGGCCGCCACGGTCGGTGAAGAAGCCGTCACGCTCGAAGACGTTTACGAGCCCTATCTCATGCAGATCGGTTTTCTGTCAAGAACGCCGAGAGGCCGGAGCGTCACAAGGATCGCCTACGAGCACTTGGGAATTCCCTATCGCACAGCACAAAGCGAACAGCTCGGGTTATTTAACGACGAGAAAAACTGATACAAAAAAGGATTTGGAGATCTTCCAAATCCTTTTTCCTGTTCCGAAAAAATCATCTGTGCAAATACGCGGAGGATACCGGAAACTCAAAATAAGTATCCGGATAAGGCTCATTTGCAAGCGTAAAATGCCACCATTCGCTCGCCAGTGGTAAAAATCCTCCTCGCAACATGGCATGACGCAGGATCATGCGATTCTCGTATTGTTCGTCGGTAATGCCGCGGTAGTCGGAGTGGGAAACCTCGGAGAAAAAGTCGAACGGGCCACCCATATCTACTTCTTTGCCGGTCTTCATATCAAGGAAAGTCAGATCGACCGTGCTTCCCCGGCTATGGCTGGAACGCCTTGCGATAAACCCTTTTGTAAAAAGCTCCTGTTTTTCAAGATTGGGATAAAAGTATGGTTTCATGCGGATATCGGTATCCTCGATTCCCCAAAGTTCAAAATGCCGGACGGCACAAACCGGGCGATAGGCATCAAAAACTTTCAAACGATAACCCTGAACAGAAAGCTCGCCTGCAACCGTTTTGAGGGCGCGCGCCGCCTCTTTTGTCAGAATGGCGCAGGGTTCCTCGTAGCCGTTGATCCGATCTCCGATAAAGTTGTAGGTCGAATAGTAGCGAATCTCCTGCACGATTTCGGGAACGCCATCGGCAAGGAGAATAAAATCGGAGGGATCCATGCGGATATCCTTTACGTGTTCACTGCTCATAAACTGATACACTTTCCAAAAAAAAGCTTGCAAAAAGCCTGTTATTTTTGCAGAATATCGTCGATAAACCGACAGAGCCCACTTGGATACTCGGTCTCTTCCGAAAGACCGGTATCACCGAGCGTCACCAGCTTATTCGTCCCATGATAGTCGCTCCCGGCGGTGATATAAAGATCATATCTTGTGGCCAGCTCGCACATCTGCACCCGCATCTTTTTTGTAAAGCCGGAGTAGTAGGCTTCCACGCCGCGAAGGCCCATCTCTATCAGGCGCAAAAGCCGCGCTTCCATCTCGTCGCCGAGAATGAGCTCGTCCCCGCTTCCGTAAAAAGGGTGGGCTAAAATCGGGATTCCACCGGCGCCAAGAATGCCGGAAATTGCCTCTGGGGGCCTGATGTGTTCGCTTTTTCCGGGAGCTTTGTTGATATAATCGAGAATCGCTTCTTCTTTGGTTTTGGCATATCCGTAGCGAACCATCATGTTTGCGATATGCGGTTTGCCGGGATTATCCACTGCAAAAATGCTGTTTTTGTCTTCTTTGGAAAAGACAAAGCCGAATTTCTCTTCCAAAAACGCAAGCCGCTTGTCGAGCTTTGACATTCTCAGATCGTGACCGTGCCGGAGCGCACTCTGGATTGCGGGATGATCCGGATCAAATCCGTAGCCGAGAATATGGTATTTCCCAAGCTCGTCCTGACAGGAGAACTCAATCCCAGGAACGAAAGCGGGATCCTCTTTTCCAAGAATGCCAAGCAGTATTTTTCCGGCTTTGACCGCGTCGTGATCGGTCACAGAAAAGAATTCGATACCGGCTTTTTTTACATTGTCAAGGAGCTCTTTTGGTGTGTCGGTACCGTCGGATACCGTGGTATGCATGTGCAGATCGATCTTTTGAAACCGACTTTCCATAAAAGCTCCTTTCCGCCTCAAAGCGTTTTTTTCATGGTCAGGATATTTTTTCCGTCTTTGCGTTCGTAGGACACGTCGTCCATGATTTTCTTGGTCATAAAGATCCCCAGCCCGCCGATTTGCCTCTCTTCGGCAGAAAGGGTGATATCCGGATCGGTTTTTCCGGTGGGATCATACGGAATTCCACTGTCGATCAGCGTCACCGTAAGCGTTGGAGACTCGCCCGAGAGATCAACCTTGATCGCTGCCTTTCCGACTTCCGGTGCATAAGCGTAATTTGCAATGTTGACGAAGATCTCTTCGACCGCGATGTTGACCTGCATGCGAACCTTGGCCGAGCAGTCTGCCGCTTCCAGCTTTGCATTGAGAAAATCCAATACGTCCTGCAGTTTTTCGACACTGGCGTCGATCTCAAGGACGTTCGGATCGGAAGTTTCGATCGCAATCAGGTTTAAGTCAAGTGAATCCAAGCGGCCGAGAACTTCGATCAAACGTTCCTTCCAAAGCGCGATGGTCGCTTCGTTCTCCGCTTGATCATCTCCGGGATGGCGGGTCTTCCAATCGATCAGATACCCGTAAGAAATACAGCGGATCTTGTCTTCAATGGCGTCAATCACCTTTTTGTCGTCGGTTCCGAAATAAGCTTCCAGCGTTTTGCGCCAGAAGGTGCGGGAAATCTCGGCGGAATACCCTTGGAACTGGAGGACGATCTCCGGGTTGTATTCGGAATAGCCCACATAGGCGCAGTACATGTGCAAGAATTCAAAGATCGGATCGCCGACCGAGAGTGTATCCATATCGATCAGGAGCACTTCATCACCCGCAAGAACGATGTTTTTGGTGTGGAAATCGCCGTGCACCATATTCTCGCTCTCGGGAATCGCCTTGACCATCTCGAAAAACTTTTCACCGAGCCCGTCCGGGAGTAGATCCTTCATGCGCTCTATCTTTTTTGCAGTTGTTTCTTTGATGGAAGGCAGCTTCCCTGCCGGCACTTTGATCGCGTGAATCTTTTTGAGCATTTTTACATACTCTTCCACGCAAAAATCCATGCGTTCCGGCTCTTTTGCAAGAATCTTTGCAAAAGACTTTGCGTTCAGGAGTTCAAAGACCGAGCCGTAACTATCACCGACCTTGACCACGTCATAGGAAATTGCGGTCGGCACGCCCAGAATGAGCGCAAGACGCGCCACTTCTCTTTCGTGTTGGATCTCAGCAAGCGCATCGGCGTTCTTGTAGGTTTTGACGACGTTGTCTTTATCGATCCGATAGACCTTGCCGTTAAAGCCTTCCCCGATCACTTCGCACCCCTCGACCGAAACGCGGCGATAGGCCTTTTCCACCGTCATCATTTCTGTAAATCCGGTCATCTCAAGGATCTCATAAACGTCGGAAGAGACGTTTATGATCTTCAAATCGGGATAGGAGCGGTTGATGCGAAGGATCACACGAAGTCCTGCGCTGGAGATATACTCGAGATTTTCGGCATCCAACACAAGCGCCTCGGGCTGCGCTTCGTTGAGTTTTGCAAAGAGATTTTCTGCAACGCTCTCGGAGTTGCCCGAATCAATTCTGCCGTTCAGTTCAAGTTTGAGGATGTTTTCGTTTGCCATAATACGCTCCAAATGAAAAAATAGATTGGTTTTCTATATTATAGCACGGTCTGAACGCTTTTTCAACTTGTTTTTCTTTTTCCGTAAAAAAAGTCCAAAACGGTTGCATTACCAGGGACAATATGCTATAATATTTTTTGTTTAATCCGATTTTCAAAGTTCTGCAAGGAGGAATCACGCATGAGCAAAAAGAACCAACGGGCGCCGCTCTCCCGGATCCGTCCGGATCAAAGCAAGGGGCTGACGCAAAAAGAGGTTGAAGAGCGCATCCAAAAGGGGTACTTCAACCGAGCGGATGACCCTAACCAAAAAGGGATCCTGCAAATTCTTGCGGGTAATCTGTTTACCTTTTTTAACATTGTTCTTTTGACGATTGCCGCGCTTTTCATTTTCTTTATCATTTATTTGAACGCAACCGGACATTCTGATGTTGCGGGCAACTATTTCGGGTTTTCCAAATTTCTGTTTTTGATCCCGGCCATTCTCAACGTTGTCATAGGGTCCTTTCAGGAACTCAAAAGTCTCAGCGTGATCAAAAAGCTCCGCATCGTGACCGAAACAAAGGCAAAAGTCCTGCGCGACGGCAAAGTCCAATCGATCGACGCCGCAAGCATTGTGCTTGACGATATCGTTCTGGTATCTGCCGGAGACCAGGCCTCGGCCGATCTTGAGGTCTTATCCGGCGAAGTATATGTGGATGAATCGATGCTCACCGGTGAAGCCGACCACGTCAAAAAATGCGTGGGCGACAAGATCCTTTCCGGTTCTGCAATCGTCGTCGGCGAAGCGCACTGCTATGCGGTCGCGGTCGGCAATGATACCTATGCCGCAGAGCTGACCAAACGCGTCAAGAGCGGTTCGCGCCACAAGTCCGAGCTGATGACCTCCATTATGCGGATCATCAAAATCCTTACCGTGTTGCTCGGATTCGTCATTGCAACCGTCATCATTACGATGGTCATTAAGATTTCCCAAACCGGAAACGATCCCTCGATCTGGGACGGCATGACGCTGACCATAAACAATCCTGTCTCCTGGGCGCTCATTGTGATCACGTCCGGCACCTGTGGGATCGGTATGATCCCCTCCGGTCTTGTGCTGACCTCTTCGGTCGCGCTTATGATCTCGATCGCGCAACTGACCAAAAAGCAAACGCTCATTCAAGAGCTTTATTCGCTTGAAAACCTCTCGCGCGTGGACGTCATTTGCCTTGACAAAACCGGAACGCTTACCGACGGCACCATGAAGGTGGCCGACGTCAAAGCCTTTGTCCCGATGGAAGAGGTCGAGCGGCACGCAAGAGCACTCATGGCCGCTCAGGGAGAGCGCAATGCCACGGCCGAAGCCATCTACCAAAGATTCGGTCTTGACGAGCATGCCGAATACGCCGAAAAGATCCCCTTCTCCAGCGCGGTCAAATATTCGGGGCTTGTCTATCAGGACGGCAAGCGGCTTCTCATGGGCGCACCCGAATATCTGCTTTCCAAAGAAGATGAACGACTTTCCTTTGCCGCCGACTGCGCAAAAGAAGGCAAGCGCGTGATCGCGCTCACACTTGACGGCGCTCTGGTTGCATTCTTTGTCATTGAAGACCACATCCGCGATACGGCGCCGGATACGCTCAAATTCTTCCGCGAAAACGGCGTAACGGTCAAGGTCATTTCGGGCGACAACCCCCTGACCGTTTCCAAAATCGCCGAACAGTGCGGCATCAAGTTTGCCGACCGCTACATCTCTCTCGAGGGCGTCTCTCTTGAAGAGATCCCGGATCTGGTAGAAGATTATACCGTTTTTGCACGGGTAACGCCCGAGCAAAAAGAGGCGCTCGTCATAGCCCTTCAGGAAAAAGGCCACAAGGTCGCCATGACCGGCGACGGCGTCAACGATATTCTGGCGCTCCGCAAAGCCAACAGCTCGATCACCTTTGCCAAAGCGACCGACGCGGCAAAATCCTGCTCGGACGTCGTGCTGCTCGACAATGATTTTTCGCACCTCAAAGACGTGGTCGGCGAAGGACGGAGAGTCATCAGCAACATTCAAAAAACAGCGGTTCTCTACCTGATGAAAGCTGTCGCGGTCTTCATCTTTGCCTTTGCCATGATCCCCTTTGCAAAAGGACAAATGAACCTCGCGGTTGAAAACCTCTACATGCTGGAAGCGACCGTGATCGGAACCGGCGGATTTCTCCTTTCGATCGAACGGGTACGCAAACCAATCAAAGGCTCTTTCATGCAAAACATCCTCACCCAGGCAGTTGCCGCGGGAACGCTTGCTTTTTGCGGGATCTTCCTTCCCGTTCTGCTTTATCAACTGCCGATTGTTTTAGGATATTCCCCGCTCATTTCGGCGCAGAACCTCAGAACCATGATGACATTGCTATTGACGCTGTCCGGCTTTGTCGTTGTCTTTGCAATGTGCCTGCCTTTCAACAAATACCGCGTATTTGTCATGGCGGCGCTCACCGGAATTTTCATCTTCTTGGGACTCCTCCTGCCTTCCGCTTACATCGGCGGACGGACGATCGGACCGGATATGCTCGCCTATAACGCCTCGGCCGGAGAAACGATTTTCAATTCCCCGCTCATTCAGCAAATGTTCCACCCGCAACGCTCCGACGTTGTCCGGGAACTCTTTTCGGATCGCGACAACTTTGTGATTCTTCGACTCTTCCTCTACGTTGCGGTCCCAATCTATATCCTGCTCCGCTTTGCGATTGAAAACCACAACCGGAAGAACTACGGAAAAGATGTGAAAAAGAACCGGGATTTCCGCATCGGCCGCAGACTGCTTCTCTCTTCCGGATTCGTTCTCATCCTGCACGCCCTGCTCTCAGCCGTAGAAGCAATTTCCTCGGCCTCCCCCACATCGATCATTGAGATCAGCGACAAATTCCGGGTGGGTACCGGCGTTTCCATCTTCTTAAATTCCATCTTCGTTCTTCTGTATCTTGTCATCGGATATATCGGTTACAAGACCTGGAAGGATCCGACCAAGCGGATGATCAAGATCGCATTTGCATCAGCCTGTACGCTTCTTGTCCTTACGGTTACAAACATGATCCTTTCCAACGCCGTGATTGCCAAGACGAACAACCTGCTTCTGTCGATGGATAACCTCTTTATCCTCGTTGCAACGCTTTCCTACATCATTGGCGCCCTGATCGTTCAGATCCGTTACGACCTCGGCCTTGCCAAACCGAGAGAGCTTTGAATTTCATAAAAGAACGGCGTACCGCAGTCATGCGGTGCGCCGTTCTTTTTTTCGATATTATGAAAGATCGCCCTTGTATTCAAGATTGAGCATGGTAATATCATCAAACTGCTCGGCGTCTTTGACAAAGCCGTCTACCGCCGCGCGAATCGCCTTCAAGGTCACACTCGGATCGGCAGAAGGATCGATCGCTTTAAGCGCTTCGACCATCCGGTCTGCACCAAACATATTCCCATCGGCATCGGTTGCTTCCGGAACGCCGTCGGTATAAAGGAACAGTCTTGATCCCGGTTTCAGTATAAGCTCATACTCTTTGTAGCGAGCACCGGGCATACCGCCGATCACAAAGCCGTGCTTGTCCTTATAGATCTCATAGGAACCGTCGGCATCTTTGACGACCGGATACTCATGCCCTGCGTTGGCCGCGGTCAATTTGCCGGTGGAAATTTCCAGAATGCCGAGCCAGACCGTGACAAACATCTCCTCGCGGTTGTTCGCACAAATCGCCTCATTGGTGTCGGTCAAAATCTGCGCCGGGCTCTTCCCCATCATGGCGTTGTTGGCGAGAATGATCTTTGATGCCATCATAAAGAGCGCCGCAGGAACGCCTTTTCCGGAGACGTCGGCCATCACCATGCAAAGATGATCCTTGTCGATGAGGAAAAAGTCGTAGAAATCGCCGCCAACCTCTTTGGCAGGATCCATCGTCGCATAGATGTCAAACTCTTTTCGATCCGGAAACGCCGGATAGATATTCGGAAGCATATCGGCCTGAATACGGGTAGCCAAATTGAGTTCTGACTCGATTCGCGCGCCCTTGACGTCTTTTTCGTGCTGGGTCACCACCATGTCGCGCCCTTTGCGGGCAATGTTGCAACTGATCACAGACACGATGGAAAACATGAGCCATCTGGGAAGATAATCGTAAAGCAAGGTGTTTACGATGAGCATTTTGTTGCCCGCAGCCGGATCCAGGTTGAGCACGTTCTGAACCGCGTCGCCGAGGAATCCTCCGGTTGCGACCATTCTGGTACCTTCCTCCATCGTGACGATGTTGAGGTTGATAAAACCGTGCGTTGCGCCCCAATAGGCGGAAAAGATAAAGATAACCGTTGTAAACAGCGATGTAAACACCGTCAGTCTGCGCGAAAAATAGCGGCTGCTGAAGACCACAGGAAGAACCATCAGAATGGCGGCCTTGTGGGTGAGCATACTGTCAAGGAGCGCATAGACGATCACCATGCCGACGATGAGAAGCGGTTTAAGCCACCAGGCGTCGTACTTGACGATTTTGCAGAAAACGAGCAGAGCCGTGATCTCAATGAGGGAGCGAATGATTGCAGCCCTCATGAAATCTCCCTGCAAAGGGAAAATTCCGGTTTCGACCAGAATGAGGATGAGAACCAGGATGATTCCGCTGCATAACAGCATCAGAAAGCCGAGGCGGTTCGCCTGCACCTCGGTCTCATGGAACATAAGGTCTGGCGTCAGCTTATCGCGTAATTTCTTCCAAAAAGACTTTTTTTCTTTTTCCATTTTCATCACACGATCGTCAGGATATCCGAAAAGCCGGTCACTTCAAAGATTTCAAGAATGGTCTCATTGACGTTGCAAACCGTCATGCCGCCTTTTGTCATCATGGCTTTCTGCGCAGAAAGCAGAATGCGAAGTCCTGCGGAGGAAATATAATCGAGCTTTGCAAGATCAAGCACCAGTTCGTCGGTCGTTGGAATCACGTCTTTTACAACCTTTTCCAGTTCGGGAGCTGATACCGTATCAAGCCGTCCTTCGGGAGCCAGCACGGTTTTGCCGTTTATGGCAGATTGAGTAATGTTCATAGTAGTCCTCCTCGATAAAAGAGTTTATTCTGCGTTATTCTACAACAGTCTGTTCGGTTTCGGAAATGGCAAAAATCGTCAAAAACAAGGATTCAAAATCCTTGGAGTCGGTCCAGAAACGATAGTACATATTCCCGGTCGGGACAATGAGCTTGTGCTCCGCTTCCTCGTCTTCATGGACATAAATGCTGCTGCTTTCAATCCGCGCAAAAGCGGCGCCGTTTTGCGTTACATCATAAATGCAGTACGGGAATTTGCTGTGCAGATCGGTCGAAATGCGAATTCCCTTCTCATGGATGACGTCCCAGACATTCTTGCCGTCGAACTTAAACCAGGACTTTGCAAAGAAGGTTTCGTCATTGTAGGTCTGCGTCATGGTATGGCCAACGGCATGTTCCGCGGTGCTTCCGGTGACATGATTCACAAATTCAAAACTACGGGCTCCAACGAGCGCCTGCTTTGCCATTTTGCCCTCGAACAGAATATTCCGCCCGGCGTCCTCAATGAGATATCCCGGCTTAAGGGAATGTCCGTCAAAGCGAAAATAATACTCGGTGACGTCCGGAGCTGTTTTGAAGCCATCAAAGTTTACGTCTGCTCCCGCAGGAACCCCGCGATCAAGCGCCTTGCTTTTTTTGAAAGCTTTGACGGTTGCATAAATGCCGTAGATCACCACCAGAACGCCGACGCCAATCACGATCGGGCCGACGAAGCTCGGGGTTTTGGAATTGGTCGCTTTATTCGGGCTTGCGGGATCATAAAGAACCGTAAACGCCTCCCCAACCTGATATTGATGAGAAAGGCCGGAAAAGTCGCCGATATAGGTCTTACCGTCGACCGTATAGGAAACTTTGACATCGTACTGCGTCGAACGATCTTCTGTGTTCACGCTTTCGGTCACTTCAAGGACAAGGCCGGAAGTCTCGATATAGTTATTTGTGTTAAACGCGAAAAGAAGGATTCCGAAAAGAATCAAAACAATTCCTGCAGGCACAAAAAATCTCGCAGGGCCGGAATTTCTCATCACTCTTGCAACTTTGTTTTCAACAGACATTTTTCATAGTTCCTTTCTCCGAAAATCATATATGGTTAGTATATCATGCAAATTCCTGTTTTTCAAGAGCAAAGTCGGAAAAATATCAAATTTGCAAGGAATTTTCCTTTAACAGACAGGCGCGACCATTTTTTGCCGCGCCCCTCTTGCACTTGGGTTATAAAAGTTGAAACAGCTCTTTGAGCTCACCGATATAGGTAGGCGTTTGCGTCAGCGTTCTGCCGGGAATAAAAAAGGAATCCACGCCCGCGTTGATAGCGCCGAGAATATCGGTATCCGGATTGTTGCCGACAAAGAGCGCATTCTCGGCTTTTGCCTGCAGACGTTCCAGTGCAATGTAATAGATTCCGGGACTTGGTTTGGCTACCCCGACCGAATCCGAAATGATGCTGACCTCCACAAGATCGTCTACCCCGCAGGAGCGCAACTTGCGACTCTGCGTCAGGGTGTTTCCATTGGTCACGATCCCAAGCTTGTAGTTCTTTTCTTTCAGATAGCGAAGAAGCGGAAGCGCTTCGGGATAAAGCACGGGATAATCGAGATAAAGCCCGAACCAAAAGGACACAAAAGCCTCCGGACGGCGTTCCAACACCCAACCGGTCTTTTGACAATACTCGGACAGATAGCCCTCCGGGTTCGGCTTGTGATGTTTGTAGAGATCGATCATGCCGGCAAGATCAAACGCGACGTTCTGGGAAAAGGTCTCGGGATAAAGCATTTTCATCACCCGGAAAGCTCTTGCAAAGGAGGCATCGTTATCGAGCAGCGTTCCATCCAGATCAAACAGGATGGTATCGTATTGTTTTTTCATGACCTCTTCTCCTTTCTCAACAAATGGTTCCAGGCAAAAATGACACCGAATCCCGCAAAAAAGCATACAATGTGAACGACTAAATCAAAAAGATAGGCTCTGCGATTGTATCCGAGCGACAGGGCGGCAATCGTCAAAAAAACGATCTGGAACAAGACCGGAAGCGCGGCAAGCAAGAGGGTTTGGAACTTTTGATTCTTGATAATCTTCACAAACAGGGCTGCCGCCGCGATCAAAAGCGCGTCAAGCAAAAGCTGCAAAAGCGTATCGGTCAGCTCCTCTTCGCAGAACTCTCTCCAGCTTGGGAACCCCATCACGGCATATCCCATGACCAGTTCCAAGCTCTGACGGAGAATGCAGGAAAGGACTACCGGCAGAATGATTGCAAGCGGATTCCACTTCCCCATCGTCCGGCCAAGAAAAGCGAACAGAAGCCAGAAAAAGGCGTATTCGAGGAACAGCCGGAGGTAATCGATTGCGGTAGGAAACAATGTCGAATTCCAGTTCACGTCGCTCGCAAGCGTCAGATAAAGCGGTGTCAGAAGGAGACTATGCAAAAGGAAGCTCGCCGCAAGCGGTAAAAAGGTCATGCAAAATACATAGGGCTCGGATTTTTGCCATTGACGCCTCATTTTTTGCCTCCCCTTTTATCGTTTTTTCTATTTTAGCATAGATTGCGGCGCTTGTGTCAAAATATTTGAAATTTTCACATTAAACAGCGCAATTTTTCTTTTAGAAAATGAAAGGGAAACTTATGGATTACAAAGAATTGCTTGCCCGCACAGAGAAACTGGAAGAAGAAAATCCACTTCTCTCCTTTGGCTACCTTGGAACAAGCCTGCTCGGTCGCGGGATCCCGATGCTGACGCTCGGGCGCGGACGTCTGGAAGTTTTATACGTCGGAACGCACCACGCGCTGGAATGGCTGACAAGCGACCTGCTTTTGCGTTTTTTGGAAGAGGCAAAAGATCCGGGCACAAGACGGGTGTCGGGGGTCTCTATTGCGGAACTTTTTGAGTGCGTCAAATTTTACGTTGTTCCCATGCTGAATCCGGACGGCGTGGAATATGTTTTTCACGGGATCTCCGACGACAACCCCATCAAAGAGCGCGTGCTCGCCATGAATGGCGGAAGCAAGACGTTTTCTTCCTGGCAGGCAAACGGCAGAGGTGTGGATCTCAACCACAACTACAACGACTGCTTTTCGGAGTATCAAGCAGCCTCCGGAATCCAATCCGGCGCGCCTACCCGCTTTGCCGGAGAAGAGCCCGAATCCGAACCGGAGGTCGCCTATCTTTGCGGCTTTTTGCGGCATCATCCGAAGATCCGGGGCGTGCTCTCCTTTCACACGCAGGGAGAAGTGATCTATTATCAAAGCCGTGGCGTCATGTTGCCTTCCTCGCTGCGAATCGCAAAACGAATGGAAGCGGTATCCGGATACCGGCTTGAAAGAGCCGAGGGACTTTCCTCTTACGGAGGTCTTACCGATTGGTGTCTTCGTACCATGAAGATCCCGGCTTTTACGATCGAATGCGGCCGTGGAGAAAACCCACTTCCGAAATCCGAGCTCAAAAAGATCTATTCGGATCTGAGAACCCTCCTTTACCTGTTTCCCACCTGGCTGTAAAAAAGAGAGGCTTCCGAAAAAAGCGTGCTTTTTCCGGAAGCCTTTTCGTTTACCACATCACAAGTTGGCCGTGAACAAAGTGCCAATAATTGCCATTGTTCTCAGGCTCGTCCAACGAATGGGTATACTCGATATTGGAAACGTACAAATCAAATATTGAAGTATATGAGAATGCGTAATTCTCCATATCGGGCAACGAAGACTCAAAGATGACGATTTTGAAACCTTCGCAGCCGTAAAACGCGGATTCACCGATCTTGATCACCCGGCTCGAAACAACCAGTTTTTCAATGTTGGTCCATCCCTCAAACACATGCGGCAAAATCTCATAGGAAACGATTCCGTTTCCAACATCTTCCGGAAGGGTCAGAGTTCCCTCCTCAACGCACTCGGGACGGGCATAAAAGAGGATGTCGGCCCCGTCTTCCGCGCGGCGGTAGAAGAAGAAATTGCCTGCTTCAATAATTTTATCGGTATCATCCTGAACCAATTCGATCAAATGCAATCCGATCCCGCCCGATTCCGAAGAGCCATTGACGATGTACAAAGGAGAATGATTTTTAAGTTCAACAAGATGGGTGCAATCTTCAAAAGTGCCGCTTTCGATCTCGGTGACGTTTTTACCGAGCGAAACCGAAAACAGTTCGTTTTTGAGCGGCCCGAGCCAAAGCATCTGACTTGCGGTGATCACGTTGATCGCGTCTCCAAAAACCAGACGGTGCAAATCCTTACAGCCGGAAAAAGCAGTTTGGGAGATATACGAAGGCATGCCTTCCAAAGTCAGCTCGGAAAGTCCGTTCGAATTGGCAAAAGCAAGATCACCAACGGCCCGAATCGTTTTTGGAATCGTGATCTTGGACGGCAATTTTTGATTGTAAAAGGCATTATTTGCGACAGAGACCACTTTGGCACCGTCCGGAGAGAACTCCGGGATGACCAGAAAATTCGAGACAAAAGTGCCGATTCCTTCGATCGAGCAAGTGCCGTCTTCCGTAGGCTCGGAATATTGGAGCCGTGCCACATCGTCCGGGTCAAGCGGGGTATATCGCGCCGTAACAATGAGATTGGAGGTAATGACGTTGCATTCCCTGTCCCACTCCGAAAAGCGGTAACCGTCGACCCTGCGCGGCGTGGGAGGAATTGCGCCTTCCCCGTTTTTTACTTTTTGCAGTTCGATCTGCGTTCCGAATTCATCCCGGAACAAAACGTTCCAGTAGATAAGCTCTTGATTGTCCGGATCTACGACAGGATCGGGGAGAACGGGATCGTGATCGGCAGTATTGCCGTCGAGCGTTTTGTCCACGTCTTCGTCTTCGTTCTCTTTGTTTTGATCGTCGGAATGCGAGATAGGAATATCGTGCAATTCGTCAATTCCCGAATCGTTCGGCGTGTCCTTACGACAGCCGGACAAGGAAAAAGACAGAAAGAGGCACACGGTAACCATCAAAAAAATCCACCGCAATTTCATATTGGTGCCTCCTTTCAAAGTCTTGCAATCGGCATTTTACAATTTCATTATAGCACTCGCGCAAAGAAATGTCAATCGACAGTTTTTTCTTTAGCGCAGAACGGTAATGGTCAGATACAGAACATAGATCAGCAGTAGTGCAATTCCCTGCCAACGCTGGAATTTTTTGGTGATGAGCGTCGGAATGCAGGCAACCGCCCCAACAATGAGAACCGCGGGAAAATCGATGGCCGCGATCGCCGAAGTGACCGGAAGTGCCTTGCCGGAAAGGAAGGCGCAGATCGGCAGAATAAGCGAGAGATCAATGATGTTCGCGCCAATGATGTTGCCAACCGAAAGATCGGATTGCTTTTTGACAATGGCCGTGATCGTAGTGACCAGCTCGGGGAGCGAGGTCCCAACGGCGATGAGCGTCACCGAGATCACGCGCTCGGAAACGCCTGCGGCCGAAGCCAAAGAAGAACCCGAATTGACCAAAAGTTGCGCGCCGATCACAATTCCCGCGGCACCGAAAACAAATTTGAAAATGTTTTTTGCAACCGTTTTGCCGTCATGCGGCGGCCGCACTTTTTCCTCTGCGTCAGCCTGTTCTTTGGAAGCGGCCTTTGCCGCGTGGATGTTCTCCCAGACGTTGACGCCGAACAAAATCGCAAGGATCACGCAGGCAACGAGATTCACGCTTCCAAACAGCCCGGAGATCACAATGACCAGCGCCGCGCCGAGCATCATTGCAATTTTCGGCCAATAATCTTTGCGGCGGATGATCGACGGCATGGCGATGAGCGAGATCGCCATGATCAGGCCGATGTTTGCCGTCACACTGCCAACGGCGTTTCCAATGGCCATATCGGTGCTCCCTTTGGCCGCGGCAAAGGCCGAGGTCAAAAGCTCGGGCAAGGTGGTGGCAAGGCTGACCACCGTAGCGCCCACAATGAATTTCGGAATGCCGGATACCTCTGCGATCCAGGTTGCCGCGTCCACAAACAGGTCGCCGCCCTTGACAATGACAAACAGCCCCACGGCAAGGAACAAAAGATTTACCATGATCGGGATCGCGTTTCCCCAATTCAAAAAGCCGGAAAAGAAGGAAACAATTCCGTCGCGCGCAAGATCGATCAGATGATCCATAAAACTCCTCCAAAAAAGAAAGACTCCGCATACGACTCTTCCGTATGCGCAAGTCTCATTACTATGACAAGCCAGGGCGCAAAAAGCGTCCGAGGTTGTTGACTTGTCCCGCCAAAGAGCGGCAACTACTCCCCCACGCAAAATGTTCCCATGAACATTTTTGGTGTCTTTATTATAGCAGATCCCCTGCAAATTGTCAAGATTTTCGATATTTTTTCAAAAAAATGATAAAAATATTCTAAAAAATACAAAAAAACTATTGACATGAAAGGAATAACATGTTAAAATCACTCTGTATTCGTGATAACTTCGAATCCTTCTTGCGAATTAGCACGACCTCGCCAGTAAAGCATTGGTGTTTCCGGGTACACAAATTTTAACATGGAGGTACCCGTATGAACAACGGTACAGTCAAGTGGTTCAACGCTGAAAAAGGCTATGGATTCATCTCCAACGACAACGGCGGCGACGATGTGTTCGTGCACTTCTCCGCTATCCAGGTGGAAGGATTCAAAACACTGACCGAAGGACAAAAGGTGACGTTTGATACCGAGCCGGATCCTAAGAACAGCGAAAAGCTCAGAGCGATCAACGTTTGCCCGATCAAAGAAGAATCGGCCGAATAAAACACGTCAAAAGAAAAAGGGAGAACTTCCGTAGAGGTTCTCCCCTTTCCTTTTGCTTTTTGAGACAAAATCCGGCTCTTTTGATTGAATATATATTCACTACATTTTGGAAAAAACAAGATTGACAAACATGATGATTTGTGTTAAAATATGGAACATCATACAACACTGGCAAATACACCATACACTGTAAGGACGGAGATATTGCAAAATCATGATTTGTTGCTCTAAGATTGCAACATGAATTGCCTACCGGCATAAATTGCGGCCGCGGATTTTTCCGCGGCCGCATGATTTGTTTGCTCACGCAACGTGAATGGTTCGAGTTTTATTTTCTTCTTTTTTCCTCCTCTCCTTGACAACCGGGGCGCAAAATGCTAAAATGAAGATGAAATCTTGTAAGTTTGGGGTATTGGGCTATGATCTACAAAAAACTCGAGGATCTCATTGGAAAAACGCCGCTTTACGAGCCAAAACGCTTTGAAAAGGCGTGCGATATCCACGGGCGACTGCTCTGCAAGCTCGAATCCTTCAATCCGGCCGGAAGCGCCAAGGATCGCATTGCCCTTGCCATGTTGGACGAGGCCGAAAAAAGCGGAAAACTGCGCCCCGGCGGAACCGTGATCGAGCCGACCAGCGGAAACACCGGCATTGGCCTTGCCGCCATTGCCGCGGCAAGAGGATACCGCATGATTTTGACCATGCCGGACACCATGAGCCCCGAGCGGCGCGCACTCCTTGCCGCCTACGGAGCCGAACTTGTCCTTACCCCCGGAAAAGCCGGAATGAAAGGCGCCGTAAACAAGGCGCTGGAGCTTGCCAAAAAGATTCCGGACAGCTTTATTCCCTCTCAGTTTGACAACCCCGCAAACCCGGCGGCGCACTACAGAACCACCGGCCCTGAGATCTGGAAGGACGCAAAATGGGTGGACGGTTTTGTTGCCGGCGTTGGAACCGGCGGCACCATCTCTGGCGTTGGAAAATATCTCAAAGAACAAAATCCGGATTGCTTTATTGCGGCGGTAGAGCCTGCCGCTTCCCCACTCCTTTCCAGAGGCATCACCGGCCCGCACGGACTCCAGGGCATTGGCGCAAACTTTGTGCCGGAAAACCTGAGTCGCGGCGTGCTGGACGACGTAATCGCCGTCACCGAAGAGGAGGCATTTAAGGCCGCCAAAGCCTTTGCAAATGCGGAGGGCCTGCTGGTTGGGATCAGCTCGGGAGCCGCGCTCCACGCGGCAATGCTTCTCCTCTCCCGCCCCGAATGGAACGGCGCCACCTTTGTTGCTCTCCTGCCGGATACCGGCGAACGCTACCTCTCCACACAATTATTTCAATAACAAGCGAGGATCACCATGAAACGATTTTTCATTGCCGCACTTCTTCTGCTTCTTTGCTTTGCCCTTGTCGCCTGCGGCCTTTCCAAAAAACAAACAAATCCCGAGCAAACCGAGCAACCCGGCCAAGAAGAGCAAGTGACTCCTGAAAAAGAAAAAGAAGAAATCGAAACGCCGCCTGCAAAAGACTCCGAAAACGATCCCCCGCCAAGCGAGGAACCCGACCACCAAG
Organism: Clostridia bacterium; assembly: GCA_017450945.1. Classification (GTDB taxonomy): domain Bacteria; phylum Bacillota; class Clostridia; order Oscillospirales; family CAG-272; genus UMGS1865. The sequence continues at coordinate 8,600 of JAFSSP010000005.1, read as the reverse complement.
AGGAATCACAAAACCAGCAGGAAACCGAGCAAAACGAAAAGCCTCAAAAAGAGGAAAATAAGCAAACCGATGAGCAGGAAGAGGCAGAGGAAGACGAAGAGGATTCTCCAACTCCCGACGAACCGCAAAACAACGAACCTGTTCAAGCCGGGAAAGCCGAGAGTCAAGACGAAAAAGAGGCTAATGCCGCCTCCTCAGGCAATCGGATCGAGCTTCCCTTTGTTCCGCTTCCCTAGGCGCCAGAGATTCGAACCCGACCGCCTCTCGGCGGACAGTTTCGGTGCTTTTGCGCCTTATCGGCCTTGTCCTACCTCCAGTAGGACTGCGACCTCTGCGGCTGAAACCCCTCAAAACTGTCTTGGCGATAGGTGCGTAGCAGTTTTTACAGAGCTGTTTTTCGTCGAGGCGCGAAAAAGCCCGCAGGCAATACGCCGGTATTGGCAAGGGCTTTGACAATGCATGGGCGGAAAACCGCCTGCAAAAACCGATTGGGTTCGAATCTCTGGTGCCTAATACAAAAAAAGAGCCTTACAGCTCTTTTTTTGTATTCTTTTTGATAACGTCCCAGTAATCCTTTGCCGCTTGCTCGGTCTTGTTCTCGCCCGGGCGGTAAAAGACGCTGCCGAGAAGGTCGTCCGGCAAATATTGCTGGTTGACATAGTGGTTTTCATAGCTGTGCGGATAAAGATATCCCTTGAACAACGGGCTTTGCAGGTGCTTTGGAACCGTGACGCCCTTTCCTTCTTGAACCTTTGCCATTGCCGCCTCGTAGGCTTTGTTGGCCGAGTTGGATTTGGGAGCGGTGGCAAGCAGGATGGTCGCGTTGGAGAGCGGGATCCCGGCTTCCGGCAATCCCAACTCAACGGCCGACTCGCAACAGGCACGGACGATCGCCGCCGCTTGCGGATAAGCAAGGCCGATATCCTCCGAGGCGATCACCTGAAGGCGTCGGCAGGCCGAAAGAAGCTCGCCCATCGAAAGCAACTTTGCAAGATAGAAGATCGCCGCATCCGGGTCGGAACCACGGATGGATTTTTGCAGGCAGGACAAAAGATCGTAATGTACGTCGTCGTTGAAGGAAAGGATGCCGGCGTCAAAACGGTCGACGTCCTCCTTTGTAATCTCTCCCTCGGCCGCATGGTAGGCGTTCTCAAACAGGACGATCGAACGCCGAACGTCGCCACCCGATGCGGAACCAACGTAAGAGAGCACGTCGTCCGAGACGGTCTTCTCTTTTCCCGATTCGCGGTTGAGATAGTCGAGCGCGCGCAAAAGCACCGGGCGAACAGCCTCTTTTGTGACCGGCTTGAACTCAAAGAGCGAGGAGCGCGAGAGGATCGCGTTATAAACGTAAAAATGCGGATTTTCGGTGGTAGACGCGATGAGCGTGATGCGACCGTCCTCCATATATTCAAGAAGCGACTGCTGTTGCTTGCGGTTGAAATACTGGATCTCATCGAGGTACAGAAGAATGCCGCCTGCGCCAAAAATGTTATCGGTCTCGGAAATGATCGCCTTGACATCGGCAAGAGAGGCAGACGTCGCATTGAGCTTGCGGAAGGTCATGCCGGAGGCCTTTGCAATGATGGTCGCGGCGGTGGTTTTTCCGGTACCGGGAGGGCCGAAAAAGATCATGTTAGTAATGCGCCCGCCGGCAAGCATCCGCCGGATGACACCGCGCTCGCCGAACAGGTGATCCTGGCCGACGATATCGTCAAAAGATTCCGGGCGAAGCAGGTCTGCAAGTTGTGCATGAATCATAGTCTCGGAATCCTCCTTTTCAAAAAGTTTTTAATCGACCCGCGAGCGACGCCCGCCGGAATAGAACGAATGGATGTTCTCCATGATCTCGTCGAGAAGGCGTACGCGCGTCTCATATCCGCCCCAGGCCATGTGCGGCGTCAGACAAAGGTTTTTACAGCCGAGAATGGCGGTATAGGGATGCTCTTTCGAAAAAGGCTCCTTGGAGTAAACGTCCACGCCAAGTCCGCCGATCCTTCCCTCTTTCAGCGCATCCGCCAGGGCCGCCTCGTCGGCAACCGCGCCTCTGGCAACATTGACAACAATGGCGGAAGGCTTGAGCATGGCAATGTGTTCGCGATCCAAAAGGTTGTTCGTTTCATCGTTTAGCGGAACGTGAAGTGAAAGAATATCCGACGCGCGGCAAATTTCCTCAAAGGAAACGCAGGGATAGTCGGTTACCGGCGTTCTTTTATAAACCAGAACCTTGCATCCGAGCGCCTCCGCGACTCTTGCGACGGCACGGCCGATGTTGCCAAACCCCACGATGCCCCAGGTTTTTCCATAGATCTCGTGATAAACCGGAGAAAGCCGGTTGGCAACCCCGCTTTCGGTATAGGAGCCGTCCTTGACGTAAGAATCGTACTCAGAAAGATGGGTCAAAAGCGAGAGCGCCATCGAAACGGTCACCTGCGTGACGGCGTTGGTCGAGTAGCCTACCACGTTGCAAACGCCGATGCCTTTTTCTCTGCAATAGTCGAGATCAACGTTGTCGTATCCAGTTGCCGCAAGGCAAATCAGCTTTGCCGTCGGATGCTCGCCAAGCGTCAGGCGGTTGAGCTTTGCTTTGTTGACAACCAGAACATCCGAGCCGCTTGCACGCTCTTCTATGAGTGAAGGATCGGTGGCAGAATAGGTTGCAACCTCACCGAAATGTAAAAAGGAATCAAGCGAAAGATCATCGCCGAGCGTTCCGGCATCCAGAAAACAGATTTTCAAAGGAATTTCCACCTTTCTATACCTTTTCTTCAGTATACTTCAAAAGCAAAAATCCGTCAAGATATTTTTCAAAAACCTATTGAAAAAAGAAAAAATATCTGTATAATAAAAATAGAAAATTCTTTGCAATTCGGAGGGTTTTTCATGGAAGATAAAAAAGAAATGACCGATATTTCCCCGGAGGAACGCAAGGCCATCCTAAAAGAGGTCTACGAGGATCTTTGCGAAAAAGGATACAACCCAATCGGCCAGATTGTTGGCTATCTGCTTTCCGAAGATCCTACCTACATCACCAACTGCAACAATGCCAGAGCCTTGATCCGGAAGATCGACCGGGATGAGCTCATGAGCGAGATCGTGAAAAACTATCTGGGAATTGAATGAAAGAACCGCTTCTCTGCCTCTCGCTCCCGGATCAAAAGCCCTGCCCGATCCCAGCTCGCTCGATTTTGTGCCTTGGGAACTTTGACGGCGTGCATTTGGGACACCGGTCGCTTTTTGCCGCCGCAAAAGAAATTCAAAAATCCTTTGATTCTCACATTCCCTGCGGTGTATTCTGTTTTCGCGGGCTCACTTCGGATCTGCTCCTCAAAACCCCGCCGGGACATCTTGACAGTGAGGAAGATCGCATGCGCAAATTTGCCGATTGCGGCATGGAATTTGTCATTTTTGCGGATTTTGCAAGGATACGCGACCTATCCCCGGTAGACTTTCTGCAGTCGATCCTCATTGATACCTGCCACGCGACAGCCCTTGTTTGCGGAGAGAATTACCGCTTTGGCAAAAGCGGCATGGGGCGCCCCGAGCTTTTGAAAAGCGACACTTCCCTTATTGTAAAGATCCTGCCGGAGTTTGCTTTGGACGGCGACGTGGTCTCTTCCACCCGCATTCGCAAGCTTTTGGAACAGGACGGAAACGCAAAAGAAGCTACGCGCCTTTTGGGAGAACCTTATGCTCTGACTTCTCCGGTGGAGCACGGAAAAGGCCTCGGTCACAAGCTCGGAGTCCCGACTTTGAACCAGTTTTTCCCCGCGCATGCACTCATCCCAAGACACGGCGTTTATATCACCACGGTTCTGGTGGACGGTACCATCTATCCGGCTGTTTCCAACGTAGGCGTTCGCCCTTCGGTGGAAAAAACGTCGCAGGTCAACTGTGAGACCAATCTCTTGTCCTACTGTGGCTCGCTTTACGAAAAAACCGTTTCGACCCGCTTTTTAGAGTGGATCCGTCCGGAAGAGGCTTTTGAGAGTGAGAAGGCTCTGCAAAAAGCCATTTCAGAGGATCTGGAGCGGGCAAAGGCCTATTTCAAGATTACTTCATAAACCATAAAGGAGGAAGGTTATGCAAAAGCGACTGTTTCTCCTTTTTTGTTTGCTCCCGGCACTGTTATTTGCCACCTTGTTCCCCGCCGTAGCGGAAGTGCAGGAGCCGTCGCTTGCGGAAGCGGAAGGCGTCCTCTTTATTCATTTGCAGAGCGAGACCGAAATCCTTTCCAAAAACGCAGACGCACCCATCCGCGCCGGCGCATCGGTCAAGGCCATGTCCGGGCTTCTTTTATGCGAACTGCTCGAAGGCCGCACATCCGAATGGATCAGCATTACCGACCAAATGGTGTCCGGCGTCAGCGGCTACCGCTATGGGTTCTCTGCGGGAGATTCCCTCTCGGCGCTGGATCTTCTTTATGCCGCCATTTGCGGCGGTTATAACGATGCCTACCAGATTCTGGTCTATTACACCTCCGGCAGTCCGCAGGAGTTTTTGCGGCGCATGAACGAGCGCGCTAAGGATGTTGGCGCCGTAAATACCCGTTTTTCCGACTATACAGGCCTAGAAGACGCTTCGGTCACCACTGCATCGGATCTGATGAAGATCGCCCTTTCCGCCTACAAAAACAGCTTCTACCTTAGCATCTGCTCGGCTTCGAGCTATACGTTGCCGACCATCCGTCAAAAAGCCAGCTCCAAGATCTCAAACCGCAACGGCTTGATCTCTTCTTCAAAATACTACCTTTCGGGATGTCTCGGCATTTGCGCAGGGACTACCACCGGAAGCGACGCTCTGGTCGCCATTGCAGACCGGAACGGCGAAGGATACGCTTGTGTGATCCTGGGCTGCAAATCGGGAGAGAATCATCACTACACTCTGGCAAACCGCCTGTTTTCTTGGGCCTATTCCTCGCACACCTATGTGAAGATCATCGATAAAAAAGACATCCTTTGCGAAATTCCTGTAACCGTCTCGGATCAAGTCTCCTCCCTGCCGGTCAAAACCGACGAGAATTTTTCGGCCTATCTGCCCTACGGCGCAGAGATCGGAACAGATGTTTTGTTCAGCTTTCGATTGAATGCCTCCTCGCTGGAAGCGCCGGTTGAGGATCACACCTTTGTCGGCTATGTGGCGGTTCAATACAAAGGAACAAACCTGACGATCCTGCCACTGTACACTTCCGGCTCCGCCGAACGAAGCAACCTGATCAGCCGCATTCTCCGCATCAAAAACCTCACCGAAAGCCGCAGAGCAAGAGCGGGGCTTGTCTTCTTTCTCCTCTCCATGGGCGTGTGGATCGGGCTGGAATTTTTCTTTTCTTATCGCCGACGTCACAAGTGGGATAAATACTACAGCCAAAAGACCGAATACGACATTCACAAACAGAACAAACAAAAATAAACCGACCGTGCTGCGGTCGGTTTATTTTTGCTATCAGAATATTTTTCCTGGAACGATCGGGCCCCAGTAACCGGGCTCCGACTGATCCTCACTGATATTGATGTTCCGATAAAAGGTTTCGGTTCCGCGCGCTCCGCAGGAACAGCTGTAATAATAGGTGCTTTCTTCGTCGGCAGCATACTTTTCACTGACAACCTGCAAGGAAAAATCGTGGACGTGCGGCTGAGTTGATTGACCGGGCCGAGTCGTCGAATCCTTGCCCGATTGCGCAGGAGGATTATCCTTGCCTGTATCGGGTGAGGTTGCAGTGCCGTCAGGATCCTTCTCCGGCTGTGTAGCAGGTTCTGTTTGTTCCTCTTGTTGGGTATTCTCGCCACTCTCCCCGGTGCCTGTTTCGGTACCATGATCATCTTGTGCGGGAGGAGTTTGCTCCGTCTGCCCCGGTTCGGACGTTTCTTGATCCTTTCTTGTAGGAAACTCCGGAGCTTTCAGCAATTCATCAAGGGATGAGCAAGCGCAAAGAGAAAAGCACAAGACGATCGCTAAAGCGATCAAAATAATCTTTTTCATCTTAAATCACTTTCCCTCAATTGAAAACCAGGTCATTATAATCGGTCTCGACATCAGAGCTTTCGTCTCCATTGGCGTGGATTTGTACGTTGCCGGACTGATTATCCTCGCCACCAAAGTCCGGTTCCAATTCTGTGCCGTTATCATCACCCTGCTCGGTGTTGGTGCCACCTTGGTTGGTATTCGTGTCACCTTGCTCGGTGTTCGTACCACCCTGGTTGGTATTGGTATCACCCTGGTTGATGTTTGTGCCACCCTGATTGGTATTCGTATTACCTTGCTCGGTATTGGTTTCACCCTGATTGGTATTCGTATTACCTTGCTCGGTATTGGTTTCACCCTGATTGGTATTCGTATCGCCCTGGCTGTTCTCGGCGTTGCCTTGGCTATCTTCTTTTCCCTGGCTCTCTTCGTTGGAATCCTGATCCATATCCTTGATTGCCGACTCAAGATCAAACAAGCCGCAGGAAGTAAACAGAAATGCAAGGGCGCAAAGAAGAGAAAGAATCATCAAACATTTTTTCATATAAACACCCCTCCCTTTGTACTTTCATTCTATCACATTCTTTTTGAAATGTCAACCAATTTTTCAACTTTGCAAAATTTGACAGCATCTTTTTCTTGACAACTTCCCGCTTTTGCGATACAATAAAATGCGCAAGCAAATATGATATGGGGGTGCAATGGTTTCGACGGGGATTCTGAGGTAGGATAAGCGCAGCGAGCCGGGTAATCTCGTTAACTGCCCAAACTTTAAAATTAAACGACAACAGAACTGTTGCTATGGCTGCCTGAGTCACTCCCGTAAGGGTTTGACTTAGCAGTGCTGTGGCCTGCGGGCCACCCGTTCCTCCGGAGAGGACCACGACTCCGGACTGAGCGTCAAATGAGTGGTGAACCTGCGTCGGTCGTTCGCTCTTGAGCCGACCAGGCACAAAAGGGCTACTCCAAAGGAGAGAATGTCTGCTTTCGCTCCCGCGGGGGAAATCTAAATAACAGACTGTCTGCGAAGAAAGTCCTATCAAGGGGTTTTCGGACATGGGTTCGATTCCCATCATCTCCACCATATGCAAATAATACGAACCCTGATGAAAAGTCGGAGTTCGTATTATTTTTTGCAAAAGACTTCTTCGGAGTCAAAATACCACGATGAATACGAAAAGAAACGGAAATCCGGGCAAGCGATTGCTCGGATTTTTTCATATTATAAATCTTCTTCCCGTTGTGCTGATCGGGGAATACTTTTTTTATAAAGATTATCCTTCGATTTATTTACCTTTCTGTTGTGGCTATCGTAGCACGGAGAAAATCGAAATTCAACGGGAAAAAATTGTCGCTGAAAACTTATATAAATACCGAGAGTCGGACTTGATAAAGAGTTCGGCTCTTTTTTCATTTACGCAACATTTTTTTCTTAATCCGTTGATTTTCGGGATTGCGACTTCAAACATACGGCTTTTGGCTTTTCTCGGTGCTTTCGTTGCCCCTGCCGAAAGGCAAATAAATAATTCGGAGGTAAATCCAAGATGAAAAAAGTAGTATTCTCAATCACCAACGTAAGAAGTAAATCGGATAAGAAGTTATCCGGTTTCGGGTATTTAACGGAAGGTAATTTACTCTGTCCGTGTATATCCAAAAACAACAAACCTTATATTCGCATCTTCGAAGACGTTGAAAAAGCGTGCCACGCGGTAGCGAACAGACCTAACGAGTTCAAGGGCTATATCACAATGTACTTTACCGAAGTCCCGGTTTACAGAGAAAAAGACGGCTCTTACGATATGCTCGACCTCGAAGTCGAATATCAAGTTTGGTACAAAATCGTAAAGGAGTAATGAAAATGGCTGAATATCAACACTTTGACGGTGAAACCTTTATCACCTTTGACATTGTATCCGTAAACGAAAGAACGAACGAAGTTCAAGTTGCCGTTACCAACAGAGGCAAAATAAGCGTCATCACTTACGACATATACACCGATGAAGACGGCGAATACTTCGAATACGGCTGTATGTACGAGAAAATCTATCTCAAAGACTTTATGGAGGCGTGAAATGGACGGAAATATCAAAATCGTTATCGGCTCTTGGGGCTCATACAACGAATGCAACGAAAGAGCGTTAGGCTCAAAGTGGCTTGACCTTTCGGACTACAACGATTGGGAGCAAATCACCGATGAACTCAAAGAAGAAGGCTTTATTCTCGACGGTATCGACGAAGAACTGTTTATTCAGGACGTAGAAGGCTTGCCATCGGGCTGTAAGAATTGGGATTATACCAACCCGCAAACGCTATTTGAAACGCTCTATGAATCGGGCGTTTTAGACGACGAATACAAGTATAACGTTCTGATGGCGTTCCTTGAAGTCCGTTGTTATGACGACTTCGAAAATCTCGTGTCTTCCCACGGCTCGCGTTGGAATGATGATATCAATTTGTATAAAGGCTACGATTGGGACGATTACGGGCGTGAAATGTTTTCGTGTTCCGGTTATGACCGAGAGATACCCGAACACCTGCAAGACTTTTTCGACTTTGAAGCATACGGAAAGTATCTCGGCGACTACACCGTACAAGAATACAGCGAAGGCTTAATTGAAATCTATTAAAAACAAGGAGAT
>JAFSSP010000004.1 GCA_017450945.1 Clostridia bacterium | reverse complement strand
GGCTAAGGTTTTGCAGTTTTACCGCAAAACGCCTATCGGAATCGGGATACCCGACTTCCTCTTTTCGTCCACAAAAGAAAGGAGAAAACAGATCGAAAAACAAAGCACACCCGTCATCTTTGATATTGCCTACACGCCCTACAAACTGCCGAAGAACGCGACACAAAGAGAATTTGAAACCCACAGGAAAAATCGCGCCTTCTTCGATCTGTCGGGCGAGAACAATATCTACAAGTATATGACGACCGAAGGCAAGGTTTACGGCAATGAAGCCGCAAAGTTTACGATGCTCCAATACCTGCAGAAGAACACCGGCGTCTTCAATCAAAACGGTATGCTCTCCAAGGAAGAAGTCAAGGCAATCAAGAAACGAGCCCAAGACGGAGAGAAAAACCTCTGGCACGGATTTATCTCTTTTAACAAAGAGGATTCAAAACTCATTGATACACCTGAGAAGTGCATTGATCTCGTCAAGAAAACTTTCAATCAATTCTTCCGCGATGCCGGATTTGATCCCGACAATATGGATCTTCTCTGCGCGCTCCATCTCGATAGACCCGAGCACTTGCACATTCACTACCTGTTCTTCGAGAAGGAACCCAAAATCAAGAACAAACGAGCAAAGGGGTATCTCTATCGGAAGAAGGGTAAGATCTCATTCGAGGCAATCGAAAAGATGACCGAACGCTTGAACGCTTTTACACTCAACGACGAGTTGGAACAAAAACGGTTGGCAGTACATGACGCTCTATTAAGGAAGAGCCCTGCCTATTCGACTGCCGTGATGAATGACATCGCTCGCGGGATGCTCAAAGACCTTGCCGACAAACTGCCACGGGACAAGCCGCTTTGGTATGCAAGCAAAGAGATGGCGCCATACAGGAGCGATATTGATTACGCCGCTCGATGGTTACTCTCTTCCAATCCCGAAGCCCTGGATGAAGATCAGGCCTTCCAAAAAGAACTGCGGCAAAAGAAGATTCGTCTGCAAGACAAAATGGGCGCATGGTATCGAGAGCAAGTTGATCGGGAGTTACATATCGTTGAGAACATGGAAGGCTATACCGAGCTCGGCGATGGGATGAAACGTCTTTATACCATCGAAGCCATCGAATGGGATTACAAACGAAGGCTCGGAAACATCGTTCTCCGACATGTCCGGAAGATTCAAAACGAGAGCTACAAGCCGAAATATCGCCCCTACAAGGTCAACGACAAAGCCTTGAAACGGAATCTTACCATCTCCGCGCGGAAGATCCAGCGTTTGAATGAAGGATTCTTTGCGTCTCTCGGAGAGCTCTTCACGCCGCACATTTCCACCTGCCATAACCGCTTACAAGAAATTGAGAAAGAGATCAAATATGAAAAGAAGCAGGAAGAGGCAAAGGAAAAGCAGGCGGAAGAAGAGCGGATCCGTCAAGAGGCAATCTGGCGCGCCAAATATAGTTGGAGCAAATAACACCATGGCGTCTTTCTACAGTTGCAATCTGTTCACGCCCAAAACAGAACAGAAGCAAAAGGTTCAGCGAGCCAAGTCGCTATGATATGAAAAAGCAATCGCATATCTCTATGCTCATTTTTCAATTTCAGCTTGACAAACTTCCTCAAGTGTTGTAAAATATATGTATCGTATAAATACGACTATACCATCACAGGAGGTTTGAAATGAACAGTAACGAAATCTTGAAGAAAGCCGAAGCCGGACAAGGTCTGACTGTTGAGGAGATCAAGGTCTATCAAAGCCTTGTCAAACCAACAAGTCACGTTTACGGAAAATACGGCGCACTTGCAAAGAAGTACCTTGAAGAAGAGAATCCCGGCAAATACTGGTCGATTGAAAATCTTCCTGCGTATTTACACGGAATCGACAAAGCAGCAGACAGTATGTTTGACGCAATGTACGCTAAACTTTCTGCATCCGAGCGTTACCGTAAAACCGGAGATTTCCTCCACGACCTGCGAATCGAAACAGAAATCCGAAATCGTATTGAAACCGAGATTCTACAAGAAATAGTTTATATTTGAGAGGTAAAAAGAGATGAAAAAAGAGCAGAAAATATCAAAAGATAAGAGATATGAGGATAGACACAAGGAAGAACGAAAAGCAAAGTGTATGATCTGGGGAACGAGCGTTGAAAGACCGCTTGCCGAGGAAATCAATGATTTTCTTAAGGCGAACGGCTTCACCAAAGTCGAACTCATTAAAGCCGGCTATCAAACTCTTGTAGAGAAATCCTCAAAGAACAAATAAACGCTATCGATTTTCCTTGTGGGAACGGGTGAAAATACACGGATTCCCCGCCATCCAAAAAGGAATAACGTATTAAAAGTTCAGTAATCAACATGGTTTCCGTGGATCTTACTACGGGAGCAAAAGAAAAAAGTCCTTGCAAATTATCGCAAGAACAGATCGAAAAAAGCGCAAACATATTGGCGAACATCTTTTTAGACTTTGTCAAAAGCGGCAAAAGCGTGAGCGAAATTACGCCGCAGAACGTATTCGGAGGTAAACACAATGAATAAACGTGCAGTCGTATACGCAAGATTCAGTTCTCACAGTCAGACCGAGCAGTCCATTGAGGGACAGCTCCACGAGTGCTACGATTATGCCAAACGTCACGATCTTGTCATTGTGGGCGAGTACATTGACAGAGCCTTAACCGGAACCTCGGACAAGCGTCCCGAATTTCTGAAGATGATAGACGACAGCAAAAAGAAAATTTTTGACTTTGTTCTCGTTTATCAGTTGGACCGTTTTGCCCGAAACCGATATGACAGCGCAACTTACAAAGCAAAGCTCAAAAAGAACGATGTGCGCGTCCTTTCGGCAAAAGAAAACATATCCGAGGACGCAAGCGGCATTCTGATTGAGGGGGTACTTGAAAGCATGGCGGAATATTATTCCGCCGAGCTTTCGCAAAAGGTCAAACGCGGTATCCACGAAAGTCTCTCAAAGGGTTATTTCATCGGCGGATACGGACTTTACGGTTATGAAATCGTAAACAAGAGATGGACGATTAATAAAGCTGAAGCGGAGGTCGTTCGAGGCATTTTCAAGCGTTACAAAAACGGTGAGAAGATGATCGACATCGTCGCAAGACTGAAACGCGACGGGATTAAAACGAAAAAGGGTTCTTATCTCGATATGAACCTCGTTTGGCGCATGATCAGAAACGAGAAATACATCGGCGTCGTGCGTTCAAATGAAAAAGTTTACACCGATGTCATTCCTGCCATTGTTGACGAAGGCCTGTTTCGCGAGTGCAACCGAATTATGGACGGACACAAACATAAATCTCGCGAATGTAAGGCCGAGAAACCTTACATACTGAGCGGCAAACTGTTTTGCGGATATTGCGGCAGTTTTATGATTGCCGAAGCCGGAACAAGCAAGACAGGAAAAGTTCATCACTACTACAAATGTTCCAAACGCAAGCGCAAATTAAGTGCCTGCGGCAAAAAGAATTACAGACAAAAAGATTTGGAAGATCTTGTGTTTAACACCGTGGCGGAATACGTACTGAAACCGAACGTTATCGACCAAATTGCAGAAATCGTAGTGGAACGGTTCAATGCAGAAATCACAAAACCGGCAAATCTTGCGGCTATCGAAAGCGAACTGAAAGAAACAGAGAAAGCTATAAAAGGTTTGCTGACTGCTATCGAGCAAGGCATCATCACAAAAGCAACCAAGGACAGAATGCTTGAACTGGAGTCGCAAAAGGAAGAATTGGAAGACGAGATCGCGCTTGAAAAGGCAAAACAAGTTCAACCGCTTGACCTTGCAAGCGTAAAGGCGTTTCTCAACTACTTCGCCAAAAAGAAGTACGAGAGCGACGAGGCAAGAAACGAATTTTTCAACTCTTTCATAAATCGCGTGATCCTTTACGATGACAAAGTCTTGATTTTCTGCAACACCGACCCGAACAGTCCAATGACCGTGAATACGGCCGAAAACAAAGAGATTTGTAGTCATTTTGAAAGTCCAGAAAAACAAGAAAACTCGTTTGGACCCAATGGGTTCAAACGAGTTTCACTTGGCGGAGAGGGCGAGATTCGAACTCGCGGTCGGTTATTAGCCGAACACACGATTTCCAGTCGTGCGCCTTAGACCAGCTCAGCCACCTCTCCATGCCGACTCGTATATGATAGCACAAAGAGATTTTTTTGTCAAGACTTTTTCAAAAAAGATTTTTATAGATTGCAGAATCAAACAAGGCGGTCGCCGATCATGCGCAGTCGGCCCTTTCTCGTCTCGCCGTCAAAGGATAAAAGGCGATAGCGTCCGTGGCCGCGCACCGAAATGGAAGCCGGTGGGGTCAAGAGAAGATCCTTGCGCGTGGCTTCTTCAAAATCCACTTCCACAAGACCTGCTTCGATGAGCCGTGCGGTCTCCTCCCTCGAGGAGTTGGTCAGCGCCGCGACCACGCAGTCAAGGCGTGGGGAGGCGACCGTGTCGTGGATCGGCTCGTAACGTCTGCCGTCGGTAAAAGCTGCATCAAGGGTATAAGGCGTGCATTTAACGGCGTCCGCGCCGACTCTTGTCAGGTTTTCGAGCAGGAACTTTCCAATGCTTCGCGTGGCAAAAACGACCGCCTCGTGATCGTTCTGCAGGGCGATATCGCCAAAAGAATCGCGCTCAACGCCAAGAGCAAGGATGCTACCGAGATAATCCCGATGCGAGAGCGTCCGAAAGCCGCTCCCCGTGATGCGAATCGCAAAAAGGTTCTCTTCGAGTGCTTCGCCCAAAAGCGGGAGCACCTGCTCTTTGGAAAAGTCCCCTTCCGTCAAAAGGCCGCTCAGATACTCGGGCAAAAGAAACAGGCAGACCCGCTCGGCCGTGTCGTAGCCGCCAAAGAAAAAGGCGTCCCCTGCCCTCCCGAGGCTCTCAAGACGCCTGCGCGCCGCAAGATGCTCCCCGGGAGTGAGAAAGCCAAGTGTTGCAAGAATTCCTTTGTCGCACTTTTCGAGTGCGTCTGCAAGGCGGGCAAAAAGCAGCTCGCGTTCCATGGAAGCGCTCATCCGACCAGCACCAAAAGCATGCGGATCACCGAAATGAGGATCCAGCCAAGAAGAAAGGGCACGTCGATCGGCGTGTTTTCAAACCAGTGGAATTTTTCACAAAGTGCGCGGACAGGATAGAGAAACGGCTCGGTGACGGTCTCCAATATCTGCGAAATTTTCCCCTCGCGCATGGGATCGATCCAGGAAAAGATCGCCCGCGCAAGGAGCGCGATCTCCAGAACGTCAAAAAAGATATAGATAATTCGTTTTATCACAAAAATGAAAACTTCCATATCCGGCCCTTCCAAAATCATTCCTACCAGAAAATGCCGCAACCATAAGCGTGCGGCATTTTCTCAAAAGATGTAAGACAAAAAATTATTCCTCTTCTTTTGCGTTTTTGGCGCGCTGGACCACTTCGGCAACCAGCTCGTCGGGTGCAAATCCGGTGATGTCCACACCGGAAGGCGAGACCAGAATGGTCGTCCGGTTGGTCTGGATCATCTCGCCGCCCAGAACATAGGCAACGCCGGCCAAAAAGTCGATGAATCTGCGCACCTGATCCTTGGAAAGCTGGCTGATATCAAGCAGAACAATGCAACCGCTCTTGAGCTTGTCGGTCACAAAGGTTGCCTCGGTGTGGCTCCGGGGCTGCAGGAGCTTGAGCGATACTTTTTCGAGCGATGCGGGGCGAATTTCCGGCTCCTTGCGGGCAGGACTATCTAAAGCCGATACCTTTTCTTCCACGCTGGTCTCCGGCATTTCCACCACCAGATCATCCGGCATGACGTAGATATCGTCGTAATCTTCTTCCAGATCTGCGTTGTCGTTTCTCACGAACTTTTTCAACAGGTTCATGTGCGTCCTCCTATGACTGTTTGATTTATGGTTTCTCGAACAGGGCGCGTCCCACGCGAACGATCGTGGCGCCCTCCTCGATGGCAATCTCAAAACTATCCGACATTCCCATAGAGAGAATCGGTCTACCTATATTATGCAGTTTTTTTTGCCAAATGTCAAGGCATTGTTGAGAAGTTCTTTGAAAATATTTTCTATAATCTTCTTTTTTTTCGCAAAGCGGCGCCATGGTCATAAATCCGCAGAGTTTTAGGTGCGGATAATCGCCTATCGTCTTGCAAAAAACCTCTGCTTCGTCGGGCAAAAAGCCGCTCTTGTTCTCTTCTTCCCCGCTGTTGATCTCCACGAGCACCGGCATCAGACGATCGTGCTTTGCCGCCTGCCGCTCGATCTCGCGGGCAAGGTTTTCAGATCCGAGCGAATGGATCATTGAGACCTTGTCGATGATATACTTGACCTTGTTGGTTTGGAGCGTGCCGATGAAGTGGATGTTGAGCCTGGCCGCCTTCATGGCCTCGTAGCGCTCCAGAAGCTGTTGGACGCGGTTTTCCCCAACGTCGGTAACGCCGAGGCGGGCAAGCTCTAAAATATGCTCGGTGTCGGTATATTTGATTGCGGCAAGGAGCGTGACATCCCGGTTGCCGCTTCTCTCTTCGGCCGCCCGCATACGACTGCGGATCGAGGCGACCGCGTCTTTCATATAAGCAAGTTCACTCATCGATAGACCTTTCCATCGTATAAATTTT
Source organism: Clostridia bacterium (assembly GCA_017450945.1). Classification (GTDB taxonomy): domain Bacteria; phylum Bacillota; class Clostridia; order Oscillospirales; family CAG-272; genus UMGS1865. Next base: position 26,786 of record JAFSSP010000004.1, on the reverse strand, counting down.
TTCCCGAGGTGACCATGAGATCGTTCTTTGCAAGGTAGCCCCGTTCGGTATCCTCTCTGCGTGCGGCAATGACGTAACCGTTGCCCTCGTAGAGAATTTTGATTTTGCGGAAATAAACCGTTCCGGTCTCAAAGACGTAAACGCCGGTCTCGCCCTTTTGGGTGCGCAGAGCCGAATCCGGAACATAGTAACCCGAGCAGTTTTCAATCAGAAGCTCGACCGGCTGACTCCTGAAAAAGAAGAAGGAGTCGGGGTTTTCTCCGCAACTGACCACCAAAACGATCTTGCCGTCATTGCCGGGCAAAATCTTTTGGCAGGTCACCTTCAATTCCGCATCGCCGTTGAAAGAAAAGCGCGCCACAAGCGAGTCCCCCTCCTCAAGATGTTCTGCGGCGGAGGCCTCCACCGGAATGGCCAGGTACCAAAGATAGCCGTACACAATTTTTCCCGCAACCGTGCCGGAATACGCGGTCGGCAAAGCCTCTGCAAGCCGTTCCAGATCGCCGACGGACAGCGACTCGAGCCGATCCATGGTAAAAACCGATTCGTAGCCGTCCACGCGCGACGGATCGTAATAATACCCGGAGGAGCCTTCGGGCGCGACCGAAAACGCGCTCCCGGAAAGGAGAGCCGCTTTTTCGGCGCGGTAGGCATCCAGAAGATCCTTTGCCGCCTGTCCGGATTCAAGCAGTTCGGCTACCTTATTGCATTCCACAAAAAAGTCTTCCGAAGCCGTCTCAAGGCCGAGATAGAACCCGGCGCTGACCTGCCTGCGAAGGCGCAGATAGATCTGCTCGGCGGTGCGACGGTATTCGGCGGCGCGGCTGATCGAGCTACCGACCGGCAATGCGCTCTCTTCGAGGAGCGCGATCTGGCGGTTGATGAGCGCAAGGCGACTCTGCTTTGCGGCAAGGTCTCCACCCACCGGATAGACCTTTGCCACTGTCACGCCGCGGCTGACCTTGGTGGCGTCCGACACCTGCGGATCGACCAGCCCTTCACCGCTCACCGTCAAAACCTCCTCGTCCCGAAACAGGTAACCGGTCCCGAAATAGTGACTGTAATCGGTCAGGTCTCGTGCCGGCGTGGTCAACAGATTGGATGCAGAGGCTCCAAACACATGATAAAAGGTGTAAAACAGAAGCCCGATGAGAAGAAAGCCGATGGTGAAACGCCACCAGTAGCGGCGGAAAAACTCAGGTCTTGGTAAGATCATGGCCTGTCCTCCCCAAAAAGAGAGATGGCCTCGGCGGTCAATTCAGAAAGATCGCGCACTTGTCCCGCTTCGTCCGCTTCGATCCATTTGACGTATGGTTTGGCCATAAACCAGGTCATCTGCCGCTTGGCATAACGGCGGGTTGCCTGTTTGAGATTGTCGACCGCGTCTTCCAGGGATTTTTCTCCGCGAAGATAAGGAAAAAGCTCTTTGTAGCCGATCGCCTGCGCGGCGGTCGGGTTGGCTTCAAACACGCCTGCATCCAAGAGGCGTTTTGTTTCTTCAACAATACCGTTTTCGATCATCTCGTCCACCCGGCGCTCGATCTTTTGGTAGAGCAACTTTCGGTCGGCATAGCGAAGGCCGATCACGGTAGCATCATAAGGAGAGACGGCCTCTTTTGTTTTTGCATCCAGCTCGGTTTTGGTAATCCCCCGGCTCTCGTAGATCTCCAGCGCGCGAAGCACTCGCTTGCGGTTGTTCGGATGCGTGGCACGCGCGGCTTTGGGATCGACCGAAAGGAGCCTCTCATACATGGCCGCGTCCCCAAGCTCGTTTGCCTCGCGTTCCAGACGAGCGCGAAGCGCGGGATCGGTCGGGGTTTCCTCGTCAAGACCACCCGAGAGGAAGCGGTCAAGATAGAGTCCGGTTCCGCCGCAAAAGATCGGCAGTTTCCCACGCAAGAGTAGATCATCCACTGCCCTTTTTGCCTCTTGCAGATAGGAAAAGCAGGAATAGTTTTCTTTGGGAGAGGCGATATCAATGAGGTGATGCGGGATCATTGCCTGCTCGTCTTTGGTCGGCTTTGCGGTGCCTACGTCCATGCCGCGATAGATCTGCATCGAGTCGCAGGAAAGGATCTCGCCGCCCAGCTTTTTTGCAAGCGAGAGAGCAAGCGCACTCTTCCCCGACGCGGTAGGCCCCACGACGGCAAAGATCTTTGGCTTTTTGCAGTCTGCCACACACTCTCCCCCTCTCCAAAACTCTTCTTGATTTTATTATACTTTTTTTCTCTCCCGCTGTCAAGCAAAAAAAGGAATCAAAAGAATCAGAAATCTTTTGAAAAAATCTGAAAATCGGTTGCAAAAAAGCAAAAAACCTGTTATAATAATTCTGTAGATCGAACCGTGAAACGAGGCCATACCAACCGGGGGAGCAGCGGACCCCTGAACCTGAAATCCGCTATACGCAGGGGCTCATTCCCTATTTGAGGGAGAAACGCCTGCAAGTGAAGCGGTTTTTTCGTGTTGAGAAGCGGGACTTACGCAATCGGGCATTCCGAACCATGTCAGGTGGGGAACCAAGCAGCATTCAAGAATTTCCCCGATGTGCCGTAAGGGCGCCTGCTTTGAGCGAATGAATTGATGTTCGTGCGGGCGGGACTTTCGATTTTGGGGTGTATGGTCTTGTTTTGCGGTTCGGTCGAGGATGAAGATCCTGCCGATCGGAATGCTTTCCGGTGGGCATATTTTTTTGACAGGAGGGAGCTCATGCATCAGGCGTTTTACAGAAAATGGCGTCCGCGGACCTTTGACGACGTTTGCGGGCAGGAACATATCACGTCGATTTTGCGCTATGAAGCCGAAAATCAGGCGTTCAGCCACGCCTATCTCTTTTGCGGCTCGCGCGGAACCGGCAAAACCACCTGTGCAAAGATCCTTGCAAAAGTGGTCAACTGTGAGCACCCGGTTGGCGGCAACCCCTGTTTGAAGTGCGCTTCCTGTCAAGCCATTGAAAACGGAAGCGCGACCGACGTGCTGGAAATGGACGCCGCCTCCAACAACGGCGTGGACAACGTGCGCGACATCCGCGACGAAGTGATCTACCTTCCCAGTGAACTACGCTACCGCGTTTACATCATCGACGAGGTACATATGCTCTCGACCAGCGCCTTCAACGCCCTGCTCAAAACGCTGGAGGAGCCGCCCGAACACGTCATTTTTATTCTGGCAACCACCGAGCTTCAAAAGCTCCCCGCCACCATCGTCTCGCGCTGTCAGCGATTCGATTTTCGTAGGATCTCCACCGACGCCATGATGGCGCGGCTTGATTATATCGCAAAAGAAGAAGGACTCTCTCTTGATCCCGACGCCGCGCGGATGCTTGCAAAGTTTGCACAAGGCGGTATGCGCGACGCGATCAGCCTGCTCGAACTCTGTGCCGGCAGTCAAAAAGAGATCACTCCCGAGCTGGTGGAAAAGATCGTCGGCATCACCGGCAGAGGCCTTCTTTGCGATCTTGTAAACGCGCTTGCCGACAAGCAGTATGATACCATTTTCTCGATCGTGGACGAGGTTGTCCGCTCGGCAAAGGATCTCATCGTCTTTTGGCAGGATCTCCTCTCGCTTTACCGCGATCTTCTGGTCATCAAAACCGCCAAAAATGCAAAAGCCTATCTCGATCTGACACAGGACGAGCTTGCCTCGCTCTCGGCGCTTGCCGCGCGGTTTTCCAAAGAAACGCTCCTCTATCACGTGTCACTCGTCGAGGAGACCTTCCTCGCCATGCAAAAATCCAATGCGGTCAAGCGCGCCTTGGCCGAAGCAACCCTGCTTCGCATGTGCGACGAGTCTCTTGACACTTCAAGCACTGCCCTGCTCTCGCGCATCTCCAAACTGGAGGCGGCAATGCGATTCGGAGTGACGCTTCCCTTAGCAAAAGAAGTTCCGACCGCCGCGCCGACCCAAAAGCCGGCAAAGGAAGAAATAGTCGCAGAGAAGCCGCAAAAGCCCAAGCAAGCGGAACAAAAAGAAGAGAAAAAAAACCTGTCCCCGATCAAAGAGTGGGCGGAGGCCGCGGATTATCTGGAAAATATTGACCCTGTTTCGGCCGGGTTTTTCCGCAACACCAAGGGGTACGATCAAAATGGTACCATCCTCATCCGCACACCGGACGATTTTACCCGGCAAATGCTCTCGGCAAAAATTGCCAGAGAACATCTGGCAAACACCTTTGCGGCAGTTCTCGGCCACAAGATCCCGGAGGACGGCATTCTGTTTGAAACCGCAGCAGGAGAAGATTTTTCGCCGCTCGATGAAATTTTAGACGCATGGGAAGAGCCTTCTCTTCCCCAAGAATAAGGAGAGACAGATATGAAAGCAAACATTCCGAAAAACGCAGGCGGCGGGAACATGCAGGCCATGCTCCGTCAGGCTCAGAAAATGCAGGAAGAAATGGCGGCCAAGCAGGCCGAGCTGGAGGAAGAGGTTTATGACATCTCTGCCGGAGGCGGCGCCGTCAAGGTAAAAATCAACGGCAAAAAAGAGATCCTTTCGATTGAAATTTCTCCCGAGATCGTCGATCCCGACGACGTGGAGACGCTTTCGGATATCCTGGTCGCCGCCGTCAACGAAGCCATCAAGCGTGTCGAGGACACTACAAACGCCGCCATGAGCCAGATCACCGGCTCCATGGGACTGCCCGGAATGTTTTAAGACATGGCCGAATACATCGAATCGCTCGCGCGTCTTGCCGAGCAGTTTGCCCGTCTTGAGGGCGTTGGAAAAAAGAGCGCCATGCGCATGGCTTTCTCGGTGCTGGAACTCGAAAAAGAAGAGGTCGCCGACTTTGCGCACGCACTGACCGACGCAAAAGAAAAGATCCACCTCTGCCCTGTCTGCCAGAATCTAACCGACAAAGAGCTCTGCCCCATCTGCGCCGATCCGGGTCGCGACCGCTCCACGGTTTGCGTCGTGACCGATCCCAGAGCACTTCTTGCCATGGAAAAGGTGCGTGAGTTTTCCGGCGTTTATCATGTGCTTCACGGGGTCATTTCCCCGATGAATGGGATCACCCCCGAAAAGCTGAAAATCAAAGAGCTCCTCGCCCGCGTCGGCGAGGGAGAGATCAAGGAGGTCATCGTTGCCACCGATCCGACTGTGGAGGGCGAGGCGACCGCCCTGTATCTTTCCAAACTGTTAAAACCGCTCGGCGTCAAAGTCACCCGGCTTGCCTATGGCGTACCGGTGGGAGCCGATCTGGAATATGCGGACGAGGTCACGCTCTTCCGCGCCCTGGAAGGAAGGCGAGAAGTATGATCTATCGTTACGAAACGCATTTGCACACCTTTCCGGTCAGCAAATGCGGACACGCCACCGTCCGCGAATCTCTCGAATATTACAAGAGTGCAGGATACGACGGCGTGTTTGTCACCAACCATTTTGTCGACGGCAACATCAATTACGACCGCCACGCACCCTATGAAGAACTCATCGCGTTTTATCTGACCGACTATTATGAGGCGGAAAAGATCGGCAAAGAGATCGGCCTCAAGGTCTTTTTCGGCGTGGAATCCACCTATAGCGGCACCGATTTCCTCATCTACGGCCTTACCCCCGAGTGGTTCATCGCCCACCCGGAGATCCACGAGATGAGAAAACAAAAGCCCGAACAACTGGCTTATTTCAGAGAGGCAGGAGCGCTCGTCATTCACGCGCATCCCTTCCGCGAGGCCGATTATATTCCCTATATTCGCCTCATGCCCCGCTCAGTTGACGGCGTGGAGATCATCAACGCCAACCGCTCCGAGTTTGAAAACGAAATGGCAAAGCACTACGCCGAGAGCTACGGCCTGCTTGTGACCGCCGGAACCGATAACCACCGCGGCCCGAACCAGACAAAGTTTGCCGGTATGCAGTCGGATACACCGATCGAAGACGTCGCCGACTTCATTCGCCGCGTCCGTGACGGCTCTATGGAACTGTTTTACGAAGAACGGGAAATCAGTGAATAAAAAATTTTTGGGAACTCTTTTTTGAAAAAAAGAGTTCCCAAAACCCTTCAGAAAAAACAACCAAACGATTTGTTTTGGCAGTTTTTTGAAAAGAGCGCGAGAGAAACTTTTTTTTGCAAAAAAGTTTCTCTCGCATTCTCTTTTTATTCTCTTAATCAATACTCTTGTCGATGGCAAAGCGGATGATCTTTTTGGAGGTATTCTTGGGGAATTCCTCGTCTCTGAGCTTCACCTTGCCAACGGCTTTATAGGAGACGTTTTTCTGGTTGATCTTACGGATCTCTTCCTCAAAATACTTTTGCGGATCGGTGATGTTGTGCATCTTGAGCCCGTCGGCGTCGGGATAGATCTCGGCAACGATGACTTCCTTTGCCGGATCGCTCTTTGACTGGCCTGCGTAGACGACGACTTCGTTGACTCCGTAAACGCCCTGAATATCGGTTTCGATCTCCTCGGGATAGACGTTTTTGCCGTTTGAGAAGATGATGAGATTCTTGAGACGCCCGGTAATATAGATCCATTGGTCGGTGCCTTCGACGATGATCTTACCGTAGTCGCCGGTGTGGAAGTAGCCGTCCTCGTCCATGACGGCGGCGGTTGCGGCCTCGTCGTGGAAGTAGCCAAGCATGACGTTCGGCCCCTTGAAGGCAATCTCGCCTTCGCCGTTTTCATCCGGATCGACGATCTTGACTCTGCCGCCGATGATGGGAAGGCCGACCGAGCCGGTCTTGCGGTACTCGTTGCGGTTGCAGGAGATGAGCGGCGCACATTCGGTGATGCCGTAGCCGTTGAGCACGGTGATGCCGATGCTCTCAAAGAAATCGATCACGTCCTGATTGAGCGCGGCGCCTCCGCAAATGATCATCTCCAACTCGCCGCCGAAGTTATCGAGCACCGGCTTGAAGAATTTTTTGCGCAGATCGACGCCGGTTTTGCGCATGCCGTTGGAAACCTTGATCATAGCTTGGAGAGCTTTCAGAGAGCCGCTCTTTTCGGCCGCGGACAGAATGCGTTTGTAGAAGGTCTCAACAAACAAAGGAACCAGAATGAGGTGGGTCGGGCGGAACTCCTTGAGCTCCTTCATGATGTAACGGATGCCCGAGGAAACATAGATTTCGCATCCCTGCGCAAAGTGGCCCACAAAGTTGACGGTGGAACCGAAGGTGTGGTGCGGAGGCAGGACCAGCATGGTACGGTAGGTAATCTGGAAATTATACATTCCCTGCTCCATATCCGAGCAGATATTCTTTTGCGAAAGCATCACGCCCTTGCCCTTGCCGGTGGTTCCCGACGTGAACACGATCGAAGCAAGCGCGGTGTTGTCGATCGGATACTCAAAATAGCTCTTATCGCCCTTTTTGAGAAGCTCGGTTCCCTCGCGGCGGATATCCGAGAGATTTCTGCAAGCATCGATGTCGCCGTCGTCCAAAAGGATCACGGTCTTGAGAGCCGGAAGATCCTCTCTGACCTCGGCCAGCTTTTTGTAGGCGAGCTTTGTCACCAGCGCAAACTCGCACTCCGCGGTGCTGAGGATGGAGGCCATATCGAGCGGAGGAAGCTCCTTGTCGATCGGAACGGTGATGCCGCCGATGCACATGACCGAAAGATAGCAAAGCAGCCATTCCGGCGTTGCCTCTCCAATGATTGCAACCGTCTTGCCGCTCATTCCCATCGCGTGGAACGCGGTGGCATTGTCCCGAACGATCTCCTCGCACTCGCGGAAGGTGAAGTGCATGGGGGCTTCATCCGAGGGATGGCGGCGGAAGGTGAGCGCATAACGATCCGGATAGCGGTTTGCCACGTTCTCAACCATGGTGCGCAGATTATCAAATTTTGTCGTCTCGTAAAGAGGATAGTTTTTCTTTCTGTTTTTGAATGCCATAAAAAATCCTTTCAGCATCGCAGGATCTTTTTGGAGATCCGGTTGATACGGAATGACTCAAGTATGCTATGCGGTATTCGGCCTGATCTATGACCAAGACCAAATACCAACTTGATATTATATCATACCCACCCGCATTTGTCAAGTATTTGTCAAACAGAGAAAACCGCCCGCGGGGTTCCCCGCGGGCGAAAGATTCACTGACAAGATGGTTTGGCAAGCTCCGCAATCCTCTGACAGAGGTCGGGATAGCCGATCCCGGCCGCCACGGCCGCTCTCGGGAGCAGGCTGTTCGGCGTCATGCCGGGGAGTGTGTTGGCTTCGAGGAACCAAAGCCGGTTTTCGCGATCCAAAAGAAGATCGAATCTGGCATATCCCGAAAGGTGCAGCGCGTCAAAGGCTTTTTTGGAAAAATCCTTTGCTTTTTCCAGGACGCCTTCGGGCATTTCTGCCGGGCAGATCTCCTCGGTCGTTCCCTGGTACTTGTTTTTGTAGTCGTAAAATCCGCGCTTTGGAATGATCTCTACCGGAGGCAAGATCTCGTCGCCCAAAATTCCGATGGCAAATTCACGGCCGAAGATCCGCCGCTCAAGAAGCAGCTGCCCCCATTCGGCGGCCTCTTTGACCGCTCGCGAAAGCGCGGCCTCATCCTTTGGGATCGACACCCCTACGCTGGAACCGCAGCCGATCGGTTTGACAACGACGTCTTTTCCCAACCGCGCGATCGCTTCTGCCAGATCCTTTTCGGGATCCTTTCGATCCAGGAGCACCCAGTCGGGCGTCGGCACACCGGCGTCGCGCCAGAGACGTTTGGAAAGATCCTTGTTCATGGCCAGGAGCGCGCCCTCGTAAGAGGAGCCCGTGTGCGGGATCCCATAGGCTTCCAGTACCGCCTGGATCTGCCCGTTCTCGCCAATGCCGCCGTGAAGAGCGAGAAAAACAAGATCGGCTCTGCGGCAGAGCTCAAGCACATTCTTCCCGATCAGCGCGTTGCCGTTCTCGGCTCGTGTCTTCAGCTCTTCCATATTCGGAATGGCCTTTGAAATGGCATGCTCGTGGATCAGGCTATCGGTAAAAAGACAATCCGGGTCTTCGGGAAGCGAAGGCATCCCGAGATAGAGGTCGAGGAACAAGACGCGATGGCCTTTTTTGATCAGCGCGTTTGCAATGAGACTCCCGGAGGAAAGGGAGACCTCGCGTTCGGGGGAGATGCCCCCTGCCAACACAACGATTTTCAAATCTGTGACTCCTTTTTTGGAATGGAGAATTTCTGCAACTTCAGTTTATGTTTGCGAAAGAGCAAGCGACACCACGCGATCGCATCCGCCGTAATCCTTTATGACCCGGATCTCTGAAAACCCGGCCTCTTTTGCCATGGAAGTGACCGCTTCGGCCTGGTCGTATCCGATCTCCAGAAGCATCCGCCCGCCCGGCCTGAGAAGATTTCTAAGAGAGAGGATCGCCCGGTAAAAGACAAGGCCGTCTTCCCCGCCGTCGAGCGCCGCGTGCGGCTCGGCCTGCACTTCGTCTGAAAGGGTCGGGATCACCGAGGAACGAATGTAGGGCGGGTTGGAAAGGATCGCGTCAAAGGGTGCTTTTTTTGCCAGTTTCTCTACACCTTCCTTTGTCAAAAGATCGGCGCAGAGCGGGAAAAATCGCTCCTCCACTTGGTTGCGTGCGGCGTTCTTTTTTGCCAGATCCAAAGTCTTTGGAAACTTTTCGAGCGCCACGCAGGAAGTATCCACCCGTTCGGCAAGGGTGGACACGGCAATGCAACCGCTCCCGGTGCAAAGGTCTGCAAAATAAGCACTTTCAGGCAAAACTTTGATCGCTTCTTCCACCAAAATCTCGGTGTCCGACCGCGGGATCAGGCAATCTTTTGAAACAAGATAGCCCTGCCTGAAAAACGGCCATTCGCCAAACAGATATTGCAAAGGGGTATGCTGACAGCGCGCGTCAACGGCTTTTTGGAGTCTCTTATCCTCATAGTCGATCCCCTCAAAGTCGGGGCTCGTCCGTCCGCAAAAATGCGCCAAAAGGAGTGCCGCCTCCCGCGAGGGATCCTCGATCCCCGCCTCCCGAAGACGCTTGCAGATTTCACGTTCGGTCATAAAAGCGCCTCCTTGCAAAAAACGATGCTTTCTTTTTTTATTTTAACACAGAGAAAGACGATTGAAAAGGGATTTTTTGCAAAAAAACAAAAAAATCGCGCCCGCCACTTGTTTTTTGCAGGAAAGATTGGTATACTGAGAGTGAAAAATTTAACGATGGAGAAAACAAGTATGGCAGGCTATCGGCAAGGGCGCATCAACGAAGAGATCCAGAAGGAGCTCGCCTCGATTTTGAGGGGCGTCAAGGATCCCCGGGTCAGCGACGCATTTTTATCGGTCACGGCAGTCGACTGCACCACCGATCTCAAATATGCAAAGGTGTATTATTCCACGCTCACCGGCGACGCAAACTCCAAAGAGCTGAAGCAGGGCCTGAAAGCCGCAACCGGCTACATCCGCCGCGAGCTCGCGCACACGCTCAACCTGAGAATTACGCCTGAACTGACCTTTCTTCCGGACGATTCGATCCGCCACGGCGCGCATATCGCGTCGATCCTAAAAGGCCTTGACATTCCGAAAGAGGATCCCGACGAGAGTGAGGGCAATTCATGAACAACAGCTTTTGCACCTTCACAAAAGAGGCCCTTTTGGAAGAATTCCAAAAGAAAAAGAACACGCTCCTGCTCTTTCACCGCAACCCGGACGCTGACGCGCTGGGATCTTCGCTTGCGCTCTATGAAATGCTCTCGCAGACCGGGTCGGCCGTCGTTGGCGCCTGTATCTCTCCCCTGCCCGACAGGCTTCGCTTTTTGATGGGCGACGAGATGATTGCATTTGGCAAAGAGAATATCCCAAAGGATTTTTCTCCCGAGCGCATCATCGCGCTCGACACGGCCTCGCCTTCCCAGCTTGGCGATCTGTTCCCGATCTATGAAGGCAAGATCGATCTGATGATCGACCATCACGCGGTCGGCACCCCATTTGCGGATCACTACATCGACCCGAAGGCCGCCGCGACCGGCGAAATTTTGTTTGATCTTGCAAAGGAATTGCAAAAGGCAGGGAAAATCCAGCTCAATTCCAAAATTTGTAACCGCCTTTACGCGGCGATCAGCGCAGACACCGGTTGCTTCCGTTTTTCCAACACAACGCCTTCAACGCATATGCGTGCGGCCGAACTGCTCAAGGAAGGCGTTCCCGCATCCGACATCAACCACGACCTTTTTGACTGCAAAAGCCGCGAGCAACTGCTTGCCGAGTCTTACGCCGCCGCAAACCTTGCCCTCTATTTTGACGGGCGGGTCGCGGTTGTGAGATTCCCCTATTCCAAAAAGGTCACCCTCGGCCTTGCCGACGAGCATCTCGAAACGCTGGTCGACGTGGCAAGATCGCTCATCGGCGTTGAGGTTGCCATTGCGATCCGACAGCCAAGCGAAGCGGGTATCTTCCGCGTTTCGACAAGATCTGCGACCGGATACGACGTCTCGGCCCTTTGCGGCGCCTTTGGAGGCGGCGGGCACAAAAAGGCTGCCGGATGCACGATTGAGGCCGACAGCATCGACGCGGCCGCAGAAAAACTGCTTGCTGTTTTGAAAGAGACCCTGTAACTGAATAAAGCGCCTCCCCACAGGTCTATCCTACCGGTAGAACCTAGGGGGAGGTGTTGTTTATGAAAAAATTGGTTGCGTCGATCGTCTTTTTGCTTTTGCTCTCTCTTCTCGTCTCGGCCTTTTTGCCAATCCACGGCGAGGAAGCGATCTACGACTCGGTCATCCGCTTTCACGTGATTGCAAATTCCAACTCGGAGGAAGATCAAGCCCTCAAACTGCAAGTCCGCGACGCGCTGTTGGAAACGACTGCGGACGCGCTCTCGGGACTCTCAAAAGACGAGGCTGAAGCCTATCTTTCGGAGCATCTTTGCGACTTGGAAAGAGTGGCAAAAGAAGTGATCGAAGAAGCCGGGTATGACTACCCCGTCACCGCTTCGCTTTCGGTCGAGGAGTACCCGACCAAAAATTACGACGCGATCGCCTTCCCTGCCGGGGAGTATCTTTCCCTGCAGGTAAAGATCGGAGAGGCCGCGGGCAAAAACTGGTGGTGCTGTCTGTTCCCACCGCTCTGCCTCGGAATCTCGAAGGTCGCAAAAGCCGATGCCGAGGATTCCTTTTTGTCGGTCGGACTTACCCCAAGTCAATACAAGGTGCTGACCGAGAGCGACAGCCCGACCTATAAGGTGCGCTTTAAGCTGCTGGAGCTCTTTCAAAAGAAACGTTAATGTTCGGTTCCTTCAAACAGGGGCGTAAAATCCGACGTCGCCGATTCTTTTTCCTGGAAGTAGCCTTCAAAGCCAAGCGATACGGCAAGATCGGCGACCGACCGGTATTCAAAGGTCGTGACCCGTCTGTGAAGCTCGGGATAGGGCGAATTCTTTGCAAATTCCGGCGTATATTGCCAGAGAAGCGAGAGAAGATAATTCTTTGTTCCAAAGCGATCTGCAAGAAGTTTTAAGACGTCGATCGAGTTTTGCCGATTTCCGGGCAAGACCAGATGCCGAACGATCACACCCTTTTTGAGTAGTCCGGTTTCGTCAAAAACCGGTTTTCCAACCTGAGAGAGCATTTCCTCGAGCGCCGCCTCCGCGACCTTCGGATAATCGGGAGCGGCCGAATACTTCTTTGCAAGCTCGCCCGAGGCGTATTTGAAATCCGGCAGATAAACATCGACAAGACCGCCGAGCGTTCGGAGCATTTCGACCGACTCGTAGCCGCCGCAATTATACACGATCGGAAGATCGCATTTTGCCTTGAAACTCTTTAGAATCGGGATCAGTCGCTCGGCATACTGCGTAGGTGTGACAAGGTTCAGATTGACCGCACCCTCGTCGGCAAGACGAAGCATGGCGGCTTCGAGTTCCTCATCGGTCATGAAAATCCCCTTGGCTTTGTGGCTGACCTCGTAGTTCTGGCAATACACGCAGCGGAGGTTACAGCCCGAAAAGAAGATCGTTCCGGAACCGCCTTTGCCGCAGAGTGGCGGCTCCTCCCAAAAATGCTTTGACGCGTGTGCGATAAGAAAGGTATCCGGCACGCCGCAAAAGCCGCGCCCGACTTCCCTGTCGGCATTGCAATGACGTGGACAGGCATTACAAAAAATTTTTTCCATAAATCCTTTCAAAAGCAAAGGGAGAGACCGACTCTCCCTTTGTTCGTTTTTTATTTCTTTGCAAGGACGAGTTCTTCGGTATCCTTGGCGATCATCAGTTCCTCGTTGGTGGGAATGACAAGCATTTTGACCTTGGCGCCAGGAGCCGAAATATCGTACTCGACCGAAGTGCGCTTTGCTTTTGCGTTGAGTTCCTCGTCAATGGCAACACCGAGGAATGCGAGATTTTCAGCCACTCTGCTGCGATACTGCGGGTTGTTTTCGCCAATGCCGCCGGCAAAGACGATGGCGTCTACGCCGCCCATGGCTGCCGCATAGCCGCCGATGTACTTGGTGAGCTGATGCACAAGCATATTCTCAACGAGCTGGTAACGCTTGTTGCCCTTTTTGGCGCCCTCTTCAATGTCGCGGTTGTCGCTGGTCACCTGCGTGACGCCGAGCATACCGGATTTTTTGTTCATGATGTGGTCGATCTGGTCGGGCGTCAGGTTCTCCTTCTTCATAAGAAGCGGAACGATGGCAGGGTCGATCGAGCCGCAACGCGTGCCCATGATGATGCCTTCCAGCGGGGTCAGTCCCATGGTGGTGTCATAGCACTTGCCGCCTTTGACGGCCGCGATGGACGAACCGTTGCCAAGGTGACAGGTGACGATTTTCAGATCCTCCGGCTTTTTGCCGAGCATATCGGCGGCGCGCATGCTGACATAGCGATGCGAGGTGCCGTGGAAGCCGTAGCGGCGGATGTGGTATTTTTCGTAGTATTCATAAGGGAGCGCGTAAAGATACGCATAGTCGGGCATGGTCTGGTGGAAGCCGGTATCAAAGACCGCCACCTGCGGCACGCCGGGCATGAGCTTTTCGCAAGCACGGATACCGGTGAGGTTGTGCGGATTGTGGAGCGGGCCGAGCTCACAGCACTCTTCGATAGCCGCAATCACCTTTTCGTCAATGATGACAGAGCCCGAGAACTTTTCGCCGCCGTGGAGCACGCGATGTCCCACTGCACTGATCTCGGAGAGCGAGGCGATCACGCCATGCTCTTTGGAAACGAGCGTATCGAGGACAAGCTGAACTGCCTCGGCGTGGTTTTTCATTTGAATGTCGATTTTGTAGTCTTCCCTGCCCTCGACCTTGTGCTTGAAGTTGCCGCCTTCAATGCCGATGCGGTCGCAAAGACCTTTGGCGAGAACGGCGTCGTTCTCCATGTCGATGAGCTGATATTTGATGGAAGAACTACCTGCGTTGATCACGAGAATTTTCATGTGCGATCCCCTTTTTTCTAAAATTTTTCCACTCCTCATTTTACAATAAAAGCGGAAATTTGTCAAGAGATTTACTTCCGTTTGGCAGAAAATAAATCTCGCAAGGCAAGTGCTTGTCCGCCTCCCTCCGAGAGGGAGCCTCTTTAGGGAAAACTCGCTCGTATTTTTTTCGTCAGCACAACTAATTTTCACACGCGAAGCGCATATCACACGCGAAGCGTATATCACATTTGCCGACGAAAGTCGTCAATATTTCACCCGTTCCGTTGCGGAACGGATTTCACTGAAAAAAGCGCAGGTAAACTGCGCTTTTTTCAAAACCCCGCCGAGCCGTGTAACCGGGTATGCTGAACCCTCTTAGCAAGGGCGGTGTCCATGCGCCGGCTTTACTGCTCCCAACGTCCGAGGGGGGCCAAGACAAGTCAATTGGCGTGCCCTCTCGGGAGGTCTGCAAACCGCCGGACGACCCGGACTCCTTTGATCACGTGTAGGTTCCATTGTCCGATTATCACGAGCTAAGCAGGAAAAAATTCCCGATTTGATTCTATTTTGCGTCGTAGTCGACTTCTTCCGAGAACATGTCGTCAAAGAGATCGGCCACGTCGTCAAACTCTTCGTCGTCTTCCAGCGTGGTGAGCGTCGTCTCGCCGGCCTCGTCCTCCTCGGCTCTGAGAATGACGTATTCGGTAAAGCCGTCCTCGCTCTCCTTGCCCTCATCCTCAACCGGGATCATGGCATAGTAGGTATTGTTCTTGTATTCGGTCACGCCGATGAGCTCAAACTCGATCTCGTTGCCATCTTCGTCGGTCAGGGTGTAAAATTCTCTCTCGTTGTTTTCGTCCATTTGATTCATTCCCTTTCTGTTCGGTAGCTTTATTTTACACAAGTTAGACCGGTTTGTCAAGTGGTTTGCCCGAAATCAAGGATCTCCGCGAGGATCGCGTTGCTGACGTAAAGCCCTTCTCTGGTCAAGGCGTATCCGTCGGTCGTCCTTTGAACGAAACCGCCGGGAAGGTACTTTTCAAGCCCTGCCGCAATCTGCTTTGCAAAGGATTGCCCAAAGCGTTCGCGCAGAGTTTTGATGGAAATTCCCCTTGTTGTGCGCATGCCAAGCATGACGAACTCGTTTGCGCGCTCGATTTTGGTCGGGCACTCGCGCTCGGCGGTGATGTCCTCGCCGCGCAAATATGCCGCAAGATCGCGGCTGTTGCCATACCGTTCGCCGCCAAAATCCGAGTAGGCGGCAAGACCAAAGCCAAGGAACGGTTCACACGTCCAGTATTTGAGATTGTGGCGGCATTCATACCCGGCCTTTGCAAAATTGCTGATCTCGTACTGCAAAAAACCGCTTTTCTCGAGCAGTTTTGCACCTTTAAAATACATCGCTCGCTCGGTCTCCTCATCGGGCAAAGCAAGGCTCTCTCGCTTGTCCCAAAAAGGCGTGCCCTCCTCTAAGATGAGCCCATAAGTCGAG
The DNA here is from genome assembly GCA_017450945.1 of Clostridia bacterium. GTDB lineage: Bacteria > Bacillota > Clostridia > Oscillospirales > CAG-272 > UMGS1865. The sequence goes on along the minus strand of JAFSSP010000004.1, from coordinate 11,007 downwards.
ATGTGCGCAACACCCGAGGCGGCGACCGCCTCAAGCGTTTCCAGATAGCCCTCAAGGCTCTGCTCGGGAATGCCGAACATGACGTCGGCATTGAGGTTGGAAAAACCGGACGCCCGGAGCTGTTCCAAAGTCTTGTAAAAAGCGTCCGGGCCGTGAATGCGGCCAAGGGATACCAACTCGTTTTTCTGCAAACTCTGCACGCCCATGCTAACGCGGTTGGCGCCGATCTCGCGCATGGCAGAAAAGACTTCCGGGCTACCCGTCGCCGGGTTGCATTCCACGCTGAATTCGGCCTCTTTTGCAATCGAATAGGAATCATGCAGCGCGTCGCCGATTTTTGTAAAGTCCTCGGGTAAAAGAAGCGTGGGCGTTCCGCCGCCCACAAAAATGCTGTCCACCGTGTAGTCGGCGGCAGCTTTTCCTTTTTCCCTCAGATCATCGCAAAGGCGATCGACGTAGCGCACGATCGTCTCCCGATCAATCCCTGCAAACGAACAAAAATCGCAATAGTTGCACTTCTGTTTGCAAAACGGAATGTGCAAATACAAACCGAGATGTTTCATACCTTATTTTTCCATTTGCCGAGGATTCCAGAAAGGAGGAAGAAGAGGATCACGGCAACGCCGCCCTGCAAGAGATTGAACGGAATGTTGGCCAGCGCCGGGATCCACCCGATGAGAAAAATCGACTCAAAAAGATAGTAGCCGCCAACCATCACAAGCTCGGCCGCAATCCCCGAGAGCAAAAGCGAGAGCTTGCGAAATTTCGCTTTTTTTTCAAACAGGTAAAGAATGACAAAGGCCGCAAAGCCCATGAGGAGCTTGATGACAAGCGTTGCGGGCGCGTAAATGGCATAGCCGCTGACCAGATCGCAGATCATGGCGCCCAGCGCGCCCGCGATCACACCCGGAATGCCCAAAAGCGAAACTCCTGCAAGCAGGATCCCGTCGCCGAGGTTGAGGTTGCCCATGACGCCGACCGGGAAAGAAGCAAGCGTGCCGAGAAAGGTCAGGGCCAAAAAGAGCGACGCCTGAACCAGTTTGAAAATTTTCGGGGAATGCGGCTTCATAAATCATACCTCCATAGGCATTTAACAGCATACGGACTGCCGGGCGGCAGTCCGTATGCGAAAAGGTTTTTTGTTATGTGATGGGGATTACGACTGCGAACCGCCTTCGCCGCTCTGTTGCTCGTCTTGCTGCTCGGTCTCCTGAGTCGGATCGACAAGAACAACTTTTTCAAACTGTTCTTTGCCTGCGCAGTAGTAAGAGCCTTCTTCGACCTTGAAGACGAACCAGGTAGCGTCGTCAACCGTAACTTCGGCCACCAGCGTCACCTTGTCGTTTGCTTTCAGCGTCACGCCGCTGTCCTTGGTGTTGTCCGGCTCATATTTGCAGTTGACAACCGCATCCGTAACCTTGATTTCAATTTCTTCGATCAATCTGAGCTGCGGATACTTTTTCTGGAGCTGCTCCAGCGTCAAAGCGCCGTTCTCGTTGATCAGGCTTCCCTCACCGGAGAGATACTTTTTGCTGGCGTAAACATATCTTTCGCCGTCTTTCACCATTGCCCAAACCAGCGTTACGTTCTCGGAGAGGTTGTCGGGATCCGGTTCGGTCACGCTGCCGGAAGCCACCACTTCCACAGCTTTGCTCTTTGCAAGCTCACCGGCATAAAGGGCGGTCAGGCTGGGGGCAAAGCGGAGGTTGAGCTTATCGGCATTCACGTAAAGAGTCTCGCTGCCGGCTTTGAATTTCAACTCTTCAATCCGGTTTTTCAGAGCGCGGGCCGGGACAACGATATAAGCCTCGGTGCAATCCTCGGAGCAGAGCTTTACATAATATCTGCTGTAGGTCTGCGCGTCGCCGGGCTTGACTTCATCGCGGTAGAGCACAATGCCCCAGGAGGCATACTTGCCGGTACCGTAAGCAACGATGGTCACGGTGTCGCCCTTCTTGAGCGAAAGTCCGTTTGCAGAAGTTCCTGCCGCCACGACGGGAGCAATGCGCAGATTCACGTTGGCAAGCACGGTCTTTTGCTCATTTGCAGAAGTGAAGTATTCCGAGAAATCAAGCTTGCTGTAATCCACTTCCTGTTCGGCGGAAAGATCGGTGGACTTTACAAAGAAGTCGCCCGAAAGGTTGCCCTTTGCATAGTGGATTTTGCACCAGCCGTTGCCCTCGGCAACCACCTGCACTTCGTCGTTCTTGGAAAGCGTGGTCTTGACTTCGGCAAGAGAATCATCGGCGCAGGAAAGAACCTTCATGCCATTCGTCTTTGCGTACATGGTTTTGGGAGCTTCCATCTTTTTATAAGCCTTACCGTAAAGGTCTGCGGTGGTCAAAAGAGCCGATTTGATGTAATAATACTGCGCTTTGTATTCGACCACGCTGGCGCCGTCTTCCACGCTGATCTGAATGCGGTGAAGCTCGGTTGCGGCTTTGGGAAGAACCAAAGATTCGGTTGTAAAGTTGGATTCTTTGTAGAGCTTTGCGTCATTCTGGACGGTATAAACCAATTCGTCAACCGTCTGGAAAGGATTTTTTTCCACGACCGGTTCATCCACGGGGACGTCGATGGGTTCATCTTCCTTTTGCTCGCCTTTTTTGGTGCAGGCGGCAAGAGATGCGACCATGAGAATTGCCAAAAGCAGGGCCAACCATTTTTTCATTTTGCTTTTCCTCTCTCTCTTGTTTGAATTGATTTTTGAGTCCGACGCAAGGCCAAAAAAAGACCTACGCCCTCTGCTAAAAATTATATCATAGAAGAAAAGTCTTGTCAATGAATTTTTGCTCTTTTTTTGACTTTTTTGGTGAGAAATTTTTAGAAGAATTTGAAAGCTTTTCCCACCATTTTAACAGAGCAAAAAAACAAGGGAGTGCAACATTGCATTCCCTTGGATTTTGGCAAGCACTTACTGCTTTGCCTGGTTGAATTTTTTGGTCAGTTGGCTCTTTTTGTGAGCGGCTGCGTTCTTATGGATGATTCCGTAAGCGGCGGCCTGGTCAACCTTTTTCACGGCCTGCTTGTAAGCGGCCTCTGCGGCTGCGGCATCGCCTGCGGCCAGAGCGGCGTCATACTTTTTGAGCTCGGTCTTGAGAGCCGTTTTGTGCATTTTGTTCTGCAAAGTTTTTGCTTCGGTCACCTTGACTCTTTTCTTAGCAGATTTGATGTTCGGCACGATTCTTCACCTCCCTTAAAGATTGAAAAAGTGGTATTTCCACCGTGCCTGAGAGGGTGCACGGAAGTTTTACAGGATACCAGTAGTGTATTTTAGCACATTTCTTTCCAAAAAGCAAGAGTTTTTTGAAATATTTTCAGGAATTCGGGAACATTTTTTCAATATCCGCGCGATTGTAGTACTGTTTTTTGTCGCAGAAGCGGCAGGATACCTCGATCCGCTCGCCCTTCCCTTCGGCCTTTTGCTCATCGAGGAGCTTCAAGAGATCTTGCTTTCCCAGCGTGATGAGCGCCTTTGTGGTGCGCTCGCGCGAGCAGGGGCAAATGTATTCGACATCGATCGCATCAAAGGGATCGAACGGGATATCCCGAAGCGCGATCTCTGCGATCTCTCCTAAGGACAGTCCTCTGTCAAAAAGCCTTGAAATATTGGCAAGCTCTCTCGAATTGCGCTCGATGAGATCGACCGTCGTGGGATCGGCAAACGGCAAAAGCTGAATGAGCACGCCGCCTGCGGCGCGGCAGGTGCAATCGGTATCGACCAGCACGCCGAGCGCGCAAAGCGTGGGAACCTGCTCGCTCTGCGCAAAGTAGGCGGCGATATCCTCGGCGATCTCGCCGCTGACCAGATCGCAGGAGCCGTTGTAAGGCTCTTCCCCACCGCAGTCGCGCGTGATGGTCAGCGTCCCTTTTCCAACTGCGCCCCCCACGTCGAGTTTGCCGTTTGGTTTCAGCGGCAGATCGACCGATGGGTTTTGCAAATACCCGCGCACGTTGCCGAGATAATCGGATACGGCAAGTACGCGACCGGCTTTCCCGTCGCCGTTCAGAGCAACCGTGATCGAATCGGTCTTCTCTCCGAGCAGTGACCCCATCATCGAGGTGACGGTCAGCAGTCTTCCGAGTGCGGCGCTTGCGGTTGGGCTGGTTTTATGAATGCGGATCGCTTCGTTCACGATCTCTTTTGAGTTGATGACAAGGATCCGGGCACTGCCGTCTTTTGTCATGGCGCGAAGGATCTCTGACGACATGGAACTTCCCTTCTCTCTTTTACTTTTTTGCGCGGGCGGCAAAGAACATGCGCTCGGTGGCCTTTTTCGGCGCGGAAAAATCAAAGCCTCCAAACACGCCGAGAACTTCAAAGCCGTTGTCCTGCAAGGCTTTTTCCAATTCTTCTCTCGTGTAGCAACGCTCGATCTGGCTCTCGTCCTCGCGGCGGTATTTTCCGTCTTTTTCGCCGTAGAAGACCGAAAGATCAAAACTGCAAAGTCTGCTTTTTTTCACATAGTGATTCTGCCAGGCGCAGAAGACCGGCAGGAACTCGCCGCCCTTGTTCAGCTCTCCTTCAAAGAGATAGGATTCGTCGCCGTAAACCGTTTCAAACTTGTAGGGCGTGTTGACGTCAAAGAGGAACAGACCGTCGGGATCGAGATAATTGTGCACCCGGTCAAAGCAGGCGGCAAGGTCTTCCTTTTTGGTCAGGTAGTTGACGCTGTCAAGGCAGGAGATCACAGCTCCCACCGTGCCGTATAGCTCAAAGGAGCGCATATCCTGCAAAAGATAGAGAATTTTTGGATCATAACCGCAATTTTCTGCGGCTTTTGCAAGCATTTCGGCGCTTCCGTCCACACCGATCATATCGTAGCCTCGCCCTGAGAGGATCTTTGTCATACGTCCGGTACCGCAGGCGAGGTCAAGCAAAAGTTGCGGCCGCCGTTCCAGAAAGCGGTCAAAAGCGGCCTCAATATAGTTTGCAAAAGACTCGTAATCGAGCCCGGCATTGAAGAGATCGTAAACCTCGGCAAGGGCAAAATACCCGTGGTAGCTCATATCAGCGGTACTCTTCCTTTTCCATGCGTTTGAGCACGGTCAAGTAGCCTGCGTTGCCGTATTTGAGGCAACGGTTGACCCGGCTGATGGTCGCGGTGGAAAGGCCGGTTTTTGCGGCAATCTCCGAATAGATATAATTGTCCTTGAGCATCCTTGCGGCCTGCAGTCTGCGCGACATTTCGGCAAGCTCGGAGGGCGTGCAGAGATCCTCGAGAAAGGCCTTGCACTCCTCGGGACTCTCAAGCGTTTGGAAGCCGTGGCAGAGATAGTCAAGCAACAGAGCGGCATCATTGAGATCAAACATGATAATCGATTCCTTTCCACAAAAAAATACGCGGGAACAGGGTCGCTTGGATCAATTTGAGTCGGTTTCGGCGGGTTGCGGGTCCCAAGAAAGATCCTGAACGGAAGAGGCTTCCTCCTCGTTCATATCGGAAAGATACTCGAGTAGTTCTCCCTCTTCCATAGGAGCCGGTACCTCCCGCGATTGGAATACTGCGCGCAGGATCAGCGCACCGACAAGAAGCAAAAGAAGGGCCGCACAACCGATGAGAAGAACCCGACCTTTTTTCATGGCGCCCTCCTGACTCTTGATAGATTCATTTTACAACAAACGAAAGTGTTTGTCAAGTACAAAAATCCGCCGCGCGGGAATCCCTTCGCGGCGGATTTTTTTGACCGCCTGTGGCGGTGTTTACTCGATATCGACTCGAACCTTTTTGCCGCTTCCGGCGGAAGCCGCCTTCATCACGGTGCGGATAGCTTTTGCAATCTTTCCGTTCCGGCCGATGACCATGCCCATATCGTCGGGGGCCACCGAAAGGGTCAGTGTGATGGAGCGTCCCTCTTCCTTTGCGGTGACGTTCACCTCATCGGGAGAATCGACGATCGCTTTTGCGATATCAAGCAATGTCTGCTGCAGATCTACCATCGTGTTCCTCCTTTACAGTCGGGGGGATCAGTCCAGAATTCCGCTCTTTTTCAGCAGGGCTTTCACAGTCTCGGTGGGTTGAGCGCCGTTCTGGAGCCAGGTCTTTGCCTTTTCAGCGTCGATCTTGATCTCCGAGGGATTGGTCAGCGGGTTGTAGGTACCAACCTCGTCGATGAATCTGCCGTCTCTCGGCGAGCGGCTGTCGGCGACGATCACACGATAGAAGGGTGCCTTCTTTGCGCCGATTCTGGTAAGTCTCATTTTTACTGCCATGATTTGTTTCCTCCAAAATGAAAAAATAAAATGGTTTTTAATTTATTGGACGGTCAGAATCTCATTCTGCCGAGCATTTTCTTCATTTGCTTGTTCTTCCCAGCGCCCGAGAACTGCTTCATCATCTTGAGCATCTGGTTGAACTGGTTCAGCACGCGGTTGACCTCTTCGACTGTAGTACCCGATCCTGCGGCGATCCGTTTTCTTCGCGATGCGTTGAGAATTTCGGGGTGCTCGCGCTCTTTTTTGGTCATCGAATGGATGATCGCTTCGGTGCGGACAAGAGCCTTTTCGTCGATCTTTGCGTCCTTGAGCGCCCCGGGTTTCATGCCCGGCATCATGCCCATGAGTTGTTCGAGATTGCCCATTTTTTTGATCTGGTTCAGCTGGTCGAGATAATCGTCGAGCGTAAAGGTCTGCTCGCGCATCTTTTGTTCGAGCGCCGCTGCCTGCTTTTCGTCAAAGGCCGCCTGCGCTTTATCGATGAGCGTGAGCACGTCGCCCATGCCGAGGATCCTCGAAGCCATACGGTCGGGATAGAAGGGCTCGATCGCATCGAGCTTTTCTCCCACGCCGATGAACTTGATCGGTTTGCCGGTCACGTAACGAACCGAGAGCGCCGCGCCGCCTCTCGTGTCGCCGTCGAGCTTGGTGAGAATCACACCGGTGATATCGAGAAGCTGGTTGAAGCTATCTGCCACGTTGACCGATTCCTGACCGATCATCGCGTCGATGGTGAGCAGAATCTCGGTGGGATGCACGGCCTCTTTGATGTCGGCAAGCTCTTTCATGAGCACTTCGTCGATCTGCAGACGCCCCGCAGTGTCGAGGAAGACCATGTCAAAGCCTTGTTTTTTGGCGTAATCGACGGCCTCTTTTGCGATTTTGACCGGGGAGACGCCGTCACCCATGGTAAAGACCGGAATGTTCAGCCGCTCGCCGATGATCTGGAGCTGTTTGATGGCCGCGGGACGGTAGATATCGCAGGCGACCAGCAAGGGGCGCTTGCCCTGCTTTTGGTAAAGGCCTGCAAGCTTTCCCGCATGGGTGGTTTTACCCGCGCCCTGAAGACCGACCATCATCACGATGGTGGGCGGATTGGAAGAGATGGTCAGTTTGGACTGACTGCCGCCCATGAGGCTTGTCAGTTCTTCGTTGACGATCTTGACCACCTGCTGGCCGGGCAAAAGAGATTCCAGAACCTCTGCGCCGACCGCGCGTTCCGAGACGGTTCTCACAAATTCCTTGACCACCTTGAAGTTGACGTCGGCTTCGAGCAGGGCGAGTTTGATCTCGCGCATGCCCTCTTTGACATCGGCTTCAGTGAGTTTTCCTTTGTTGCGGAAACGCTTGAAGGCATTGTTCAGTTTTTCGCCAAGACTTTCAAACATCACAATCCCTCCAGAAAAAATTTTTATCCGTTCACCGTAGAAAGCAACTGCTGTGTTGCCGCAAGGATCTCCTTTGACGCGCCTTGCTCTTTGAGAAGCGAAAGAAGCGTTTCGGAGGCCTCGCGCGTCTTCCCCGCTTTTTCGGCAAGCCGGAGATTCTCCTCATAGAAAAAGAGCTCTTCCTCGCTGTGCTTGATGAGCTCTCTGACTCCCTGACGGGAGATGCCGAGCTCTTCGGCAATTTCCGAAAGCGAGAGATCGTCGTTGTAGTAACGGTCGAGCACCGTCCGTTTTTTTTCGGAAAGCAGGCTCCCGTAAAAATCCAAAAGGTAACCGATCTTCAGATTTTTTTCAAACATCTTCTTCGTTCCCTTGCGGTGTAAAGTAAATTACTTTACAGATTATATCACGGCTTTTCTCTTCTGTCAAGTATTTTTGCAAAAAAACTTTTGTTTTCATGCAAAAACGAGCATACTATTGCAAAGAAAAAACAAAAAAGGAGCGATTATGGAAGAAAAAAGAGACTGTCTTTTTGCACCGAATTACAAAAAATGCGGCATCATCGGATGCGGCGCCGTGGGATCGACGATCGCCTACACGCTCATGCAAACCTCCTGGCTCGACGAGCTGGTGCTCATCGACGAGGCGGGCGAGCGCGCCGAGGGAAACGCCGCCGACCTCTCTTACGGTCTTCCCTTTCACTCGCCTATGGATATTTTCCCCGGCGAGATGAGCGACCTTGCCGATTGCGGCATCATCATTCTTGCCGCGGGCGGGAGCCGCCTGCAAAGCCGCACCGAGCGGCACAAGAGCAATCTGCGCACCATTCCAGCGCTGGCTTCAAGGATCGCCGAATACAACAAGCATGCGATCCTGATTGTTGTGACCAACCCGGTGGAGCTTCTCACCTCTCTTGCAAAGGAGGCGTCGGGATATCCCGCCTCGCGCATTCTGGGACTTGGGACGGTGCTGGACACCGCACTCCTCCAACAGCTCATCGGTCGATATCTCGGCGTGGACAGCAGAGCCGTTCATTCCTTTGTGGTCGGCGAGCAGGGGGCCGGCGAGTTCCCGGTCTGGAGCTCGGCCAATATTTCGGGCGTGGATCTTGCCCACTTTTGCGACGCCTGCAAGCGCGTCTTTGACCGTCCGCTCCTTGACAGCCTCTTTTGTCAGGCGCAGGACAGCGCCAAGGAGATCGCCGAATCAAAAGGCTCTGCGGCCTTTGCCGTGGCCGAATCGGTCAAACGGATCGTCGGCGCTATTTTGTTTGACGAGAACGCGATCCTAACCGTTTCGGCCTGTCTGGAAGGACACTATGACCTCTCGGGGGTCAGCCTCAGTCTGCCCTGCATAGTCGGCAGAAGCGGGATCAAGCAGATCCTTGAGATCCCGCTCTCAGACGAAGAGGAAACGCGGCTTCACGCTTCGGCTTCCTATCTGCGGGGCGTGCTGTCGGAGGCGCTGTTGCCCATCTGAAAAACCTCCCGGAGATCCGGGAGGTTTGAAGGTTATTCGGGAAGCGTCAGGTCGCCTTTTTTGATCCAGCCGATCTTGTAGAAGAGTTCGGAAAGCCCGAGCGAGACGGCGGCGGGAATGACAAAGCAGATGAGAAAAAGACCAATCCAGTCGAGCGCCGTTACCGTTTCCGGATACACGCCGCCAAACCAGCCAAGGATCAAACCGATCGGCCCCAAAAATCCGCAGGTACCCATGCCGGAATTGATGGCGGCGCCGTACATTTTGAGTCCGAAGACACAGGTGGAAAGCGGCCCGGTGATGGCAGACGCGACAATGGTCGGGATCCAGATGCGCGGATTTTTGACGATATTGGGCATCTGGAGCATACTGGTACCGACGCCTTGCGAAATAAGGCCTCCCCATTTGTTCTCCTTGAAGCTCATCACGGCAAAACCAACCATTTGCGCACAGCATCCTGCAATCGCCGCTCCACCGGCAAGAGCAAGCCCTTCGTGATTGCTTGCGGCAAGAGATGCCACACCGCCGTAGACCGCCATGCCGGAGAGCCCGATGGCGGCGCAGATGGCCGCCGAGCTGATCGGCAAGGTCAGAGCAATGCCGACCACAACCGAGACGACAAGGCCCATGAGGAAAGGCTGCTGCTCGGTCGCCCAGCCGATGAACGATCCGACCCAGCTTGCCGCAACGCCGATGGGAGGCGCGATGGTCGCACTGAGGATTCCGCCGACGAGAATGGTAACAAAAGGAGTCACCAGAATATCAACCTTGGTTTTCTTGGAGACGAGCATGCCGATCTCCGAGGCGGCAATGGCGATCACAAGGACGGCAAGCGGGCCGCCCGCGCCGCCCTTTGCATTTGCCATGTATCCGACCAGCGCGCTCGAAAAGATCACAAGCGGATGCGCCTTTAATGCGTAGGCGATCGCAACCGCCATGGCCGGGCCTGCAATCGTGGCCCCGTAGCCTCCGAGCTCGGTCAGAAAGCCGCTGACGACCGGGATCGGAATCATGCCGAGCGCTTTGAAGATGGTGCCGATGAGTAGCGAGGCGAAAAGTCCCATCGCCATGGCGCCCATCGCGTCAATAAAATACCGTTTTGCGTATTTTTTGAGTGTTTCCTTCACAAAAAATCCCTTCCTTTGGATGGAATATTGAAAAAAGTATATCACAATTTGATCAAAAGTTCAAGGGCAGCAGGCAAAAATTTCCAAACATAGTTTTGGCAACTCTGTGAACAATAATACCAGAGCGGCGGGCAATGCCCAACGCTCAAGGATATAGAAAGAACGGCGAATCCATCGGTCTCTTTCGAACGGTGGACTTCCCCGTTCGAAAGAAGGAGAAAAACATGGCAAACAGCAAGGCAATGGTTCCGGAAGCAAAGGACGCTCTGGAAAGATTCAAGATGGAAGCCGCAAGCGAAGTCGGCGTGACCCTCAAGCAGGGCTATAACGGCGACATTACCGCAAAGCAGGCAGGTTCCGTGGGCGGTCAGATGGTCAAGAAGATGATCGAGTCCTACGAGAACAGCATCAAGACGAAATAAGCGATTCTTTTGGAGTCGGCACCCGTATCCGCCCCGGCGGTTACGGGTGCTTTTCTCATGAAAAACTCCCGAAGGCGTTCTGCGCCTTCGGGAGAGCGTTTATGCAAGCAAGGCTTCTGTTGTTGTGTACTATTTTTTGTCTTTAATTCTAATTGCTTTTGCTAAGTTTACAAAGAAGCGGGTATATTTTTTCGTCATCTTGTTTATTTCCATATTTGTAATAGTACCTTTTATAGAGGTATATCAAGATCTGATTATACGTTATATTGTGAGTATATCTCCTTCAGCTCGCCTTAGCGTAAGGTTAGTAGCATTGATAGATGCTGATAGTATTTATGCAAGTACTTCATCAATTGATGGAAGAGAGGATTTTT
>JAFSSP010000001.1 GCA_017450945.1 Clostridia bacterium | reverse complement strand
GCAAGAAATAATCAAAAACCGCAAAAATCTGAACTGCTTTAGAGTTTAAAAGTCTTCCTGTTTAGATTATTGAAACTCTTCCCGGCTACCCGCATTGAATGGCTGTTCTCCATTAGCCTTCCCCCTTGAGGGGAAGGTGGCACGACGAAGTCGTGACGGATGAGGGTAGCTAAAGAAAGATTACTATTTTCCCAATTATTTCCCAACAAAACGCAAAGGAGAACGCATGGAACGCTTATTCAAAAACAAGTTTTTCATTGTGTGCCTTTGCGCGGCGCTGGTGATCTGCGGGGCGTCCACAGCCTTTGCGCTGCTCGGTTATAAAAACCTTGCGCGCGACACGATCAACACACTTACCCTGCCGGGGAGATGGATCGTTTCGGCCGTGACCGATTCCTCGCGGGGCTTTCGCAAATATTTCGGCAGCGTCAAGGCGCTGAGAGAGCAAAACGAGGCGCTCGAACAAGAGAATCAAGAACTCAAACACTCGGTCGAGTCCGCGGATCTTTTGCAAAAGGAAAACGAACGGCTCAAAGCCTATCTGGAAGTGAAAAACCTGCACCCGGATTACAAGTTTGTGGAGGCGATGGTCGTGGGCCGCGAGGCCGGCAACTACCAGACCGTGCTGACCATCAACCGGGGTTCGGCGCAAGGGATCGAAATTGGCATGCCGGTAATCACCGAGGCCGGCATTGTGGGTTGCGTGACCGAAGTGGGGTTGACCTACGCCAAGATCTCAACGATCCTGGAGACCGCCAACTCGGTGGGAGCCTATCTGGAACGCTCGGGCGACGCCGGGATCCTTTCGGGCGACTACTCGATGCGCGAGGAAGGGCTTTGCAAGCTCTCCTATCTTGCGGAAGACGCCGACGTCGAAGAGGGAGATCTGGTCCTCTCCTCCGGCATGGGGAGCGTTTATCCGGCCGATCTTGTCATCGGCTCGGTCAAGACCGTGACGACCGACGAATACAACCGCGCAAAGATCGCAAAGGTCAGCCCGGCGGTGGACTTTTCAAGTTTGCGCTATCTCCTTGTCGTTACCTCCTACACGCTGAACTGAGGAGGAAAAGAGATGGCTTCTTATGAACTCGGTCCCGCGGCAAGATCGCGGAAAAAGCTGACCGCCTCGGTCATTCTACTCTCCCTTTTGCTGGTTCTGTTTGTTCTTTTGCAGACCTCGTTTTTCGGGTTTTACCCGATTTTCGGAGCCGTGCCGGATCTGACGCTTGTTCTGGTACTATCGGCAGGACTTTTCCTCGGTGAAAAGGCGGGAGGGCTCATCGGGCTGTTCGGCGGGATCCTTGTGGAGTCGCTCGGCTCGTTCGGAATTACACTTTTACCTCTGCTCTATTTTCTGCTCGGCTTTTTTGCCGGGTTTTACGGACGGGTGAAGGGTGAGACCTTTCCCGGCTACCTGATTTATTTCGGACTTTCGCTCGTCTATCGGGCGATCATCACCACGGTCTATGCCAATATGACCTATCAATCGGTGAACTTTTTGAAACTGCTTTGGTACACGCTTCTCCCCGAGGCGCTTGCCACGGCAGTGGTCGGACTTTTGCTCTTTTTGCCGCTTCGCGCATTTTGCAGGCGGCTGGACGGACGGGGCGGACGATGATCCCCCCGCATACATCAAAGGAAAGGGAACGAAACAGTGGCAAACGAAAAAGACAAAAACTTACAACGCGAAGAGGAACGGGCTCTGTTTGAGAACCAGAAGATCGTGGAGATCGGCATGGAGCAGGAGGTCAAAAAATCCTTCATTGAGTATTCCATGTCGGTCATTATGGCGCGCGCGCTTCCCGACGTCAGAGACGGTATGAAACCCGGTCAGCGCCGGGTGCTCTACGCCATGTGGGAGGATGGGCTGACGCATTCCAAACCCTTCTGCAAATCGGCAACTACGGTCGGTAACGTGCTCGGCCGCTACCATCCGCACGGCGACTCTTCGGTCTACGGCACGATGGTGCACATGGCACAGCCCTTCTCGATGCGCTATCCGCTGGTGGAAGGCCACGGCAACTTCGGTTCGGTCGACGGCGACAGCGCCGCCGCTTACCGTTACACCGAGGCAAGAATGGATAAAATTGCCGACGAAATGATGCGCGACCTCGAAAAAGACGTCGTTCCCATGACCGGCAACTTCGATAACCGCCGCAAGGAGCCGGTGGTTCTTCCCGCACGATTCCCGAACCTGCTGGTCAACGGCTCGATGGGCATTGCCGTCGGTATGGCGACCAATGTTCCGCCGCACAACCTGGGCGAGGTGATCGACGGTACGCTCTACCGCATGGATCACCCGGACTGCAGCGTCGACGAACTCATGGAATACATCAAAGGCCCGGATTTTCCGACCTATGCTTCGATCTACGGCATCAACGGCATCAAGCAGGCCTATCTGACCGGTAAGGGGCATGTGATGGTGCGCTCGCGCTCGCACTTTGAAGAGGAAGAGCGCCAGATCGTCTTTACCGAGATCCCCTTTGGCGTCAACAAGAGCGCGCTTTGCGAGTCGATTGCCAACTGCGTCAAGGAAAAGAAGATCGAAGGCATCACCGATATGCGCGACGAATCGGGCAGAGACGGTATGCGCATCGTCATTGAGTATCGCAGAGACGCCAACCCGCAGGTCGTGCTCAACCAGCTCTACAAGCACACGCAACTCCAGGACACCTTTGCCATCAACATGATGGCGCTCGTCAACAATGAGCCGAAGGTGCTTCCGCTTGCGCAGATCCTCGACTATTACATCGCGCACCAGGAGCAGGTCATCATCCGCAGAACGCAGTTTGACCTGGAAAAAGCCAAGGCGAGAGCGCACATCTTTGAGGGCTACAAGATCGCCATCGACAACATCGACGAGATCGTGAAGATCATGAAAGCCTCTCCCTCGATCCCGGAATCCAAGGCCACGCTCATGGAACGCTTCGGCCTTTCGGACGCGCAGGCGCAGGCCATCGTCGAGATGACGCTCGGCAAGCTGACCGGCATGGAGCGGGAAAAGATCGAGGACGAACTCGCGCGCCTGCACGCGCTCATCGCAGATCTCGAGGGGATCCTCGGCGACATGGGCCGCGTCAGACAGATCATCAAGGACGAAATGCTCGAGATCAAAAACAAGTATGCAGATGCCCGCAGAACCGAAATTCTGCCCGCCGAGCAGGAGATCCTTCTCGAAGACCTCATCGAGCGGCACAACTGCGTCATTACCATGACGCACGCCGGTTACATTAAGAGACTTCCCGCCGACACCTACACCTCTCAGCACCGAGGCGGCAAAGGCGTGATTGGCATGGCGACCAAGGACGAGGACTTCATCGAATCGGTCTTTGCCGTCAACAGCCATTCCTATCTGTTGCTCTTTACCAACACCGGCAAGGTGCAAATGCGCAAGGCATATATGATCCCCGAGGCAAGCAGAACCGCCAAGGGACAGAACATTGTCAACATCCTCGAGCTTGTCGAGGGTGAAAAGATCACCGCAGGCATCGCCGTGGACGAATTCACCGAGGACGAATACCTCACGATGGTCACGAAAAACGGCGTGATCAAGCGCACCCTGCTCTCGGAATACGAGTACCAGCGCAAGGGCGGCAAGATCGCCCTCAATCTCGACGAAGGCGATGAGCTGGTCTTTGTGGTCAAGACGCACGGCGAATGCGACCTGATGATCGCAACCTCGCAGGGCTCGACCGTCCGCTTCTCGGAATCCCAGATCCGACCGCTCAGCCGTACGGCTCGCGGTGTGCGCGGCATTCGCCTCCGCGACGGCGACTATGTTGCCGGTGTTTGCATTGTGGATGAGGACAAAGACCTGCTTTGCGTCACCGAAAACGGTTTTGGCAAGCGGTCGCCGTTCAGCGATTTCCGCCTGATGAAGCACAGAGGCGGCAGCGGCGTGACCTGCTACAACCTGACCGAAAAGAGCGGCAAGCTGACCAGCATTGCCGCAGTGGACGACAGTATGGATCTCATGATGATCACCGACAGCGGCACGATCGTCCGCACACCGGTGGCCGGGATCCCGAGCCGTTCGAGAAGCGCCGGCGGCGTCATTGTGATGCGGCTTGGCGAAGGACAAAAGCTCGTCAACTTTACCACCACGCCGCATGACGACGGCAAAGAGGACGAAGAAGAGATCGCCGTCGACGAGACTGAGGCTCCGGTGGCGGAAGCGACCGAGGCGAGCGAAGAATAAAAGGCAATGATGTTTGCCCTGCGGGCAAATGATGTGTGCCTTCGGCACATGAGAAGGGAGGGAAATTTATGAGGCATACCAAATGGGCGATCTGCTTGCTTTTGGCGCTGTTGCTTCTTGGTTCCCTCCCCCTTTTCTCTTCCTGCGCGCCGCGTGTCGAAGATCTTTACGACCGCGTGGTCTGGCTGCTCACCGAGTCGCAAGAGATAGGCGAGGTGCTCTGGGGCAAAGGGCTCCCGGTTTGGGAAAAAGATTCCGAGTTTGCAAAAGAAAATCACCTCTATGAGAACGCGATCGAGCCCGACTACCTGTTCGTTTCGGACGAGGCGGCCTACCATTCGGTGTCCGAGATCAAGGCCGAGGCTGAACGCTACTATGCAAAGGACTATCTTGAAGCGTCGGTCTATCCGCAAACCTTTGAGGGGCTTGCCATCAACGACGGCATGGGACAAATCGCCTTTGCAAAGCCGCGCTTCTACGAGGACGGCAACTGGTTCTATCAGTACGAAGACGCCGAAAACTATTTTTCGGCAGGAACATTGACCTACGATTTTTCCACCCTTCGGGTGGTCAAACCAAGCAACGATCAAACCTGCTACGTCACCATCTCGGCAACGCTCGATTCCACCGGAGAGACCCTCTCGCTCCGCGTCAAACTCGTCGTTCAGAACGACCAGTGGTATCTTGCCAGCGCGGTGGGGTAAAGGAAAAGAATAAAAGAATGCGGGAAAACCCTTTTTTGAAAAAAAGAGGTTTTCCCGCACTCTTTCCGAAAAAACGAACGATATAGAAAAAGCGCTTTCCTTTCTTTCCGGCAAGCGCTTTTCGTTTTGGTCAAAGTTTTTGAAAAGGGAGCGGGGAAAACTTTTTTCAAAAAGTTTTCCCCGCATCAATTTCAAAAACTCTTACAGCTCCTCCAACAGCTTCGCGCCGCCGGTTTTGGCCCAGCGGAAGAGGAAGAAGGAGGGGACAAGGAGGACGACGACAAGGATCGCGTAATAGGCGGCCGGATGGAGGACTGAGCAAAGCAGAAATCCCGGGATGCCGGATACCACCGCGAGTCCCATACCGCCGAAGACGGCGAACATGACCGGTGCGCTTTGCTTGATGGGATAGGCCTCGTTTGTCCAGTCGAGCATCGGCTTTTTGACGCCCCAAAAGAGGCACCAAAGCGCCGAGAGGAAGAGGACGGCAACAAGCGCAAGGACGGCAAGCAGGATCGAGAGGACGTCCAGCCCGAACCAAACACCCAAAAAGATGGTTGCAACGACCCCCATCGGTGCATTGACGAGCATGTGGAGCGAAAGCTTTGCCCGAAGCACCTGCCAGGGGGTGACCGGGAGCGTTTTGAGCATCCAGAGGGTTTTGCCCTCAAGCGAGATCGAGGGGGCGGCGATCGCGTTCATCGAGAGGAACAGCGCGGGAACCAGATAAGGAAGGACGGCGGTTGCCGACGCAAGCCCCATGCTCGCCAGCGCAGGCAAAAGATCCTTCGATTTGACAGCCAGCACCACGGTAAAAATCGGGACGAGCAAAACGCCGAGCCCCGCGTTGAGCAGGTAGGTCGTGCTGCCCACAAAGCGTTTCCACTCCTTTTTGAGAAGTGCCGACGAGACCGAGCCTTTGCGCGCGGTCGTCTCGTGATAGATCGCTTTTTTCTCCCCGACCTTTCTGGTTGTAATGGCAATAAAGGTTTTGGAGAGGATGAAATAGAGGAGCGCAAACAGAGCGAGGACGACGAGCGCAAAGAGGAGCAGCGAAAGCCCCTGTCCGCAGGCCCCTTCGCCGAGCCAGACGAGAAAGAGCAGATACTTGTCGGCAAACGCGCCGATCTTTGCCGCGTTTTCTATGAGGGCGGTCATGATATTCCCCATGCGGAAGCAGGCAAAATAGTAGACGCCGAGGAAGAGCACCACAAGGATGGCCGCCGCAATGCTCTTGTTTTTGAGTCTTGACGCGATGGCGGCAACAAAAAACCCGAGCAGAGCCGAGAGGAAGCAAACGAAAATGCAAACGAGCAGATAGGTGGCGAGCTGGGAGAGGATGGTCACAAGTGAGGTTTTTGCAAAAATGGCGAAAACGACCATGCCGGGGATCCAGACCGGGAGCGTGTAAAAGGCGCTCATCACAAACACGGTCAGCATCCGCACAAACAGAATGGCCGCCGGCGGGATGGGCAGGGACAACAGCGTGTCGTTGTCCTTGGCCAGATACAGGCTCGAATAGGTGGAAAACACACTGCCAAACACGCCAAACAGGATGGCGACAAGCCCTACGATCGAAAAATAGAGCGAATACAGCCCGATCGCGGGGTCAAGAAAGCTCGAAAGCCCGAAGGCAAGCCCCAAAAAGGTCAGCGTCAAAGAGAAAAACACCAGGCTGTAGATCAGCACGTAAAAGGCGCGGCTGCGCGTTCTGATGTTGCCGTTTTTGTCCTTTTTCCGGGTCGGGAACAGCGATTGTCCCAGTTCCCGGAACTGTTTTTTCAGAAGTGCTTTCAGCATGGATCAGTCCTCCAGCTCAAGGAACACAGACTCCAGCGATTCGTCGCCCTTGACCTCTTCCATCGAGCCCGAGCGGATGAGTCTTCCCTCTTTGATGATGGCGACCTTGTCGCAGAGCTTTTCGGCCACCTCCAACACGTGCGTGGAGAAAAAGATGGCGCCGCCGCGGTCGCAGTGCTCGCGCATCATGCCTTTCAGTTCGTGCGCGGCCTTAGGGTCAAGCCCCACAAAGGGCTCGTCCATGACGATGAGTTTCGGATCGTGTAAAAACGCGCCGATGATGGCGAGCTTTTGCTTCATGCCGTGCGAATAGGAGGAGATCGGCTGAGCCAGGTTTTCGGTGATCTCAAAGACGCCCGAGAGCGTTGCGATCTTCTCTTTGCGCGCCTCGGGAGAGATCCCGAAGACGTCGGCGATAAAGTTTAAGTATTCGATCCCCTTCATAAAATCATAAAGATCGGGATTGTCCGGAATGTAGGCGAGCTTTTGCTTGCAGGCAAGCGGATCCTTTTTGATCGATACGCCGTCGATCGTGATCTCGCCCGCGTCAAATTTGAGAATGCCGACCACGCTTTTGAGCGTCGTGGTCTTCCCTGCTCCGTTGTGGCCGATAAAGCCATAGATCTCGCCCGGCGCAATTTCGAGCGTCAGATCGTCAACCGCGAGTTTTTCGCCGTATTTTTTGGTCAAGTGTTCGATTCTGAGCATAGGAAACCTCCTTTTTGAGGGGATTTTGCGGGTAACCCTTTTTGAAAAAAGGGGTTCCCCGCACCCCTCCAAAAAACTTTACAAAATTATTGTATCACAAAGCAGTACAAAAAGCAAGCGGGGAAAGGGTTAGCGCAAAGAAATTCGACGGTCGCAGTTGACATCCCTTGAGGTTTTTCGCCCACTTGCGTTGAATTACTGTCTTCCGTTAGCCTTCCCCCTTGAGGGGAAGGTGGCACGGCGAAGCCGTGACGGATGAGGGTAATAAAACGCAACTATTTTTACTTTTTTATAAATAGTTTTCGAAGGATACCCTCATCCGCCCTCGCAGGCTCGGGCACCTTCCCCTCAAGGGGGAAGGCTAATAAAAGACAGCTGTTCATAGCGGGATTCTCACGGCATTATGATTCCGATCGTTCTTTGCTTCTTTTTCAAAAACGACTGCGGGTTGATTTTATCACAAAGCAGTACAAAAAGCAAGGCGGGCGGCGCGATTCGCTCTTGAAAAAATGCCGGGTTTATGCTAAAATCAAAGCAGAATATCAACGAAAGAAGGAAAAAGCATGACCGAATCAACCGTAAAGATCACCAGCTTTGACGTTTTTCCGAACGGCACGGCAAAACCGGCGGCACTGCTCCGCTATATGCAGCAGGTCGCGCGCGAGGACTGCGACAAGAACGGTTGCACCTACGCCTTTATGCGCTCGCTCAACACGGTCTTTGTCTTGACGCGGCTCGGGCTTGACCTTTTACGGCCGATCCGCTCGGGCGAGACGCTGACCATCCGCACCTACAACAACCGCATCACCGGCATCATTTTTGACCGTGAATACGATCTGTTCGTCGGCGACGAGGAGGTCGGACACGCCTCGACCTTTTGGGTGCTCATCCGCTACGATACCCGCGCGCTGGTGCGGCCCGCCGAGTTCCCGGTCGATTTTTACAGCCACGAGATCGATTGTAAAACGGTGGAGATCCCAAGACGCTTTGGCAACGAGGACGCCGCCCCGGCTGGCGAGCGGATCGTGCGCGTCTCGGATCTTGACGAAAACAACCACCTCAACAACTGCGTTTATGCCGATATCGCGCTCGATGCCCTGCCCGATTTCAACGGATTGGACGAAACGGTTTTGGGATTTCGCATCGCCTTCTCGAACGAGGCGCGCCTTGGAGACGCCCTCTCGCTCTCGGCAAAACGCCAGGACGGCGCCCTCGCCGGCGTCGCCGCCTTCAACCAAAACACCCAAAAACCCTGCTTTGACTCGCTGTGGAGGGTGGAGAAGGTGTAAGGAAAAGAAAAATGCGGGGAAACCGTTTTTGTAAAAACGGTTTCCCCGCACCCTTTCCAAAAAACTTTGCAGAAAAAACAACGCTCGCCGGGATGTGAGCGAGCAATGATTTGTTCGTTTTTTCGGAAAAGGTGCGGGAAAACCTCTTTTTTTCAAAAAAGGGTTTTCCCGCAAAGACTTTCCCCGCTCCTTAGTTCTCGTCGAAGCTTTTGAAGGTTTCTCTTGCGCGGAAGAGGAGCGAGATGCACCAGATGCCGGCAAGGGCCACGACGGTATAGATGATGCGGGCGAGAAGCGTGGTAGAGCCGCCGGTGATCCAGGCGACGATGTCAAAGCGGAACAGACCGATGCTGCCCCAGTTGAGCGCCCCGATGATGGTAAGGATCAGGGCGATACGATCCATAATCATAGTATAAACTTCCTTTCGTTTGCAATTTCTTGTGGTCGGAATTAGTGTATGGAGAAAAAAGCAAACTATCAAAGGAAAGTTTTGGAAAAAAGAAAAGGCCGGATTTCTCAAGGCGAGAGAGTGGCAAGCAAATAATAATATGGTTCGTTTTTTCTGAAGAGGTGCGGAGGAACTCTTTTTTTCAAAAAAGAGTTCCTCCGCAAATCCTTCTTAAAATTTTACCCGTTCCACCTTTACGCACCGGTTTTTCTCCTCGTCGACGGTAAAGAGGACGCCGTCGGCAAGCGAGGGGCCGGTTGCCGCGTGGAAGCGAACCGGAACAAGTGTGCGCAGGCGGCGAATCGTGGGTTCGATCTCGCAGCCGATGACGCTCTCCTCGGGGCCGCACATGCCGAGGTCGGTGACGTATCCGGTGCCGCCGGGCAGGATTTTTGTGTCGGCGGTTGGCACGTGGGTATGCGTGCCGAAGAGAACGGCAAATTTGCCGTCAAAGCAATATCCCATGGCGATCTTTTCGCTGGTCGCCTCGGCGTGAAAATCCATGAGCGAGATATCGTAGTTGCCCTTTTCGCGCTCGAGAATTTTTTCTGCGGCGTCAAACGGATCGGCAAGCGGATCCATGTGGAATCTGCCGCCGAGATTGACGCAAAGGATGCGCCAGCCGTCGGCGCGGAAGATATCGTAGCCTCTGCCGGGGGCTTCGGGCGGGTAGTTGGCCGGGCGCAGGATGGGTTTTTCGCTATCGAGGAGCGGGAAGAGATCGGCATGCCCAAAAGAATGGTTGCCGAGTGTGATGACGTCGGCGCCGGCGGCAAGGATCTTTTCGGCATCCTTTGAGGAAAGGCCGTGCACGTCGCTTGCGTTCTCGCCATTGACCACGACAAAGTCCGCGCCGACCTGCCCTCGGAACTTCCAGAGCGCCTCTTCCAGATGTGCAACGCCCGAGGAGCCGACCACGTCTCCGATCGCTAAAATTTTCATGTGGGATCCACCTCTTTCTATGCGTCCATTTTAGCATAAAACGAGGCGAAAGTCAAGGATGCGGCGACACGCACGGAATCCACACTGCTTTTGCAGGCTTCAAAGCAAATAATCAGCGAACAAGGAAACTGCGATTTTTGCCAGCCTTCCCCCTTGAGGGGAAGGTGTCCGAGCTTGCGAGGACGGATGAGGGTATTCTCAACAAACGATCTAAAAGCAAATAAAAGTAGGTTTGCTTTATCACCCTCATCCGACGGCCTGCGGCCGCCACCTTCCCCTCAAGGGGGAAGGCTTCGGAAGAACGGCCGTTCATAGCGGATTGTTTCTTTGTGTTAAAAATTTTACAAAACCCCTTGAAAAGCGGCGGGAAATGGTGTAAAATAAGATGAAAAGTTAGAAATGTCGGCGGGAAACCGGCCGACAAAACCAAGATTTTCGCATTTTTGGAGGTTTACTATGGTAGTAGCTGGCGATTTTAAGAACGGACTTACCTTTGACGACGGTCAGGGCAACGTGCTCCAGGTCGTTGAATTCCAACACGTCAAACCCGGCAAGGGCGCGGCTTTCGTGCGCACCAAACTCAAAAACGTGATTACCGGTGCCGTCATTGAAAAGACGTTCAACCCCACCGATAAGTTTGAGAACGCTTACATTGAAAGAAAAGATATGCAGTATTCCTACGACGATGGCGATCTGTACCACTTCCTCGACACCGAGACCTGGGAAGAGACGCTCATCGCGCACGACAAAGTGGATTCCAACTTCCGCTTCGTCAAGGAAGAAATGACCTGCAAGATCGTTTCTTACAAGGGCAACGTGTTTGGCGTGGAACCCCCCACGTTCGTGGAATTGGCCGTGACGCATACCGATCCCGGTTTTGCAGGCAACACCGCCACCAACACCTTGAAGCCCGCAACGCTGGAAACCGGCGCCGAGATCAAAGTCCCGCTCTTCATCAACGAGGGCGACGTGCTCAAGATCGACACCAGAACCGGCGAGTATCTTTCCAGAGCATAATGACAACAGGGGAGTTTCTTTTGGATCTCCCCTTTCCATTCTAAATCGAAAAGGAGAATGAATATGAGCATCACCGAAAAAGCCTCCTACCTCAAGGGACTGGCCGAAGGCCTTGATTACGACAAGACCACCAAAGAGGGCAAGATCATTGCCGCTCTCATTGATCTTGTGGACGATATGGCAAAAGAACTTGACGAAGCAAAAGCCGATATCGCCGATCTGCAAACCGATATCGATTCGCTGAACGAATACGCCGAAGAGCTTGACGACGACCTCGAGGACGTTGAGGACTTCCTCGACGAGCTTTGCGACGAGGCCGATGAGCTGGAAGACGACGAAGACGACTTTGAGTGCGACGGCGACTGCGAGAATTGCGACAACGAGGACTGCAAAGACGAAAACTATATGGAGATCGTTTGCCCCTCCTGTGGCGAGACCATCTGCTTTGACTCGGAGCTGGATCCCGAAAGCATCGTCTGCCCGGCCTGCGGCGAGAAAATCGGCTGCATCGTCGACGAGGACGACTACAAAAAACTCTCGGAAGAGAAATAAGGAAGAATAAGGGAATTATGCGGGGGTGCCTTTTTGAAAAAAGCGCACCCCCGCACCCCCTTGAAAAACTTTTACCAATAAAAAAGAGCGCACAACCAACAAGAGTGCGCTCTTTTCTTTTTTGTTCAAAGCTTTTGAAGAGGGTGCGGGAGGAACTTTTCACGAAAAGTTCCTCCCGCATTCTTCACCCTCTCAAAACTTCCAGAATCCTCTCATGTACTCTTTCCGGTGAGGAGGCGGCGTCGACGATGCGGACGTTCGGGAGGGTTTTTATGGCGTTCAGGAAACGATTCCGAATTTTTGAGAGCTGTTCTTTTGTTTCGTAGATCTCGGCGGTTTGTCCGCGCGCCCGGATCCTTTGGATGCTCTCTTCGGGAGTAAGGTCAAGGAAGAGGCAGAGGTCCGGCGTGCGGATGGCGGGACAATTGAGGTTGAGGCTTTTGACCCAGCCCATATCCGAGGCGCTCCCTTGGTAGGCGATGGTGGAATAATAGTAGCGGTCGCAAAGGACGGTTTTGCCTGCGGCGAGCGCCTTTTCGATGGCTTGGTTATGCTCCACGCGGTCGAGGGTAAAGAGAAGTGCGAGCTCCTCGGGGGTCTTTGGGATTTCACCCGAGAGGGCGCGGCGAAGCAGTTTTCCGGTGTCTCCTGTTGTCGGTTCGGCGGTGCGTTCGACCGGGACCCCCTGTTTTAAGAGGGCTTTTTCGAGCAGGTCGATCTGCGTGGTCTTCCCTGCTCCGTCGATGCCCTCAAAGACGATGAAGCGGGGGCTTTTTTTATTCTGCATGATCGGCTCCCTGCTTTTTCAGTTCGGCCAGCTCGGCCTCAAGCCGTTTGATCTCTTTTTCCAGGCGGTGCAGTTCGGCCGAGACCGGATCCGGAATGTGAACCTGGTCAAGGTCGTCCGCGACCTTTTCGCCGTTTTTGCGCACGATCTGTGCGGGAATGCCGACGGCGGTGCTGTTTTTCGGCACCTGCTTGAGCACGACGGCGCCTGCGGCGATCTTGCTGTTGTCGCCAATCTCGACCGGCCCCAGGATCTTTGCTCCGGCGCCGACCATGACGTTGTTGCCGAGCGTCGGATGGCGCTTGCCAACGTCTTTGCCGGTACCGCCGAGCGTGACGCCCTGGTAGAGCGTGCAGTTATCGCCGATCTCGGCGGTCTCGCCGATGACGACGCCCATGCCGTGATCGATGAAGAGCCCCTTGCCGATTTTTGCGGCCGGGTGGATCTCGATGCCGGTCAGCGCGCGCGAGGCCTGACTGACCGCGCGGGCGGTGAGATAATGTTCTTTTTCATAAAGCCGGTGGGCGACTCTATGCGCCATGAGCGCATGGACGCCCGAATAAAGGAGCAGGACTTCGGCCGTGCTTTTGGCGGCGGGGTCGCGCTCTTTGACGGCGTCAACGGTTTCTTTCAGTTCGCCGCTCAAAGCGGAAAAGAAGGAGAGCGCCCGCTTTCCCATTTCCTGCAACTGTGCGCCAAAATCTTCGGTTTGCCGATCGAAAGATGAATCTTTCATAAGAAAATCCTCGGTTTCAGATGATAAATTGCAAAAATCCGTAAGAGCGACTCAAAAAGAGGTCCTTACGGATTTTGCGGGCAATCATGCAAGCGGCTTTTTGCCGCCAGGAATGATTATTCTTTTTTCGGAGTTTTGGAAGAAGATTTTTCGTCCTTCTTATCTTCGGGTTTCTTCTCCTCTTCGGCAGCCTTTTTCGCTGCTGCCTCCTCGCGCTTGGTCTTTGCCCGTCCCACAAGGAACATACAAACAAGGAGTGCCACAACAATGATGATGACAATCCACCACCAAGGACAGGAGGTTTTTTCAACACCGATCACAACGGTCATCTGTGCGTCGGCGGCAACGCCGGAAATTTCCGCACGGCCGTCCTTCAGGGTGACTTTGTATCCCTTTTCGGTGAGCGCGGTCAGTTTACCGTCTTCAAAGAGGTAAACGCTCTTTTCGGAAAGGCCCTTGCTCTTGACGGCAAAGAGGTTGTCTTCAAGAGAGATGAGGAGCAGATATTTTGCACCGGACACGCCGCCTTTGATCTCAAAAGAGCGCACGCTGTTTGCCGCAAACTTTTTGAGAAGGTCTGCGGGAACGGTGGTGGTTTTGATTTCTGCATAAGCAGAAGACTCGCTGCCGTCCGCGTTAAAAACGATGACGCCGGAAGACTGCGTGGTTTTGGTCAGCGTGAGGGTTGCGGTCAGCGTAGAGAGCGCGTTTCCGGCTTCGTCCACAAACAGGCCCTCGGGCAGATTAGCGGTCACGGTATAGGTGCCGGGTTCGGTAGCACCTTCAAAGGCTTTGCCGTTTACGGTGTAAGACACCAGGCGCAGAACCTCGGCGGGTGCGTTCGACGTAATGGTCATTTGATAGCCTTTGGCTCCGCTTGCATTTTCGGGAGTGGCCTCGTAGGTTTTGTCCTCAAAGGTTGCGGTGTAAACCGGAGCAGAGGTGGTGGTGAGGAGGATCGTGTCGCCATCTTCAGCGGCGGCAGGAAGAACCAGACCCACAAGCATGGTGGAAACCAGCAAAAGGCTCAAAAGAAGTGCTGTCAGTTTTTTCATCATCGTTTATCCTTTCATGGGATGAAATGGGGATACGAATACAGGGTAATTATACCATACCCTTGCCTTTTTGTCAACAGGTTGCACCGATTTTTTCAAAAAGAAAGCCCGCCCAACGCCGCAAAAAGCGACCGAAGGGCGGGGTTTTCTCAAAAAACTCAATTTTCTTCCTTGACGCGGATGAAGTCCTCGGCGTAAGGCAGGGTCAGAATCCAGTCGCAGAAGGTGTGCCACTCGGCGAGCTTGTGGTTTCTTCTGGCGTAGTACATGCCGATGAGGTTCTCGTAATTGAGCGTGACCGTGCGCATTTGATTATAGGAAGAAGGAAGCATCTGGATGAGATTGTGCCAGTGCTGACGGTCTTCCTTGTTTTCCAGGAAGGCCTGACGCTCGCGTTCGAGATAGGCGATGGTGGCGTCGAGCATGGCAAGGCCGCCCTCGTCGAGACGATCGTGCGAAAAATCGTCGCGTTCAAAGGCTTTGGCGTGGATCTTGTGCATGGTCGAGCAGGAATTGGCGACCGTGCCGACCTTGTAGGTGTCAAATTCCTTCCACCAGTAGAGGGGTGCGGTCAGATCGACCGAAACGAAGATCTGACGAAGGAATTTCCGGTGGTCGCTTCCCGCATGGGCAAGCCGACGTCCGAGGTCGAGATCGTTCGGCCCCAAGATATAGTCGCCCTCGTCGTCGTAGGCGCTGTCGCTGCGCGCCCAGCTGTTGAGCGGGTTGCGCGCCCCGCGAATGGCGTTCTCCAGATTCATGACCGATACGCGTTCGATTTTAATCATATTGTCCCTCCGAAAAATGTTTTTCTATGAGTGTTTCCAGTTCTTCTGCCGTGTGGGCAAGATGTTTTGCACCCGCCGCGATGAGGTCGGCCTCGTCCTTGTACCCCCAAGTCACGCCGATGTGATAAAGCCCCGCATTCTCGGCGGTGAAAAGATCAATTTCGCTGTCGCCGACAAAAACCGCGTCTTTTGCGTCGACGCCGAGTTTTTCCAGGATGCGCAGGGTCAATGCCGGATCGGGCTTTGTGGGGAGCCCGGGAGCCACACCCTGGATCGCATCAAAGGATCCTTTGGGCAGGATCGCCGGGGTGATCTTTTGCAGAACCGGATCGTGCTTGTTGGAAAGCACGCCGATAGCATACTCTTTCTGTTTCAGTCGCAGGAAGAGCTCTCCCACGCCGGGATAGGGTTCCTTGGTGATAAAACAGGCCTCGGCGCCGTATTTGTTGTAAAGCTCGGTCGCCCGGTCGATGAGGCCTTGATCTTCCCTGCGCTCCGCCGGGAGCGCGCGGCGAACCATCTCGCGCGAGCCGTAGTTGACGTAGGTGCGGACTTCCTCATCGGTGTGCGTCGGAAAGCCAAGCTCTTCCAGTGCGCGGTTGACCGCAGTCCTCAGCGCCGGGATCGTGTTTGCGATCGTCCCGTCAAAGTCAAATACTACCGCGCGCATAGAATGTCACCTGCTTTCCGGGGAGTGGATTCCCTTCCAAAATTCTTTTTTCCTTACTTTACGCCGGTGTGTCCGAACCCGCCCTCTCCGCGCGCGGTGGAATCCAGCTCGTCGACTGCGGTAAAGGAAGCAGCGAGGACAGGCATAAAGAGGAGTTGTGCGATCCGGTCGCCTCTGTGGATCTCAAACGCCTCTTTGCCGAGGTTGACGAGGGCGACCGAGATCTCGCCGCGGTAGTCGCTGTCGATCACCCCGATGCCGTTGGCAAGAGAAATGCCGAACTTGGAAGCAAGGCCGCTTCTTGCGGCGACGACGGCGACGACGTTTGGGGCTTTTGGCGAGATGGCAATGCCGGTCGGGACGAGCGCGCGCTCGCCCGGGAGCAGGACAAGGGTGGTTCCCTCGTCGATGGCGGCGCGCAGATCGACTGCGGCCGAGCCCTCGGTGGCGTATTCGGGGAGGGTCATTCCCCTTGTGAGTTTGACGTGAACGGGAAGCGGCATAAAAAGCACCTCCAAATGGCGTTTAGTGAATGGCGGTTCCTTCGGGAACACTGTCGTCAACAAAAATCACCTTGCAGCCACAGGCGTTGTTGGAAGCGGCGAGCAACATGCCCTGTGAAGTGATGTTGCAGATGCGGTTGGGCTTGAGGTTTGCGACGACGATGATCTTTTTGCCCACGAGCATCTCGGGCGTGTATTCCTCTTTGATCGAGGACATGATCACGCGCTCGCCGATGCCGTCAAACAGGGTGAGTTTGAGGCAGGAGTGCGACTTGCGAACGGTCTCGGCTTTGAGCACCTTGCAGACGCGGAAGTCCATGCGGGCGAAGTCGTCGATCGTGATTTCCTCTTTGATCGGAGATACCGGATCGGGTTCTTTGTTCTCAACAACCGTCTCGACCGGGCAGGCCTCTTCGACCGGTGTGTCGAGCGCAATTTCTTCCTCGGTACGCGGATAGGAGAAATCAAGAAGTCCCACGTACTCGTTGGGATCGATGGCATAGAGGAAGAGGTAGAGTCTCGGGCCTCTCTCCTTGTCGATGAGCAGGCGGTAGACCGTTTTGAAGAAGTTGCCCTGAACGGCCTTGAGCTCCTTTTCGGGCAGGTCTTCGCCAAAGACGGCTTTTGGAATCGCGTAAAGCTCGGTGTTGAGTTCGTCGAGCGTATAGCCGCCCTTTTTCAGATAGGCATAAAGGAGAGCGATCTCCTTCTTTTCGTTTTCGTCGAGCGTCTCAAAGACCTCGAAGTTGCGGGTTTTCCGCAGGCGGTTGACCTGGTCGGGCGCGCACTGTTCCAGCCAGAATTTGGCGCGGTCGAGGCGGTCGGCAAACTGAGCCTCTTTGTAGGGCGTGCCGATCTTCTGGAAGACGGTCTCAAGCATCGGGACGTTGAAGTTGACGATCGAGCCGAGCTGAACGAGAAGCGACATGGGAACGGTCTCGACGTCGCGTCCTTCGATCTTGCAGTTATACATGATCTCCCCGATCGCTTCGTTGGCAGTTCCTGCGCGCAGATCGGTCAGCATTTTGTCAAATTCAAAATACTGACGGAGGATGCCGTCGTCAAAGCAGAAGTCAAAGGCCTTGGTGGGATCGGTCTTGGAGTAGAGCCAGAGGATGAGCTCGGGCTGGTAGAGTTTGAGCAGAGTCTCGGGCGTGAGGTTGAGCCCGGAGGACGAGGACATTTTGCCGGTCATGCCTTTGATGCCGATGAACTCGTAGCCCTGGAATTCGGGCGCATCGTAGCCGAAGATCTTTTTGGAGATGATCTTGGAGTTGCTGTAAGAACCGGTGGGAGCGGCGTGATCCTTTCCGCCCGGCTCAAAGTCAACGCCCTCGTACCGCCAGCGCATCGGCCAGTCGATCTTCCAGCCGAGCTTGCAGTCGTGCTCGGTTGTAAAGTTGAAGTGTCCCTTGTGACCGCAGCGCGAGCAGGTATAATCGGCCTCGGTGCAGTCGTCCGAGAGCTTTTCAATGGTGGTAAAGTCGGTGTGGCACTCGTGGCAGAAGATGCTGACGGGATAGTAAATTTCCTTTTCGGCGTCGTGCTCGGCCTTCAGTTCCTCGGGGGTTTTGGAAGTATCCTTGGTCTTGAAGGAGTCGAGGATCTCAAAGATCTCTTTGCGCTTTTGCAGAGCCTCGAGAATATCCTTTTGGTATGCGCCCGAGCGGTAAAGCTCGGCCTGGTAGCGGCAATCGAGATGGATGCCGAATTTTTCCATGGTGGCGAGGAATTCGGCCTCAAAGTGCTTGGCAAAATTCTCGTGACAGCCCCAGGGATCCGGAATGTCAACGTAGGGGGTGCCGATGTATTTATCAAAATCGCTGCCCACGACCGCCTGCACGTTGGCAGGGATCTTGCGGCAACGGTCGTATTCGTCCCAGGAGAAGAGCAGTTTTGCTTTTTTGCCTTTTTTTTCAAGCGCCTTGACGACAAAGAGCGAGGTTGCCACGTCGCGGAAGTTGCCGATGTGGACAGAGCCCGAGGGGCTGATGCCCGCGGCGCAAACATATTCTTCTTTGTTCGGGTTTCTTGCGATGACCCGTTCTGCAATTGCTTCAGACCAATGCATTTTTTGTGTCCTTTCTGTTTTTGGGGATTTATTGTGTCAGTGATTTGACATCACTTTTTGTCGGTTTTTTCGTCAGCCATTTTTCGGCGGGATCATAGAGGCAGAGCGTGCCGTAGGCGCTTTTTTCGTAATCGATATCGTCCTTGTAGTAGATATCGGCGAAAAGGCCTGTCGTCGTATCGTCCACGACTACGCCGTCAAAGGTGATGCGATAGAAAACGTAGAGCCGCTTGGAAAGGCTCTTTTCGATTTTTGCGGGCTGGATCCGGACGCTCGTGCCGTCTTGTTTTGCAAGCACCAGCGAAAGATCAAACCAGTCGCCCTCGCGGGTCAGAGCCGGGTCGATTTTATAATCGTCCGAGACGTGTTTTAAGGTGCTGTTGTTATAACGGAAGATAAGCTGGACTTGATTTGCTTCGGGAATATAATAATACTCCGGAATGGCAAAATAGCCTTTTGACGGTTCGGCGCGTGTGATGCTGTCGCCGTTCTGGTAGCAGAGCGTCAGGTCGCCGGCATTGGCATAAGCGGTTGCAAGCGTGGGGTTATAATCGAGTCCGCGCAGTTCCTTTGGCGTTTTTGCCGAGCACATCCGAAGGAGCAGCAAGAGGCATACGCCGTAGACCAGCGACACAAAGACGAGTTTTAAGATTCTGCCCAGTCGGTGGGCAGTGCGTCCGTTCGGCATGGATCAAAGATTCCTTTCGGGAAAGAGTTTCGGCAGGAGGAGTTCAAGGAGCACGCCCTCTCTTGCCGGGGTGCCGGCCGCTTCGGTGAGCCTTGCGGCCTCGGCCACAAAGGAGGCGCCATAGGCGACAGCCGACTGAAACGAGGCGCCGTCAAGAAGTTTTCCCAAGAGCACCGAGGCAAACAGATCGCCGGTGCCGGGATAGGCGGTTTTGGTTTTTTGGTTGGAGACGCAGAAAAGCTGTCTGGTTTCGTCTACGCCGTAGTTGGAGAGCGCGCCCGAGACGTCGGGAACTCCGGTGATGACCACACGGCGCGGGCCCATGGCTTGCAGCTGGAGAAGAAGGGCCTCGACGTAGGGCTTGATCTGTTCTTTTGTCAAAAAGGATGTGTCCCGATAGTCCTCCCCGAGAAGCAGACAGGCCTCGGTCAGGTTGGGGGTGATCACGTCGGCTTTGCGGGCAAGCCGCTTCATGCCATCGGCAAGCGAATGGTTGCAGGTGGTATAGAAGACGCCGTCCTCGCCGAGCACCGGGTCAAGGAGCAGGAGTGGAAGACGTTCGCTTTCGTCCGGGCGGGTCGAAAAGGCGTCAAAAAAGGCTTCTACGTATTGGGCTTGATCGGCGCTTGCAAGGTATCCGGCATAGATGGCGCGGAAGGAAAGGCCGTTCTCCACGAAAGAGGCGGTCATGTTTTCGGTCTCGCCGGTCAGATCGACGAAATAAGGGCGGTCGTAGCCCCAGGTTTGCGTGGAGAGAAGTGCCGTGGGGAGCGGAATGACCTGGTACCCCATGGCGGATAGGGTCGGTATGGTCGCTGTCAGCGAACAGCGGCCGACCGAAGAGAGATCCTGGATGGCCGCAACTCTCGGCGGCAACAGCTTTTTTTGCATCATGGTTTTCTCGTGTGTCAAAGATTTTTGAGGCGGTTGAGGACGTCCTGCAATAAAATTTCGGCCGAGAGCGTGTCGACCACGCCTTTTCTCGCCTTGCCGCGCGTGTTGGTCTCATTCAGAAAGCGCGAGGCCGAAACGGTGGTCAGGCGCTCGTCAAACAGCGCAACCGGGATCGGATCGACAAGGTCTGCGAGCCGCTCGGCAAACTGCCGACAGCGGTCGGCGCGCGATCCTTCGCTGCCGTCCATGTTTTTGGGAAGCCCCACGACGATCGCGGAAGCGCCCTCCCCTTTTGCGCGGTCGGCAACCGCAAGCGCGGTTTTTTCGAGGCCTCCGGGCGAGACGGCGCCGATCCCGGACGCAAGGAAACGCGAGGGGTCGGAAAGCGCCAAACCGGTGCGCACGTCGCCAAAATCGACCGAAAGGATCCGGCCGCTCGTTCTGGCGAGCGCCTCGATGGTTGCAAGCGTCATGACAGAAGCGACGCGAGCGCGTCGACAAAGGGCATCTCTTTTTCCTCTCTGGTCGCAAGATTCTTGAGTCTCACCACGCCGCGGGCATATTCGTCGCCGCCCATGATCAGAACGTGGGTGTAATTTTCCTTTACGGCATATTCGAGCTGTTTGCCGAATTTCTTTTCGCCGAGGTAGAGAGAGGAAGTCACGCCGTGCTTTTTGAGCGCGTCGGCAAGGTTTAAGTAGGCTTCATAGGGCGCGTCCGGGAAGCGGGTGACAAGCACCTTGACTCCGGCGGTAAGACTTTCCGGAATCAAATTGTGGGTGCGCAAAAAGTTTTCCAGCGTCACATCTCCCATGCCGTAGCCCACGCCCGATACCTTTGCGTTCTTGACGAACAGGCCGACGAGGTTGTCATATCTGCCGCCGCCGAACATGGCGCGGTTGTTTTCGGGCGAGAGGTCAAAGACTTCAAAGACCGTGCCTGTGTAGTAGTCGAGCCCGCGCACAATGCCAAAATCAAAGACGCAGTATTTTGCAAGCCCTGTTTTTGTAAGGAGCGAGAAGAGCGACAACAGCTCTTGTGCGCCGACCGATTCGGGACAGAGAGAAGTCGCCTCTTCCACCGTCATGGTGTAAAGAGAATCGAGCTTTGCGATCTCATCCTCGCTAAGGCCGAGCGCGATAAGATCTTTTTTGTAAACGTCGTAGGGAACCTTGCCGCGGCGGTCGACCACCTTGGAGATGGCGCGAGAGCCTTCCGCGTCCTTTCCGGTCACGGCGGCGATCACATCGCTGAAGAAACGGCGGTTGTTGATGTGAACGCGGAACATATTTTCGTCGGCGCCAAATGCAAGGAGCAGATCGATCGCGCTGGTGACCACCTCGAGGTCGGCTTCAAAGCCGTCACAGCCGAACACGTCGACGTTGAGCTGCCAGAACTCGCGCAGTCTGCCGCGCTGAGGCGCTTCGTAGCGGTACATATTCGGAAAAGAGAACCATTTGAGCGGAAAGTTCAGCTCGTTCATTTTCCCGGCCACCATGCGGGCTACGGTCGGCGTCATTTCGGGACGGATGGCAAGGCGGCGATCTCCGCGATCGGTAAAGTTGTAGGTCTGCTTGGTCGCCAGCTCTTCCCCGCTCTTGGCGGCATAGAGATCGAGCGACTCAAGCATGGGGCCGCCGTATTCTTCAAATGCCGATTTTTCCAAAACCTCGCGGATCACACCGAAAAACCAGTTGCGAAGCCGCATCTCTTCCGGATAAAAATCTCTTGTCCCCTTGTAGGGAAGCACCGATAATTTTTCACTCATATCCTGTTTTCTCCTGCCTGTTTTTCAAAAATCGAAAAACGCACATAATACTTCATTCTTTATTATAGCACCATATTTCCCCGTTTGCAAGAGGCAAGGGCGCGAAAAAAGGAAATGCGGGGGTGCCTTTTTGAAAAAAGCGCACCCCCGCACCCCCTTGAAAAACGGAAAACAAAAGAAAAACGCTCGCCGGAAAGCAAGCGGATAAAAACATCGTTCGTTTTTCTGAAAGGGTGCGGGGAAACTCTTTTTTCAAAAAGAGTTTCCCCGCGGTTCCCGTCTCTCCCTCCCTTACACCTCTTCAAAGAAGGTGTCGGGGTGATTCGGGTTGAAGTTTTCGTTTGCGATCATGATGGTGACAAGCGGCTCTTTATCCGAGAGGTTGATGATGTTATGCGTCCAGCCGGGGATCATGTGGACGGCCTCGATCTTGTCTCCCGAGACCTCGAAGGAAACCTTTTCGTTGGTTTCGAGGTTGCGTTCCTCAATGCGCCCATGTCCCTTGACCACGATGAAAAGCTCCCACTTGGAGTTGTGCCAATGCTGACCTTTTGTGATGCCGGGGTTTGAGATGTTGACCGACACCTGACCGCAGGCAGGGGTGTGGAGCAGCTCGGTAAAGGAGCCGCGCGCGTCCACGTTCGTTTTGAGCGGGAACTTGAAGGCCGAGGTCGGCAGGTAAGAGAGGTAGAGCGAATAGATCTTTTTTTCAAAGGATCCGTCCGGGATCTCGGGCATCATGCCGGTTTTTGGCATTTCCTTGAAGGTTTTGAGGAGTTCAACGATCTTTCCCAGCGTGACTTTGTGCGAACCGGGGACAAAGCAGTAGCGGCCGTCAGGTTTTTCGACCGTTTCCACGCCGTCAAATTCGCAGTGGCGCTCCTTGCCCTCGAGCAGATCGAACATGCCTTCGACGAGATCATCGATGTAGAGCAGTTCCAGCTCGACCGAGGGATCGTTTACCGTATAGGGCTGGTCGTTTGCAATGGCCCAGCAGAAGGTGGAGACGGCAGAGTTGTAGTTGGGGCGCGAGCGACCCATCAGGTTCGGGAAGCGGTAGACCGCGACCTTGACCTTTTGCTCTTTCCCGTAGGCGAAGAAGAGTTCTTCGCCGGCAAGTTTGCTTTTGCCGTACTCGCTGGTGCCGAACCGGCCTGCGAGCGTTGCCTGGATCGAGGAGGAAAGCATCACGCCTGCGCGGCTGTTCTGCTTTCTCAGCGTGTCGAGCAGCGTCGAAGCAAAGCCGAAGTTGCCGGCCATGAATTCGGATTGCTCTTTCGGGCGGTTGACCCCGGCGAGATTAAAGACGAAGTCGGCTTTGGCACAATATTCGTCCAGCTCTTCGGGTCTGGAGTCGAGGTCGTATTCGTAGATCTCGCCGATCGAAAGACCCGGGCGGGTACGGTTTTTGCCGTCGCGCAGGGCCTCCAGGTTGCGGCAAAGCGCGCGCCCGACCATGCCTTTGGCGCCGGTCACGAGAATGTTCATGGGTTCCATTCAGAGTTCCTTTCTCCAGACCATGCGGTCAACGATGGAAACGTAGGACTGAATGATCCGGACGACCTTCATCGAAACGCACTCGTCGGTATAGTCCGGGCAGGGTTTTCCAAAAATGCCTTCGCGCTTCATGGCGATGGCCATGTCGGTTGCCTGTAAGAGCTCTTTTTCGGTGATGCCGGCCAGGATGAAGTTGCCGGATTCCATGGCCTCGGGGCGCTCGGTCGAAGTGCGGATGCAGACCGCGGCGATCGGCTGTCCGATGGAAAGATAATAAGAGCTCTCCTCGGGGAGCGTACCCGAATCGGACACGACGCAAAGCGCGTTCATTTGCAGGTTGTTGTAGTCGTTAAATCCGAGCGGCTCATTCACACGCACGCGGGGATCGAGGACAAAGCCCGACGCGTCGAGCTTCTTTTTTGAGCGCGGATGGCAGGAATAAAGGATCGGCATATCGTACTTTTCCGCCAGCGCGTTGATGGCCGAGAACAAGGACTTAAAATTTTTTTCGGTGTCAAGGTTTTCTTCCCTGTGCGCCGAGAGCAGAATGTAGTGATCCTTTTTGAGTCCGAGGCGGGACAGAACGTCGCTCGCTTTGATCTTTTCGAGGTTGCCTGAAAGGACTTCGGCCATCGGAGAGCCGGTCTTGTAGATCCGCTCTTTCGGGAAGCCCATCTCGCAGAGATATCTACGCGCGGGTTCAGAATAAGGGAGATTGACGTCCGAGATCACGTCGACGATGCGGCGGTTCGTTTCCTCGGGCAGGCACTCGTCCTTGCAACGGTTGCCGGCTTCCATGTGGAAGACCGGAATGTGTAGTCTTTTTGCCGAGATGGCAGAGAGGCAGGAGTTGGTATCTCCCAGCACGAGGAGCGCGTCGGGTTTGATCTCGGTCATGAGTTCATAAGA
Organism: Clostridia bacterium; assembly: GCA_017450945.1. Lineage (GTDB taxonomy): Bacteria > Bacillota > Clostridia > Oscillospirales > CAG-272 > UMGS1865. The sequence continues at coordinate 52,703 of JAFSSP010000001.1, read as the reverse complement.
CCTTGCCAGCACGTTGCCGCAGGTCTGCCCCAGGTTTTCCCCAACGACATTGAGATAGACGTCGGGACCGCCCAAATCAAAATCGCTCCAGAACACGTCGTTGAGATTTTTGTCGTAGTTCTGTCCGGTGTGCGCGACGACCGTGTCGAAATACTCGCGGCAGCGTTTGATGACAGCCGCAAGACGGATGATCTCGGGGCGCGTGCCGACGATGATGAGCAATTTCAGTTTGCCGTTTTCTTGCCAATGACAGTTATACATTATTTTCCCACCTTTTTCAGTTCTTCCTGAATGTATGCAAGAGATGCGATCTTTGCCTTGGTTTCTTCGACGTTCAAAAGTCTCGTGTTGTTGGAATTGAACTCGGTGAGGGTGTTGCGCGTCTCGTCGCCCTCTTTGAAGTATTTGTCATAGTTGAGGCCGCGGTTATCGGCCGGGACGCGATAGAAGTTGCCCATGTCGACCGCCTTGGCGCATTCCTCGTTGGTGAGCAGCGTCTCGTACATTTTTTCGCCGTGGCGAATGCCGATGACCTTGATATCCTCTTTTTTGCCGCCAAAGAGCTCGCAAACCGCCTCTGCCTGCGTACCGATGGTGCAAGCCGGGGCTTTCTGAATGAGCAGATCTCCGTTTTCGCCGTGCTCAAAGGCAAAGAGGACGAGATCGACCGCTTCTTCGAGCGACATGATGAAACGCGTCATGTTGGGATCGGTGATGGTGATCGGGTTGCCGGCTCTGATCTGGTCGATCCAGAGCGGAATGACCGAACCGCGCGAGCACATGACGTTGCCGTACCGCGTGCAGCAGATCTTGGTCTTGCCGGATTGACGCGACTTTGCCACAGCGACCTTTTCCTCGATGGCCTTGGTGATGCCCATGGCGTTGATCGGGTAGGCCGCTTTGTCGGTGGACAGGCAGATGACCGACTCGACGCCGGCTTCGATGGCGGCGGTCAGCACGTTGTCGGTGCCGATGACGTTGGTGCGGACGGCTTCCATCGGGAAGAACTCGCAGGAAGGCACCTGCTTGAGCGCGGCGGCGTGGAAGATGTAGTCCACCCCGTGCATAGCGCCCCTGACCGACTCGAGGTTGCGCACGTCGCCGATGTAGAATTTGATCTTGTCCGCCACGTCGGGCATTTTTGCCTGATACTCGTGGCGCATATCGTCCTGTTTTTTCTCATCGCGCGAGAAGATGCGGATTTCTCCGATGTCGGTACGCAGGAAGCGGTTGAGGACGGCATTGCCGAAAGACCCGGTCCCGCCGGTGATCATGAGCGTTTTGTTTTTGAAAAGTGACATGGTGGGAAGCTCCTTTTTCTCAATTTGTTCTCAAGTTTTTGACAGCCTCTCCGGCCGGATAGGCGTTTTGAATGTAAATTGGCATAAAATCAATCAATCTTTTTTTCAGATCGGGAGCCTCCTCCCGAAAAGACAAAAACAGGTTGGTCAAATCGTGATCACTTTGAAACGTTCTTGCGTCGGTAAGCAGATTTTCGGTTCGCCCGAAAATGTCTTTGCAAATTCCTCGTGCTTTTACCGAATATCCGACCACAAGTGTGGGTACGCAGGTTGAATAAGCGGCAATGGTAGAGTGTGTTCTGCAACCGACAAATAAAGTGCATTTTGAAATGATATATTTGAGTTCCATGCAGTTCAAATCACCGTCAACGACCCAAATCCGATCCGACAAAAATTGTTTGGAAAGGAGCCTTGAGGCAACCAGGTCGTCGTTGTTTGGCTGGCGGACGTGAGGGATCAGGGCAATTTTGTAGTGCGTTTCTTTCAAAATATAGTCGATAAGGTTTTTGAAGTTCAAAAAGGTGGCGTCGGGGTATGCGTTGTAATATTTCATGAAATCGCTGACATTGATTCCAATGACCTCCCCATCTTCAAAAAAAGCGTTTGCCGACCCAACTTCTTGCTTTTCCAACGTAAAAGCAGGATCGGTGCAGGGGACAACGGTTTCTTCTATCCCAATGGATCGCAGCGTTTCAATTGTTTCACTTTCGCGTGCGGTAATTAACCGATAGCTTTTCAGATCTTCAATCGTTCTCTCATCCAGATGAGAACGATCGACAGAACATCCCCAAAGAACGGTGGGGATTTCTTTTGTTTGCAAAGCCTTTATTGCGGCTCGCAACTCGTTTATGATTCCCGTGTAACAGTAATTATCGCCACCGACAGAGAGCGCGATCGAATCCTTTATCAAAGCTTGCTTATATACCCTCTTCAGAATCAGCTCATCATAGCCGAGCTTTCCCAGTCTGGCTTTTGCGCGGAAAAAGAGATCTGCAGGAGAGTTTTTTCGTACTTCTTTTTCATTGAGAAAAACCGGTGTTACGAGCTCGTCCAACTCGAAATTTAAGTCTTCCTCCCAATGCTTGCTCTGCAAATAATACTGGTTGTTGCCCAGGATTTTCAGGGTGCTTCTCACGATTGCTTCACAACCGTGGTTTGCACTTCCGGCATGACCGAACAATAGATAGTTCATAAAATTCTCCAAATAGATTTAATTGATCTCCCGATATTTTTTCAACAGGTGATATTTTTGAATCGTTCCAGCGATCAATTCCCAAGCATCGTAATTTCCGGTCAGAATCGCACGGTTCAAAAGGGCAAACCAAAAGGGCAAGCCGTATTGCTTTTGCGGTTGCACTGCCAACAACTGCTGTCTCATCACAACAAAACAGACGCGTCGCATTTGATCATCAAGGAATCTTGTTGTGATATAATTCAAAAGTCCGATGTGATTGAGCGAGAGCAGATAAAACAGCTTATCTTTTGGGACTCTGTTTTGGTCGCAAATGGTAACGATTCTCGGAAAGACCAAAAGCGAGTCCAGCTTTTTCTTTTGGTTCCCGCCGTGGGAAGTGGAGGCTGGATTCCATCGATAAGCGTAAACCTCTTGGTTTGTAAGGGTCACGCTGTTTGCGATTCGTCGAAGAACGAACTTTGAAATGACGTCTTCAAAAATATAGCCGACGGGATAGCGCACCTGGTTCCAAAGCTCTCTTTTATAAACTTTTGCCCAAGAATATCCAAAGCTTTTCAAAATATAATTTGTTTTTTTCTTGCCGCACAGCGTTTTTATGCGAAGCTTTTTTTGCGGTTGGAATTCAAACGTTTGATAAAACCTGGAGATGCCGCCCTCCACAATATCGCTTTGCGTTTTGACGGCAAGGTTCATCAGATGTTCAATACTTCCCGGGCAAAGCAGATCGTCGCTATCGAGGATCATGATGTAAGAGCCGCGGGAGTTCCGAATGGCAAAATTCCGCGCGGCAGATTGCCCCGCGTTTTTTTGCTCATAATAGCGAATGCGTTCGTCGGAATACCCGGAAACAATTTCTTTGGTGCGATCGGTAGAGCCGTCGTTCACCAAAACGACCTCTAGCTTATACTGGGTGGCTTGACTCAAAACCGAATCAAGGCATTCTTTGATGTAGTTCTCTGCGTTGTAGGATGCAATAATGATCGAGAGGTCTAACGTCGGGGTTTTGTTGACAAAACCAAAGTTGACATCCAATCCGCCAGAATCCGGCAGGAATGCATCAAATTTTTCTTTTGAAGAATCAAAATCGGGTAGCGCATCTGTTTTTTTGTGCAATGTAAAAAAACACTTTATCGCGAGTCCTGTCGCTTTTATCGCAGAGAGGATTGCGTTAAAAACCTTTTTTGCACAGGAAAAAAGCAAGATTACGCCACTTTTTGCTTTGCGAAATATAACCATAGCGACTCCAATTCTTTCTGTGTAAAAAAACTTTAATCGACTTTTTTCAGCGGAGGAAGCATAATATTTCCCCACCATCTGGATTCCCATTCCATGTTTTCGTTAAAGTTTTCCGTTGCAAGGATTTCTATTATGACCGCATTGTTCATGTGATCGTAAAAATCTTGTGTCCCAACATCCGTAGTTTCATAAAGCGATGGGGTCAGATAGTACTTTCCGGGAGCGAGTTGAGAAATATCAGCTTCCAAAGCAACTGAAAGCTGTTGATTCTCTTCACAGGTAATAAGCTTGGGAGCTAGCAACATGGACACCGATGTGTTGTCTGCACAAGATACCCGCATCCTAAAGCCGATGTTTTGTAAAGCCTTTGTAGATTTCAAAGTAAGCTTAAACTGTATTTTCTCGCCAACCGCAAACTGCCACTTGTCGTGAGACGCCAGTTCAATGCTTTGGAGTTTGATTCCTTCCGAACAGCGCTTTGTTCTTTGCGTGTGGGTTAGATCAATGATCTGCTTGCTGATTTCAATTAAGCCCAGATATATCTCAATTGCCTCCTCCACCTCTCCGTTATAGATGATCTTCCCATGATCCATGACGATACAGCGGTCGCAGAGTTGGCGGATCGTGTTCATGTTGTGCGAGACGTAGAGGATGGTGCGGCCTTCGTCCTGGGAGACCTGGCTCATTTTGTCGAGGCACTTCTTCTGGAAGGCCATATCGCCGACGGCGAGGACTTCGTCCATAATGAGGATTTCGGAATCGAGGTGGGACGCGACGGCAAACGCGAGTTTAACATACATACCCGAAGAGTAGCGCTTGACAGGCGTGTCGATGAATTGGCGAACCTCCGAGAAGTCGATGATCTGATCGATTTTTCTATCGATCTCAGCCTTGGTCATGCCGAGGATGGCGCCGTTGAGATAGATGTTCTCGCGGCCGGTCAGTTCACCGTTGAAGCCGGTGCCGACCTCGAGCATCGAGGAGATGCGTCCGTCGATTTTGATCTCGCCCTCGGTGGGGCCGGTGACGCGGGAGAGCAGTTTGAGCAGCGTGGATTTCCCTGCGCCGTTGTGCCCGATGATGCCGAGGCGTTCGCCCTTGTAAACGGTCAGGTCGATGCCGTCGAGCGCCATGAAGGATTCGTTCTTTTTATAGGCTTTTGAGCCGATTTTGGAGTTGGGGTCCTCTTTGCCGCGGACGCGTGCCCACCAGGATTGAATGTCCCCCTGCAGGGTGCCGCCGCCGATGGTGCCGAGGCGGTACATCTTTTTGAGGTTTGTAATTTGAATGGCAATATCTTGTTCGCTTCTCATGGCATTCTCCTTAGACGGTATCCATAAAGTTCTTTTCGACGCGGTTGAACATCACGACGCCGAGCAGGAAGATGACGACGGTGGTGACCCAGCTGATGCCCCAATACATCCAGGGTGTGGAGCCTGCGCCGAGCCAACCATAACGGAAGAGTTCAATGACCGGAGAGACCGGATTGAGCATAAAGGCAATATAGAGTTTTCTGCCGAGAAGCTCGTTTGCACTGTAAACGACGGGCGAGACATACATAAAGAGCTGCACGCCAAAGCCGACCAGCACTTGCAGGTCGCGGTACTTGGTCGTGAGCGACGAAATGATGATACCGAGTCCCGTGCCAAGCAGGGAGAGCTGAATCACAAGCAAAGGAAGCAGTGCCGCCACCCAGGTGATTTGGAAAACTTCGCCTTTTAAGAAGAAGATGAGCGACATCACAAGATAGATGGCAAACTGGATCACAAAATTGAACATTTGTGTGATGGCGGTCGAAATCGGCGAAGTCAAGCGCGGGAAATAGACTTTTCCGAAGACGTGTGCGTTTCCGACAAAGGTGTTTGAGTTGCCGGTCAAGCACCCGGAGAAGAGCGCCCAGGTCACAGAACCGATGAGATAAAAGAGAAATTGCGGTACGCCGTCGGTCGAGAGCCCTGCGATGGTGCCGAACACCAAAGTGTGGATCACCGAGGACATCAGCGGCTGGATAACGAACCAAAGCGGACCCAAAACGGTCTGTTTATAGCGCGTTTTGATGTTTCTGACCACGAAGAGCCAGATGAGATCGCGGTATTTGAAAGTTTCTTTCAGATTCAGGTCAAGCAGCTTTTTCTTTGGCTTGATGACCGCAGTCCATTGTTTTTCCATGATGGTAAAATGCTCCTTTTGTATATCGTTCAACGGTTGCCGTACATTTTCTGGTAGTAGTTCTGGTAGTCGCCCGAGATGATCTCTTCCCACCAGTCGCGGTTCTCAAGATACCATTTGATGGTCTTCTTGATACCGTCGGCAAACTTGGTTTCGGGCAGCCAGCCGAGTTCGTTGTGAATTTTGGTGGGGTCAATGGCATATCGCAGGTCATGTCCCTTGCGGTCGGTGACGTAGGTGATGAGGCTTTCGGGTTTGCCGAGCTCTTTGCAGATGAGCTTGACGATATCGATGTTCTTCATTTCGTTGTGGCCGCCGACGTTATAAACCTCGCCGACTCTGCCCTTGTGCAGGATGAGATCGATGGCGCGGCAGTGATCCTCGACGTAGAGCCAGTCGCGGACGTTGAGCCCTTCGCCGTAGACCGGGAGCGGCTTATCGTAAAGCGCGTTTGCGATCATGAGCGGAATGAGTTTTTCCGGGAAATGGTAGGGGCCGTAGTTGTTCGAGCAACGGCTGATGGTTACCGGCAACCCGAAGGTGCGGTGGTAGGCAAGCACCAAGAGATCCGCGCCCGCTTTAGACGAAGAATAGGGGCTCGACGTGTGGATCGGCGTCTCTTCGGTAAAGAAGAGGTCGGGGCGATCCAGCGGCAGGTCGCCGTAGACTTCGTCGGTGGAAACTTGATGGTATCTTGTGATGCCGTACTTGCGGCAGGCATCCATCAGCACGCCGGTGCCGATGATGTTGGTTTGCAGGAAGACGCCGGGATCTTCGATCGAGCGGTCGACGTGACTCTCTGCCGCAAAGTTGACGACGTAGTCGGGGTGCTCTTCTTCAAAGAGCTTGTAAACGCCCGCGCGGTCGCAGATATCGAGTTTGACAAAGCGGAAATTCGGCTTGTCCAGCACGCTTTTCAGCGTGGAGAGGTTGCCCGCGTAGGTGAGTTTATCCAGACAGATCATGCGGTAGTCGGGATGTGCTTTGAGCATATGGAAAATGAAGTTGGAGCCGATGAATCCGGCGCCGCCGGTAACGATGATCGTCATAATTGCCTCCCAATATCAAAATGTAAATTTGCTTTCTTTCAGCGTTGGGTTTTTCAGATCCTTTTCGCTGAGCAGAACCTCGCCCGCGTCCGGCCAAACGATGCCGACGTCGGGATCGTTCCAAAGAATTCCGCCCTCGTCTTCGGGGTGGTAGACGTCGTCGCACTTGTAGGCGAACTCGGCGTAGTCCGAAAGGACTAAAAATCCGTGTGCAAAGCCGCGCGGAATGAAGAACTGGCGGTGATTTTCTTCGGACAGGCGCACACCGACCCATTTGCCGTAGGTTTTGCTGCCGCCGCGCAGGTCGACCGCGACGTCAAAGACCTCGCCCTTGAGTACCCGGACGAGCTTGGATTGCGGATGCGTCTTTTGAAAGTGCAGGCCGCGCAAAACGCCGCGGCGGGAAGCCGATTGATTGTCCTGGACAAACCGGCAGGCAATGCCGGCTTCGACAAAATCGGGTTCTTTATAGGTTTCCATAAAGTAGCCGCGATGGTCGCCATAGGTCTTGACGTCGATGATATAGACGCCCTCGATCTCGGTTTTTTGGAAGGTAAAATTGCTCATGTCAATGCCTCAATAGATCAGTTTGCCGTTTGCCACGTTGCGAAGATGCTCGCCGTAAGGGGACTTGCCGTAGTGCTTGGCGGCGGCAAGGAGTTCTTCTTTCGTTGTCCAGCCGTTGTGGAAAGCGATTTCTTCGGGGGCGGAAATTTCCACGCCCTGACGCGTTTGCACCATGCGGACAAAATCGGTTGCCGCTGCAAGGCTGTCCATGGTTCCGGTATCCAGCCAGGCAAAGCCGCGGCCGAGCAGGACGCCTTTGAGGTCGCCGTCCTTCAGATACATATCGTTGAGTGTGGTGATTTCGAGCTCCCCACGCGCCGAAGGCTTGACCTCTTTTGCTTTTTTGGCCACGCCCGCGGGGTAGAAATAAAGGCCCGTGATGCAGTAGTTGCTCTTGGGATTTTTTGGCTTTTCCTCAACCGAGAGAATGTTTTCATTCTCGTCGATTTCCATGATGCCGAAACGCTCGGGATCGTTGACATAGTAACCGAAAATAGTTGCCTTGCCCGCCTCGGCGTTTGCGGCCGCCGCTCTTAAGTGCGCGCCGAATCCGTTGCCGTAGAAAATGTTGTCGCCCAAAACGAGGGCGCAGGGCTCGTCGCCGATGAACTCTTCCCCGATGAGAAATGCTTGGGCAAGTCCGTCGGGAGAGGGTTGCACGGCATAGGAGAGCGAGATGCCGAACTGACTGCCGTCGCCGAGCAGACGCTCAAAGTTGGGCAGATCCTGCGGGGTCGAAATCAGCAGGATGTCGCGGATCCCGGCCAGCATAAGGGTCGACAGCGGATAGTAGACCATCGGCTTGTCGTAAACCGGCAAAAGTTGTTTTGACGTCACGAGCGTCAAGGGATAAAGTCTGGTTCCTGCTCCGCCGGCAAGAATGATGCCTTTCATAAGAAAGCTCCTTTGTTTTAGTTTTATCAACAGGTTTTTCCGAATTCGCGGATGGTGGAGATGACTTTTTCCACGTCCTCTTTCGTAAGGCTCTGGTGCAAGGGCAGGCAGAGCGTGTTGTCGGCGGCATAATCGGCGTTCGGGAAACTTCCTTCGATTACGCCATAGCCGGGGACGCGGTGCAGAGGGAAATAGCGGTAGGTCGTATAAACGCCGCGCTCGCGCAGGTAGCGGGCAAGCTCGTCGCGTTTGCCGTTCTTGATTTGAATATGGTAGAAGTAGTAAGAAGTCGTGCAGTCAGCCGGAATCGGGAGCGGCAGGTCGATCCAGTCAAGGTCCGAAAGGCCTTCGTCGTAGGCCTTGTGAACGGCCGCGCGCTTTTCCATAAAGGAGGGCAGCTTTTTGAACTGTTCGAGCGCCATCGCCGCCGTGACGTTGTTCATGATGGCCCGGTGACCGAAGGAGGAAATGTCGAATTCCCACCACTTTTGCGCTACGCTGTTCTCATAGCCGCTCTTGGCTTCGAGCCCGAAGTAGAGCCACTTGTCGGCCTTTTCACGAAGTTCTGGCGTCTTGAAATGCAGGATCGCGCCATCGCCGCAGACGAGAATCTTCATGGCGTCAAACGACCACATTCCAATGTCTCCGAACGTGCCGAGCGCTTTGCCTTTATAGTGAGAGCAAACGCCGGCGGCGCAGTCTTCGATCACGCGAAGGCCGTAAGAATCGGCAAGCGCCATGATCGAATCCATGTCGCAGGGGATCCCGCCGTAATGAAGGAGCAGAATCGCCTTGGTCTTTTTGGTGATGCATTTTTCAATGTCCTCGGCGCGTGCGTTGAGCGTTCTTCTGTCCACGTCGCAGAGCACCATTTTGGAACCGTTTGCACAGACTGCGTTTCCGGCGCCGATGAAGCTGACGGTGGGGAGAATGACCTCGTCGCCCGGCTTGATGTCCAGCAGATGCATCGAGGAAAATAGCCCCTCGCTGCAGCAGTTGGTGGAAAGCACGCGGTCGGGCGTAGACCCGAGGTGCGAGGCATATTTTTCTTCAAATTCTTTGACGAGCGCGCCCTTGCCGATCCAGTTGGATGTAAAGACCTTTTCGATGGCGGCAAGTTCTTCTTTGCCCAGAGAGGGTTGCATGACGTTGATCATTGTTTTGCCTCCTGTTTTGATTTCAGGTCGTTGAACACGCGGCTAAGAAAGGCTTCCCTGTCGGTGTTCTTGGCCGAAGACGGCCATTGGGTTTTAGAGTTTTGGAGTTTATCGAGTTGCTCTTCAAACCGATCCATGGGAATGATCTTGGATTCGTTATAGTATTCAGACGTGAAAATATAATCGTTGTCGGTGATGAGCAGTTTGTTCATGCCAATGGCTTCCTCATCCCGCAGAATAATTCCGGAGGACACGCCGCCGAGAATGTTGAGGATCGCTTTTGCGCGCTTTTCCGTGGCAAGCATTTCCAGATAGGGCTGATACTCTCCGTAGGTCACGCCCTCGATCGCTTCCTGCTTGTCCTCGGGCGCCCCGACGATCAAGAAGCGGATCGAAAGCCCAAGCGCGCGGCATCTCTTTGCAAAAGCGAGAATGGTATCCAGGCGTTCTTTTGCGCGTCCGGCAAAGAAAACGTCAAAAGGCTCTATATCGGCAGGCTCGATGAGGTCGTAATCTCCGCTGATGTCGGGGAAAAAGCCAAGCCCATATTCTTTTGCGTCCAGATTGTTAAAGGTGTAAACGAGATCAAAGAAATCGAAATGCTTGACCAGTTCCTCGGTTTCCCTCGGGCGGATGGTTCCGATGGCGTTGGTCATGTGCAATACAAAACGCGCCTTCGGGAACCGATTTTTCAAAAACTCAAGCGTTTCAAAATCGGTCGTAAGGAAATTGGTTTCGTAGAGGACGAACAAAATTTCGTCCGAGCGCTTAAGCTGGTCAATATCAAAGCGCTCGCGCAGGTTGTCGAGCTTTTCCAATTCAGCTTTTCGGGAAGGCGACAGACGGGCGCAAAACTGCTCCCATCTTCTGCGGCATTTGTTCCAAAAGGTCAGCGCACGAAAATCCTCGTCCGAAAAATAGAATACTGTTTTGTTATCAATGGCGGGTTGCCAGGCGAACCGGATGTAGTCGAACCGTCCGCAAACGACAATTTTCATAAATAGTCCTCACAATTTCGTGTTTTAACGGAGATTGTTTTATTTCAACGCTTGTTCGATCCATTTTTTATCGCGACCTTTGAGATGCCGCCACGCGTTCTTTTTTGGCAAGGTCAAATAGTTGCCGGTGGTTTTATTCCATTTTTCGGGGCAATAGTTTACCATGCCTGCGGTCGGGTAGAAGGTGAGTTCCCCGACATAAATCTTTCCGCTTAAGTTGTAAAGATCTACTCGAACGAACGGAAAAGCAGCATAAGAAGCAAGTTTCCTTGAAATTTCAAGCATTTCGGCAAGGTTGTCCGGCTTTTTTGGAGTCACGGTTGCCAGTTGAGAAGAGCTGCCAAACGGCAGATGATTGAACTCCAGGTCGAAATAATCTGAAGAACCGTGCTTTGCATCGGTGTGCTCGCTTGTGGTCATACAGTATTTTGGCTCACCGTTGAAACAAAAAATCTGTAATCGATTAGTTCTTCTCCGGGGACGGACAAGTATTCTTCCGCGAAAATTAGGCGTTTGATATTTTTGTACGCCCATTCTCTACTGCGTGTATAATAGCTGTCTTTTAATTTTTCGGAAAGCAAATTTCGCGTAGCATCAATGTCGAATTCGGATTTGTCGGTGCAGATAATCGGACAACCGTCGTGGTTTGTTTTCAGAACAAACTTTTCAGGGAGCGCGGCAAAATCAATTTCGTCGGGGGAGGACCAAACACCCAGAATATGGGGTGTGTAGCCTTCTCCCAACACCCGCTTGACGTATCTGCGCATCCGATATTTGTCAGCGCAGAGAGTCAAGAGCGGGTCGTGGTAATAAAGCTTTAACCAATTCAATTTTTCAGAAAAAAGAACCGGGTGTTTTAAGTTTGGCTTTTTGCCAAGCCGCTTTTGATAGTATTTTTGAATAAAAAACCGATCCGGCAAAATATTTTTCTTGCTGTCAACCGAAAAATAGGTTTCTTTGATCGCGTCCAAACACGAGTATAGTTTTTCATGAAGATTCATTTAAGGATTCCTTTTTCGAAAAAGTTGTTGCCAACGATCGCAGATTGAGGCAAGATTTAATTCTTCTTTGATCTTCAGCGCTTCTTTCGCGAACTTCGCCGCCGTCTCGGGGTGCTCGAGGTAAGACGACATAGCGTCCGCCAGCGCGTCCACGTCGCCAACCGGGGTCAGAAGGCCGTTTTCGTGATCGCGGATCAAGGCTTTTGCACCGCCTCCCTTGCAGTCGGTGGAAATGACCGGAAGCCCGATTGCCATGGCTTCGATGAGCGCATTGGGCATGCCCTCGTAGTCGGAGGACATCACAAACATGGCGGCGTCCTTGACCTCCGAATGAATATCAGGGAGGAAGGGGCGCATGGTTACGCGGTCGGCAAGGCCGAGGGCGGCGATCTTTTCTTTGATCGGTTTTTCGTCGCCGTAGCCGAAGAGCTCAAGGTTGTAGTCGGGGTGTTTGCCTGCGACAAGCGCAAAGGCATCGATAAGGAGCGGAATGTTTTTGTGCTCCTTAAAGCCGCAGTAGTTGACGATCGACTTGCGGCGCTCGCCCGTGAAGGGCGCGGGCAGTCCGTCTTTGACCGGGTTGGGAATGACGACGGCCTTCTTTTGAATCTCCATCGGGAAAGCCTCGGCCTGCTCCTTGGTCTGGAACACGCAGACGTCGGCTTTGGCGTAGGCGCGGTTGCGAAGCTCTTTGATATGCGCTTCGAGCGGCCGGTCGGGGAAATTGCGCTCGGCAACGACGAGTTTTCCCGGAATGCGGGTTGCCGAGAGGCCTACGAGAATATTGCTCTTCAGCAGGAAACTGAAGACGACGTCGGCGGGATTCTTTTTGAAATAAGCCGCAACGCGAGCCGAGTTTCTGCGGTAGCGTTCGAGATCTTCGTTGATATCGGCGTGCGCGGGGTTCAGACGACACTTGATTTTGAAGAGCAGATTGCGCAAAGGCGTGCTTGCGGCAGGAATCTCTTTTGAAAGGAAGACCGGTTTGACGCCGTTTTCCAATTCATAGGAAAGATTCTCTTTGTCCTGCCAGACGAGAATGCGGACAGTGTGTCCCTGCTTGGCAAATTCGTTGGCAAGGACCGACACCACGCGTTGGGCGCCGCCGGTGCTCATGTCGTCAATGACAAAGCAAATGTTCATTGTATCGAATCAAACCTCTTTGTAAAGCTTTTTTGCAACGATGCGGGAAAGAAGTGCGAGTTTGTAGCGAACGCAGAAGGAGAAGAGCCCCTCTCTGCGGAAAAAGCCGATTTCATCCTTTTGCTTGCGCGAGAGTGCACGCAGGGCTTTTACGGCGATCTGCACGCGCTGGGCGCGCATCATCTCGCGCAGTTCGTAGCGCGGGCAATTGTTTCGTGCGGCATAGGCGATTTCCACCAGGTAGGAATGATACAGCCGAAGCTTTCTGTCCTCGGAAAACGGAAGATCGTATTTTTCAATCAGCGAGAGTTTTCGGTCGATCGAACCGAGCTGGTGCAGTCCCGGCTTGCGGGCATATTTGGAGGGGACCTGCGAGCCGTCGAGCCGATAGGTATAAAGGATTTTCGGGGTGTAGAAGGCGGTTTCCGCCGCATCGAAAAAGTCGACGATGAAGCGCCAGTCCTCGCCGCGTGCGACCTTTTCCTCAAAGCGGATGCCGGTCGCGTTCAGCGTGCGGGTGCGGAAGAGCTTGTGCCAGACGCCGGCAAGGTCGGTCGCCTCTCTTGTGACCAGCGGCTCGAGCAGAAGCGAGACGATGTCGTCTTTGCGAAAGGTGTGCTCGGGCGGCAGGACAAAAGAGCTTTTCTTTGTAGTCCCGTTGTTCAAAAAGTAATACTGAAAATCAAAGATGAGAAGATCTTCGCTGTGCGCCTCGGCCAGTTCCAGCGCCGACGCGAGCGTTTCGGTGACGACGAGGTCGTCGCTGTCGCAGAAGAAGAGGTACTTCCCTTTTGCCGAACCGATGCCGGTGTTGCGCGCCGAAGAGACACCGCCGTTCGGCTTGTTGATCACCGTCACGCGGTTATCCTCTGCGGCAAGATTTTTGCAGACCGCAAGGCTGCCGTCGGTGGATCCGTCGTTGACGAGAAGCAGCTCGAGGCGTGGATCTTTGCACGCGAGAACCGACTCGACCAGCGCGGGCAGGTCTTTTTCGCGGTTGTAAACCGGGACGATGACAGAAACGAGAATATCCGAATAATTCATGCCTTTTTTTCGCGCCGTTTTTGACGCCAGTCCTTTATAAATTTGGGACACAGGGAAAGGAGTTTTGCTTTTGTGCGATTTGTCCGTTCCTCTTTTTGAATCTTTGCAAGATAGGCTTTTCCGCTCTGCGGTGGGGTGGGGGCAAATTCAAAGGTCGTGCCCGCCTTCTGCGTGCGGGTGTAGGTTTCGACGTATAATTCGTCATTGAGGATTGTGTCGATCTGCTTTTCTTTTTCAACCTTGTCGGGAACCGCCGAGAGAATGCGCTCCACCGTCCAGATGCCGGATTGCAAAACCCGGCGGTCGATGGCGTACTGCATTTTGTCGTTGAGCAATCCCTGCTTTTCCATGGAATCGTGGACGAAGCGGTTGATGCGGTCGAGCCGCGCCATGCCCTCGGGGCCTGCATAGGAGGTCACCGAGCGGGCGTTGTATTTGATATAGTGGTAATCTACGTCGTCGATGAGGACGAGTGAAGAGATTTTTTCAATGTATTGGCAGTTGATCATGGTGTCCGAGCCCTGCTTGACGTCGGGTTCGATCCGCAGCGTCTTGAAAAACTCGGTTTTGTAGATCTTGCCGTAGAGGTAGTTGAGACGTCGATCGGAAAGAAGCGTGGGCAGCCAATCGGCAAATTCTTCTTTTTTGACGAAGGTTTCCCCGTAGGCCGGGAAAACACCGTCAACGTGGTCGCTTCCCTCACTCTGGTAGGCCACGCGCGAGATCGCCCAGTCGGCGTCATACTTTTCGATGGCCGCGAGCAGATGCTCCAGATATTTTGGTTCCACGTAGTCGTCGCCGTCGGCATGCACCGTGTATTCGGTGTCAAGCTGTTCCATCGAGTAGTTCCGCGCCGGGGAGATGCCCGCGTGCGGCCGCTCGTGAATGACGATGCGGTCGTCCTTTTCGGCATGCGCGCGGCAGACGGCAAGGCTATCGTCGGTCGAGCCGTCGTCCACGATGAGGATGCGGTAGTCGGAAAAAGTCTGCTTTGCCATGCTGTCAAAAAAGCGTGGCAGGTAGGGCGCGATGTTATAGACCGTAACGACGATTGTGATTTTGGGGTTCATAAAAGCCTCCAAAAATAGTTTTAAGAGAAGAGTGCCTCCACCTTTTTTGCCGTCTCCATATCGTCGAAGAAAGCGATCCGTTCGCTTGCAAGAGTTCGATAGGTCGCAAGCTCTTCGGGGTGACGCAAAAGGTCTTTTAAGTTTTCGTAGAGCGACTCGTCGGTGTTTTCGGCGATGCGGCCGTATTTGCCGCCATCGAGAATTTCCACCGGCCCGGCACAGCGGGTTGATAGCACCGGAACGCCGAGAATGAGTGCTTCGGCGACCGTAAGGTTGTAGCCCTCAAAATAGGAGGCGCAGACGAGCAGATCGGCCTCTTTGATGTAGGGATAGGGATTTTTTTGGTTGCCTGCGAGCGTGACAAAATCAGCAAGTCCGGCGTCTTCGATTGCTTTGCGAATTTTTTTCTCATCCGGGCCTCCGCCGACCAGAGTCAGAGAGAGGTCAAAGCCTTCATCGCGCAGACGTTTTACGACAGAAACGAGTCGGCACTGCCCTTTTGTATTGTCGAGAAGACGGGCGACAAGGACAAGGTGAAAAGCCGATTTTCTCGTCGGCGTTGCGAGCTTTTTCTCTCCAAGCGAGCGGATGTGTTCGATTGGGAGCGGGTCGTAAATAACCGCGAGGTTTTTCGTGTCGCCGATCGCCTCTACAAAGCCTTTTTTTGCTTCTCCTGAAATACAAACAATCTTGTCAAACGAGGTGTAAGCCGCGCGAACGGCGTCGAGCGATGTAAAATTATTCTGATATCCCCGGGCGAGACGAAAATCGCTGTGCACCCAAGCGAGTTTTACAGAATTCGGATTGCTCGAACCGCTGACGATCTTGATCGGAAGGCCGCGGAAAAAGGCGATCTCTACGTCAAACTGCTCGTTTCCGATATAGTATTCGTAAAGCGTTTTGGCCGAGGCTCTTGTTTCCCACATGCCGTCGTCGTAAAACTTGTAGCGGATATAAGGGAGCTTGCCGCCGATGGGATGCGCTTTGTAGGGCTTGTAGCGATAGTGCACGCGCGTATCAAGGTCGCACCGAAGATCGTCGGCAGGTTCCAGCGCCAGCACCGTGACGTCGTGACCGTTCTTTGCCAGCGCGTTTGCCAGCGTGACCTGCACGCGCTCAAGTCCCCCGGTTGCGAGCGAGGGGAGGAGGAACAATATTTTTTTCACTTTGGAATCCTCCCTTTTCGGAAAAATCGAGCGGTCAGTGCGACGGCTTCAAAAGATGGTAAATTTTCACAAGCAATTTGTTTTGCCGCAGGCGCTCGCGCCGCTTCTCTTTTTTGTGGGCGGCAAAGAAGGCCTTTTCGTCACGGTCGACAAGAATCTTGTACTCAGGCAGCGCGTCCTCGCGGATGTCGGCGCCATTGAGACGGTTCTGCACGTCGTTGCGGTTGAGAATATCCCGGACGTATTTGCGTTGTCCCGCTTTGTCGAGTCCCCAGACCGGATTTTCAAACATGCCCATTGTCTCGTAAATCGCAAGGGCGAACGAGGTATCAAAGTGGCGTTTGATATCGCCTTCATACATTCCCCAAGACGAAAGAATGTCGATGAGCTTGCCGAAATAGGCGACGTTGATATCGATATAGTTTTTGGGAAATTTACGGTTGGTGGTAGCGGTGGTGTTTTCAATATAATTATAATAGGCCTTGTTCACCGATGCCGCCGAGGAGATGAAATTATAAAAATCAATGTTGAACATCGCGTCCTGACAACGGCGGGTGTCCGAGAAGCGAACGCCGTTTTCTGTTGCGACCGAACGGCGATAGAGCTTATTCCAGGGGACGTCAAAGATCGTCGAGGTCGGGAAAAAGGTCATGACATTGGCGCGGCATTCTTCTTTTGTGAGATAGGAGACCGCCGCACAGTTGACCGTGTTGGAATAGGTCAACTCGCCGCCTTTTCCCGGCTTGTAGTAGTTTGCGCCGCTGAAGACCACGTCGTAGTCGCCCGAGGTTGCCAACGCGTAAAGCTCTTCGTACATATTGGCTTCAAACCAGTCGTCCACGTCGGGAAACGCGAGATAGTCGCCCTTTGCGGCAAGCATACCGGCGTTCCGGGCCGAGCCGGCTCCCTCGTTCGGTTTGTCGATGACCGTGATGCGCGCATCCTTTTCTTCGTAGGCGCGACAGATCTCAAGACTTTTGTCCTTTGAACCGTCGTTGACGAGAATGATCTCGTAGTCGGAGAAGGTCTGGTCGTAAATCGACTTCATGCAACGGTCGAGGAACTTCTCGGCGTTGTAGACCGGCACGACAATGCTGATTTTCGGATTATTCTGCATAGCTGACATAGGTTGTCCAGAGCCGCTTTTCGGCGGGTGTGTTAAGTGTTGGGATCTTGCCTGCCTTCTGACATTCGCGGAAAGCATAGAAGCTGTCGGCAAGCTCGCCCAGCGTAATGTGCAAAATCTTTTCTTCGGGCAGGCGGAAGATACCGTCGGCATCGGGTGTGACGCCACCTGAAAGCTGCGCCAGGAAGGAATCGATCACGTCGTCCACGTAATAGAAGTGCATTTGGATGCCCCGGTTGCTGATGACGATCGGCAGATCGCGGTTGATGTTATAGCAGAAGGTGGCAACGACCGAGTGGTGGTTCGGCATTGCCCACTTGCCATAGACGTTGTTGAGGCGATAGACGATGGCGCGCGAGCCCATCTTTTTGCCATGCTCTTTGAGCAGATTTTCGGCAATGACCTTGCTGCGGCCGTAGTCGTTGTTGTCGGTTGCCTGAATCGAGGAGGTCAGCAGTACTGGGCAGGCGTTGCCAAACTCTTCGAGCTTTGCGAGAATCCAGGCAAAGAAATCGTCGTTGATGCGATAGAAGTCCTCGTTGTCCTTGGGTCTGTGTACCGCGGCAAAATGGAAAACAAAATCGCACTCCCGGAGATTTTTTTCGAGCAGGAGCGTGCTGGTCCCTTGATCAAAGTGCATGATGTTCACGTCGTCGAGCTTTACCAGTCTCTCAATGAGGTTTTTGCCGAGGAATCCGTTGGCACCGGTGATGAGAATGTTTTTCATTGATTGCCACCTTTCAGTTTGTAGTAGAGCTTCATCAAAGGTGTTTTTCGCAAAAAGCGAATGACGGGATTGTGGTCATGCCGCTTTGCCCGCTTGTATTCTTCTGGGAACCAAGTCCCCTCAAACCAGTGGCAAATGCAGGTGTCTTCGGTGTAATAAGTGTTGTTGTTGATGACTTTGACCGGATAGAAATAGGTGAAGGGATAAACCTTCCAGTTCTCCACCATTTGTTCTTTGCCCCCGACTTCAAGTCCGTGCTTGAGGAAAACCTCGGTGGTATAAACGCCGGTGACCGTGGTGTTGATGCTTCCGTCGTCATTGTAGAACTTTCTTTCCTCGTAGGTTTTGAGAATTTCGCCGACGATGGCGTCGCCCTTGCAACAACCGCTAACGCCGGTTGTGACCATCTCGCTTCCCTCA
This sequence comes from Clostridia bacterium, assembly GCA_017450945.1. Lineage (GTDB taxonomy): Bacteria > Bacillota > Clostridia > Oscillospirales > CAG-272 > UMGS1865. Next base: position 34,440 of record JAFSSP010000001.1, on the reverse strand, counting down.
AAAGCAATGAATGCGTTGTTTTGCACGAGGTGAGAAATATCTTTCAGTACTTGGGCGTCGGTGTCAAAGTAGACGCCGCCGCAGTCGTAAAGCACTTTCAGTCGCGCATAGTCCGAAACAAATGCCCACTTTTTGGCTTCATACGCCTGTCTGACATAGAGAGGCGCGGAAGAAATGTCAAAATTGCTTTCGTCCCACCGACGGATCTCAAAATCCGGACAGAACTTTTTCCAAGAGCGCATACAGCGCTTTTGCAGTTTGGAGTGCTTGCCGCCGCCGAACCAAACGTAGTGAATGACTTTTGGAATGGTTTGCATCATGACCTCCGCTTTTTAAGAAAGTAATTTTTTCAGATCGGTGGCAAAGGTTTTGTCCGCACGATCCATCATTTCGTGAATGGTGTTTTCCTCTTTGAGTTCCACCGAGAGGATCGCTTTTGCGATCGCTTTTGGGTCGTCCTCGGAATAGAAGGTGATATTCTCTGCCAAACGGGATTTGGTCAATTGTTCAATTTCCGGGGCTACCGGATTAAGTCCGCAGGAAAGATAAAGAACAAGCTTGGACGGGAAAGAAAATTTATTGTAACTTTTCTCGATTGTTTGCAAACAAAGACCAATATCGCATCTGCTGATGAAATCGATATAGTCCTGTCCCTTTTTCAGTCCTTCAAACTTGATCTCACAAGCGGCTCTCGGAGCAATCGTTTCGATCTCTTTCTTCAGCGAACCGACGTCTCCATATCCTAAAATATGGACAACGTAGTTCTCGGGCAAAAATTCTGCAGCGCGAACGGCACTAACCGCTCCCCCTTTGACAACATCAATGATGCCGCCGTAGACGCAGTGAATTTTACCGTCGTTCCACTTGGGCAGATCGGCGCGAACGTATTTGTAGTAGCCTTCGCAGATGGCGTAGGGGAGATGACGGAGATTAACGGCTTCGGCAAGCGTCTCGGTGCAGAAAAGATATTTGTCCGGGCACTGTAAAAAAGCAAGTTCTTCCTCCACCAGCTTTTGAGAAACGGTTTCATGGACGTATTCAAACAGCTCCTCGACCTCGTAAACAAAGGTCAAGTGGCGCTTGTCGGCAAGAGCACGCAAGAGGTCGTTGCGCATCCCATTGGTGTGATAGACGAGGAGAATATCCCCCTCCTTGATGTGACGCGCGGCGTAGATGTGGCAGAACCAACGGAAGGCAAAACTCTCGCGGAGTTTTCCCGGAATATTCGGCGTGAGGAAAAACGTGATGTTTTCTGAAAGTTTTTTCTTTTTTGCCCGATAAAAGCGATTGTTTGCCGATTCCGAAAAGGAAACGTAATTGACGTTGTAGCCGAGATCAACCAGCGTTTGGATGATGTAGTCCTGCTTTTGCCCGGACGGCGGGTTGCGGCGCTTTTCTTTTTCAAACGCTGGAATGCTCCGGAGCGAAAGATAGTGAATGGTCGGTAAAACTTCTCTCATGCTTTTTCCCTCTTCAAAATGAGTTTGCAGGCGGCGCGGGTGCCGAAAATCTTTTGATAGATGCTGAACAGGTGTAGTTTTTTGGAGCGGCAGAGGCCTGCGTAATCGAACATGTTTCCATACTCGAGTGCGGCGGCGCGAACTTTTTCCAGATATTCTGGATCCTTGATGACGTTCAGCGCAAGCACGCCCGACTGGTAGATGCGGAAATAGTATTCAAAATAAGATTTGAGGAAGGTCGTTCCCCGCTCGCCGGGACAACGCGCGTCCATATCCTCGCAACAATGGAGAGAGAGGAACATTTTATCGACCGCCTTTTTGCAAAGGCTTTTATCGGTCACGGTGCCACCGAGACTGCCGTCCCATGCGAGCGCGTTGTAGACGATGTCGTTGGTAAAGTAAGAGGTTTTGGAAAGCGAGATGGCGCGCGGGAGCCACTCGTCGTCGTCGTGGTAGATGCCGGGGTAAAAGCGCAGGTCGTTTTCTTTGACGTAGGCAGTGCGGAAAACCTTGTTGACCGGCGAAGAGAGCGCGAGGATATCGTCGTTCTCAACTAGTTTTAAGAAGAGTGCTTTGCCGCCTTCTTCAAAATAGCCGTTCACGCAGTATTCCTTTTGCACATTGGTGACTTCCCAGCCCTTTTCCTGCATGTCCTGCAGGCGGGCAAAGTAGATATCCACCTCGCGCTCGGCGAGCTTTTTGCAGATGTTTGCAAGCGTCTCTTTGCTGACCAGCAGGTCGCTGCCCTCGAAGATGAGAAAGTATTTGCCGTGACATTCTTCAATGCCGGTGTTACGTGCGGCGGCAAGCCCTGCGTTCTGCTTGTGGACAACGCGGATGCGCGCGTCGCGCGCGGCGTAGTCGTCGCAGATTTTTCCCGCATTGTCCGGCGAGCCGTCGTCAACGAGGATCATCTCCCAGTCGGCAAAGGTCTGTTCGAGCGCCGACTCGATGGTCTTTCCGATGAGGTGTTCGATGTTATAGACCGGTGTGATGAGCGAAATAAAAGGCTCTTTCATCGTCTCAGTACCTTTCTTACAAGTTTGTTGAGCCCGGTTTTGTGGGCAAAGCGGATGAGAAAGCTACGCTCACGCCTTAGTTCCTTGGAAGTCCAGAGCGCCATGCTGTAGGTGTTTTTGCTTTTGCAGTCCGGAACCGTATCGGGCAGCATGGAGAGCGGGCAAAAATAGGTCATGGGATAGATGACGATATCCCGCACGGTTTGTTTTTCTCCGTTTTGAACAAAACCGTATTGTTCCAAAATCGCGGTCATGCGGAGGTTGATCGAGCGGGTGTTTGGCGTTCCGTCGGGAAGCAAAAAGGAATCGGTCTCGTAGCTGTCGAGGCATTCCTTGATGAAAGGATCGCCTGCTTCAAAGGCAAGTGTGCAGGCGGCAAGCTCGCGGTTGTCGGCGCCAAAGCCGGTGAAGGCATGGCAATCAAGAAGCGGATCGAAAGATTTTAACACTTTGCAATCTGCGTCAAGATACACGCCGCCAAAGCGATAGAGCGCCGAAAGGCGCGCCACGTCGGCAACGTAAGAAAATCTTTTTGCGGCGTAGGCTTCTTCGACGTATTTGTTGCAGTGGATATCGAAATTTGATTCGTTCCAAAGCATGATCTTGTAATCGCCGAAAAAGCGGCTCCAGCCCTTGACGCAGGACGCTTCGGTTTTGGGCATTTCTCCCCCGCCGAACCAGCAATAGTGCAAAATTTTTGGAATTGCCATCATCAGTCCTTACTGCAAGGCCCATCCGCATAGGGCGTGTCCTTGCCGGTTTGTAGAGTTTCGATCAGGGTCAGTAGCCGTTCTGCGGCCACGTCGGCGCACCAAAGGTCGGTCATGGTCTGATATGCCGCTTTTCCCATGGCGGCGCGCTCTTTTGGGTGGTCGAGGAGGTACTTGACCTTCTCGTAAAGATCGTCAAGGTCGCCGTCGCGGTAAATAAGACCGTTTTCGCCGTCTTTGATGAGATACGGCACCGAACCGATATCTCCGCTTGCCACGTCGGCGCAGGCGCTGTTCATCGATTCGTTGAGCACGGCACCCCAACCCTCGCCCCGGTCCGAAGTGAAGAGATAAATCTCGGATTGTTCCATGTGGCACCGGACTTTTTCCGGCGGCATGGCGCCGAGCAGGCGCACGCGGTCGGAAAGGTTGTTTTGCGCGATGAAGTTTTTCAGGTCGCTTTCCATCGCTCCGGTTCCGATGAGATCCATTTGGAACTCATACCCTTCGTCGCGCAGGCGCTTTGCGATTTTTGGCGCTGCCTCGGGATGCTTCCAGTCGATCATGCGGCCGACCCAGAGAATGGTGTTTTTCTGCTTGCTCTCTAAAAGCGCGTCAACCGACTCGTATTTTTTTACCTGCGGGAAATAGCCCCACTTGTAGGTCTTGTTCGGGTAGGCAAAGATGAAGCGGCAATCGGGCGCGGTGTAGGCGCTGGCACAGAGCATATAGAGATTTTTTTTGCGGTATCTCGTATGCAAGCGCCAGGATTGCAAAACGACGCGCGGATCGAGAATATGCCATCTGCCGTTCTTGAAAAAGCGTTCCCAGTAGCGGAAGGTCAGCTTGTTCTCGGCCAGACGGTCTTTGACATACTCATCCGGTGCCGAGCCAATGATGACGACGTCACTCTCGCGGCCCAGGCGAAGGGCTTCCTCGCGGCCCTCTTCTTCATAGGTTTTGACGACGTAGGGAAACTCGCCCGTGCGATCGACAAATCCGAGGCGAAGGCGTTCTTCGCTGATCGGTTCGGTTGCAACAAAGCGGAACTGCCCGCCCGTCTTTTCGTACATGGCGTTGCAAAAGGGGATTTGATGCTCGTTGATGAAGTTCGAGAAAAAGACGATCATGCTTTTTCCTCCAGGATCTCCCGGTAGATGTTCAGAATCACGTCGGAAGTAGCGCTCTCCCCATGCAAAGCGAGCATTTTTTCTCTGCCGGCGCCCGAGAAGTGTTCGGCGAGTGCGTCGTCTTCAAACAGGCGACGGACATACCCTGCCATGATCTCGTACTCTTCAAAGCGGTAGAGGAATCCGTCCTCTCCGTGGGAAACGTACTCGGGAACGCCGCCGACGATCGAGGCGACCGAAGGGACGCCGACCATCATGGCCTCTTTGAGCGAGCTGGAATGGTTTTCGATTGAGGAGGACAGGACGAAGACGTGTGTTTTTTCATACTGCTTGGCAAGCTCCTCCTGCGGGAGCGGGCCGAGCCAGACAACGTTCTCGGAAAGTCCGAGATCGCTGATGAGCATTTGAATGTATTTGGCGTATCCGGTACGGTGGAGTTTTGTCTGAATGCCGCCGACCGCCCCCATTTTGGCGCCGGGGACGTAGAGTTTTACGTCCGGATATTCTTTTTTGAGGAGCGCGACCGCGCGGAGCAACATGTGCAGGCCTTTGAGCGGATATCCCGAGGCGGTTGCCATAATGCTGTGTTCTTCGATTTGTCCGCGCTTCCATGCAACCTTTGAAAAGGCCTTGTTGACGCTCAGGGGACAGGTGTAAATTTTCACATCCGGCTCAACGGCGCGCACGCTCATGTTGCACCACTCGTTCTCGCTGATGATCCGCTTTGAGCGCGCAAACATCTCGGCCTCTTTTTTGGTATTCTCGGCAAAGACTTTTTGCTGTTGGCGGATGGTGTCGCGGCGCAGAACGTCGCGGAAGCTGACAGCATAGTCGAGTTCTCGTTCGGTCATGCCGGCAAAATAGTGCCGCGAGATGGCGCCGAGGTAGCCCTGCATATAAATGACCGAAGGGATATTCCCTGCCTCGCGGAGGGCGCAGAGGCCGTGCGAGAACTCGGTTCCCCAGATCTGGATGAGATCGGGTTTTTCGACCTCGATCAAAGTGCGCCAGGCGGCCTTGTTGCCGGGCCTGTTCTCGTCATAGAAGAGCGGAATATCGTCGGGGAGCGCATAGTAGACGATGGAATCTTCCTCTATGCGGAGCGGCGACGCGATTTTTGCCGTGGTCGCCACGACCAGAGAAAGCTCCGCTTTCTCCTTGAAGTCGGTCAGCAGCGCGTCCATCCAAAGCCCGCCCTGACGGCGGCCATAGAGTTTTTCTCCAATCGGCCCGAGCGCGGTATTGGTGATCCAGAGAATCTTCATGAGTGCGATTCCTTTCAGGCGTCAGGTGTTGGTGGAGTAGAGGGTTTTGGCGGCATGGGGGAAAGTCCCTGCGCAAGACGTACCCGCTCGGCGCGTTTTTCTCTGCGGATTTCCGCGGGCGACTTTTCGTTGGGCTCTGCGAGGATCGGGAAAAAGATGGGCGCATAGAGGCAAAGGACTGGCGTCCACATTCCCGGGTTCAAAACCGAAAGGATAAAGGCTTGGACAAAAACCCACAAAATGTAGGCAAAGCCCGAGGTGTCCTTATAAGGGCGGTAGAACTTTTGGTAGATGGCACGATAGGAAAAAAGCAAAAAGCCAAGGCCGAACAGGCCGTAGTTTGCAAGAATATCAAGTGTGTTCGAGTGACCGCCGGCGTAGGGCCTCCGCGCGAGCGCCGAACCAAAGAGCGGATAGTCGAGGAAGGAGCGGAGCGAACGCCCGTACAGAAACAGTCGTTTGTTATCACTGCCGACAAGAGAGGTATAGCCCTCGGAGATCTCGCGGAAGCGGGCCGCCATTTCTCTGCTGTCCACGGCTTGCGAGAGCCAGAGGAAAAATTTTGAAAAGAGCGGGCTGAAGAGAAGGAGGACGATCACACCGAGCACGCCGAACAGAACGACGGTTTTGACCTTGATGGTTCTTCTGAAAAAGAAGAAGACAGAGGAGACTGCAAGAAGAAGGAACGCGGTGGTATATTCCGACATAAAGGCCAGAAAAAACGCGCCGACCACGCCGATGATCGTGGGAATAAGGCCGATCTTTTTTTGTTTGAAGGCAAGGATCAGGAGCGGATACAGAAGAACGACGGTATAGACGAAATCAAATCCGCCCAGGTTGAGGTAGTTGTACTTTCTCAAAAGAGCGTTGTCGGAGGTGGCGATGGTTGCCAGCGTGCGGGCTGCAAGCGGGTTTTGCATCAGGCCCACGCAGGTCGTGATTACGGTAATGAAGATGGCCAGAATCAAGGCAATGCGCAAAAGCCTCATGGCTCCCGGCTTCTTTTTGGTGATATAGTAGCCCAGAATGATCGGGAAGAGAAAGATCAAAACGCTGTAACCCCAAAGCAGAACGGAACCGTTATTGATAAAGTAAGTTTCAGCTTCCAGAATGATGATCGGAAGAAGCGCAACGAAGTACTCAATAAAAGAACTCGTTCCTTCCTTCAACATGATGACGGCCGTCATGGCGACGACCAGCAACATGTAAGCGTAGGTGGTGGTATAGTCGCTGACGAGCTGTCCCACGATGGGCATGATGGAATAGAGGACGACAAATGCGGCAAGGAATCCGACCAAAGGTGTCTTTTTTCTTTTTGATCTGGTTGCGTCGATCGCGTGAACTGCGTTCATCCTTTGAAGAACTCCTTTCCGATAAAGTCAAGCAGTTTTTTTGCCTGCTGAAGATTCGTTTTATTGGCGAGAACGAAGGCTCTCGCCCGGTTTCCTTTTTCTCTTCTTTCGGAGAGCGGGAGAGAAAAGACTTTTTGCAATGCCGATTTGATACCGTCGGCGGTATCCTCTTCAATCAAATAGACGTAGGAATGATACTCTTTTGGCATTCCCGGCAGCTTTGTGGTGAGCAGGGGCGTTCCGGACACCATATACTCCATGTTTTTCGATGGAAAAGAATATTTGGTGTATTCGGGCGCCGTGGGGCGCGGGTTGACGAGAAGCGAGACGCGGTGCTCTTCTTTGACAATTTCCCTATTCGGGCAGACGCCGTGGTAGACGACCGAAGGGTGCTTCGAGGAGATCCTTTGCAGGTCTTCGCGGTAGTCGCCGTCGCCGTAGATGTGCAGTTCTGCGTTTTCAAGATCGGCGGCAAGAAAGCCATCCACAAGCTCGGCAATGCCGTAGAGCTTGCAGACGCTTCCGGCATAGAGGATCACCCGCTTGCCGGTCGTCTCTTCGATCGCGTCGCTCTCGTTTGCCGCCTGATCGGCCGCGTTGACGTGGCCTTCCAGGACGAGGTGGGGCTTTCCTTTTTTGTTGACCCGGTCGTTCATTTGCTCGGTCAGAAGCAGAAAACCGTCGACGAGCGAAAAGAGTTTGTTGTTGAAGTTTCGCAGAGCGCCGCCGCCCATCATGTCGGGCAGGTCGGTGACGATGGTGACCACCGGGATGCGCCGGAGCTTTCCCGCAAGTGTCATGCCAAAGGCGTTGGCGATATTGAGGCAGTCGCAGACGACGGCCGTTTGCTGTTTCTTTTTGCGAAAGAACAGAACCGAAAAGAAGGAGGCAAGGAAGATGCCCGCCTGCCGGAACAAGGGCAGGTTGATCGTGGTAAAATAGCGGTAGCGCACGCCGCCCTCTACCTCGTTCTTTTCGTGAACGATCAGGCGCTTTGTGACCGAGCGATTGACCGGAAGCCCGGAGAAGCAGGTCACCGACGCGCCGCCCTCGGCAAGTCCTTTGATCAGTAATCCGTGGTATTTTTGGTCTGGTTGCAGAATGGCGGCGTTTTTCTCTGCAACGATTCGATTGTAGGTACTGTCGGTGCAGTTGGAAAAGCCGTATAAAATCTGCATTATAGACTCCTGTATGTGATTCTTTCTTCGCCCGAGAATTTTTCCAGACGGGAGAGGGGGTCTCCTGCCGGAATTCCGTCGTCAAACTCTACGCGGTCGATGAGAATTCCGTCTTTGTCATAGTCGGGATGTACCATGAGTTCGGTGATCCCATCGGGCAGACCGCAACCGAGCGCATCTTCGAGCGAGCCGAAATAGTCGGTGGTTTTCATGCCCTCGCGGAACAGGTTTTTGTTGAAGTGCTTTTTGATGATTTTTTTGTAAAACGGAATGATCCCGAAATTGCGGTGCAGGCGGATCTTTTCGATCCCTTCGTCCTGACAGACCAAAAGAAAGGTTTGGATGAGGAAGGGGCCGGTGTGAATGTGGTGGTGCGAGTCGGCATGGGTGATGTCGATCCCTGCATCTTTGATCTTTTTGACCTGCGCCGAGAGCTCGGCATAGACGGCCTCTTCTTCCTCTTTTGTGAGCGGATGAAGCCGATCCGGATGTTTGTGAAATTTTCCGTTTTCGACGAACATCGGGCAGTTCTTCATTTTCTCGGTCAAAGGCTCGCCCTCGGTCAGGTTGAAATGGATGCCGATGCGGTCGTCAAAACCCTCTTTTTTGGCAAGAGCGACGGCTTCGTTGAACCACTCGCCGGTCGCCATCATGGTGGTGTCGGTGATGAGCCCTTTATTCATGGCCTCGGCAATGGCGCGCGAGTTGTGCTTCCAGAGGCCGTAGTCGTCGGCGTTGACGATGAGTTTCATAGTTTCTCCAGTGCGGCAAGTTGACACTTTGCCATATTTTCCAGCGTATAGAATTGAATGGTTGCGAGAGCCTCTTTTGCCATGGCGGCGCGCTTTTGGGGATTCTCCAGAAGTTCGCGCGCGCGTTCGCAAAGAATTTTTTCGTTGCCCATGGGCGTGCGATATCCGTTCTCGCCGTCGCGGATGAGTTCAAGACTTGCAATGCAGTGATCGGATGCCACGACCGGAAGTCCGGACGCCATCGCTTCGTTGAGCACAAGCCCCCAGACGTCATAGCTCGTCGGGTGGACGAAAAGATCGGCGGCGCGATAGTAGTCGCGCAGTTCGACCGGGGTGCGGAAGGGTTCAAGGATCACGTTGGAAAGGTTTTTCTCCTCGATGATCGCGCGATAATGCTCTTCTTCCCTGCCGCCGCCCACAAGGAGCAGATTGCAGTCGGCGGGCATCTCTGCCCAAGCCGCGATGAGTTCCGCGTAGCGCTTGAGCGGAATGAATCTGCCGACGCCGATGGCGAGTTTTCCATCGACCGGAAGCCCGAGCTTTTTTCGCAGAGTGCGCTTTCCCTCATCCGAGAGCGGTGCATCTACAAAATCTTCGGGAACAAGCGCCGAAAAGGGATGAATATGGATGCGTTCTTCCTTTGCGCCAAAGCGAAGGAAGTATTCCTTTGCGTGCTCTCCGCTGGCAAGATAGGCCGATGCGCCAGAGATCAAAAACCGCTTGTAAAGATCCTTGACCGGGTTGCCGTGCGGCGTGAGCATAACGCCGTCGCAGTTGATCACATATGGGATTCTTTTCAGCTTGCATTGGACGATGAGCTTGCGTGCGGCGGGAACGCTGTATTCGTAGAGGATAACCGCAAAAAACTCTTTTAAGTTGAGGCTCGCAAAAGCCTTTTGCCCCTCTTCGGTATCGAGGATGATATATTTGCCAGAAGTAAACCATTCGGTGTTTCGCTCGTCGCCGCCTGCATGTTCAAACACAACGGTGACGTCGTAGACCTCGGCAAGTTTCAAAAACAGATTGGTGCGGTAGGGCGCCGGATAAACACCGACGACCAGTATTTTTTTCTTCATAGGAAGCAGGTGAAACCTCCTCTTGAATCAATGTGGGATTCTATCAATTCCACTCATGCTCGACGTATTCCACGTCGTCATCCGAGAGTGATTCTCCGAGTTGCACCTCAAGGATGCGAAGCTCGGTTTTTGCCCGGACGACATGGCGTACGCCGGGTTCGATGCGAAAGACGCTTCCGCGTTTGATTTCCATGACCTTGTCGTCGAGCGCAAGTTCGCCCTCGCCTTCCAGACAAGTCCAGATCTCGGTTTTTTTGCGGTGCAGTTGACAATGCCTGCTTTTGCCGGCTTGAACGACGATTTCTTTGGTTTGACTGGTCAGGTCTTCGCCGTTCGATTGAAAATCAATGATGCGCGACTCCCCCCAGGTGCGCTTTTCGTACATCGGGCGCCGGTTGGGGACATATTTTTTCAGATAGGAGCTGGCGCCCTTGTCCGAAACGAGGATGCCGTCGGGCGAGGCGACGACCACGGCGTCGGTCAGCCCCAGAACCACAAGCGGCGTGGGAAGTTCGTTGATGACGTGGACGTTTTGGCAGTTCTCGCCGAGGGTGGCGTTGCCGCCGACCGGATCCTGCATGGCCTCGGTGAAGGTGTTCCAGGTTCCGAGATCCTTCCAGTCGCCGTCGTATTTGACGACCTTGATATTCGGTTCTTTTTCGACCACGGCGTAATCGAAACTGATTTTGGTCAGCGTTGCGTAACTGTCGTAAAGCGTTTTGTAATCCGCACTGCCGCAAAGCTCTTTTGCTTTTTTTAGCAGATAGGAGAGTTTGTAGGCGAACACGCCGCCGTTCCAGAGCGCGCCCGCTTTGATATACTCTTTTGCGAGCGCCTCGGTCGGCTTTTCCTTGAAGGCGACGCTGCCGTCTTGTTCGTTCGGAATGATATAGCCGTACTTTTCCGAAGGATAGGTCGGGGTAATTCCCATCAGCGTCAGCCCCTTGTCAGAGGCCTCGGCAGACATGACCTTGAGCGTTTCAAAGTAGGAAAGCTCCACAAGCGGGTCGACCGGGCAGACCACGACCGGCTCATCCTCGCCGACGCCGAGAATGTCGTGCAGATAGGCCGAGGTCAGAGCAATTGCGGGAAAAGTATCGCGTCGGCAAGGCTCGACCGAAATGCCGACGCCCTCGCCCAGCTGGGTGCGGATCGAGGCGACCTGCGACTGCGAGGTCGCAATGGTGATCTTGGCCGCGGGATCCACTTCTCTTATCATGCGGTACATTCTTTGCACCATCGATTCGGGCTTTCCCTCGGGGTTGCGGAAGATCTTTAAGAACTGTTTGGAGCGGACTTCGTTGGAGAGCGGCCAGAGCCGCGTTCCGCTTCCGCCGGACAACAGAATGATATTCATAAAAGTCCTCGTTCGTTTTTTTATCGTTCGGTCTTGATCGGGTTGTGCAAAAAATCCTCGTAGGCAAGACGGATGCCGTCTTTCAGTTCGGTCTTGTAGTGCCAGCCGAGAGCGGCCGATTTGGAGACGTCGAGCAGTTTTCTCGGCGTACCGTTCGGGCGCGAGGTGTCCCAAAGGATCTCTCCTTGGTATCCCACCACGTCGGCAACGAGCTTCGTTAACTCCTTGATGGTGATTTCCTTGCCGGTTCCGGCGTTGACGGTTTCATTCCCTTCGTAGATATTCATGAGCAGGACGCAGAGCTCGGCGAGGTCGTCAACGTAAAGGAACTCGCGCAGAGGCGAACCGTCGCCCCAACAGGTGACGCTCGGCGCGCCCGATTCCTTGGCTTCGTGGAATCTGCGGATGAGCGCCGGAAGCACGTGCGAATGCTCTGGGTGGTAATTATCGTTCGGGCCGTAGAGGTTGGTCGGCATGACCGAGATATAGTGTGTGCCGTACTGGCGGTTGAGATATTCGCAGTATTTAAGCCCCGAAATCTTTGCCAGCGCGTAGGCCTCGTTGGTTTTTTCCAGCTCCGAGGTAAGCAGGCAAGATTCTTTCATCGGCTGCGGCGCCATGCGGGGATAGATGCAGGAGGAGCCGAGAAACTCGAGCTTTTTGCAACCGTTGACAAAGGCCGAATGCACGACGTTCATCTCGAGGATCATGTTCTCGTACATGAAGTCGGCAAGATGATTCTGGTTTGCGATGATGCCGCCGACCTTTGCCGCCGCGAGGAAAACGTATTCGGGCTTCTCCTCGGCAAAGAATTTTTCCACAGCGTCCTGACGCGTCAGGTCAAGCTCCTTATGCGTGCGGGTGACAAGGTTGGTATATCCCTCTTTTTGCAGTTGACGGACGATGGCGGAACCCACCATGCCGCGATGCCCCGCAACATAGATTTTTGCGTTTTTTTCCATCATGGTTATTTGACCTCTTTCAAGGCTTTTTCGCGCTTTGCAAGCTCCAGATCGTGCTCGGCCATAATGCGGCAGAGCTCTTCATAGGAGGTTTTTTGCGGGTTCCAGCCGAGTTTGGTACGCGCCTTGGTCGGATCGCCGAGCAGGTTGTCCACGTCGGTGGGGCGGAACCATTTGGGATTGACGCTGACAAGAAGACGGCCGGTCTTTTTATCAAACCCTTTTTCGTCAAGCCCTTCGCCGCGCCATTCGAGGTCGATCCCCACATAGTGGAAGGCGAGCGTGGTGAACTCGCGCACCGTGTGCTGAACGCCGGTTGCGATCACATAATCGTCGGGCGTATCCTGCTGGAGGATGAGCCACATGCATTCAACGTAGTCCTTGGCATATCCCCAGTCGCGGAGCGAGCTGAGATTGCCGAGCTCGAGTCTGTCCTGAAGTCCGCAGGCGATGCGCCCTGCCGCAAGCGTGATCTTGCGGGTGACGAAATTTTCGCCGCGGCGCTCGGACTCGTGGTTGAAGAGAATGCCCGAGACGGCGAACATGCCGTAGGCTTCTCTGTACTCCTTGGTGATCCAAAAACCGTACTGCTTGGCCACCGCGTAAGGAGAATAGGGGTGGAACGGGGTTGTTTCCTTTTGCGGGATTTCCTCGACCTTTCCGAACAGCTCCGAGGTGGAGGCCTGATAGACCTTGCAGGTTTTGGTCAGTCCCGCGATGCGGACGGCTTCGAGTACGCGCAGAACGCCGATGGCGTCGACGTCGCCCGAATACTCCGGCACGTCGAAGGAAACCTGCACGTGCGATTGCGCGGCGAGGTTGTAAATTTCATCCGGCTTCACTTCGGCAACGATGCGGATGATCGAAGCCGAATCCGAAAGATCGCCGTCGTGCAGATGCAGTTTTTCTTTGATATGGTCAATGCGCCCGGTGTTGGAGATGGAGGCTCTGCGGACGATGCCGTGAACTTCGTAGCCCTTTTCGAGCAAAAACTCGGCAAGATAGGAACCGTCCTGTCCGGTAATGCCGGTGATGAGTGCTTTTTTCATGTTCTACTCCTTATTCTTTTTCTGCGTTGCAGGCGTCGGTCAGGGTGTCGAGATATTTCCCGACGCAAACTTCTTTTCGGAGATTGTTTTCAAGGTATTCTCTGCCGCAGGCCCCGATCTCGGGCTTTTTGCGGATCTCATAGATGGCGCGGACAAGACCTTCTTCATCGTCGCCGTCGGCCACAACGCCGCACCCGACGTCCGAGAGCAGGTGCGAGAGCGGACTTTCAAGATCAAAGGAGGCGAGGATCGGTCGCTCGGCCGCCATGTAGCCAAAGGTTTTTGAAGGGATCGAATTTTCGCTGACGCCCTTTTTGGAGATGATCAGTCCCGCGTCGCCGAGGCTGAACACGTGGGAAATGTCTTTATAATCCTGGAACGGGAGCAAAATCACGTTCTCGATCGCCTCGTTTTTGACCCGCTCGGCGATCCGCTCGCGCTCGGCGCCGTCACCGAGGAGAACAAAGCGAAGATCCGGCATCTCACTCCTCATTCGTTTTGCAATCGAGAGGAGCATATCGAGGTTTTGCGTGTGCCCGAGATTGCCCGAGTAGGAAATATAATAGAGCAAGCGATTCAGATTGTATTTGTCGAAGAGAATGTTGTCGGCGCGGTCGATCTTTCGCACCTCGTCGGTGTTGACCCAGTTGGGAACGACGACAAGCTTTTTTTCTTCCACGCCCTTGGCAAGCAGGTTCTTTTTGAATCCTTCGCTGATGACAATGATTTTATCGGCGGCGCTGTAGATTTTGTTTGCCGTCTTCAGACCGCTGCGGTAGAGGAAAGAGCCTTTTTTGGAGAGCCCTGTGGAATCAAGCGAATCGGGAAAGATATCCTGCACGCAATAGACAAAGGGAATCTTCCTTTTCTTTTTGAGTTTTGCGGCAACCAGTCCAAGAATGGGAGGCGTGGTGCTGCAATAGATCGCGTCAAGATCCGGAATCTTTTTGGCGACCGCAAAGGTACGTAGGTTGCAGAAGAAGTAGCGGATGGCTCTGAAGATCGGGTTGCGGCGCTCCTTTGGCGCGCGGAAGCGGGTGATGGAAAGGCGGCCATCCTCTAAAGTTTCGTGCAAACTCCACGTAACGGCGGGATCGACATTGCGCGTCGGCGTCGGGCAAACGACCTCAACCGTGTGCCCTGCGGCAAGAAGCCCCTCGATGAAGTCGTGATCCAGATGCGAGGAGGAAATCTGCTCGGGCCTAAAATAAGCGTATAAAAGCAGGATTTTCATGTCTTTGTATCCTCCTCTCTCCATAGGTTTTTGCAAAAACCGCGCACTTTCGCATAGTACTACAATTTTACATCTTATATAATATCACGATATTTTTCAAAAGTCAAGGTTTTCCGGGAGATTTCCGCGTTTTCCGCTCGCGCTTTTTCGACGTTTCGCGCTTGACGCGGGCGGTGGAATGTGATATACTGAGTGTAACAAATCGGAAAGGAGGAATTTTTGATGGAACTGCGCGACGCACTTTTGGCCGCTCTGCGGTATGAGCTTGCCGGCACTTTGCCCGAAAATTTCTCTTTTGACGGGGTTGACGAGGCTTTTCTTCGTTCTCTTTACAAGTATTCCAATCGGCAGGAAGTGGCGCATCTTTGCGGCGACGCGCTCGAACGGCTCGGTGTTCTGAAAAGTGTATCGGACGAAACCGCAGAACCCTATCGCCGCCGCATGTCGGTCTCGGCCTATCACGCCGAGCAACAACGGCAGGTATTTGAACAGATCTCGGAAACATTTGACAAGGCTGCTATTCCCTATCTACCGCTCAAAGGGATGGTGATCCGTCAACTTTATCCCGAGCCCTGGATGCGCACGGCGGGGGATCTTGATATTTTGGTCAAGCAAGAAGACCTTACGCGGGCTGGGGAGCTTTTGACCGCAATCGGGGCGAAACACAAGGAAAAAGAGGAAAAGCACGATCGCACCTTTTTCTTTGCGACCGGTGTGATGCTTGAGCTGCATTATCGCCTTTTGGAAGATGAACGCGCAAACGGCGCAAAGGATGCGCTGGATGGGATCTGGGAGCACGTCGAACGAGTAGACAAAGACCGTTTTGAATATCGGATGAAAGACGAGTGGTTTTACTACTATCACCTTGTCCACGCGGCAAAGCACCTGCAGGAAGGCACCTGCGGCATCCGTCCGTTCCTCGATCTTTGGGTCATCA
This sequence comes from Clostridia bacterium, assembly GCA_017450945.1. Taxonomy (GTDB): domain Bacteria; phylum Bacillota; class Clostridia; order Oscillospirales; family CAG-272; genus UMGS1865. Next base: position 18,959 of record JAFSSP010000001.1, on the reverse strand, counting down.
ACCACAACACAAAACCCAATTCAGAGAGGCGTGAAAAACTTCTGGAAGAGCAAGGGCTTTTGCCGTTTGCAAAGGCGGCCGAAAAACTCTCGGAGGTTTGGTTTTCGGATAAGATGCCGGATGAATGGACGAAAAGCTTTGAGGACTTTTTGCTCGCGGGCGGTGTGTTTGGAGGCTCAGCAACCAGATATGCAGTGCAAACAAACAAAAAGGGCGGAAAATTCCGCTTTTATCTTGGACGCATATTTATCCCCTACAAAACATTGAAAAAGTGGGAGCCCATCTTGGTCCAATACCCTGTTTTATTCCCATTTGTGCAGGTGAAGCGTTGGTTTTCCTTTCTCTTTTGCGGAGGCGTGCGCCGCAACCGCAATACCGCAACCGCGGTAAAGCGGATCGAAGGCGGGCATACAACAAGAGAACTGCGGGAACACCTGGGATTGTAAGTTTTGAAAAGAAAAAAGCTCCGCGAAACGAAATTCGTTTCGCGGAGCTTTTTCTTGAAATTTATTGCTCTTTTTCCTTTTTCTTAAAAGGATTTTTCCATTTTGCGTTGCCGTTGAAATATTGCAGCACAAAGCAGAAAAGTGTGGTGATGGTCGCGGTTTTGATCAGATAGACGTAGTAGGTCTTGGAGAGAAAATTGCAGATGTTTGCCGCGGTGTCTCCACCGATGCAGAAGGCAACGAGAAAACCGAAAAATCCAAGACCGCCGAGGAACAGGCAAAGCGCAAGCGCGATGCCGATGGCCCATTCGAGAACCGTGGAGATTTTTTTACAAACGTTTTTCATATTCGTTCCCTCCTTACAGTCCAAGGATCGGCAACCATCCAAGCAGGACGATCACTTCCAGGATGTACTGCGCGCCGACCCACCATAGGTCGTTTTTGATGGTTTTTCCGGGATCGGATTCGGCAATCGACATACCTGCATACATACCGAGCGCAAGCGGAGGTGTAATGCCGCACATAACGCCGCAGAAGCAAGGAAGCATGGCGGCGATCAGAACCGGGTTTGCGCCCTGCGTATAGAACAGGCCGATGAAGAGTGCGCCAAAGATCGAGACGAGCGACGAACCCGGAATGACCATGCCCATAAAGCAGGTGATCAGCGGGATGACAAAGGCAAGCCCGACGCGACCCATGTTGAGAGACTCGAGGAAGGTTCCGAGTTCAGCGGTTGCTTTGATCTCGGTAAAGAGTGCGCCGATCATATAGCCAAAGAGGCAGGTACCGACGGTGGAAGCAATGCCCTTGACACTTCCGGAGAGCATTTTGACGATGTTCTTCGGGCTGACGGCTTTCTTATCCTTGAAGAGCATCACGATGATCGCAAAGATCGCCGCAAGGCCGGCAACAAAGAAGAGAAGCGCCGAAGAATAGGATTTTGCACCGGCTTTTCCCAGACGTTCCACGAAGATCGCGGAGTTCGGGAAGGAAGTCAAGTTGTTGAAGAAGAAGTCGATGATAAAGGGGACGAGAATGATGAGCGGGAGAAGAAGACCCTGCCAGTTGTGCTTGAAGGTCTCTTTGATGCTCGGAATCTTGTCCTTTTCCATGGGACGGATCTTATAGTATTTGCAGAAAGCAAACACGGTAATCAGTCTTGCCAGGATGAACCAGAGCGAGCAGCCCCAGCAAACCACCCAGAAAGAGCCGATGGACATGGTGTCCTCGAGTCCCTGTGCGGCCCAGAAGGTGGTCAGAGCGCCAAGCGCCGCCACGATATTGGAAGAAGGCGGGATCATGTTGCCGAGGTAACTTGCGTTGCTCTCGACGTTTGCAGCGAGTTCGGGCGGATAGCCGGATTCCTTCATGGCTTTGATGGTGATGACGCCGGTCGACATAACGTTACCGGGACCGGAGCCCGAGAGGGCTCCCATAAATCCGGACGCGACGACGGCCGCGTATCCGGCACCGCCGGGGAGTCTGCCCAAAAGGGCCAGAATCAGGTTGACGGCTCCGTCGATGATCTTCGTCTTTGTCATAATTGCGGACATACAGATAAAGACCACCATGGAAAACAGCAGTGACGTTGATAATCCCTTGTCGATGAACGCCCAAAGGGATCCCCAGGTTCCGGTTACTGCCACCAGAACGAGGAATGCCAGGCCCATGGATTCCCAAATTGGCCGCTTGAGCAGCAAAAACCAGATGCAAATCACGCCGAGCATGATCAACAGATAAACGAGTGACATTGGCATGTTCGTTTTTCTCCTTTCTTGTGAATAGAAACGAGCTCGAATTGTGAGCCGTTTGGAAAAGACACCCTATTATACAACAACCGGAGGTCAAAAAAACTCGACCTCCGGTTTAGTTTTATACCAATTTTCTGTTTTTTGCGATTTCCGAGAGATCGGCGATCTTCCGATTGCCGTTTCTCTCATAGATTTGGACAAACTGTTCGGCATCGTCGTTCAAGGGCAGAAAGATCATGCCCCGGCCGAGCGTTTTCCGCTTGCAGTTTTTCTTGTGCCAATCGAGCGAAAAGGATGGGTGATGCGTCACCAATAAGGGAAGTTCCCTACCGTCCAGCACGGGGATGACGTTTTCATTGCCGTACAGAAAGCTTTGAAGATAGCGGGTCAGATTTGCGCCGAAAAGCAAAAATTTGTCGTAGACGACGATGGATTTTTGATCGGCGACCGGCGAAAAGCGAATCGTCAGTCCGTATCGCTCCAACTGCAGGTTTTTGACATACTCCTGCTTTGTCGTTTTGATGTAAATATCTGTAACGTTGACCAGCATGAAGTAGGAAAGCAAATAATGAAGAAGCGGTCTTCCCGCAAGCTCTCCCTCCACGTCGTCAACTAAAATTTCGCCGACCCATCGGTGTTCTCCGTATGGCCGGTTTCCAGCAATCAGATATTCGATATCCGCATCCAATAGCATGGATAGTTTGGGGAGCAACGAGGAATCCGGTGCGCAAAGGCCGCGCTCCCATTTGGAAACGGCTTTGTCCGTGACAAAAAGAGCCGCCGCAAGCGAGGCCTGCGTGTATCCGGCTTCTTTTCGTAGCTTTGCGATCAGTTTTCCTGTTTCTACCGAGTTCATTCCTAACTCCGTGCCGTCTTATTCAAGAATGATCTTGCAAATTCTGTCCACGTCCTCTGCCGAGAGGTCGGCGTACATCGGGAGCGTCAGCACCCGGTCGGCGACATGCTTTGCGACCGGCGTTTTCTCCGAGCCGCTCGTCGGGAAGTCTTTGTAGCATTCCATATCGTTGACCAGCGGGAAGAAATACTTTCTTGCGATAATCCCGTTCTGCTTCAGTTCTTCAAAAATCTCGTCCCGCGTTTTTTTGTAGCCGTCGAAAACAACCGGCAGGTAGGCATAGTTTGGCGTAACGTCCTTTTGCGGTTTGCAGAAACGGATGCCCGGTACGCCCGCAAGATTCTGTTTGTAACGTTCCACCACCGTTTTGCGCTTTGCGATCTCGCGATCGAGATGGCGGAGATTGCAGATGCCCATGGCGGCCTGGAACTCATTCATTTTGGCGTTGCCGCCGATGTAGAGCGTCGATTCCGGCCCATGAATGCCGAAGTTTTTAAGATCGTTGAACTTTGTGACCAGCTCATCCTCCCGGAAGCAAACGGCGCCGCCTTCGATGGTGTTGAAGACCTTGGTTGCGTGGAAACTGAACATGGCCAGGTCGCCGAACAAGGCCGACGAGACGCCCTTGTATTTCACGGCAAAGGCATGCGCCGCGTCGTATATGACCTTCAAATGATGCTTGTCCGCGACTTTTTGGATTCTTTCAACATCGCAGATGTTGCCGTAGACGTGCACCGGGCAGATGGCGACCGTTTTGTCGGTAATGAGCGCCTCGATCTTGCCGGCGTCCATGCAATAGGTGTCGGGGTCAATGTCGCAGAAAACGGGGGTCAGCCCTTTGCGCACAAAGGCGTGCACCGTGGAACAGAAAGTAAAGGGTGTGGTGATCACTTCCCCGCCCCGGGGCAGGTTCAGAGATTCCCAGATGCCTTCGAGCGCCAGGTGTCCGTTGGTATAGAGCGCAATATGCGGGACGCCAAGAAAGGCCTCCAGTTCGGCCTGCAGTTGCTTGTGCTTGGATCCCATGTTGGTCAGCCAATGGGAGTCCCACAGTTCTTTGATTTCTTCACAGTATTCGCCGAAGTCGGGCATCGACGAACGAGTCACGTTGATCATGTTGTACCTCGATTTTGTACGCGTTTTTGCGCTACTTTATGCGTCTTTCGTTTTTTTCTTTTTCAGATATCCTTTGAGAATTCCAAGGACGTATTCAAAACTGTCGATGTGGAAAAGTTTGGAGCCGCCGATATAAATGATGCCTCCGAGCGGCACTTGGATCAGCAACGTCAGCCAGTCGTTGAGTCCGAGGAAATGCACGCAGTAGACGATGCCGCCCATGAGACAGGAAAGCCCGATTTGCGGCAACATATCCTTGAGCTGGTCGAAATAGCTGTAGCCGAGGAGTTTTTTGTTCGGCCAGGAGTTGACCACCTGACTGCAGATCGAAGTAAAGAGCAGGCTGAGCGCCATGGCCTCAACGCTGATGAACATGGTGGCAACCAGAACGGCAAGGCCTAGGACCTTTTTGATGATCTCCAGTTTTAAGAAGAGATCGCTTCGGCCGACCGCTTTGATGGCGTTGAGGTTGGCGGTGTGGATCGGATAGAACGCATAGGTAAAGCAGAAAATGCGAAGGAAAAAGACGGCAGGCAACCATTTTTCGGTGATGGCAAGCCGCACAAGAGGTTCTGCGCAAACGGCAAGGCCCATCATCAGCGGCATCATAATAAAGGTGCTGGTTTTGATGGCTCTGCGCGTCATGGCACGGACTCTGTCGCGGTTATCCTGCTCCTTTGACATGGTCGGAAGCAGGACGCTGTCGATAGAGGCATTGACGTTTGTGACAATCAGTTTTGGAAATTGAGAACCTTTGTTGTAAAAGGCCAGATCCTCGGAGGTATAGAGTTTGCCGATGATGAGCTGGCGAAGTTCCTTATATCCGGTATCCAACAGCGCCGAGGCAAGGAGCTTCCAGCCGTAGGACAGAAGCCCTTTGAGGCGCTGAAAAGAAAACATCCACTTCGGGCGCCATTTGACCGTGATCCAAAGGATGATGGTGTCAACGGTTGCATTGAACAGATTTTGCGCAACCAGAGCCCAGACGCCAAAGCCCTTATAGGCGAGGAAAATGCCGATGGCGGCGGCGCCGATCGTGCCCCCCAGCGTTGCAAAAAAGAATTTTTTGAACATGAGGTGCTTGGAAACGTAGGCCTGCTGAATATTCTTGAGTCCCGAAATGATCAGGATCAGGCTCATCACCCGCACCAGCGGGACGAGTTCCGGCTTCTCGTAGAAATTGGCGATGAGCGGCGCGGCAAAAAACATGCCGACATAGAGGAGCGAGCACATGACCAGGTTGAAATAGAAGACCGAGGAAAAGTCGAGGTCGTCCGCATCCTTCTTTTGAATGAGTGCGCTCCCCCTGCCGCTGTCCACAAAGACCTGCATGAGCGTCGTGAACACTGTGACAAGCGCGACAAGACCGTAGACGGCAGGATCGAGCAGACGCGCAAGCACAATGGACACGACAAAAGTGACGCCTTGCGCGCCGGTGCGCTCAAGTAGACGCCAGATCAGATTGGAAAAAACGGTGCCGGATTGGTTCTTTTTCATTACTTTAACCTGAGAAAATGCAAAAATTGCTTTGCAGTGATTTTCATTTTTCGCTTGAGCGGAAGTTTGCGATAAGCGTCTCGGGTTTCCCCATGCTTGATTTCATGGAAGTTCTGCTCCGCTTCGAGAATCGCGATTTTTCTTTTGAGAATGGCGTTCTTTTCGTTTGCGATCGCTTGGTTGACCGTGGGAACGAGCGAGGGCTCCACTTCGGTGGCAAGAATTTCGAGCATGCCGATCACCTTTTCGATGTGTTCGAGGCAACGGCTTTTGTCAACGTCCATGCGAGCCGTCCAAGAGTTTTCCACACCCTTCCGATAGACCGACATGTTGTCCGGAAGATACAGAATCCCGCCACGCAGAGAACCCCAGATCTGCACGCTGTAATCAAAGCCCAGATGTTGATAAAACTTGGGCGGATTGTCGCGCAGACTGCGGAGATAAAAGAGGCTGTTCGTGGCAAAATAGCCGCCTCCGCCGAGAATGACGTCCTCGGCCGGAATGATGCAGAATTCTTTTCGTGGAGAAATGACCGAGATGGTTTTCCCGCCTCGGACGACGCTTGCCGCATGGGCGCACATATCGACCTCGGGGTGCGCTTCCATTGCATCATATTGTTTTTGCAATTTGAGCGGATTGGTCCAGTAATCGTCGCCTTCGCAAACGGCGATATATTTGCCTTTTGCGCGACCGAACTGCAACTTTTTGATCATGCCGTTGTGGAGAGAATACTGGTTTACCGTTTCATAGATCGGTTTGATGATTTCGGGGTACTTCTCTTCGTATTCGCGCACGATGTCGGCAGTATGATCGGTCGATGCGTCGTCGTGGACCAACACTTCGAACGCAAAGGTCGTTTTCTGTGCGAGAAAACTTTCCAGTGCGTCCCGGATATAGCGTTCGTGGTTATAGGTGTTGCAAATCACGCTGACGGCGATCTGCTCGTTGCTTGCTGTTGCCATACAAAGTTATCCTTGCTTGATTCGTTATGATTTTGATTCCCGATTCAGGATTTTATCAAAATAAGCTCTGCGCTCGGCCTCGGTCATGCCATAGGTGTTTTGAACCTTTTGAGAGGCTTTTGCTTTCCACTCCTCAAAGCTTTTGACCCTGCGTGCGGGAACGCCGACGTAAACGCCGTCCTCGGTAATATCTTTGGAGACGACAGCGCCGGCGCCGATGATCACGTTATCGGTGATGTGGACGTTCGGCAAAATCATCGCATTGGTGCCGACGTAAACGTTGTTCCCGATCGTGACCTCGCCCCACATATCCATATTCAGCTTTTGCTCGCTTTGATACTCCAAGCAAAAACCTGCGCCGTCGTGGGTCAGGAGCTTGACGCCGCCGGCAAGCAGGACGTGGTCGCCGATGGTAATCAGCCAAGGCTCACCACCAAGCATAGATGGCTTTACCATAGAGTGTTCCCCGATTTTTGCGCCCAATTTGCGACAGCAAGCGACCGGGTTGATGTTCCCATAGATTTTTTTGTATAAAGATTTCCATATAGCTCGCAGTTTCATGGGTTTTCTCCATTTAAGGGATCAAACAGAAAACGGAAGCTTCTGTTTTGATCATTGTTTTTTATTTTTTGGCAATGTGATATAGCTTCCGAGTTTTTCGTCCCACTCTTTTGGTTCAAAGGGAACAAAGCCGCCGCAGGGCGAGAAGGTGATCTCGGAAAAGTAGATGTTTTGGTCGATCGAATAAAGGTCGATCCGGACAAAGGGCGCGCCCGTGCTTTGGGCGAGCTTTGCTGCAATCTCTTTCATCTGTTCAAAGTTGTCCGGGAACAATGCGTTGTGATATGGTTTGTAATCGGAACGGTGGAACGGAAGTTCTTTTTGTTCGAGATCGTAAAAAGAGATCTCAGCAGTTTCATGATCTTCCAGCCCATGCGAGATATAGAGAAACTTCGGTTCTCCGTCAAAACAGAAGAACTTGTAGTCGATGATCCCCTCGGGCTCGGGGGCGCTAAGGAAGGCTTCGGCAAGGATGCGGGGTCCCACGTTTTTGTAGGGCCATTCTCTGCCACGCCAGTAGTAGTTATCGGCCATAGAGTTGTCTATTTTTTGCTTGGCATCGAGCTTGTCAAGGGCGCTTTTGTCCCGACAAATGACAAGGCCGCCCGAGTCGTGTGAACATTTGAGCACAAATTGATCCGGAAGTTTGTCAAAATCAATGTCGTCAAACTTTTCCCAAACGCCGAGCGTCGGGACGATATATTCTTCGCCGATGATCGACGCGGCATATTTTTTTGCCTCGATTTTATCGACCATCGTGGTGTATTCGGGTTTGCGGTCGTAAAGCTTGAGCCATTGGAGCTTTTCGTTGAAGGTCTGCGGGCTTTTCAGGTGCAGGCGTTTGTGCATTCTGCTTTTAAAGATCAATTTTAAATACAGTGAGTCCGGAATTAGATTGAGCAGACCGCTTTTTCTTAAGTCGTGTAGAAACTTTGACGACTCTTTTGATTTCATAAGAAATTTCTCCTATATAGCCCCGTTGTGCTTTTACCGATTTATTTTTTGTGCCCTTGTGTGCCGTTTGCGGACAGGCTTGTGAGATCGATCCAGTCGCCACACTTTTTGTTCCATTCTTCCGGGGTCAAGGGAGAAAGTCCGCTGCAATGGAAAAAGGTCAATTCCCCCACGTAAACACGGTTGTTGAAGATATAAAAATCAACTCTCAAATGTACGAACCCTTTTGAGAGGACGCTTGCAAGTTCTTTCATTTCTTCAAACTGCTTGGGTTTTTGCGGGGGGATATCCGCATTCGGGTCTCTCACCTTGATCGGAAGATGGTTGAAATCCATATCAAAATAGTCGGTTCTGGGATCGTTTGATTTGTCTTTGGCGATATACATGATTTTGGGAACGCCGCCAAAGCAGAAGAATTTGTAATCGGTGGTTGCGGGATCCCCGCTTTGATCGTTGTCGTCTTTCATGTACTGTTCGGCCAAGATGCGAGGTTTCACGTTTTTGTAGGGCCATTCCCGGCCGTGATTATAATAACTGCGTTTCAGGCTTTTTTCAATTTTTTGCTTTGCCGCAGCTTTATCAAGCTTGCTTTTGTCGCGGCAGATAACGAGTCCTCCCGAGTCGTGCGAACATTTGAGTACAAATTGATCCGGCAACGCGTCAAAATCAATGTCCTCAAATCTTTCCCAAACGCCGAGCGTAGGAATGACATATTCTTCCCCGACGATCCCGGCGATGAATTTTTTAGCCTCAATTTTGTCGACCATTTGAGTGTATTCTGGTTTGCGATCGTGAAGCTTGAGCCATTGGAGTTTTTCGTTGAAGGTTTTGGGATCTTTCAAGTCCAAACGAGTGCCGACTCTGGCACGGTATATCAGTTTTAGATATGCGGCGTCTGGAAGCCAATTCAAGAGGCCATGATCTTCAAAATAATACAGGAGCTTTAAGAGCTTTTTCGATTTCATAAAATGGATTCCTCGTTGGACGTTTTTTGGGGGTCATTGGATGGCGTTTCTCCATCGGTCGTTTGGCACAAACTTATAAATGCGAACAATATCGCTAAAAGACTTTTGCCTGATCGGAAAAACTGACCCGATTGGTTTTCCAAAATAAAGAAAACAAGCGGCAGCAGATTCATCAGGGTAAGCCGGTTTTTGTTATGGAGCTTGGCACCGTGGATGAAACTCCAAAACCAAGCAACCACCATAACCAATCCGGGGATTCCCCATATGAGAAGCGTTTCTTGGATGCCGTTGTGCGGGACAACTTGTCGGCCATACAAAGCGTCTATTTTTTCCGGAACATTTTGCATGCCGATGCCGAACATGGCATTCTCGAAGGAGGAGAAGATGTGCTTGTTGAAAAAGCTTAACAGCTCAATTCTTCCGTTTGTAATGTCGTCTGCATTCATACGGTTCAAAAATTGTGCATAGGCGGAGGGGAAAAGTTTTGTGAAGAGGAAGAAAGCCCCTGCCATAGCCGCCGCAACCGCCAAAAGGATACCGACCGAGCGGAAAAGATTCTTTTTCTTATTGCTTTGGTGAACTTTGCACCATGTGAAAAGCAGGATGATAACGGCAAAGCAGACGAGGAAGGACCTTGACAAAGTCAACGTACCAAACAAAGTCAAAAAAGCAATCATGATCCAATTGACGACAGGACGTTTCTTATAATAGATTTCCTGAAGAAGTCCTGCGATGGACAGGTTGCAGATAAAGCCGAGGCCGTTTGGGTTAAACTGACCGGCAAAGGATTCGGAGGCTCCATCGTATTTGCCGAATCGATAGTAACCGGAGAAGGCCTCGTCCAGAGAAATTCCCTCTTTCAAAATGTTCAAAAACACAACGCCGATGACCACAATGGTGGAAATGGCGAGGGTTGTGCGGATCAAAGAAAAATCATAATCGCGGTAGGAAGTTGCGAAAATCAGCATGCAGAACAAAAGCTCTGCAAAGCTACGAAGATATTCGACAATCGAAAAGCCCAACGTGCCAAAATGGAGTAGTTCCCAAAACATAATCAGTACGCCGAACAGTGCCCAAGCCTGCATGTGGCCCAGTTCTTTAAAGTATTTGACGACATAAACGGCGATGATGATCAGAATGATATATTTATACTGGATCGAGGTCGAAAGCGGAATGCAGCTAACGGCCAGTGAGATCATCTCGTTGCGCTTGCCCAAAAAAGAGATTGCCAGAGCGTAGACCAAAAAAACGACCACCGGGATACCGATGCCGAAAAAGTTTCTGACCACAAGAGTCAGCCAAAAAAGGGACATCAAAGCGTAAAATGTCCATCTGCTATTGAGTTTTCCTTTTTCGATCGCAATCATGTTTGATTCATCTTTCGTAAATGCTTTTGATAAATTCGAGATATTTTTCTGCGTTGACGTCCATGCTGTAAAGCTGCAAAACTTGTTTTGCATTTTTCGAGCAAGTCTCTGCAAACGCGGGGGTTTCAATTATTTTTTTGATGGCGGCGACCAGCGCATCCTTGTCGTCATTCGGGACGAGCAGACCGTTTTTGCCGTTTTCAATGAGTTCGGCCGGGCCGTTCGGGCAGTCGGTGGCAACGCAGGGGAGTCCCACCGCCATAGCCTCCATGAGCGCGTTTGGCATGCCCTCGTAGCGTGAGGAGAGCACGTAGCAGGAGGCGTCCAGAATTTTCAGAATGGCGTCGGGATGGGAACCTTGGAATTTGACCGATTGTTCGAGCCCAAGCTCTTTGGAGAGCGCTTCCAGCCGCCCTTTTTCGGGGCCTTCGCCGTAAATTTCAAGCGTGTAGTCGGGGTGATCCTTCAGAATTTCGCAAAATGCGCGAAGGAGGAGCGGGTAATTCTTTTGCGGATGCAATCTGCCCATGGCGCAGATCTTTTTTGCCCGCGCTTCGGGAACTTTTGCCGTATAGACCAGCTCGTTGCCGATGGCGTTGGGGATGACGACTCCCTTTTTGCGAACTTCTTCGGGATAGTAGTCCATGGCGCGTTTTGTTTGAAAGACGATGCCGTCGCAAATGCGGAAGGCGCGATTGCGGACCTTGATTGCGCGGCGATCGGTGACCGCCCCGGGGTTGTTCCGTTCGGAAACGATCAGGGCATACTTCTTTTTGGCGGGCAGGTATTTTGTATTGACAGACAAAAGAGAGATGACCGCGTCGGGAGCTTCTTTTTTGATCGCGCGACGGACGGCGAAGGTGCGTTTTGCAATCTTTACAATCTTGTCGATCGGGTTTTTATTCCCTTGCGGGATGTTGAGGGTCTCATAACGCACGGCTTTGCCGAGCTCATAGAACTTTTCGTTTGAAATCGACAGAACGCAGGTATCTACCCCATGCTCTGCAAAATATCCGGAAAGATAGGCAACGGTACGTTCGGTGCCGCCGCTATTCAGATGTGACACCAAAAACAGAACCTTCACGAATTTCTCCTATCCGAAATTTACAGGATTTCCTGCAAATACGCTTTCTTGTTTGCTTTGTATTTTGCCATGTCGAAATTGGCAGGCATCCGTTCTTTGCACTTTTTTGCATACTCGTCGGTGGTGCAGATCACCTTTGCGGGAACGCCTGCGACCACCGTGCGGTCGGGAATGTCCTTTGTGACGATGCTTCCCGCGCCGACCACGCAGTTCTTGCCGATGGTAACGCCGGGCATGATCACAGAGTGTGCGCCGATGAAACTGTCGTTCCCAACAACGATTTTGCCAAAACGGACGATGCCCTCGTAGCCCGGCTCGCGGCGAAAGGCCCAGGTGCCGCCGTCGTGCGTGATAAACTGCACGTTGCTGGAGATGCGGACGCGGTCACCGAGCGTGATGAGATAGGGCTCAGAGCCGAAGATCACACCGTTCATGATCGTCACGTCCTTGCCGACCTTCATGCCATGCTTTTTTGCGTAGCCTAATCGGCCGTATAGTTTTTTCACGATTTCTTGGAAAATGATTTTGATGCGCATAGTGCGACTCCTTTACACGGTCTCAAAAAGCGACTCCCAAGTCTCGATGACCTGCTCGCCGCGGTAGGCTTTGGCGCCCTCTTTTGCGGTTTTGCCCATGGCGGCGAGACGCCCTTCATCCGAGAGCAGAGCTTTCATTTTTTCGGCCATAGCTTTGTCGTCGCCGACCGGGACGAGATAGCCGTTCTCGCCGTCGCAAATTACCATGCGCGGCCCACCGCAAGGGCAGTCGGTCGATACGACCGGGATGCCTGCGGCAAGAGATTCGAGCACGGCGTTCGGAAGCCCTTCGTAGTCCGAGGACATGGCGAGGAATTTTGCCTTTTGCAGAACGCCCGGCACGTCGCTCGAAAAGCCCATGAGGCGAACCGAGTCGGCAATGCCAAGCTCTTTTGCAAGCGTGGATAGCGCATCCAGTTGTTCTCCGTCGCCATAAATGCGAAGCTCTTCGTTTGGATATTCTTTTAATACTTCCGCAAAGGCGCGGAGCATCATGGGATAATTTTTCTGGTTGCTGAGTCTTCCGCAGGCGGCGATATAGTCGCCTGGTTCTTTTTCCAGGGCAAAGAACCGGTCGTCCACTTGGTTGAAAATGATCTGCGAACGTTTTTGAATCGCGTTCGGGAAAAAGGCTCTCGCGTCCTCGGTCTGAAAGACGACGGCGCCGGCTTTTCTGTAAAGAAGGTTTGCAAGCGTTCTGGAGAGCTTTGAAGCGTACTCGCGCGCGGGGTCACAACGAACCGAGACGATTGTTTTGGTTTTTAACCCCTTTGCGGCAAGGAGCAGGCGGAAATTGTTCTCGCGCATGAACGCGACGGAAACATCCGGCTTTTCATCCTTGATGATGCGTCGAAGCGCGCGGATGCGGGTAAAATTCTTTTTGAGCTTTCCGGCCTTGCTTTCGGTGGGCTCGATCGAGCGACGGTCGATCCCGTCGCTTAGGATATATTCGTGCTCGTCCGGGAAATTGGTGACAAAAAGGACCGAATGTCCTTTTTTTGCCATTTCGTTTGCGATGTTGACCATGACGCGCGCGGCGCCGCCGCCACGGATGGTGCTGATGTAAAAGAGAAGTTTCATTTTTTCAGGCAGGATGCTCCTCTGGTTTTGAAAAAATCAAAGCGAAGAGATGGAATCGATCCATTCGTCTAAGATTTTGTTGATTTCAAGTTTCTCGTTTGTCGCCGTTGCGGCGATGGCATATTCATTTGCCAGCTTATGGTCGGAGAGCAGTTTTCGCATGGCGCAAACCAAAGCCTCAGTGTCGCCGACCGGAATGATCTCCCCGCTTTTGCCTGGCTCGATCAAATCAGATGCGCCCGAGACGTCGGTCGAAATGCAGGGGAGGCCTACGCACATCGCCTCGATGAGCGCGTTCGACATTCCCTCGTAATCAGAGGGGAGAACGAAAAGTTCTGCGCTCGGGATGCGGTCGATCACATCCTTTGCGGCGCCGGGAAGAAAGACTTTGTCAAAAATGCCGAGCTGCTTTGCGAGCGCTTCGAGATTTTCGCGTTCCGGCCCTTCTCCGTAAATGGTCAACCGATATTCCGGATAATCCGGTGCGATCTTTGCAAATGCTCTCAAGAGCATCGCTTGATTTTTTTGAGGTTTCAAACGGCCGACCGAAACAATTTCGGGCTGCTTTTCGGCAGAAAGACCGATTCCTTTTTTGTCGCCAAGGTCGATCGGATTGCCGATGACCACGCTTTTCTTTTGAACGTGTTTTGAAAAATAGGCTTTGTTATGTGTCGTTTGCAGAACAACTCCGTCGGCAAAGCGGTACAGAAAATTTCTTGCGGCTCTGAGAAGCGGATTTTTCGGAATGTGGCGGGGATCGTTGCGGTCCGCAACCACAATTTTTGATTTTAGCCCAAAGTGAGCAACCTGCGCGATCATATTGAAAGGCGCAAGGAAGGAAAGAATCAAGTCTGCGTTTTTCTTAAAATATCGCCGCAACCAGATAAGATTTTTTAAGATATTTGTGCTGCGGCTTTCTTTTTCAACGGCGGTAACCTTTACGCGAGGATCAATCTCATAAAAAATTTCGCGGTCAAGGAACAGAACAATTTCTACTTGAAAGCCCTGATCGATCATATGGCGGCTCAAAATGGAGATTACGCGTTCGGCGCCTCCTTGCATAAGAGCTCCGCAGAATATCACGATTTTTTTGCTTTTCAGGTCTACCACGTTGTTTTGCCTTTCTCTTTTACTGCTACTTTAGGCGGTCACTTCCCCGATCTTTTCTAAATACGCCCGAATGACTACCTCGCGGCTGAACTCGCGTTCCATTTTTTCTCTGCCGGCAAGGCCCATTTGCTTACGTTCGTCGTTGGAAAGATCGGCGATGAAATGTTCGATTTTTTCCACGAGCTCGTCGACGTTGCCGCCGTGGTAGAGAAATCCGGTGACGCCATCGTCGACCGTCTCTTTACAGCCCGGGTTGTCGGTGGTGATAATCGGGCGTCCCGAACTGGCGTTTTCAAGCAGGACGTTACTCATGCCCTCGCCATAGATCGAGGGGTGAATGATGGCATGCGCACGTTTGATCCAGGGGCGCACGTCAAGCTGCGGCCCGTGGTAGCGGATGAAGCCGTTCTTTTCAAACTCGGCAAGCTTATTATGATAGCGAACCTCAGTGGGTTCGATGAATCCAAGCATATTGAATTCGGTATTTGGATACTTTTCTTTAATCCGGCGGGCAGCTTCCATATAGTTGTCCACGCCTTTTTCCCGCAGGATGCGGCCGATGTAGTTGAAGACGATGGGCTTTCCTTCGATTCCGTTGCCGCCCTCCGGGTACTCTTCGACCGGATAGCGGGAAAGCGCCACACCCGAGCCCGGGATCAAACGCCGATCACCCTTGACCCAACCAAGGTCAATCGCCAACTGCATATTGGTGCTGTTCTGGAACATGATGCAAGCGGAGCGGCGATAGGCCATTTTGAAGAGCCACATGATAAACTTTTTCGTAAGGCCCTTTTCTTTGAGCACCGAACCG
Organism: Clostridia bacterium; assembly: GCA_017450945.1. Lineage (GTDB taxonomy): Bacteria > Bacillota > Clostridia > Oscillospirales > CAG-272 > UMGS1865. The sequence continues at coordinate 3,863 of JAFSSP010000001.1, read as the reverse complement.
AGACCCGTGACGTTGTTGATGACCGGGATGCGGCGCAAACTTGCGACAAGTCCGCCGTACACATTCGGTTTTGCTGTGTAAGCAAGAATGACTGCGGGCTTGTACTTTTTGAAGAGCGCGCGGTAGTGAAGGATCAATTTCAAATCCTTTTTGACGCTGGTACCGCGACGGTCGATCGGCGGGTTGTCGTATAGAAACTCCTGATTTTTCCGCAGACCGAACTCCTCCATTGCACCGAACTTAGGGCCGTCCGGGCAGGAAATCAGCACGCGGTAACCGTTTGCAAGGAGCGACTGGATCAGTTCGAGACGGAAACAGTAGATATCGTCGTCATTATTGGTGAGAAGAGCGATGAGTGGTGCGTTGGACATGGAAATCTCTTTTCGGGATGGTTGTGCATTTTGGGTCGCTTCCGCGCAGGTTTCCCCAAACCGGAACTCCACCATTTTGCGTCCTTCGGGGGTTTCATACTCGCGGGCGGGGGCAAAGCCGTTCTTTTGGTAAAAACCGAGAGCGGCGTTGTTGTTTTCAGCGTCGGTCTCAAGCATGATGTAGGAAAAACGGGAAAAATCAACGCGCTCTTTCAGAGTTGAAATGAGGCTTGAACCGATGCCCTTGGATTTTTCCTCGGGCAGAACACCGATTGAGGCGAGATAAACGTAAGGCTCGGTGCGCTCGGCTTCCTTCGGCTTTTTGAAGGCTCTGAGGATGTGGAAAAAGGCCGCCGGCCGACGCAGGGCGGCGAGAAATCCGTACCAGGCAAACGGGAAAAAGTGACGGCGGAACATATAGCGGTAGAGATTGCTTACTGCTTCGGAATAGGCAAGGAACCCGACCGGGGTGTCATTTTCCTCGGCAACGAGCAGTCCCGACTCGGGATGCTCGGCGTAGGACTGGTACATATAACGCAAAAAACGTTTGCCCATGAAAGTCAGGAAGAAACCTTGAAAAGTGGCGAGATGGATCTCTGTGATTTTTTTCAAGAGCTCTTTTTCGGAGGGCGAAACGGTGCGGATCGACAGCATCAAAAGAAACTCCTTTGTTTTTCGTTTTACTCTTCGCGTTTGAGAACGGCAAAAACGGTCTTGATGCAAAGCCCGATGTCGCCGAAAAAGCTGAAGCGCTTGATGCCTTCCAGATTGTATTTCATTTTTTCCGGAAGGATCACGTTGATATACTGCTCGTCGGCGTTCTCGGCCTCGGAGAGCAGGCGGGCCTCGTCCTTGTAGCGGATGCTGGCAAGGCTGGTCACTCCGGCCGGGAGCAGGAGCGTGGCTCGCATCTCGGGCGTGTAGGCTTCTACATACTTGGGGACCTCGGGGCGTACGCCGACAAAGGTCATGTTGCCGTCGAGTACGTCGAGAAGTTGACTGATTTCGTCAAGACGGAATTTGCGGATGAATTTTCCCACCTTTGTCACGCGGCTGTCGCCGTCCACCGTGACCAGTGTGCCGCGTTTGTCGGCGTCGACATACATAGAGCGGAACTTGTGGATGCGGAAGGTCTTTCCATATTGCGTGACGCGCACCTGCCGGTAGAAAACAGGCCCTTTGCTGTCCACTTTGATGGCGATGGTGAGAATGAGAAAGAAGGGCGAGAGCAGCAGGAGGAGAAAAAAAGACGCCGCAATGTCAAACGCGCGTTTCCAGAAGAGCGCAAAGCGCTTTTTTTTCAGCACGTCGTAATAGGGGCGGATCTCCTCGCACTGCATATCGGTTGGGAGTTTCTCCCAGGGAAGCAGTCTCATCAGAGATACTCCTTCACAATCCTTGTGTATTGTTCGATGATATAGTCCACGTCCTCGTCGGTGAGTCTGGTGTGGAGCGGGAGGGTGACCTCGTTGAGATAGAAGTTTATCGCATTGGGATAATCTTTTGCGTCAAAGCCGAGGTTCTTGTAGGCGGTGTGGAGCGGCAGGGGTTTGTAATGGACGTTGCAGGCGATGCCGGCAAGCGCCATTTTGACGATGACTTCCCTTCTCTCTTCGTCGGAAAACGGACGGCCGTCCTTGTGGAAGAGGCGGGTCAGATATAGGTGACCCGAGGAGGTATAATTGCCGGTGTAATGGTCAAGCGTTTGGATGCCGAGCGGCCGGAAGGCCTTGTCAAAGCGCGAGATGATCTCCTTGCGGCGGGCAAGCATGCCGTTATAACGGGGGAATTGGGCAAGGCCGATGGCCGCCATGATATCGGTCATATTGCACTTGTAATAGGGGGCAACGATGTCGTATTCCCACATGCCGGGCTTGTTTTTGTTCAGCGCGTCCTTGCTCTGGCCGTGGAGCGAGAGCAGCTGGAGTTCGTGGTAGATCGCTTCATCGTCAAAGCCTTCGTGCGCTTTCCAGGTGAGGCACCCGCCCTCGCCGGTGGTGAAGTTTTTGACTGCGTGCCAGCTAAAGGCCGAGAAGTCGGCGACGTTGCCGATCATCTTGTCGCGGTAGGAAGCGCCAAACGCATGCGCGGTGTCCGAGAGAACCGCAACTCGGCCGAGCGCCTTTTGCAGATTGCTCGTCGGACGGAAGAGCGCTTTTTTGCGCTCGAGAATCTCAAAAATTCTGTCGTAGTCGCAGGGAACGCCGCCGAGGTCAACCGGAATGACCGCCTTGGTGTGCTCGGTGATCGCGGCTTCGAGCGCGTCATAGTCGATGGTGGGTTGATCCTTTTGAATATCGACGAGAACCGGCTTGGCTCCCACGTGGCAGACGACCGAGGCCGACGCGGTGTAGGTGTAGGCCGGGACGATGACTTCGTCCTCTGCGGAGCCGCCCGAGATCGAACCGATCCCCATGAGATGAAGCGACATCTCCTGGCAGGCGGTCTGCGAGTTGAGGCAAACGCAACGCGGCGTGCCACCTTCGGTGCATCCGACGCCGACCCATGCGGCAACCTTTTTTTCAAGCTCCTTGACTCTGGGACCTGTGGTGATCCAGCCCGAGCGCAGTGCGGCCGCAACTTCGGCAACCTCTGCTTCGGACATGTCGGGAGGCGAAAAAGGAATATTTCGGATCGGTTTTTGCTGTTCTGCCATAAGACACACTCCTTTTTGCGTTTGCTTTGTTTTTTATGTAAAACCGCAGTTTGGCATTATTATGATTATTATAACACTTATAGGTAGGGTTGTCAAGAATAAAGTCTGCGTTTTTGAAGATTTTCGATTCAATTTTGCGCCTTTTTTCAGTTTTGAAGGATAAAAATGCCGCCTCTGTTTCATAATAGAAATGAACCAATCTAATTTTTGTTCACGGAGGAAGCTTATGAAAGCAACCGGAATCGTCCGGAGGATCGACGACCTCGGAAGAGTCGTGATCCCCAAAGAAATCAGAAGGACTATGCGGATCCGCGAGGGCGATCCGCTCGAAATTTACACCGACCGCGAAGGCGAGGTCATTTTCAAAAAGTATTCCCCGATCGGAGAATTGACCGCCTTTGCCGCTCAGTACGCCGAAACGCTCCACCGCACTTGCGGACTAACCGTCGTTATCTGCGACCGGGATACCGTGGTCGCCTGCTCGGGCGCGCCGAAAAAGGAATATCTTGACAAATCGCTCTCGGAAGAAATGGGAAAACTCATGGAGAACCGGAGCCTCTATCTGCACCCGATGGAAAAGGAATGGTTGCCGGTCACAAACGAGGAGAGCGATTATAAGATCCACTGCGCCATGCCCATCCTCTCGGAGGGCGATGTCCTCGGCTGTGTGGCCTCGCTCAAAAATCCCAATGAGCCGGAAGGCCGCAATTCCCAACCCGAGCTTGACGTCGAAACCAAACTCATCCTCACCGCCGCCGGATTTTTGGGGAGGCAGTTGGAAGGGTAGGAGAGGGATTGCGGGAGAGGGGGAACTTCTTGCAAGAACTTCCCCCTCT
>JAFSSP010000003.1 GCA_017450945.1 Clostridia bacterium | reverse complement strand
AGGAACTCGGACACGAAAACGTCTATATGCCCATGTTCATTCCCGAAAGCCTTTTGCAAAAGGAGAAGGATCACGTCGAAGGGTTTGCGCCCGAGTGCGCCATCGTCACCATCGGCGGCGGCACCGAGCTTTCCGAGCGCCTCATCGTGCGTCCGACTTCCGAAACTCTTTTCTGCGAGCACTACCGCAACGTGATCCAATCCTACCGCGATCTGCCCAAGCTCTACAACCAGTGGTGCAACGTCGTGCGTTGGGAAAAGACCACCCGCCCCTTCTTACGCACCTCTGAATTTCTCTGGCAAGAGGGTCACACCATGCACGAGACCGAAGAGGAAGCCAGAGAAGAGACACAGCGGATGCTGAAAGTTTACGAAGATTTCTACGCCGAAACGCTCGCCATTCCCGCCTACACCGGCAAAAAGACCGAGAAGGAAAAGTTTGCCGGTGCCGAGGAGACCTACACCATCGAGCCGATGATGCACAACGGAGTCGCGCTCCAGGGCGGCACCTCGCACTATTTCGGAGACGGCTTTGCAAAAGCGTTTGACATCACCTACACCGCGCGCGACAACACGCAAAAATACCCGCTCCAGACCTCCTGGGGCGTCTCCACCCGCTCGATCGGCGCCATCATCATGACGCACGGCGACGACAATGGACTCATCCTACCGCCTGCGGTCGCTCCGATCCAGGTGGTCATCATCCCGGTCGCCCAACACAAAGAGGGCGTCCTGGAAAAGGCGAACGAGCTGAAAGCAAAGCTTGCAAAGTCCTTCCGGGTAAAACTCGACGACAGCGACAACTCGACCGGCTGGAAGTTCAGCCAGTACGAGATGAAGGGCGTGCCGCTCAGACTCGAGATCGGCCCCCGCGACATTGAAAACAACTCCTGCGTGCTGGTCAGCCGCGTGACGCGCGAAAAGACCTTCGTCTCGCTCGACAACATCGAAGAAGAAGTTACAAAGGCGCTGAAACAGGTTCACGACGAGCTTTATCAGAGAGCGCTCGAGAACCGCAACGAGCGCACTTATGTGGCGACAACGCACGAAGAATTCCTTTCGATCGCCAAAGAAAAATCCGGCTACATCAAAGCGATGTGGTGCGGAGAGACGGCCTGCGAGGAACAAATCAAGGACGAGACCGGCGGCGTGAAATCGCGTTGCATCCCCTTTGTGGAGGATCACCTCTCGGACGTTTGCGTCTGCTGCGGCAAACCGGCCAAGCACATGGTCATCTGGGGCAGACAGTATTAAGGAGATCTCTTGCAAAGAATCTTTCTTTCGTGAAGAATTTATCTGCGATGAACTGCTGAGCTCTCGTTAGCCTTCCCCCTTGAGGGGAAGGTGGCGGCCGCAGGCCGACGGATGAGGGTAATGAAACACAGCTACTTTTTATTTGCTTTTTAGATAGTTTCCCACAAATACCCTCATCCGCCCTCGCAAGCTCGGGCACCTTCCCCTCAAGGGGGAAGGCTGGCAAAATCCGCAGCTCTATCACCAACCGGAAAGCTAAAAAATCATTTTTACAATACTTTCCGGATTCGTCGACATCCATTTTTACCGTATGCCTTTTTGAGCATAAAATTTTGATAAAAAAACCATAGAAACCACAGGGGAAGGAGCTTTCCTTCCCCTTTTCAAACCGAAAAGAAAGGAGGAAGCACATGAAAACAGTCTGGGCGCTCATCAAGCGCGCCTTCTCAAATCTGGATCTTACCCTGTTTATCTGCTCGCTCCTTCTTTCCACCCTCAGCATTGTGACCATCATCGGAGCCGCCGACAACTTCGGCTACTCCAAACTGCGGATGCAGATCTTCATTTTTATCATTGGAACCATCCTGACCGTCGTCCTTGCCGCCTTTGATTTTAAGGAGCTCGTCAACAAGCTCTGGGCGCCGATGCTCATCGTTTCGGTCATTCTGCTCCTTCTGACGCTGATCTTCGGCAAAAGCGGCTCCAACATGGAAACCGCAAACAAAAGCTGGCTTGAGATCCCGTTTACCGGCATTATGATCCAGCCCTCCGAGTTTGTACGCGTCACCTTCATCTGCACCTTTGCAAAGCATCTCTTTGCCGTGGAGGATCACATCAACAAGCCGCTCACGCTCCTCTTTCTTGCAGGGCACGCCTGCCTTGTTGTGATTCCGATCCTGCTTTCGGGCGACCTCGGCGTGGCGCTCATCTATTTTGCCATTGTCCTGATCATGCTCTTTTGTGCGGGACTGCACTGGGGCTATTTTCTCGCTCTCATCGCCGTGGTGGTGCTGCTCTCCCCCTATATCTGGGAACACCTGGCCACCTATCAGCAGGAGCGCATCATCGTGGGCTTTGACCCAGAGCTTGATCCCTTGGGCAAGGGCTGGCAACCGCTCCTCTCGCGCAAGGCGATCTCGGCCGGAGGACTCTTCGGCAAGGGCGTGTTCGGCGGCTCCTACTATGAGGAACTCACCGCCTCGCACACCGACTTTATCCTTGCCACCATCTGCGAAAAGTTCGGATTCCTCGGCGGCTTTGTTGTGATCGTCACTTATATCGTCATGATCATCCGCATCTTCAACATTGCGCGGGCGGCCTCCAAAACCGATTTCGGCGGGCTGATCTGCGCCGGGATCGGCGGCATGCTTGTGGTGCAGATCCTTGAGAATATCGGCATGTGCTTCGCGCTCCTTCCTGTCGTGGGAATTACCCTGCCGCTTCTTTCCTGCGGCGGCTCCTCGATGCTCGCCACCTTCTTCATGTTGGGACTGCTCCACAACGTAGGCTCGCATTCGGACGGCGTGCGCAAGGCGCGCCCGAGCGACCGATTTGACCTTGACGTCCCTTAAAGCATTCATAAAAGCCCTCCCTGCGGCATAGATTCTAAGGAAGAATCTTTACCGCCGGGAGGGTTTTGTTTATGGTAATCGGTCCGATCCGCGCAAACGCGCTCAAACTGTTGGGGATCCTCTGCGTCTCGCTGACCGTGCTCATCGCGCTCATCGCCTTTGTCCCCACCTACGGCTCGGTCGCCGTCTCTAAGGACGCGGCCGAGGCCTCCTATTCCTACGACAAAATCAAATCGGCCTCCGACGCGGCCAACTTCCTCCGCCAGTTCGGCTGGGAGATCGACGACGAACCGACCGAGGTCAAAACCGTCATGGTGCCGGCCGAATTTGATAAAGTCTTTTCGGCCTATAACGAGATCCAGAAAGCGCAGGGGCTCAACCTCACCCGCTACCGCGGCAAAGAAGTCACAAGATTTACTTTCCGCGTGCTCAACTGTAAGGACACCGACCTGCCGGTGTACGCCAATGTCCTCGTCTATAAAAAACGCGTCGTCGGCGGGGACGTGTATTCGTCAGAGTTTGTAAAAGGTTTTGAAGGGTGAAGATGCGGGGGTGCCTTTTTGAAAAAAGCGCACCCCCGCACCCCCTTGAAAAACTTTCACAAATGTTTTATTTTCTTTCCGTCAGCCGCCCAAAAACCTGTTTGAAAGTTTTTGGAAAGGGTGCGGGGAAACCCTTTTTGTCCAAAAAGGTTTCCCCGCATTTTTTCAAAATCCTTAAAATAACCCAGTGATCCTGCCCGCGTCGTCGACGTCGATTCGCTCGGCGGCGGGAGATTTAGGAAGGCCGGGCATGGTCATGATGTCGCCCGTGAGGGCAACGACGAATCCGGCGCCTGCCGAGACCTTGACGTTTTTGACGGTGACGGTAAAGCCTTCGGGCGCGCCGAGTTTGGCCGGATCGTCCGAGAAGCTGTACTGCGTTTTTGCCACGCAGACCGGGAGCTTATCAAATCCGAGAGATGTCAGGCGCTCGATCTCCTTTTTGGCGTTCGGCAGAATGAGGACGCCGTCGCCGCCGTAGACCTTTTTTGTCAGATCGGTGAGCTTCTTCTCGATGCTGTCCTCGACGTTGTAGGAGAAGGTAAAGTCATTCGGCATATCGCAAAGGCGAACGACCTCTTCTGCAAGCTCGACAGCACCTTTGCCGCCCTCGGCCCAAACGGTGGAAAGACGGACGTTGACGCCGAGCTCCTGGCACTTTTTGATGACCAGATCAATCTCCGCATCGGTATCGGTCGGGAAGCGGTTGACCGCCACAACCGTCGGGAGCTTGTAAACATTCTTCATGTTGGAGACATGGCGGAGCAGGTTGGGAAGCCCCTTCTCGAGAGCGGCAAGATTCTCGTTGCCAAGCTCTTTTTTATCCATGCCGCCGTGCATTTTGAGCGCGCGTACGGTAGCAACCACCACGACCGCATTCGGTTTGAGCCCGGCCATGCGGCATTTGATATCCAAGAACTTTTCGGCTCCGAGATCGGCGCCGAATCCCGCCTCGGTCACAGCGTAGTCGCCGAGCTTCATCGCCATTCTGGTAGCGATGACCGAGTTGCAGCCGTGCGCGATGTTGGCAAAGGGACCGCCGTGCACGAAAGCCGGGGTTCCCTCGAGCGTTTGCACGAGGTTCGGTTTGAGCGCGTCCTTGAGCAGGGCGGCCATGGCGCCGACCGCCTTCAGGTCGCCTGCGGTGACAGGTTTGTCCTCATAGGTATATCCGACCACAATGCGCGAGAGTCTTGCCTTGAGATCCGCGATCGAAGAGGAGAGGCAGAAGACCGCCATGATTTCGGAGGCCACGGTAATGTCGAAGCCATCCTCTCTCGGCGTGCCGTTGACTCTGCCGCCAAGACCGTCCACAACAAAACGGAGCTGGCGGTCGTTCATATCGACGCAGCGTTTCCAGGTGATCCTTTTGGGGTCGATGCCGAGCGCATTGCCTTGCTGGATATGGTTATCGAGCATAGCGGCAAGCAGGTTGTTTGCCGCGCCGATGGCATGGAAATCGCCTGTGAAATGCAGATTGATATCCTCCATGGGAACGACCTGCGCGTATCCGCCTCCGGCCGCGCCGCCTTTGACGCCGAACACAGGGCCGAGCGAGGGCTCGCGAAGCGCGACGATCGAGTTTTTGCCGATTTTTCTGAGTCCGTCGGCAAGGCCGATGGTGGTGGTCGTCTTCCCTTCCCCGGCCGGCGTGGGCGTAATGGCGGTGACAAGAATGAGCTTTGCCTGCTTTCCTTTGCCGTCAAGGAGCGAGAGATCCACTTTTGCCTTATACTTGCCGTAAGGTTCGAGCGCCTCTTCGGGAACGCCTGCAACCTTTGCGATCTCACCGATCGGTTTTAATTTACAGAGTTGCGCAATTTCGATGTCGGAAAGATATGCTGCCATATTGCCTCCGGAAAACCCGCGTGCGGGAGATTTGTTTTTTTCATTTTATCATAGTTTTCGCCGTCTGTCAAAACTTTTTGAAAAAAGCTTTGGAATTTTTTTACTTTTCCCATTTTTTTCAAAAAATGTGCTACAATAAGAAAAACAGCAACTTTGGAAAGAAGTGAAGGATATGGATTTTTGGAGACCTTATGAAAACCTGCCGAACCTCGAGAGCGAAAAGACCCGGATCGAGATCGATTCTGGCGTCCTCGCGGAGAATTATCAAAAGCTGACCGCAAAACTGCCGGGCGGCTGCGTAGGATTCTCGGTGGTCAAGGCCGACGCCTACGGACACACCAACGGCATCTGCGCCCCGGCGCTCTACCGTGCGGGATGTCGACACTTTGCCGTTTCCTCGGTCAGCGAGGCGCTCGCGCTCCGCAAGATCCTTCACGACCGCAAAAACGTGACCATCCTCATTCTGGGATTCACGCCGATCTCCTATGCCGGACTTCTGTCGCTGGAAAACATCACCCAATGCGTCTATTCGCTCGACTACGCAAAAGCGCTCTCGAACGCCGCCAAGGGCGAGATCCGGATCCACCTCAAGCTCAACACCGGCATGAACCGCCTCGGTTTTGACGCAACCGATCCCTCTGTCCTTGACAAAACAGTGTCCGAGCTCTCCGAGGTCTTCTCGCTTCCCCACCTGAATGTGACCGGAATGTTTGCCCATTTTGCCCGGGCCGACGAATTCACCAAGGAGGGCGACGACTTTACCCGCCTGCAGTTCGACCGTTTTCAGGCAGTCGACAACGCCTTAAAAGAAAAGGGGCTCGACGTAAAGTTCCGCCACGTCTCCAACAGCGCGGCGGCCATTCGCTTCCCGGAGTTTTCGATGGACGGCGTGCGCTTTGGCATTGTGCTTTACGGCGGTGGCGACAAGCGACTGACCGATCTGGCCGACACCAAACCGGTCATGCGCCTCTGGACGAGAATCTCCTATATCCACACGCTCCACCCCGGCGAGGGCGTGGGCTACGGCTCGACCTACACGGCAGAAACCGAGCGCACGCTTGCCACCATGCCGATCGGATACGCCGACGGATTCATCCGAGCTTATAAGGATTCGATCGTCACGGTCTATACCAAATCCGGTGAGAAAAAAGTTCCGCTCGTGGGCAGGATCTGCATGGACCAGTGCATGGCCGACGTCACAGGGATCGGCGCCGGCGAAGGCGACGACGTCCTGCTCTTTGGCGGCGACCGCGCGTCTCTTGACGAGCTTGCAAAAAAGGCCAATACCATCGACTACGAGTGCATCTGCCTGCTCTCTTCGCGAATCCCGCGGGTGGAGAAAGAATAGGATTGAAGAAAAATGCAGGGGAACCTTTTTGAAAAAAGGTTCCCCTGCACCCTTCTAAAAACTGTAAACGAAAAGAAGAGCCCGCTCGCCGGATGATCAGCGAGCGGGTTTCTTGCTTAGTCGGTTTCTTTCCAAATCTTTTTGCGAACGAGGCGATTGACAAGGAAGAGAACAAGTCCTCCGAGGCAGACCGCCGGAATGTAAACGAGCGTACCAACCCACCAGCCGAATTTTTCGCCAATATCCTTGATGATGACAAGCGAGGAGATCTTTGGCCCGATGAAAAACATATTGATGTCGCCCTTGGCAGGTCCCCAGAGCATGAGGTTAAAGATAAACGCGATGCCGCAAAGGCCGAGATAGGTTCCGACGGCAAGCCAATAATCTTTCCACTTGGTTCCCACCCGCCGCGAGAAAAAGAGATAGAGCCCAAGGAAAATAAGGAGCAGGTGCCAGACGTAAGAATGAAGAGTCACAAGCCAGTGGCCGTTATTCATTCCCGAGGGCTCCACATAGGCGGCGATCCCGCCGAGCGTGTTGAAATACAAAAGAAAACCGAGAAGCGCGTTTTCCAGCTTTCCCGGCTTGACAATCGCGGCAAGGAAGGCCAGATACATCGGAACACTGCAAAACTGGAAAGAAAAATTATACCAAGGAAATTCTCCTCCATAGAGTCCGTAAATGAACAAAAAATGCTTAAACGTCTCGGTGCAAATGAGAAAAAGTGAAACAAAGAGCAGAACACGGCGGTGTCCCTTATCCGAGAGCTTCCGCAGTTTCCAGGCGAGAAAAACGGCAAGAGAGATGCCGACGACGGCAAAAATCAAATGGAAAGCACCGTAGGATTTCGGCCGCTCCATCTCCACAGCCAGTTTGCTGAAAAAATTGATGAGTCCTTGCGTCAGTTGATCCATGATGTCGCTCCTTTTTAGTTTTTATTCGGGCAGATTGCAAACGTCCACCCACGCGTCCTTGCCGAACAGCTTTTCGAGCTCGGCGGGCGTCACGCGCACCGTGCTGTTCGCCGTCCCCGCGGCGGCATAGACGGTCTCAAAGCGCAAGAGCGAGCGGTCGAGGTAGACCTTTACCCCATCCTTCAGGGCAAACGGGCAAACGCCGCCCGGCTCGTGGCCGGTCGTATCTTCCACCGCGTCCCAGGGGATCATCTTTGCCTTTTTGCCAAAGCGTTCCTTGTACTTGGCGTTGGCGATTTTCGCGTCACCCGAGGTGACGATAAGGATCGCCGTGTCGTCGAGCAAAAAGCCCATCGTCTTGGCGATCTCCTCCGGTCTGCACCCGATCAGCGCCGCGGCGTGCTCCACCGTGTCGCTCGTCGTCTTATGAACCGTAATGCGATCCGCAAGCCCGCGTTCTTCTAAATATTGTTTGACTGCTTCGTAGGCCATAGTGTCTCCCAAAGAGAGCCGCGATCGTGCTGATGGCGGCTCTCAAGATAGTTATTTTGTCAAATCATTCCCACTCGATAGTGGCAGAAGGTTTAGGAGTTAAATCCATCAATACTCTGTTGACGCCTTTGACCTCGGTGGTAATGCGCTGGGTCAGCTTCTTCATCAAATCCCAAGGCAACTCCTCAACCGTTGCGGCGATGGCGTCCTTGGTGTTGATAGCGCGGATGACGACCGGCCAGTCATAGGTGCGCTTGCCGTCTGTGATACCGGTGGAGCGGAAATCCGGCACGATGGTGAAATACTGCCAGACCTTGCCGGCAAGACCTGCTTTTGCGAACTCTTCACGAAGGATCGCATCCGATTCGCGGACGGCTTCCAGTCTGTCTCTCGTGATGGCGCCAACGCAGCGCACGCCAAGTCCCGGGCCCGGGAAGGGCTGACGCTGAACCATGCTCTCGGGCAGCCCCAGAGCCGCGCCGACGACGCGCACTTCGTCCTTGAAGAGCAGTTTGACAGGCTCAACCAATTCAAAGTTGAGGTCTTCGGGCAGTCCGCCGACGTTGTGGTGCGACTTGATACCCTTGCTCTCGAGAATATCCGGATAGATGGTTCCCTGTCCCAAAAACTTGATGCCGTCAAGCTTTCTTGCTTCTTCAGCAAAGACCTTGATGAACTCGTCGCCGATGATCTTGCGCTTCTGTTCCGGGTCAGAGACGCCGGCAAGACGGTTGAGGAAGCGATCAACCGCGTCGACGTAGATGAGGTTTGCACCGAGCTGTTCGCGGAAGACTTTGATCACCTGTTCGGGCTCGCCCTTGCGGAGCAGTCCGTGGTTGACGTGTACGCAGGTCAGGTTTTTGCCAATGGCGCGGATGAGAAGCGCCGCCACAACCGAGGAATCCACGCCACCGGAGAGGGCGAGGAGCACCTTGTTGTCGCCGATCTGATCTTTCAGCGCCTTGATCTGCTCTGCGATAAAGGCGTCGGCCTGCGCCTTGGTGGTAATGCGTTCCATTGTCTCGGGACGATGATTGGGATCCATAAAAATGCCTCCTCAAAACGAAAAAAATTTACGGTTATAGTATAGCAAATCCGGCCGAAAAATGCAAGAGATTTTTCAAAAAATCCGAAAAAACAAAACAAAAAAGCCGAGAAATTTCTCGGCTTTTTATTAGGCAAATCGATTATTTGTATTTGCGTTTGCGAGCTGCCTCAGACTTCTTCTTGCGCTTCACGCTGGGCTTCTCATAGTGCTCTCTTTTGCGGAGCTCGGTGAGGACGCCGGAGCGAGCAGTTGCGCGCTTAAAGCGACGCAGTGCGCTGTCAAGAGATTCGCCTTCCTTGACTCTGATCTCTGCCATGTTGTTTTTCCCCCCCCTCCGCTGGTAAAAGAGATTTGATCCCCGGAAAAGCCCGGGTCAAAACGATCTTCTTGGATTATACACGATTTTGCACGGGCTGTCAAGCCCTTTTTTGATTTTTTCAAAGATTCTCTTCTTTGAGCCTCTCAAACACGGCCTCAAACTCGGGAAGCGTCCCGGCGGTCATGACGCCTTTGCGAGCCTCGGCCGCGCCGCGCACGCCCGAAAGATACCAGGCCATGTGCTTTCTGGCCTCGGGAACACCGAGCCGCTCGCCACGCTCGCAGGCGATGAGCCTTGCGTGCTCTAAGGCGACCGAGAGTCGCTCCTCGAGCGTGGGCGGCGTATAGGACTTGCCCTCGAGTAGCGCGAGCGTCTCGGCAAAAATCCATGGGTTGCCTCTGGCGCCACGACCGATCATAACACCGTCGCACCCGGTCGTCTTCAACATCCGAAGCGCGTCTTCCGCCGAGAAAATATCGCCGTTGCCAAGCACCGGGATCTTGACCGTTTCCTTTACTTTTGCAATGATCTCCCAATCGGCCGAGGGCGCGTAGAACTGCTCTCTCGTTCTGCCGTGAATGCAAATGAGAGATGCTCCCGCTTCTTCGAGGTGCTTTGCAACCTCGACGGCGTTGATATGCTCCTTGTCCCATCCGGCGCGGATTTTGACCGTGACCGGGATCTCGACCGCGTCTGCGACCGCGCGGACGAGCGTTGCCGCTTTCTTGGGATCTTTTAAGAGCGCGCTTCCCTCGCCGTTGCCGACGATTTTTGCCATGGGACAGCCCATGTTCAGATCGATCGCCGACGGCGGAACCTCGCTGATATTTCCTCGATAATTCCCTTCGACCAGCCGTTTTGCGGCCTCGGCCAAAAACTCGGACTCGCTCCCGAAGAGCTGAACCGCCATGGGAAGCTCGTCGGCTTTCACGGCGCAGAGCGGAGCGGTACGGCTGGGAACTTTCGTTTCGGAGCGACGGCAAATTTGTTCGTAGCAGAGCGCCTTGGCCGAGACCATTTCGCTGACGGCATACTCGGCGCCGTATCTTCTGCAAAGCAAACGAAAGGCATAATCGCTCACGCCCGCCATGGGAGCAAGACAAATTCCGTGCCCGATTTCGATGTTGCCGAATTTCATTCTACTGCCACTCCTTTCCAAAATATTCAAAAATCGTTCGGTAAAATTCTTCCCTTGTCGGCAATTCTTTCTTAGAATGCCGGCGAAACAGGAAAAAACGCTTGGTTTTATATGGCTTTGCGCCGTTTTCGGTCGGACGCTTTTGCTTGATTTTGCCTGTTTCTTCTGTCATAATTTTCTCAGAGAAAAAAGGAAAAAAGGAGAAAATTTATGAATCAAATGCCAGAACCAAAGCCAAAGACCCGCATGTTTTTGATCTCGCTCATTGCATTGACCGCGCTTGCGCTCTCGCTGGTGGTGGCGCTTCTTGTGGTAACCGTTGCAAAGACGCCATCCTCCCCGGCGCCAAAAGAGGAACCGGCAACTTCGACCTTTCTTGAGACAGACGCCGATCCGCAACCGGATGAAAACGCCGAGCAAAAAGAGGCGGAAAAACTTGTTGAAGAGCCTCCGGTGGTCGAGGAACCCGAGCCAAAAAAAGATCCGCAACCGGTCGACCTTGGAAACGGACTCCTCTTTGTCAAAAACGGCGACGGAACCTGTCGGCTCGCCGGCATTGGCAGTTGCACCGACGCCTGCATCATCATTCCCGAATCCTCGCCCGACGGCGATCTTGTCACCGAGATTTCGGCCGACGCCCTGTTTGGCATGGACGGCGTGGCGGCGATCCAGATCCCCTCGACCGTGCAATTCATCGGCGAACGCGCCTTTGCCGACTGCAAGGATTTACTTTACATTTCGGTCAGCGAAAGGAACCGCTTTTTCTGCGATGTGGACGGCGTTCTTTACAGCAAGGACAAAAGCGTTTTGTTGCAGTATCCCACGCTCGCGGCGTCCGGAAGCGTGAAGATCCCAATCTCGGTCAGAGAGATCCGCGAGATGGCCTTTTACAATTGTCCGTATCTTTCCAAGGTCTGCTATGCGGGAGGGCCGGCCGACTGGGATCTGATCCGCATCGGCGCCAAGAACTATTCCCTCTCCTCGGCCGCAAAGCAGTTCTATTCGGACAGGGGCGGGAAATAACGCTTACTTCAAAAACTCGTACAACGCGCAGGGAATGCGGCCGTTGACCAGCTTTTTCTCTTTGTCGGCGCGTCTGCCGAAACATTTTTCAAACTGTGGATGGGAGGTGATGATGAACAATTGCCACGGGGCAAAACTGCGCAGGTTTTTGCCCATCTCGCGGTAGAGCGTTTCGACTTCTTTAGAAGTCATCAGGCGCTCGCCATAGGGGGGATTGCAGACAATCGTGCCTCTGCAATCCTCTTTTTGGATCTTGCGCACGTCGGCCTGAAAGACGCGAATGAACTTCTCCACCCAGGCTCTCTTGGCATTCTCTTTTGCAAGAGAAACCATTTCGGGGTCGATGTCCGATGCCCAAACAACAGCGCCGTTGTCCGTGACGATCTCGCTCTTTGCCGCCTCCCGTTCCTCGGTCCAAATAGTTTTTGGAATGCGGGGATAGTCCTCCGCGGCAAAGGTACGAGAGAGGCCGGGCGCGATGTTGTGTAAAATCTCGGCCGCCTCGATGGCAATGGTTCCCGAGCCGCACATGGGATCCCAGAAGAGCACGTCGGCTCTCGGGCGCGAGGTCAGCACAATGGCCGCCGCGAGCGTCTCACGCAAAGGCGCAAGCCCCGACTCTGGACGGTATCCCCGTTTGTGGAGCGGAATGCCCGTGGTGTCGAGCATGATGTAAGCAATATCTTTGAAAAGGAAAAATTCCAATTGGTATTTTGCACCGGTCTCGGGGAAAATTTTGATCCCATAAGCACCCGAAAGCCGCGTGACCGCCGCTTTTTTGATGATGCTCTGGCAGTCCGGCACCGAGAAAAGCCGGCTCTTGATCGAGTGCCCCTTGACCGGGAAGGCGTCCTCTTTGCCGATCCACTCTTCCAAGGGGATCGCCGCCACGCCGTCAAAGAGTTCGGTAAAGGTCGTGGCCGAAAAAGAGCCAAGCAGAACAAAAACGTGTTCGGCAAGGCGAAGCCGCAGGTTTGCGCGCACGATCGCCCGCTCGTCGCCTTCAAAGAAGATGCGGCCGTCCATCGTCAGAATGCGCTTGCAGCCGAGCGAATCGATCTCTTCGCCAAGCAGTTTTTCAAGCCCGAACAGGCAGGTTGCAACCAGCGTCATAGCCTCTTTTTCCCCTTTCTTTGTCAATTTCCGGGTGCTATTGTAGCATTTTTTGCGGAAAAAGTCAAGAAAACTCTTGCAAAATATGGAGAATTGGAATATAATGAGACAAATTGATTTTTCCCGAAAGGACCCTTGCTATGGAAAAAATGAAAGTCGGTATCATCGGCGCCACCGGCATGGTCGGTCAGCGCTTCCTCATGCTCCTTGAGGATCACCCCTATTTTGAAGTCTCGGTGCTCGCCGCCTCGGCGCGCTCCGCAGGGCAGACCTATGAAAAAGCGGTGGAGGGCCGCTGGAAAATGTCCTCGCCCCTGCCCGAAAAGTATAAAAAAATGGTCATTCTCGACGCCGCTAAGGTGGAAGAAGTCGGCAAGCGTTGCTCCTTTGTCTTTTGCGCCGTCAACATGAAAAAGGACGAAGTCTTGGCCCTCGAAGAGACCTACGCCAAAGCAGAGATCCCGGTCGTCTCGAACAACTCGGCCAACCGCTGGACGCCCGACGTGCCCATGGTGATCCCGGAAATCAACGCCGATCACCTCTCGGTCATCGAAGCGCAGAAAAAGCGCCTTGGTACCAAGCGCGGCTTTATCGCCGTCAAGCCCAACTGCTCGATCCAGTCCTATGTTCCGGCGCTCACGCCGCTACTCAAGTACGGCATCACCGAAGTGGTCGCAACCACCTATCAGGCCATCTCGGGTGCGGGCAAAACCTTCAACGAGTGGCCTGAGATGATCGACAACGTGATCCCCTACATCGGCGGCGAGGAAGAAAAGAGCGAGCAGGAGCCGCTCAAAGTCTGGGGCAAGGTCGAGGACGGCAAGATCGTCAAGGCAACCGCTCCGATCATCACGACCCAGTGCATCCGCGTGCCGGTCACCGACGGACACACGGCCGCCGTCTTTGTAAAATTCAAGAATAAGCCGACCAAGGAGCAGATCCTGGCCGACTGGAAAGCCTTTTCGGGCAAACCGCAAGAGCTGGGACTTCCCCACGCGCCCGAGCAGTTCATCACCTATTTTGAAGAGGATAACCGCCCGCAGGCAAAGCTCGACCGCGATCTCTATGGCGGCATGGGAGTCACCGTGGGCAGACTGCGCGAGGACACCCTATTCGATTATAAGTTCGTGGGCCTTTCCCACAACACCCTGCGCGGCGCCGCCGGCGGCGGACTACTGACAGCAGAGTTGCTTTATAGAGAAGGATATTTTGATTGATTTTATGAAAAATGCGGGGAAACTTTTTTGCAAAAAAGTTTCCCCGCACCCTTTCAAAAAACTCAATAAAAGGTTTTAAACGCTCGCCGGAAAACAAAAAAGCACCCTATCGGGTGCTTTTTTATTTGCCTTCAAAAAGGTCTTCCATTTTGACCTCGAGAAGCTTTGCAATGGTGTAGAGTTCTTTGTCGTTGACGCTGCGGACCTGCCCTTCGAGCTTGGAGTAGCTGGTCGGGTTGACGTCGCAACCCGCGACCTGCAATCGGGCGATAAAATCCTTTTGTTTGATGCCGCGCGCCTTTCGGAGCTCCTCGATCCTTTTGCCGACCATATTTGCGTTCCCGTAAACCTGTTTGCGTATCTTCATCTCTTTGCCCGCCTTTTTGCTTCTCATAAAGAATTATGAACGCAAAATCACTTGACAAACTTCCAAAACGGAATTATAATAAAAAATACTTCCAAAACGGAAGAAAAAATTTTATAGGAGACGAACATGAAAAAACAAAAACTGCACTACACGGAGCTAAAAATCGCCGTGATCCGCCTTGCGGACGAGGACGTCATTCGCACCTCAAGTAAGCCCGAAAACCCCAGCACGGTACTCATTCCCGATTGGAACTAAAAAGGAGGCATCGCATGAAAAAGAGATTTTTGCTTGCTCTGGCGGCAGTGGCTTGTCTCTTGATCCTCGTTCTTGCCCTCCCCGCCGCAGCGGAGGGGGAAGCAACAACGACGGTCATGGGCCACAACCTCGAACTGGAAAGCGCTGTCAACATCATCTATTATGTTGACTTTCAGAATGCACCGGGCGGCGCTGAAACCGGCGTTTTGGTTTGGAAAAACCAACAGGAAAGCTACGTTTACGGAACTGAAGACGCAAAACTTTCCACCACCGGGATCAACTACGGGTATGAAACCTTCATTTTCCCGGGTGTTTCCTCCAAAATGATGACGCAGGATATTTATGCTGTATCCTATATCAAAAACGGTGACAAGATTACTTACAGTGCACTCGATAAATACAGCGTCCTGCAATATGCTTACAACAAAAAAGGCGATACCACCAAAATCGGTGGAAGCAAAACCTTGGGGGAACTGCTTGTCGGTATGCTCAATTATGGTACATTGGCACAGCAGTACTTCAATTACAAAACCGATCGCCTTGCAAACGCAACCTATTATCAGATCAATGTTGTTGGCGGCACCCTGCCCGATACCTCGACCAAGGGGCTTTACCAACCCGGTAAAAGCGTAACGCTTTCGAGCAACGCCACCGAATTTGGCTACTGGGTCAACAAAGCGGGCGAAGTCGTCGGAAGCAGCAACCCAATCGTAGTTACCGTCGGCAACAGTGAAGAGACCTTTACCGCCGTGGAATACAGCCAAGGGCTTGGATTTGTTTCCAACGGCAACGGAACCTGCTACCTTTCGGGCATCGGAACCTGTACCGATACCAATATCGTAATCCCGCCAACTTCTCCTGAGGGCGACATTGTGACGAGCATTCAATCCGCTGCGTTCGAGTATTCCTCCACGCTCAGGGGCATCACGATTCCTGACAGCGTCACGAGCATTGGAAACTATGCGTTCGCCCGTTGTTCCAACTTGGAGAGCGCCACAATTGGAAACAACGTCACAAGCATTGGAGATTATGCGTTCTTCTGGTGCACTCAACTCTCGAACATCGAGTTTCCGGATAGCGTCACAAGCATTGGAAAAAGGGCATTCGAATGGTGTACCGCTCTCACAAGCATCAACATCCCGGAAAGCGTCACAAGTATTGGGGAAAAACCGTTCCGCACCTGTACTGCTCTCGCAAGTATTACCAGCGAAAGCCAGAACTATCCCGCAATTCAAAACTGCTTGATTGAAGCAAGTACAAAAACCTTAATCCAAGGATGTAAAAATAGTGTGATTCCAACAGACGGAAGTGTCACAAGCATTGGAGCTTCTGCGTTCGACAGTTGTACCTCCTTGGCGAGCATCACCATTCCGGACAGCGTCACGAGCATTGGAAACAGCGCGTTCGTGGCTTGCTATGCACTTACGACCATCACCATTTCGAATAGTCTCCAAAGCATTGGAGAGAGTGGTTTCTTTAGTTGCTTTGACCTCACAAGCATCACTTACACCGGCACCATGGCTCAGTGGAATGCCATCAGCAAAGGAAGCGATTGGGACGGCAGCACCGGCTCCTACATCGTCCACTGCACAAACGGAGATATTGCAAAATAACAATTTGCGTATGCCTTCCCCAGTGGGGAAGGCTGACAAAAAGCAACAATTTACAGCAAACAGCCGAGAAGCATCAAAGCTCCCGGCTGTTTTTTGACATTTTTTGCTAAAGTTTTTTCAGAGGGTGCGGGAACCACTTTTTTTCAAAAAAGGGTTCCCGCATCTTCTCCGTCAAAACCCTATAAACCCCTTCGGGCTTTCCTCGTGTTCTCCTAAAAACTTCTCCATCCAGACCATATCGAACCAGCGGGAGAATTTATAGGCACATTTATGGAAGTGGCCGACCTCGATATATCCCATGGCGGTATGGAAGCGGTAGCTATCGTTTTGAAGATGCTCGTCCTCGGGATCAGCGTAAGCGATGCAGGCGTAGAGGTTTTGGACGTTTCTTTTTTTGAGTTCGTCCTCGAGCGCGGTATAGAGCAGTTTTCCAAAGCCGCGGCCTTTTGCGCCTTTTCGCAGATAGATGGTCGCCTCTGCCGAGAGGTCGTAGGCGGCGCGCGCGTGGAATCTGCCGGCGTAGGCGTAGCCGAGAATCTCGCCGCTCTCTTCCAATACGAGATAGGGATAGGTCCCGATGCGGCTCTCCATGCGAGAAGTGAACTCGGCGAGCGTGGGCGGGGTGAGTTCCAGAGATACGGCGGTGTTTTCGACGTAGGGGATATAGATGGCGAGGAGCGCCTTTGCGTCGGCTGTGGTTGCGTTGCGAATGGTTGGCATAAAGACTCCTTTAACTGATGTAGCCGGTCTTGATGGTAAAGGCTTTTTGCAGTTCTTCTTTCAAGGCAGGATAACCCGAGAGCGCCGCGTCCTGCTGCAAAAGCTCTTTTGCGTCGGCGGTAGCGTCAAGCAGGGTGGAAAGGTCGCTTCCCGCGTCGGCAAGACGGAAGGAAAGCCCGCCGCTCTGGCGCACGCCGCCGTCCTCCGATACGGCGAGGAAGTCGCCCGGGCCGCGCTCTCTCAGATCGGCCTCCGCAATGGCATAGCCGTCGTAGGTCGTGGCCAGCACGCGAAGACGACCGAGCGCCTTTTCGCTGCTCCCCTGCCCTGCGGCAAGGATGCAATAGGATTTGCGGTTCCCGCGCCCGACTCTTCCGCGCAACTGGTGCAATTGCGAGAGACCGAAGCGCTCGGCGTTCTCGATCAGCATAAGGCTTGCGTTGGGAATATTGACTCCGACCTCCACGACGGTGGTCGAGACAAGAATTTTGGTTTCTCCCGAGACAAAGGCGGCCATGACGGCCTCTTTTTCTTTGCTCTTCATGCGGCCGTGCAGGCAGGCCACGCCGACGTCGGGAAAGCGCTCGGCAAGCTCTTTTGCGTGCGTGACGGCGGCCTTCATGGGCGGGCGCTCAAAGGGTTCCGGGCCAAAGGCGCCGATCTCGGAGAGCGAGAGCTCGCCGCCCTCGCGCTCTTCCACCGAGGGGCAGATCACAAAGACCTGACCGCCGTCGGCAACCTGTTTTTCAATGAATGTATTGACGCGCTCGCGAAAAGTTTCGTCCACGGCGTAGGTATCCACGCGCTGTCTGCCGGGTGGAAGCTCGGTAAGGCGCGAGACGTCAAGGTCGCCGTAGAGCGTGAGTGCGAGCGAGCGCGGGATGGGAGTTGCGCTCATGACAAGCAGGTGCGCCGATTGATTCTTTTCCGAAAGCTGGGCCCGCTGCGCCGCTCCAAAGCGATGCTGTTCGTCGGTCACGACAACCCCGGGCGCGAAGAATTCCACGCCCTCGGAAAGAAGCACGTGCGTACCGATCACAAGGCCGATGGCCCCTATCGAAAGCCCTTCGCGGATCTTTCTCTTCTCGGCCGCGGGGGTAGCCCCGAGCAAAAGGGCGGTCTTGTATCCGAGTGCTTCAAAGAGCGGGGAGAGATCGAGAAAATGTTGTCTTGCAAGAATTTCGGTCGGCGCCATGAGCACCGCCTGCCTGCCGTTTTGCAGGGCGCAAAGCATGGCGGCCGCGGCGCAAACCGTCTTGCCGCTTCCCACGTCGCCCACGAGCATCCTACGCATTGGGGTCTCTTTGGCAAGGTCGGCACAGATTTCGCTGATTGCCGTTTTTTGCGATGCGGTCAGGGCAAAGGGCAGCCGGGAGAACAGCAGAGAAAGATTCTGTCTTTTCAAGGGGAACGCGTAGGACTTTTCTTCGGCCAGACGCGTTGTGGCGATCCCTAACGAAAAGAGGAAAAACTCCTCGTAAATGAGTCGGTTTTTGGCGCGGTTCAAACTCTCAAACCCATCCGGGCGGTGGATCTGCGCGAGCGCAAAAGCCTTGTCACAAAGGCCTCTTTTCTCCCGAATCTCTTCGGGCAGAGGGTCGACCGTCTCCCCAAAGAGCAGTTCCATGGCCGCGGCAACGTCCTTTTGAATCTGTTTTTGCGTCAGGCCATCGGTTTTTTTGTAGACCGCGTAAAGCGGCGGTGGGGGCGCTTCTTCCACCCAAGGCTCGGCGGCCGGTGAAGACATGGCGTACTTTTTGCCGGCGCGCTCGACTTTTCCATAGAAGCGGAAGATCGATCCGACCGAAAAAACGCTTTTGAGATAATCCTGATTGAAATAGGTGATCTCGCAGGTACCGCTCTCATCGAAGGCACGGAACTTGAGAAAGGTTTTGCGACTGCGCAGGCGAACGAGCTTTGGCTCGCTCCCCACAACAAGGACGACCGCACATTTGCCGTCTGCGGGAGAGGCGGCAAGCGGGTAGATCGTGCTTCTGTCCTCGTAGGCGCGGGGATAGTAGAAAAGGAGATCGGATAGGGTGAAGACTCCGAGCTTTGCGTAGGCCTTGGCTTTTACCTCGCCCACGCCGGGCAGAACCGTCACAGGCGAATCCTTTGTGATCTTCACAGGCGCTTTCATCCCGTCTCTCCTTTCTCCGAATGATTTTTCTATCCTTATGATAGCACCCCGCCCCCTCCTTGTCAAGCAAAAAAGATTGACATACAAGGGTTTTTGTGATATAATATTACGGAATATAGAATGAAGAAAGAAGGTCGGCCATGGAATCGGTTTTGGAACGCATCAAAAAACTGCGCGCAGAACTCTCTTATCACGCAAAGCGTTACTACGTCGACGACGACCCGATCATCTCGGACTATGAATACGACAAGCTCTACGCCGAACTGCTCGCGCTCGAAGCCGAGCATCCGGAGTACGACGATCCCGCCTCCCCCACTCACCGCGTGGGCGGCGCGGCGCTTGATAAATTTGAAAAGGTGACCCACAAGGTCCAGATGAATTCGCTCTCGGACGTTTTCTCGTTCGAGGAGCTGAAGGGGTTTTTGGATCGTGTCAAGGAAAGCATCCAAAATCCGGTCTATTCGGTCGAAGCGAAGATCGATGGGCTTTCGGTCTCGCTCCGCTATGAAAAAGGACTGTTCGTCGAGGGAGCGACGCGTGGCGACGGGTTTGTCGGCGAGAACGTGACCGAAAACTTAAAAACCGTGCTCTCGATCCCGATGAAGCTATCCGAACCGCTCGATCTGACCGTCCGCGGCGAGGTTTATATGCCGCGCCGCAGTTTTGATCGGCTCAATCGCGCGCAGGAAGCGGCCGGAAAAGCCCTTTTTGCCAATCCGCGCAACGCGGCGGCAGGCTCGCTCCGTCAGCTCGATTCCAAAATCACCGCCGCACGCGGGCTGGATATTTTCGTTTTCAACTTTCAGGCAGGAGATCTCTATCCCGATAACCATGCTCCGAAGAGCCATACCGAAACGCTCGACCGTCTGAAGGAACTCGGATTCCACGTTCTGGAAAAGCGGACGGTGGCAAAGAATTACGACGAGATTACAAGATTCATCGAATCGGTCGGCGCCGAGCGCGACGAGCTTGCCTACGACATCGACGGCATCGTGGTTAAAATCGACTCGCTGTCGGACAGGCTTCTTTTGGGCGAAGGCACCAACACGCCGAAATGGGCGGTCGCTTACAAATTCCCGCCCGAACAGAAACAGACCCGCGTTTTGGACGTGGCCATCGCCGTAGGGCGCACCGGCGTGTTGACCCCGACCGCAGTTCTCGAACCGGTCCGGCTTGCCGGGAGCACGGTGTCAAGAGCCACGCTCCACAACCTGGATTTCATCCGTGAACGCGACATCCGCGTGGGCGACCTTGTCACCCTGCAAAAGGCTGGGGACATCATTCCCGAAGTCCTCTGCTCGCACCCCGAGGCAAGGCCAAATAATTCCAAGCCTTTCTGTATGCCGGATCGTTGCCCCTCCTGCGGAGAGCCGGTCTTTTACGATCCCGACGAGGGCGCGGCCGTGCGCTGTACCAACCTTTCCTGCCCCGCGCAGATCTCTCGCAGCATCGAGCACTTTGCCTCGAAGGACGCGATGGACATTGAAGGGCTGGGGCCGCAGATGGTCGAACTGCTCCTTTCCAACCGGCTCATCTCGGACGCCGCCGATCTCTATACCCTCAAAAAAGAGGATCTGGTCGGTCTTGACCGCATGGGCGAAAAATCGGCTCAGAATCTCATCGACGCCATCGAAGCCTCCAAAGAACGCGGGCTTGAGCGCCTCATCACCGCGCTCGGCATCCGCAACGTGGGAGAGGTCGCCGCTCTCGCTCTGGCAAAAACCTTCCGCACGCTGGAGCGGATTCAGAGTGCAACAGCCGAAGAGCTCGTCGCCATCGACGACTTCGGCGAGATCACCGCGACCTGCGTGATCAACTTCTTTTCGCACCCGCAAAACGTCGCGCTCTGCGAAAAACTGAAGGCGGCCGGCGTTAAAACCGAAGCGAATGCAAAAGAGGCCGACACGCTCTTTTCGGGACTGACCATCGTCGTCACCGGAACGCTTCCCACGATGGGGCGCAAGGAGGCCGAAGAGCTGATCCGTAACATGGGCGGCAAGGCGGCCGGAAGCGTCTCCAAAAAGACCTCCTTTGTAGTTGCCGGCGAGGACGCCGGAAGCAAACTGACAAAGGCACGGGAGCTTGGAATCCCCGTGATCGATGAAAAAACGCTTTTACAAATGATCGAAACCCGCAACACTTCTCTTTGATTCCGAAAGGAGATCCATTTTGAAAATTTTAATTGCAGGATGCGGAAAAGTCGGTGAAACGCTCATCAACGCCCTCACGCTCGAAGGCTATGATCTGACGCTCATCGATATCTCCTCCCCTGTCCTTTCCGCTCTTTTGGGAAAATATGACGTCATCGGCGTAGAGGGCAACTGCGCCTCTCTCGAAACGCTGGAAGAAGCCGGCGTCAAAGAAGCCGATCTGCTCATCGCCTGCACCGGAAGCGACGAGGTAAACCTGCTTTGCTGTATGACCGCGCACGCAAAAAACAGAAACCTGCACACCATCGCCCGTATCCGCAACCCCGAGTATGTGGATCAGTCGTATGAAATGCAGGATTCCTTCGGGCTATCCATGATGTTCAACCCCGAATTGCAGGCCGCATCCGAAATCGAACGACTTTTGCGCTACCCCGGTTTTCTCAAACGCGACCTCTTTGCAAAAGGCCGCATGGAGCTGGTGGAGCTCAAGCTGGACGAATCGAGCATTCTCAAAGATCGGCCCCTGCGGGAGATCTCCGCGCTTGTCCGCTGCCGCGTGCTCATTTGCGCGGTTTTGCGCGAAGGCGTTGCACATATTCCGGACGGCCAGTTTGTGCTCAAAGAGGGCGACCGCATTTTTGTCACCGCCTCGCCGGACAACCTGGCTCTGCTTCTCAAAAACCTCGGCATTACCACCAAGCGGGTGCGCGACGTGATGATCGCCGGAGGCGGAACCATTACCTATTACCTCATCGAACTGCTCAAAAACCGCGGCATTCAGCTCTCGGTGGTGGAGCAGAATCTTTCGCGCTGTGAACGGCTTGCCGAAGATTTTCCGAACATCACGGTGATCCAGGGCGACGTCAGTAATCACGACTATCTTGCCAGCGAAGGCATCTCCTCTTGCGACGCACTGGTCAGCCTGACCGGAAACGATGAACTCAATCTGGTGCTCTCGCTTTACGGAAGCAGTCTCGGGCTTCCGCAGATCATTACCAAGATCAGCCATATGGAGAATTCCCGCATCATCGACAACCTGCCCTTGGGCAGTGTGATCTGTCCGAGAAAACTCTGTTGCAACAACATTCTGCGATTTGTGCGCGCCATGAAAGCAAAGAGCGGCGCCGCCGTGACCATTCACGCCATTGCGGACGGACAGGTCGAAGCCTCGGAATTCTATGTGGAAAAGGATACCCGCCACGCCGCGGAAGCGCTCAAAACCATCCGCCTGCGCCCGGACATCCGCATTGCCTGCATTTCGCACGGCTCCAAAACGACCATCCCCGGCGGCGACTCCTGCTTTTACCCGGGCGACCGACTGGTGATCGTCTCGAAAAAGGAGGCGGAAGTCCGTCTCCTCAACGACATCTTTGCGTGAGGAGCGCCTGTCTATGAATTACAAACTCATCTCGCGCATTTTCGCCTTGATCCTTGTACTGGAAGCGATCTTTATGCTCCCGGCGATCGTGATCGCCGCCTGCTTTGATCCGCTGAACGTCACGCTCTCCTTCCTCATATCCATGGGGATCACGCTTGGGGGAGCCGGACTGTTTGCTCTTTTTTCGATCAAGGCAAAAAAAGGCTTTTACGCAAAAGAAGGACTGGTTTGCGTCAGCCTCAGCTGGATCCTCATGGGACTCTTCGGCGCACTTCCCTTCTTTCTTTCGGGTGCCATTCCGAACTATGTGAATGCGCTGTTTGAGATCGTGTCCGGCTTTACCACCACCGGCGCGTCGATCCTCTCCGAAATTGAGTCTCTTCCGAAGAGCGTTCTCTACTGGAGGAGCTTCAGCCATTGGATCGGCGGTATGGGGGTGCTGGTCTTCCTGCTTGCCATTGTCCCGCTCAGCGGACGGAACGACGGATTTACCATTCACCTTTTGCGGGCGGAAAGCCCTGGGCCGGACGTGGGCAAACTGCGTCCCAGGATGCGCCAGACCGCGCTCATCCTCTATGCCACCTACATCGTTCTGACGATCCTTGATTTCGGCTTTCTGGCCGCAGGTGGGCTTAACCCGTTTGACGCGCTTTGTACGGCGTTCGGAACGGCGGGGACCGGCGGCTTTGCCATTCACAACGACAGCCTTGCCGGGTTTACCCCCTATCTGCAAAACGTCTGCAGCGTCTTCATGTTTCTGTTCGGCGTAAACTTCAGCTGCTACTTCCTTCTGCTTTTGCGGCATTTCAAAGCCGTGTTCAAGGATGAAGAATTGCGCCTCTACATTCTTACCGTCGTCATTTCCATCGCCATTATCACCATCAACATCCGCAATCTGCCCGGCATGGATTCGATCTGGGACGCTTTGCGGCACTCGGCCTTCCAGGTGACGAGTATCATCAGCACCACGGGATATTCCACGGTCGACTTCAACGCCTGGCCTGCGCTTTCCAAATCCATCCTCGTCGTACTGATGGTGACCGGCGCCTGCGCGGGAAGCACCTGCGGAGGAATGAAGTGCGTCCGCATCCTGCTCCTTTTCAAGGGAATGAAACGCAACATTTCCAAAATGATCCACCCGCAAAAAGTGCAGCCAATCCGCAGCGGAGACAAGGTCGTTTCGGAAGAGATCATGGCAAACACCAACGCCTACCTCTCGGCCTATGTGATCATTCTGGCGCTCAGCTGTGTGGTGATCTCGGCCGACCCCGGAAACTTTTCCTTTACCACAAACTTTACGGCGGTTGTCGCCTGCTTCAACAACGTCGGCCCCGGACTGGGACTGGTCGGCCCCATGGGCAACTACGGCGATTTTTCAATTGTCTCCAAGCTCGTCCTCATCCTCGATATGCTGGCCGGACGACTTGAGATCTTCCCCATTCTCATGCTCATTGGCTCGGGCTTCGGCCTGCGCAAAAAATCCTAAATCATAAAGCGAAAGAAGAATTTACCCATGTTTGACGTTGCAAAAATCACAAACGAATGCGTTGATTGGATCAGACAGTTCTTCGAGGAAAACGGCAAGGGCTGCAACGCTGTTGTCGGCATTTCGGGCGGCAAGGACAGCTCGGTCACAGCCGCTCTCTGCGTCCGCGCGCTCGGCAAAGACCGCGTGATCGGCGTGCTCATGCCCTGCGGCGAGCAGGCCGATATCGACTGCGCCCATCTGCTTGTCGATCACCTCGGCATCAAGCACTATATCGTCAACATCAAAGACGCGGTGGAAGGCATCAAGAGCGCAATTCCCGGCGAGCTTCCCCTCTCCGAGCAGTCGCGCATCAATCTGCCGCCGCGCATCCGCATGGCGACACTCTATGCCGTTTCGCAAAGCTCGAACGGCCGGGTTGCAAACACCTGCAACCTCTCGGAGGACTGGGTGGGATATTCCACCCGCTACGGCGACGCGGCAGGCGACTTCAGCCCGCTCGCGCATCTGACCGTCACCGAGGTCAAAGCGATCGGACATTATCTGAAGCTTCCCCACTCGCTGGTGGAAAAGCCGCCGATCGACGGGCTCTCGGGCAAAACCGACGAGGATAACCTCGGCTTTACCTACGCCGTACTCGACCGCTACATCCGCGAGGGGAAGATCGACAACGAGTCCACAAAAAAACTCATCGACCGCAAGCACAAACAAAACTTGTTCAAGCTTCAGCTCATGCCCTCTTTTGATCCTCAACTTTGATTATAATAAAAACGACAAACTGAAAACAAGAAAGTTCGACATCAAAGACTACAATGCCATT
>JAFSSP010000031.1 GCA_017450945.1 Clostridia bacterium | reverse complement strand
GGCGGACGCATTGCGTCCGCCCGAAGGGGTTTGGATGATTTCTGTTTACACGGTCGGGAGAACCGAGACGGTCTTGACCAGTTTGTTCTGCATGAGGAATGCGGTGATGTTTTCCACCGGGGTCTGTCTCGGGACGCGCAGATAGAGGTCGTAGGTGATCTCACCGGTCTCGTTCGATTCCATCAGCGTTTCTGTGATCATGATCTTGTGTTCATCCAGGAAGGCCAAGAACATTTGGCGGAATTCCTGATCCTGGAACACGGTAATGCGCAGATGCGAGGTCTTGTAAGCGTCAAAACCGACCTGGACTTTGTAAAGGATGAGCTGGAGGAGCGTCATAATGATCGTGGCGCCAATGCCGAGGACGTACATGCCCGCGCCGATGGCAAGGCCGATGCCCGCTGCCGCCCAAAGGCCTGCCGCCGTGGTCAGCCCCTTGACCGTCATGCCGTTCTTGAAGATGACGCCCGCACAAAGAAAGCTGATACCGGTCACAACCTGCGCCGCAATACGGGCAGGGTCGGTGTCACGAACGCCGATCGCGTTGCCGATCGTTCCGGCAAGGTCTGCAAAGGCGTATTTGGAAACGATCATCATGAGCGCGGTCGCAAAGCAGACCATGATGTGCGTGCGGATGCCGGCTTCCTTGAAGCGCTTGCTTCGCTCCAGCCCGATGACGGCGCCGCAAAGGCAGGCAACAAGAATGCGGAGGAACAATTCGGCAATCTGCTGCCAGGTAAACTGGTTGTGTAACAGGACGGTAAATGTGTTTTCCATAAAAACCTCCTTTCCCTTGCGGGATGAAAAAAACAAATCCGCGTGTCTCGACCGAGGCAAGCGCACGCAGATCTTGTATGTTGTTAACATTATAAGCCGCAAAAGGCAAAATGTCAAGATATTTTTCTCATAAAGTGTAAATTTTTGTCCCGATTGACGAAAAACGGCTCAAAGAAGATGCGTTTTTCTTGATTTTTCGATCCGAGTATGCTAAACTGGAGCCAAAGAAAAAGAATTTTCGGAGAAACCTATGAATGAAGTCAAACTCATTACCGATCGCCTTGTGATCGACGCGGTGCGCCCTTGTGACAAAGCAGACTATTTTCACAACATCTCGCACGATAAGCGCGTGCTGGAGACCTTTATCTGCAACTATGCCGAAACGCTGGAAGAATTCGATTTTTCCAAGTATCCGGGCAGGGAAGACCTCTTTGCCGTCCGCAAAAAAGAGGACGGGCGGCTCATCGGCATTCTGACTTATTTTGACGTCAAAGACGGCGCCTGCGAGATCGGCTACGGCTTTGGCTCGGAGCACTGGGGAAAGGGATATGCAACCGAAGCGGTCTCGGCTTTTCTCGATTATTGCGTTGATACCCTCGGCCTGCAAAAGGTGTACGCCTCCTTTTTTGTCGGCAACACCGCCTCCGAGCGCGTGATGCAAAAGTGCGGAATGCACTACAGCCACACAAACGAAAAAGAGCTGACCTACCTTGGCATTGAGCGCGATCTTATTTACTATGTGATCAAGCGTTCCGACGAAAAACAGATCTGAAATCAAAAAACGGTCGTTCTCCGCTTTTTTTCTTGCAATTCTTTTTGATTTGTGCTACAATTGATGCAGATTTTTGAGAAAGGAGACACCGCAATGAAACGCAGACGGTTGAGGCTATCTTCTTTTCAAACGATCCTGCTTGGGTTCTTCGGCGTGATCCTTCTCGGTGCGCTCCTTCTCATGCTTCCGATCTCCTCAAAGGCACGAGTCGTAACGCCGTTTATCGACACGCTCTTTACCTCCACTTCGGCGGTTTGCGTGACCGGTCTTGTGGTACACGACACCGCGACCTACTGGTCGGTCTTCGGGCAGATCCTCATTCTTTTGCTCATTCAGATCGGCGGCATGGGCGTGATCATGGTGGCGGCCTCCTTTGCTGCGCTGTCCGGAAAAAGGATCGGACTGTTCGGCAAGGACGCCATCAAAGAGACGCTTTCCACCGAGAGCATCGGCGGCATGGAACGGCTGGTCGGCTTTGTGGTCAAAGGAACGCTTTCCATCGAGCTTTGCGGTGCGCTCCTGCTTTTGCCGGCTTTTTGCAAAGCGGCCGGCTGGAAGGGGATCTGGTTTGCGATCTTCCATTCGATCTCTGCCTTCTGCAACGCAGGCTTTGACATCATGGGCAGCGCGGGAAACGAGTTTTCCTCCCTGACCGCTTTTGCGGGAAGCCCGACGGTCAACATCACGGTGATGCTGCTCATCATCGTGGGCGGCATCGGATTTCTCACCTGGGAAGATGTTTGCAAACACAAACACCACCTTTCCAAGTACAGGACGCAGACCAAAGTGATTTTGCTTGTCAGCTTCCTTCTCATCCTTTTACCGGCACTCTATTTTTATTTCTTTGAATTCTCGGGCGAGATGGGGGCGCGCCGCGTATGGCTCTCGCTTTTCCAGGCGGTCACGCCGAGAACGGCCGGATTCAACACGGCCGACCTTTCCTCCATGTCGGGACTCGGACAGGGATTGACCGGCTTCCTCATGCTTGTGGGCGGCGCTCCGGCCTCCACTGCGGGAGGAATGAAGGTCACGACGCTGGCGATCCTTGTGGCTTCCATGCATTCGGTTTTTCGCAGGCACGAGAGCGTTTCTCTCTTCCGCCGCCGCATGACGGGAGAGGTGGTCAAAAGCGCGTCGGCTATTTTGGTGCTTTACTTCATTCTTTTTAGTTCCTGCGGAATTACGATCTGCCTCGTTGAAGGGATCGATATTTCCAAAAGCCTTTTTGAAGCGGCTTCGGCGGTCGGCACGGTCGGCCTTTCGCTTGGTATCACGCCGTCGCTCGGCGCCATCTCCAAATGCTTCCTTATGGTGCTCATGTTCTTTGGGCGCGTGGGGGGACTCACGCTCATTTACGCCACGGCCGGCAAGGTCGTAGGCGATGCTTCCAAATATCCGGTAGACCAACTGACTGTGGGGTGATCACATGAAAAGAATGAGAAAAAAGAAATCGATCCTGCTCATCGGCGTGGGGAACTTCGGCAAGCACATTGCCGAGGAGCTTTGCCGTCTCGGGCATGAGGTGATGGCGGTCGACTCAAACGAACAGCGCGTCAACGACATTTTGCCGATCGTCACGAGCGCGCAGATCGGCGACAGCACGAGCGAAACTTTTTTGCGCGGGCTTGACGTAAAGCAATATGACGTTTGCATCGTCACCATCGGCGGCGACTTTCAGAGCTCGCTGGAGACGACAAACCTGCTCAAGGAACTTGGCGCCAAGGTGGTCGTTTCGCGCACCGAGCGCGACGGACAGGCCAAATTCCTTCTCCGCAACGGCGCCGATGAGATCGTCTATCCCGAAAAACAGCTTGCTTCCTGGCTTGCCATCCGCTACAGTGCCGACCACATTCTCGATTACATCGAGCTCGACGACGATTGCTCGATTTTTGAAGTAACGATCCCAAAGGCATGGATCGGCAAGAGCATCCTCGAAGTGGACGTGCGCAAAAAGTACAATATCAATATCATCGGCGTGCGCGAGAACGGCAAACTCAACGTGTCGGTCTCGCCCGGGATCGTGCTGACCGAAAGCAAGACCCTGCTTGTCCTCGGCGAATACAAGGCGCTTCAGAAGTGCTTTGACCTATAATGCTTTTTTGAGCGGGCTTTGCCCGCTCTTTTTCTTTCGATTGCATTTCTTTTCTCTTGCAAAAATCCGAAAATCATGCTACAATAAACCAGAACTTGTATTTTCACGATCCGAAAGGTTGATAGCAACGTGCAGAACAACGAAAGACAATCCAAAATCCGGAATTTCTCGATCATTGCCCACATCGATCACGGCAAGTCCACGCTGGCCGATCGCATTCTGGAATTGACCGATACCGTCTCCAAGCGAGATATGGAGGAACAGATCCTCGACAACATGGATCTCGAGCGCGAACGCGGCATCACCATCAAGGCGCGCGCCGTGCGGCTTGACTACAAAGCCAAGGACGGCGAAACCTACGTCTTCAATCTCATCGATACGCCCGGCCATGTTGACTTTAACTACGAAGTTTCGCGCTCGCTCAACGCCTGCGAAGGGGCGCTTCTTGTCGTGGACGCCACGCAAGGCATTGAAGCCCAGACGCTTGCCAACGCCTATCTTGCCGTTGATGCGGGGCTGGAGATTTTGCCGGTCATCAACAAGATCGATCTGCCCTCGGCCGACATCGAGGGTTGCCGCAAGGAAATTGAAGACATCATCGGTATTCCTGCCGAGGATTGTCCCGCTGTTTCGGCCAAAACCGGACTCAACGTTGAGGACGTGCTGGAGGCCGTCGTACACGGCGTTCCGGCCCCTGACGGCGACGAGGACGCACCCTTAAAAGCGCTCATTTTCGACTCCTACTACGACAGCTATCTCGGCGTTGTGGTCAACGTGCGCATCGTGGACGGCAAACTGAGAGCCGGCGACAAGATGATGCTCATGAGCACCGGCGCCACCTTTGACGTGGTCGAGGTCGGCAGCATGGAGCCATTCGGCCTGCAAAAGCGCGACTGCCTCTCTGCGGGAGAAGTCGGATACATTACCGCTTCGATCAAGAGCGTGGGGGACACCCGCGTGGGCGATACTGTCACTTTGGCCGACAACCCCACCAAAACCCCGCTGCCCGGTTTCAAAGCCGCACAGCCGATGGTCTATGCCGGAATCTATCCCGCCGACGGCGCGCGCTATGGCGACCTGCGCGACGCACTTGAAAAATTGCGACTCAACGACGCGGCGCTCCTTTACGAGCCCGAAACCTCGATCGCGCTCGGCTTTGGCTTCCGCTGCGGATTCTTGGGGCTATTACACATGGAAATCATCGAGGAGCGGCTCGAAAGAGAGTTCAATCTCGATCTCATCACAACGGCTCCAAGCGTTATTTACGAAATCAAACTCAAGAGCGGCGAAACGGTGCGCATCGACAACCCGACCAACTACCCCGGTCCCGACCAGATCGAAATTGCCTACGAGCCGATGGTCAAGGCGAACATCATCACTCCGGTCGCCTACGTCGGAGGCCTTATGGATCTCTGCCAGGATCGCCGCGGCATTTTCAAGGATATGAAATACCTCGATCCCACACGCGTCGAGCTTCACTACGACCTGCCGCTCAACGAGATCATCTACGACTTTTTCGACGCGCTCAAGAGCCGTTCGAGGGGATATGCGTCGCTTGACTATGAGCTGAAAGGCTACGAGCCTTCCAAGCTCGTCAAACTCGATTTCCTTCTCAACGGCGAGCAGGTCGACGCGCTCTCTTTCATCGTCCACGAGGACAAGGCCTATCCGCGCGCGCGGAAGATCGCCGAAAAGCTCAAGGAAAACATTCCGAGACAGCTCTTTGAAATTCCGATCCAGGCCGCCATCGGATCAAAGATCATCGCGCGCGAGACGGTCAAGGCCATGAGAAAAGACGTGCTTGCCAAGTGCTACGGCGGCGATATCACCAGAAAGAAAAAGCTGCTCGAAAAGCAGAAAGAGGGCAAAAAGAAGATGCGTCAGCTCGGTTCTGTCCAGGTCTCTCCCGAGGCCTTTATGGCGGTTCTCAAGCTCGACGACGAGGATTGACGGCATGGTAAAGAATATCGTTTTCGATTTTGGTCAGGTGCTCATCCAATTCGTACCCTACGACATCGCTTCGGCTTACGTTTGGGACGAAGCCGACCGCAGACTACTCGAGCAGGTCGTCTTTGATCGCAAATACTGGGACAGGCAGGATGCAGGGAAGATCACGAACGACGAGATGATCGCCTCGGTCTGTGCCGACCTCCCCGCGCATTTGCACAAGGTTGCCGCTGACATTGTGCATACATGGATCTATCATATTCCCCCGATTTCGGGCATGGAAGAACTTTTGGTCGAACTGCGTGGGAGAGGGAAGAAGCTCTATCTGCTCTCCAACATCGGAAAAACCTTCATCGAAAAGAAGGACGAGTTTCCGATCCTGTCTCACTTTGACGGTTGCGTCTTTTCGGCCGACGTGGGGTATATCAAACCGTCAAAAGAGATTTTTGAATATCTGTGCAAAACCTATGATCTGGATCCGGCCGAGTGCGTCTTCATCGACGACCTTTGTGCCAACGTAGAAGCGGCCAAGGCTTTTGGCTTGAACGCCCTGCAATTTTTCGGCGACGCCGAAGAACTGAAAAGTCGTCTGCTTCCGCTTCTTACAAATTGAAGTATTTCAAAATTCCCCGATAGATCCCTTCGGCAAAGAGGCCGGGGCGGGTATTCATGAGACTTGCGTCGCCGCGGTTGGTGATAAACCCGATCTCGACCAGCACTGCCGGCATGCTCGTTTTTTTGAGGACGTAAAGGCCCGGGCGCACCTGCATTCCGCGGTTGCGAAGGCCTGTGACGTCGGCAAGCCCGATCAAAATGTCCTCGCCAAGATAGAATCCCTCGGACTGTCGGCTGTAGGCAAAGGCTTCACTGCCGGATGCCGCCGGATTTTCCGAGGCGTTGGTGTGGATGCTGATAAAATAGTCGGCGCCCCATTCGTTTGCGTCGGTCGTTCTGGCTCTGAGGCTTGTGGTGTTGCTGTTGCCGAGCGAGGTCGCGGGCGTCGGTCTTGACAGCCGGACTTCAAAATTGCCGTCCCCACGCAAAAGCGCGGCAAGCTCTTGACCTACGGCATAGGTGATATCCTGTTCGCGCAGGCCGTTTCCTTCGGCCCCGGCGTTCGGATTTTCCGGATTGTGGCCCTGGTCGATATAAATTTTGATTGCCATTGGTAAAACTCCTTTTTTTGTTCTATTGGCAGTATATGAAAAGAGAGGTGGTTCGGCTTGAAAAAACAAGCGATCGCTCCCGAAGAAAAAAATAGGGTAGAGCAGGGAACGCTCTACCTGGTCGCAACGCCCATCGGTAATTTGTCGGATCTTTCCGAGCGCGCGATCAAGGTGCTCTCGGACGTCGATTTTGTCGCCGCCGAGGATACGCGCAACACGTTGGGACTGCTCACGCATTTCGGCATTTCCAAGCCGCTTGTCTCCTATTTTGAACACAACAAAAAGGAGCGCGGCCCCGAGATCGTATCCCGCCTTGTAGCAGGCGAATCCTGCGCGCTCGTCACCGATGCCGGCACCCCCGGCGTCAGCGATCCCGGGGAAGATCTTGTTCGTTTGTGCGCCGAGGCGGGACTTCCGGTCACGTCGATCCCCGGCCCGGTTGCCGCGATCAATGCGCTCATCCTTTCGGCGCTCCCCACCGGACGTTTCGTCTTCGAGGGCTTTCTTCCCATGCAAAAGGCCGAGCGAAAAGAACGCCTGGAAGCGCTCAAAACCGAGGAGCGCACCATTCTCTTCCACGAAGCGCCGCACAAACTGCGCGCAACCCTTTCCGACCTTGCCAAAGCCTTTGGGGAGGGACGCAAAATTGCCCTTTGCCGCGAGCTGACCAAGAAAAACGAAGAGGTTTTGCGCACCACCTTTGGTGAGGCGATCGCCCATTATGAATCGACAGACCCTCGCGGCGAGTACGTTCTGGTCGTCGAGGGCGCCGAAAAACGAGAAAAAGCCACCGCCTGGGACAACACTCCCAAAGAACAGGTGGAGCTTTATATGGCCTCGGGACTTCCCAAAATGGAGGCAGTCAAAAAGGTCGCCAAAGAACGCGGACTGCCCAAGAATGATGTGTATAAAGAAATGATTTAGAAGAGAAGATGCGGGAGGAACTTTTTAGAGAAAAGTTCCTCCCGCACCCTCTTCAAAAACCTTTATAACAAGTTTTTGAACGCACGCCGGAAAGTGGGCGTTATTTTTTTTGTGAAAGTTTTTTCTGGAAGGGGTGCGGGGGACCTCTTTTTTTCAAAAAAGTGGTTCCCCCGCAAATCCTTATTTCCCCCGCTTCTTCTCCACCTCTTCGCGCGAGGGCGAGACGGTGCAGGACCAGTTCTGGTGATAGATGACGTAGCCGGGCTTGGCTCCGGTCGGCTTTTTGATATTTTTCACAAGGGTATAATCGACCTCGGTATGCGGCGCACCGCTTGCGGCCGAATAGAGTGCGGCGATCTCTGCCGCCTCTGTGAAGGTTTTTTCGTCCGGTTCGGTTCCGTCCGCAAAGAGAACGACGTGCGAGCCGGGGATCCCTTTTGCGTGGAACCAGTAGTCGCTCTTTTCTGCCAGCTTGTGTGTCAGGTACTCATTTTGCAGGTTGTTTCTGCCGCAGAGCACGCGATAGCCTTCTGATGTGCGAAACTCGGCGGGAGTGGGGAGCGGTGCCTTTTTCTGGGAAGATGCCGCCTTTTGCAAGGAAAAATATCCGGCACGGCCGAGTTCTTCACGAATTTCGCCGAGTTCTTTCGAGCTTTCGGCCCTTGCGAGTGCCTCCTCGACCGTGGCAAGATAGGCAAGCTCCTCGCGGCCGAGCGCGATCTGTTTGGTCAGCTCCACGCGCGCAGTCTTGGTTTTTGCATATTTTTTATAGTAGCGCTGGGCGTTGGCGGCGGGCGAAAGACGGCGATCCATCGGGACGGTCAACATTTCGTATTCGCCGTTCTCGAGCGGCTTTTCGTAATTGGGAAGCTCGATTTCCGAGAGCCCCGGTTTTAAGCGATAGAGGTTTGCGGTGATAAGATCGGCGTAGGTCTTCCATTTTTCTCCGGTTTCGCAGTCGGCAAGCTCGCCCTCCTGGAGCGCGATCTTCTTCTGGATCCGGTTCTGCGTTGCCGAGAGCATTCTGAGGAGATCCTGCGCCCGCTCGCGGAGGTACTGTTGACGCTCACGCAGGTGAAAAACCTCGTCAAGCATCTTCCCGGCGCTCGCATAGGGGCGGTATTCCGCGTCCTTCCCAAAGTGCGAGAGGGTACAGAACGCGTAGCCGACCGGCTCGCCGCCGAGAAGTGCCATCGTGGGAGTGAAGATTCCGTTTTTGACGTCGGCGTACAGATTTGCAAAGGCTTCTGCCAATTCTTCTTTCGGGCAATCCGAGAGCGGCGGGTCGATCTTTCCGCTTACGCGGAAGACGACCTCTCTTGCCACAAGATCGGATACCCCTCGAAAGGCTCTGGAGAGTGCTTTGGTTGCGGAGGTCTCCGGATCGGATTCATTCAGTCGGCGCAAAACGGCATCCTTGTCGCAGAGGAGCGGATTTTCGCGGTTTTCCTGCGCCGGCGGAAGTTCGTAACGCATTCCGGGGAGCAGTTGGCGCAAAGCCGAGGTGGAAAAGTCCACCGTGCGGAGCAGACTCAAAATTTTGTCCTCGCCGTCGGTGATCACCAGGTTGCTGTATTTGCCCATCAGCTCGGCATAGATTTTGCGGCGGCACTCAAAGCCCATTTCGTCGTGGCCGTCAAAGGTAAATACCGCGACTCGCTCAAAGTCGGGTTGCTCGATCGCCACCAGCTTGGCTCCGGTAAAGTGTTTGCGCAAGAACATGCAGAGCATCGGCGGCTTGGCGGGGTTCTCGCGCGCCTCTTCGGTCAGCCCGAGTCTTGGAGCCGAGCCCGCGTGGAGGAGCAGACGCTTTGCGCCCTCTTTTGCACGAAAGGAGAGGATCACCTGGTCGCGCTCGGGCATAAACACTTTTTCCACGCGATAGGATAGGCAGTTCTCTTTGATCTCTGCAAGAGAGGCGGCCAGCATTCCCGAATCAAAAGCCATGGTTTTCTCCTTTCGCCGTTTTTCTTCCACCAGTATAACACGGACTTGATTTTTTTACAAGCTTGTGCTACAATATTTTCAATAAACAAAAAAGAAGGGAAGACTTCTTATGAACAAAACGATCATCGGGATCGACGTGGGCGGCACCACCACCAAAATCGTGGGCTTTCGGAACGAGAACGGAAAGCAGACCATGCTCTCGCCCAAGCTCGTGCAGGCGGCCGACCCGGTCACCTCGGTCTATGGCGCGCTCGGCAAATTCACCTCGGAGCACGGACTCGGGCTCTCGGACATCGACCAGGTGATGATGACCGGCGTGGGCTCGACGCTCGTCGGCAACAAAATTTACGATCTTTCCACCACGCTGGTTCCCGAATTCTCCAGCATCGGCATCGGCGGCCTCTATCTTTCGGGGCTGGATGAGGCCATTGTGGTCAGCATGGGCACCGGAACCGCGCTCGTGCACGCAAAAAAAGGCGCGGACGGCTATGCGGTCGAGTACCTCGGCGGCACAGGCGTTGGCGGTGGCACACTTCTGGGACTTTCCAAAAAGCTCGCCGGCGTGGATAATATCAAACACTTAGAGCAGCTTTACGCCGAGGGCGACCTCTCCAACGTGGATCTGCGCATCAAGGATATCTCCAAGCGCGGCAACTACAGCGGCATGAACGAGAACCTGACCGCCGCAAACTTCGGCAAACTCTCGGATCTCGCAACCCCCGCCGATCTGGCACTCGGCGTGGCCAACCTTGTGACCGAAACGATCGCCATGCTCGCCCTTTTTGCGGCAAAGCGATTTGATCTTGAGAGCGTCGTGCTCGTCGGCAACCTCTCCTCCATCGGCGTGGTCAAGGAGGCCTTTCTCAACTTCTCCAAGACCTTCGGGATCCACTTCATCGTCCCCGAGAACGCCCGTTTTGGCACCGGCATCGGCGCCGCACTGAACGAGAGGGTAGTTGAATAAGAAGGGAATATGCGGGAAAGAACTTTTTGAAAAAAAGTTCTTTCCCGCACCCTTTTTCAAAAACTTTGACCAAAAACGATTCTCGCCGTCCCTTTCGAGATCCCGCCGCGCCCGGCGCGGCGCTTTTCCCACCACCGCTTGTGTCATCCTGAGCTTGCCGAAATCCGGAGCGAAGCGAAGGATCAAACGAGCTATGCTCGTTCGGGATCTACAAGAGGCGGTGGGAAAAGTTCGGATACGCTCAGGATGACACGAAAGGGAGTTTTCAGCCGCCGGGATGTTCCAAAGCTCCCGGTTTTTGCTGTGAAGCGCGGTTCCGTTAGCCTTCCCCCTTGAGGGGAAGGTGGCTCGGCTTGCCGAGACGGATGAGGGTTTGGAGGCAAAATTACTTTTCTTTTTTTATAGTGAGTTTCCCTTGGATACCCTCATCCACCGCTAAAGCGGTCCCCCTTCCCCTCAAGGGGGAAGGCTGGCAAAAACCGCAGTTTTATTTTTCGCCGGGATGCATGCAAAGGCTCCCGGGTTTTGCTTTTCAAAAGGCTTTACAAAACCCGGGTGACATGCTATAATAAATTATCTTTGTTAAAAATTCTGTTGGAGGAAAATCATGAAAAAACGCATTGCCTTACTCGTTTTGGCGCTGGTATGTTTGATCGGCCTGTTTGCAATAACTGCGACAGCCGACGAAGCGCCGAGCGCGTCTATTGAGGGTCACAATCTGTCTCTCAATGACAACATTTACATCATCTATTACGCCGAATTTGAAAACCTCCCGGTGGGGGCTGAAAAAGGCATTTTGGTGTGGACGAGCCAACGGGAATCCTATGAGTACGGCACGCAGTATGCGATTTTGCCGGTCTACACGGGAAATAATTATGGCTACGACGCCTACTATTTCACCGGCGTATCGGCAAAGATGATGACGCAGGATATTTATGCCAAGGCTTATATCAAAATCGGTGACGAGATCACTTACGGCGAATTGGATAAATACAGCGTTTTGCAGTACTGCTACAACAAAAAGAACAATGCAGACCTGGGACAGCTCATCACCAATATGCTCAACTACGGCGCGTCGGCGCAAACCTATTTTGAGTACAATACAGACAAACTCGCAAATGCCAAGTATTATCAAATCAAGGTCGTCGGCGGTGTGCTTCCCGATGCCACCAAGAGTGGGCTTTACCCTGCCGGTTCACAAGCAACCCTCACGGCGACGGTTGAGAATTTTAACCATTGGGAGAATGCCGACGGGGACGTGGTTGGAACCGAGGCGGTTTTGACGATTGACGTGGCGCATGCCGAAACCTACACGGCAACCGCTACGGAGGCAGAGCCGGAACCGATCCCGGAGCCGAGTGACTACAGCCAAGGGCTTGAATTTACCTCCAACGGTGACGGCACCTGCTATGTTTCGGATATTGGCGAATGCACCGATGATACGGTGATTATTCCGAGAGTTTCCCCAGAGGGCGAGCTTGTCACAAGCATTGGCAACGCTGCGTTTGCAGGAACTTCTTTTGTCGGCGTTGAAATTCCGAACAGCGTCACGAGCATTGGAGGCGGTGCATTTGATTCTTGTAACCAATTGCAGGGGATTACCTTTGCTGAAAATAGCCGACTGGAAAGCATTGGAGATCGCGCATTCTACCAGTGCACTGCTCTCACGAGCATTGAAATTCCGGACAGCGTCACGAGCATTGGAAGTTATGCGTTCTCCTATTGCAGCTCGCTGACCAGCATCGAGATTCCGGACAGCGTCACGAGCATTGGAAGCTATGCATTCTACGACTGCTACGCACTCAAGAACATCACGATCCCGGACAGCGTCACGAGCATTGGAGAGAATGCATTCTATAACTGCAAAAAACTGACCAGCATCGAGATCCCTGACAGCGTCACGAGCATTGGAAATTTTGCGTTCTCCTTTTGCTCCTCCTTGACCAGCATCGAGATCCCGGATAGCGTCATGAGCATTGGAAACTATGCGTTCTACTATTGCAGCTCGCTGACGAGCATCGAGATCCCGAACAGCGTCACGAGCATTGGAAACTATGCGTTCTACTATTGCAGCCGGCTGACCAGCATCGAGATCCCGGACAGCGTCACGAGCATTGGATGGTGTGCGTTCCAGTATTGCACCTCGCTGACGAGCATTACAATCCCTGACAGCGTCACGAGCATTGGAAATGGTGCGTTCGAGGGTTGCAGCAATTTGCAATACAACACCTACAGCAAAGCCAAATATCTCGGCAATGCAGACAATCCTTACGTTGCATTGATTCAAGCAAACAGTACTGGGGTCGCCTCCTGCAAAATTCACCCGGATACAAAAGTAATTTATGGTGGAGCATTCGGCGGGTGCGCCTCCTTGACGAGCATCGAGATCCCGGACAGCGTCACGAGCATTGGATATGAGGCGTTCTCCAATTGCTACTCCTTGACGAGCATCGAGATCCCGGACAGCGTCACGAGCATTGGAGGGTATGCGTTCTATGGTTGCAGCTCGCTGACCAGCATCGAGATCCCGGATAGCGTCACGAGCATTGGAGTGTATGCATTCTACAATTGCAGCTCGCTGACCAGCATCACCTATACCGGCACCATGGAGCAGTGGAATGCCATCAGCAAAAAAGGTAGCTCCTGGAACCTTTGGACTGGCAACTATGTCATCCACTGCACCGATGGCGACATCCAAAAGCAATGATGCGCCGCGTTGCGGCATGATGCGTTGCTTTGCAACATGATGTACGGCAGGCAGGGCGAAAGCCCTGCCTGCCGTATGATGTTTCGCTGACGCGAAGTGTGTTCCACCCCCGCCGTG
The DNA here is from genome assembly GCA_017450945.1 of Clostridia bacterium. Classification (GTDB taxonomy): domain Bacteria; phylum Bacillota; class Clostridia; order Oscillospirales; family CAG-272; genus UMGS1865. The sequence continues at coordinate 83,532 of JAFSSP010000031.1, read as the reverse complement.
TCATCCTGAGCCGCGAAGCGTGTCGAACTTTTCCACAGCCTTACAGCGAGATCCTGCCTGCGCTTTTTGGTTGCCTCTTGTAGATCCCAAACTCGCAAAGCTCGTTTGATCCTCCGCTACGCTCCGGATTTCGGCAAGCTCAGGATGACACAAGAGGCATCCAAAAAGTTCGGCAAGGCTCAGGATGACACGAAAGGGAGTTTTCCACTCGCCGGGATGCTATCAAAAGCTCCCGGTTTTTGTTTTCACTTCGCGAAGCGAAACATCACGTGCAAAGCACGCATCACGCGGTGTTGCCGTGCATCACGTTGCGCAAAGCGCAACACATCACTGCCTTTATCATAGGACATCTCTCCTTTTTCATACAGTTTTCCAAAGGCGGTGGTGGTATGAAACGGGTGTGGATTTTGAAACTTTTGTTGGCGGCCGGATTGATCTTGTCGCTTTTTGTGTTGGATCCGTCGCCCTATCTTTTGCCCACGCTCATGGCGGCGCTTTTGCACGAATGCGGGCACCTGTTGGCCTTTTTGCTTCTCAAAATCCCGCTCTCGGGAGTCTCGGTCGGCTTTTTTGGGATGCGCCTGCGCTCGGCGGGGCGGCTCCTCTCCTATGGCGAGGAATGGCTCCTCTCGGCCTCGGGGCCGCTGGCAAGTCTTTTTGGCGCGGCTCTCGGGGCGCTCCTTTGGAACAAGGGATCCTTTTTTGCCTCTTTTTCCTGTGCTTCGCTCCTGTTGGGGCTTCTCAACCTTGCGCCCATCCGCTCGTTTGACGGCGGTAGGATGCTCGAATGTTTCCTTTCGACCCTCCTTGATCCCGAAAAAAGCCGCACGGTGCTCTATTTTTGCTCTTGCGCCTGCCTCTTTTTCTTTTTTGCCCTGTCCTCCTACCTCTTCCTTTTGGCAGGGGAGGGGGTTGGATTTTTCTTCTTTTCGGCAGGCCTGTTTTTTCGCTTTCTTTTCGACGAAAAAAACGAGATTTTTTGAGAAAAAAAGAGAAAAAACGAGGAAAACGGGAGCTTTTGCAGGCTAATTTCAGAAGACTGCGACTCTTTCCGAAAAATTGTGAAATATCAAAAAATTTGACTTTTTTTGTAAAACTATTGCATTTTGTTTTATTATCTGTTATAATACCCCCGTATTTCATGGTCAGAGCGTTCGAGTGCAAGGCTTTTCCGGCTTTTTTGCAGGCGGGGAAGCGGCGGGCCCGGCGGCGGACGAACGTCCGTTTTGTTCCTTGAATATTTTTTAATTTCTCAATTAAAGGAGTATTTATGCGGAATGAACAAGAATGTACTGATCCGGCTTGGAGGAATTTCCAAGTCCTATGACGGAGAGGTCGTCCTCGACAACATCGATCTTACGATCCACGACAAGGAGTTTATCACGCTTCTTGGCCCCTCCGGATGCGGCAAGACGACGACGCTGCGCATCATCGGCGGTTTTGAAACCCCCGACGCGGGCGACGTCTATTTTGAAGACAAGCGCATCAACGATCTGCCCCCCTACAAAAGACAGGTCAACACGGTGTTCCAGAGATACGCGCTCTTTCCTCACCTGAACGTATTTGATAACGTTGCCTTTGGCCTTCGCGTCAACAAAACGCCGGACGCGGAGATCCGCGAAAAGGTCAAAGAAATGCTTGAGCTCGTCAACCTGAAGGGCTTTGAGCGCAGAAAAGTGAACACGCTCTCGGGCGGCCAGCAACAGCGCGTTGCCATCGCGAGAGCACTCGTCAACCGCCCGAAGGTTTTGCTTTTGGACGAGCCTTTGGCCGCGCTCGATTACAAACTTCGCAAGGATATGCAGGTCGAACTGAAAAACATTCAGCACAAGACCGGCATCACCTTCATTTTTGTCACGCACGATCAGGAAGAGGCGCTTTCGATGTCGGATACCGTTGTGGTCATGTCCAAGGGCAAGATCCAGCAGATCGGCACGCCAACCGATATTTACAACGAGCCTGTCAACGCCTTTGTTGCCGACTTCATCGGCGAATCCAACATCCTCGACGGCGTGATGCCGGAGGATGTCAAGGTCAAGTTTGCAGGGCAAACCTTTGTTTGCGTCGACGGCGGGTTTGACAAAAACGAGCCTGTGGACGTTGTCATCCGTCCCGAGGACGTGGACGTGGTAAAGCCCGAAGCCGGGATGCTCGTCGGTCTTGTGACCGGCGTGACCTTCAAGGGCGACTATTATGAAATCATCGTCGACGTCAAAGGCTTCAAGTGGATGCTTGAGACCTCCGACTTTGTGGGCGAAGGTGAGACGATCGGGCTTTCGATCGATCCCGACGCCATCCACGTGATGAAAAAGTCCGAATACTCGGGGCTGTTCGGGGATTATTCCTCCTTCAGCGACGAGCTCGACAAACTTTCGGACGCCACGGAGGAAGTCGAAGCAGAATGAAAAAGAAGTCCTTTTTGAGTCGAGTCGCCGACGCGCCCTATCTCCTTTGGATGATCCTGTTTATCGTCGCGCCGATGCTGTTCGTGATCTATTTCGCGTTCACCGACCGAAACGGCGGCTTTACCTTTGAAAACATCACCTCGCTTTCTTCCTATTCGGGCACCTTTGTCATGTCGCTGAGCTTTTCGCTCATCGCAACGGTGATTTGCCTGCTCATCGGCTACCCGCTTGCCTACTGCATGGCAAAAGCCTCGAAAAAGGCGAGAAACATCCTGCTCGTTCTCCTCATGCTCCCCATGTGGATCAGCCTTTTGATCCGCACCTACTCGCTCATGGCGCTCCTTGACAACGGAGGACTTGTGAGCAGTCTCCTTGTCAAAATGGGGCTACCCAAGCTGACCTTCATCGGCACCGAGGGCGCGGTGATCCTCGGTATGATCTATGATTTTTTGCCCTACATGGTGCTCCCGATCTACACAAGTCTTGTCAAGCTTGACGTTCGCTATGCCGAGGCCGCGCAGGATCTCGGCTGCAACGGCCCCAAAACGCTTTTCCGCGTGATTCTGCCGCTTACCATGCCCGGCGTGGTCTCGGGCGTAACGATGGTGTTCGTGCCCTCGATCAGCACCTTCTACATCTCGCAAAAGCTCGGCGGCGGTTCGTTTGACCTCATCGGTGATACCATCGAACGCCAGTTCCAGAACGCGGTGACCTATCACACCGGCGCCGCGATCTCGCTTGTGATGATGATCCTCATTCTCCTGTCTCTCTTCGTCATGAATCGCTTTGCGGATAAGGAGGAGATCATCGTATGAAAGTGCTTTCAAAATGCTACATGGCGCTCGTGTTCCTCATTCTCTACGCGCCGATTATCGTGGTCATTCTCTTCTCCTTCAATCAGTTGGGCAGTCTGAGCCAGTTCACCGGCTTTTCTCTCAAATGGTACCGGGAACTCTTCCGCGACGGCTACGCGCTCGACGCGCTGAAAAATTCGCTCATTCTTGCCGCGGCCTCTTCGGTCGTAGCAACTGTTCTCGGCACGCTTGCCGCTTTCTGTATCTTCCGCGCAAAGAACAAGTACTACCGCGCGGCCGTGGAATCGGTCTCCAATATCCCGATGATGAATCCGGATATCGTTACCGGCGTTTCGATGATGCTTCTCTTTGTCGGCGTTGCCGGCATCCTGAAGTTGACCAACGCGCTCGGTTTTTGGACGATGCTCCTCGCGCACGTGACCTTCAATTTGCCCTATGTCATTCTTTCGGTATTACCCAAGTTCCGTCAGATGGACAAGTCGCTCTCGGAGGCCGCGCTCGATCTCGGATGCACACCGACGCAGACCTTCTTTAAGGTCGAGCTTCCGGCCGTGATGCCGGGCATTGTTTCGGGTCTTATGATGAGCTTCACGCTTTCGCTCGACGACTTTGTCATCAGCCACTTTGTCAGCTCGCCCGACTTCAAGACTCTGCCGCTCTACATTTACAACCAGACCGCGCACGAGGTCAAGTTCAGCATGTATGCGCTCTGCACGCTCATGATCGTGGTCATCCTTGTGCTTCTCATCTCGGTCAACCTCTTTGGCTCTTCCGACGAACGCCGCAAGAGAAAGAAAGGGGTGGCAAAATGAAAAAACTTTGTTTGTTTTTCGCTTTTCTTCTCTTGTTTGCCAGTTTTGCAACCTGTTTTGCAGGGGCGGAAGGCGCGGGGGAGAGGATCACCCTTTACGTTTACAACTGGGGCGAATACATTTCGGACGGCTCGGAGGATTCCTTTGATACCAACGCCGAGTTCGAGGCCTACTGCCGCGAAGAGCTTGGGCTCAATGTCAAGGTGAACTATTCCACCTTCTCGAGCAACGAGGAAATGTATGCCAAGGTCAGCAGTGGTGCGGTCACCTACGACGTGCTCATCCCATCCGACTATACCATCGAGCGTATGGTCGAGGAAAAGCTCCTGATTCCGCTTGATCTCGAAAAGATCCCGAACTACCGCTTCATCTCGGACGACTTCAAAGGCGAGAACATCTACTACGAATGCGGCACCGAGGAGCAGTATTCGATTCCGTATTTCTACGGCATGGTCGGCGTGATCTACAACACCGACATTGTCTCGGAAGAGGATGCCGGGGAAGAGAGCTGGGATCTGATGTGGAACGAAACCTACGCCGGGGACATCCTGCAATTTAACAACAGCCGCGACGCCTTCGGTACCGCGCTCTACAAGCTCGGCTACAGCGTCAACGACGCGACCGACGAGCAGTGGCTGGAAGCGCTGGAGCTTCTCAAAGAGCAAAAAGCTCTGGTTCAAAGCTATGTTATGGACGAGATCTTCAACAAGATGAAGAGCGGCTCGGCGGCCATCTCGGCTTACTATGCAGGTGACTTCTTCACCATGTACGAGGATAACGATTCGCTCGCTTTCTACTATCCGGTCGAGGGCACCAACAGCTATATCGACTGCATGTGCATTCCGGCAAACGCCCAGCACAAGGACCTGGCGCATGAGTACATCAACTTCATGTGCCGTCCCGACGTGGCGCTCTCCAATGCGGCATACACCTACTATGCTTCTCCGCTCGATCTCGATTATATCGAAGAGGACGGGGAATATGCCGACGCACTGGAAGAATACGTGGAGGCCATGGAAGAAGTTCACGAGGACGCCATGGACATCCTTTACGGCGATACTGCAAAATCGGTCAAAACCGAGGCTTACCTCAACCTCTCGCCCGAAGGGCTGGAACGGATCAATGCCCTCTGGGAAGAACTCAAGGTCGAGAGCAGCGTCGGCACCGGCATCTACGTGATCTGCGGAATTATTCTCGCAGGCCTCGTGACGCTTGCCGTCTTCCTCTTCGTTCGCAAACGCAAGTGGGAAAAACTGTACGATTGAGTTTTCAAAAGAGAATTGCGGAGGAAACTTTTCGAGAAAGGTTTCCTCCGCACCTCTTTCAAAAGCTTTGAATAAAAAGAAAAAGCGCTTTGCCGCAGATTTGGCAAAACGCTTTTTCTTTTTTGGAAAAAAACTAATTGACCGGCTTTACAAAGGAAACGCTGCTGATGAGAACCGGGTTTTTGGGATAGACGACATCCTCGTAGCGTTCAGAATAGATAAGCTCCTGATCTGCAATCAGATCGATGATTTCAATGCCGAACACCACTGTTCCGAATGCGGCGTACTTACCGTCCCAGTCGGTGTAATCCTTTTGCATGATGAAAAAGCAGGAAGACGCCGTATCATAAGCGGGAATCCCGTTGTAAAGGCTGGTATGGCGCGACATCGAGATGGTACCTCTGACGTGCGAGAGCGGATTTTCCACGCCGTTTGCTTCAAATTCGCCTTTGATGTAATCGGCCTCCTCATCCTCGCGTTCGCCGCCCTGAATAAACCGGTTGTTGACGACGCGAAAGATCTCGGTGCCGTTATAATAGCCGGAAAAAATCAGCTTTTTGAAGTTTGCCACGGTCAGCGGTGCACAGTCGGGTCTCAGCAAAATCACGATATCCCCGGTGCGTGTTTCTCCGTTTGCATCGGTAAAGCTGAAGGTCATTTTGACGTAATCCGAAATGCTGGTGGCGGGAATATATTGCCCCTCGACCACAGGAACCATGATTTCGGTTTGCTCCAGCTTTGGTACGCGGTCGGCAATATAGGAATCCCCACAGCGGGAGCAGGTATAGGTCGTATAGCCCTCCCGGGTGTAGGTGGGTTCCGTGACAACGCCATTATAATCGTGCCCCGTCGCGTCGATCCGCTCGGTTTTGGTTTGCCCGCATTCCTTGCAGACAAAGGCGAGTTGTCCGTCTGTTGTGCAGGTGGGAGAAACGAACGCGGAGGCATCGGTGATGAAAACATGGGTATGACCGGTTTTGGAGGACGGCTGGCCGCAGGAGGAGAAAAGCAGGCAGACGGCAAAGATCAGAACACCGAAAACAAACAACCGTTTTTTCATAAATACCTCCTTGTGAATGCTTTTTCAGTGCTGAAGTGCGGGTGAGTAAAAAAACAGATTGCGACTTTACTTCACCGGCGCTACGAAGGTGATCGAATTGATCGTGACCGGGTGCTTCGGAGTGACGGTGGCTTGATAGACATAAGAATAAGCGAGGTCGGTCGTGGCGATGTGATCGACGTTCTCTATGCCGAACACCACCGTTCCGAATGCGGCGTACTGACCGTCCCAGGCGGTGTAATCCTCTTGCATAATGAAGAATCCGGCCGACGCCGAATCGTATGCGGAAACGCCGTCATAATCCACGGCTCTGCGCGCCATGGAAATGGTGCCTCTGACGTGCGAGAGCGGATTTTCCACGCCGTTTGCTTCAAATTCGCCTTTGATGTAGTCGGCTTCCATCCCTTCGTTCTCTCCGCCCTGGATCATGCATCCTTCGATGATGCGGAAGAAGTCGGTGCCGTCATAATAGCCCTCGGACACCAGATTTTTGAAGTTCGCCACGGTCAGCGGCGCGCAATCGGGACAAAGCTGAATCACAATATCGCCCGTGCGGGCGTCTCCGTTTGCATCGGTAAAGCTGACGTTCAGCTTGACGTAATCCGAGCTTTTGTTGACAGGCGTGTAAAGACCGTCTGCCACAGGCACGATCACCTCGACCAGAGGCTTTTCATAATCTCCGTCCAGGCAGTGGACGAGATACTTTTCGGTGGCCGCATCCCATTTTTCGGCCTTGGTGATTTTATTCCATTCGTCAACGGTACCCAGATAGGTCATCTCAGTGAGAGAATCACAGTCGGCAAAAACTTTCTCGCCGATACTGGTAAGCGTCTTCGGAAGTGTAATGCCGGACAAAAAGCTGCAGCTTGCAAACGTATAGGTTTCCAGAGAGGTAATGCTGTCCGGAATCACAATGCTCTCAAGGGAGGCACAGTTTGCAAAGGCATATTGCTCGATGCTTGTAACCGAGTCGGGAATGTCGATACTCTCCAAATAATTGCAGCCTGCAAAGGCGTACTGTTCAATGGTTTTCACGCTTTCGGGGATCGTGACGTTCCTTAGCATGTTGCAACGCTGAAACATGCCGGCCGCAATGCTTGTCATTTTTTTTGAGAGCGAAGCGCTCCTCATAGAGGTGCAGCTGTCAAATGCCAGCACGCCGACCGTGGTAACATTGTCCGGGATTACGATCTCTGTGAGGAGGGTGCAACCGTAAAACGCGCAATCTCCGATTTTTGTCAGGCTGTTCGGAAGCTCAATTCTTTCCATGGAGGTACAGCCGACAAACGCGCCCTCGCCGATGCTGGTAACGCCTTCCGGGACCACAACGCTTTTGATCTCGTTACAGCCGAAAAATCCGCTGCAACTCTCCTCGTCTTCCATAAGGCCGTCACCGATCGCAACCACCCGGTCGCCCAAAGGAGAAATCGCGGGAACAACGATCTCCACATCGGTGCAGGTTCCAAGCCCATAGAGATAGCAGGTGCCGTTGCCGTATGGGACAAATGCAAGACCGGTGCTTGCCGGTTCCTCGGTTGTGTTTGCCGGTTCTTCCGTCTTTTGATCATCGGGCGCTTTCTGCGGCTCGTCTTTTTTCGCGCAGGAAGAAAAGATCAAACAAAAGGCGAGCAAAAACAAAACGGCAGAAAAGAAAATTCTGTTTCTCATGATGTTCTCCTTACTATGAGTTCTTTTTTCGATGCTCGCAAAGATCCGCGAGCGGGCAAATATCGCACTTCGGCGCTCTTGCCTGGCAGGTATCTCTGCCGAAATTCACAATGCGGTGGCAAAAATCGCTCTGCTCGGCTCGCGGCAGGAGCGGATCGAGAAGCCGCTCGATCTTTGCCGGGTTCTTTTCGCTCTCGGGATAAAACCCGAGCCTGCCGCAAATGCGGATGCAATGGGTGTCGGTCACAAAGGAGCCGGTGTGATAGACGTCGCCAAGGCAGAGGTTTGCCACCTTTCTGCCCACGCCGGGAAGGGTCAAAAGCTCTTCCATGTTGTCGGGCAGACGACCGTCAAAAGTTTCGACGAGCATACGGCTGCTTTCTTTTGCGTTCTTTGCCTTGGTGCGAAAGAGTCCGCAGGGACGAAGGATCGCTTCAAGCTCTGCAAGATCGGCGTCTGCCATATCACCCGGCGTCGGGTAAAGAGAAAACAGTTCCTTTGCGGTCAGATTGACCCGGGCGTCGGTGCATTGTGCCGAGAGACAGCCCATGATCAGCAGCTTCCATGGGTCGTCGTCCCACTTGAGCGCGCAGGCCGCGTCGGGATAGACCGCGGCAAGCCTGTCGGCGACTGCTCGCATTTTTTCCTGTTTTTTTGTCAGTTTCAACGGTCTTCCCTCCGTTTCTGATATTATTATAACAAAATAGCATATCAAAGTCAAGCGCCTCTTGACAAGAGCCCTGTCTTTTCGCTATAATAAAAATATCACAAAAAAGGAGAATTTTATGGAACCCCCTGACAGTTGTTTATCCTATCTGCATATCTGCGATCACACCCTGCTTTCCACCACCGCAACCTGGGAAAAGATCCAAGCCCTTTGCGATGAAGGCATCGAATATGGCGTGGCCTCGGTTTGCATCCCGCCCTGCTTTGTGCGGCTTGCCAAAACCTATGTGGGCGACGCGCTGAAAATCTGCACCGTGATCGGCTTTCCGAACGGCTACAACTCCACCGAGACCAAGGTGTTTGAGACCAAACAGGCCATCGAGGACGGCGCCGACGAAGTGGATATGGTGATCCATGTGGGCGAGCTTCTCGCCGGGAACGACGACTATGTGCTCGACGAAGTGAGACAAGTCCGCGAAGCCTCGGCAGGGAAGATCCTCAAGGTCATCATTGAGACCTGCCTGCTCTCCGACGAGGAAAAGATCCGCGCCTGCCGCATCGTTACCGAGGCGGGAGCCGATTTCATCAAAACCTCAACCGGCTTTTCAACAGGCGGGGCGACCGTCCACGACGTAAGGCTTTTGCGCGAGAACGTGGGCGAGGGCGTTAAGGTCAAGGCCGCCGGCGGTATTTCGAGTTTTGAAGACGCAAAAGCGCTTGTTGAGGCGGGAGCCGAGCGACTCGGCACCAGCCGACTCGTCAAACTTGCAAAAGAACAGGAGAAAAAGTAAGTATGGCAACTCCTCATATCGGAGCCGAAAAAGGCGATATTGCAAAAACCGTTCTTATGCCGGGAGATCCCAAACGCGCGGAATGGATCACAAAAGAATTCCTTACCGACGCGCATCTCTTCAACGACATTCGCGGCGCGCTCGGATTTACCGGGTTTTATCAAGGGAAGCGCGTGTCGGTCATGGCCTCGGGCATGGGACAACCCTCCATGGGCATTTATTCCTACGAGCTTTTCAAATTTTTCGACGTGGAGACCATCATCCGCGTCGGTACCAGCGGCGCGATTGATTCCAGCCTCCAGCTTCGCGACCTTGTGATCGCGCAGGGAGCCTGCACCGACGGAAACTACGCATTGCAGTACCGCCTGCCCGGGACTTTTTGCCCCCTGGCCGATTTTGAGCTTTTGCAAAAGGCGGTTTCGATCTGCAAAAAGAAAAAATTTTCCTATGCAGTCGGTAACGTCCTCTCTTCCGATCTCTACTACGACGACGCACAGTCGGGCCTCGAATGGGCAAAGATGGGCGTGCTTGCCGTCGAGATGGAAGCGGGATCGCTCTATTGCAACGCCGCCAGACTCGGCAGACGCGCCCTCTGCATCACTTCCATCAGCAACCAGCTCGCCCACCCCGAAGTCGAACTGACCTCCAAAGAGCGCCATGAGTCGCTCGCGGATATGGTCGTCGTCGCTTTAGAGGCGGCGGAGTGAGGAAAAGGAAAATGATTGCGGGAAAACCCTTTTTTGAAAAAAAGAGGTTTTCCCGCACCCTTTCCGAAAAAACTATAAAACGATTTCTTTTGGCGCTTCGCCGGACATTCCGGCGAGCGTTTTTATTTGTTTGAAGCTTTTGAAAGAGGTGCGGAGGAAACTTTTCTCGAAAAGTTTCCTCCGCATTTCTCTTTTTCAAAATCTTAAAATTCCAACAAATTGATAAACAGCGCGCCCAGGGTCGAGCGACCTTGGAACATCCACTGGCGGGCGTCGACGGTATCGTAGTAGTCGCAGAAGGGGACGCGGTCGGGCGTCTCGCTGACGGCGCGCTCCATCTGACGGTAGACTTCGTTTGCGTAGGTTTTATCTTTGGTGAGCAGTGTGGTAAAGGCGAGCCAGTCGGGTTTTGTATAGGTGGCGCGGCAGTCGAGAGGCGTGCCGTAACGGGCGTATTTTTCGCGGTAGAGCGCGACCTCGGCCTCGCCCACGGCATCCGGGAAGAGAGACAGCCCGAGAAGTTTATCCCAGACCAGATTGTATTTGAGGCTCCAGCTATCGTCCTTGTCAAAGGCGAGGCGGTAGCCGGGACCGCACTGGCGCTTTGCCTCGTGTTGCCAACGCTCGGCCATGCGGCGCGCGGCATTCGTGTAACGCTTTTCGGAATAGAGCTTTCCGGCCGCTCCGAGTGCGACGATGGCTTTTAAGGAGAGGTTGCAGTTGTGCGGCAGATGCCCGGCAAAGTCGTCGGTGCAGAGCTGGTTTTTGGGATCGTAGCCGTGGCACGAAAGATAATCCGCCCACTTGGTGAGAAGATCGCGATTCTCTTCGGCAAAGGATCGGTCACCGGTCTTTTTGGTCACGGCGGCGACCATGAGGATCGCATTTCCGCACTCTTCGACCGGCATTTGCAGTTTGTCGTTGATCCCATGTTCCCAACCGTAGACCTGTCCGTTGCAGAGCGGGTAGGTTCCGCAGTCGTGGGGGGCAAAGTCAAAGGGCCACGCGTCGCTCCTTGCGTAGCGGAAGAGCGGGCGGAGCATGCCGAGAACGAACTCAGGGTTAAATTCGAGGAAGAGCGGCGAGGAGGGATAGGTCACGTCGAGCGTCGCCACGCAACCGTTGCTGAAACATTCTTTGGAGAGGAATACGAGCTTGCCGTCGACCTCGATGAGCTTGTGCGCGGCAAAGACCTGACGCCAGGCAAGGGCGCCGAGTTTTGCGTATTCGGGCGAGACGGCCTTCATTCGCTTGGTTAATTCTTTGTCGAAGGCGGCGCATTCTTTTACGAGTTCGGGGTAATCCTTGACCGCCGTCGCAAGCAGAGTATTGAAATCGCCGTAATAGCTTCTCGAATAGGAATTCTTTTTCTCGCCGAAATATTCGATCGCAGGATCACCGTCGTAGGCGAGGACAAAGACGTCCGAGAGCTTTTCGGAAACCGCAACGAGCAGCGGCAGGCGCTTCATCGAGATATTCTCGCCCGAGGCGATCGGGTAGTGCTGTTTGGTGGATTTTTTGAAGTATTTGAGCCTCTGACGGAGCAGGTAGGGCTTGACATTCGGGTGAAGGAGGTGCAGGTATCCCCAGTCGATGCGCAGATCGTCGCCGCTTTTGGTGAGCGGGTTCTGCTCGGCGTCTCCCAGCCATGCGTGACCGGGTTCTGAGAAGACCGAAATCTTCTGCCCGGCAAAGTCTCCCGCAAACTCGGCAGAGACGTCGAACCAGACTTCAAAGGAATGTCCCGCCTCGCGTGGCGTGATCTCGTAGGAAACATAGGTCACCGGACGCGAAAAGACCTCCGGACGGTCTGGAAGCGCCGGAGTGAGGAAGGTCAGCTTGAAGCGGCAGAGCGGATGGGTGAAGAGAAAGACCGTGGAGGTCGGAGTCACACGCACCGAACTTTGGCGGAGCGCCGGGCCGTCGGTATAATAGGTCTCTTCCAGTTGCGTTTTGCCCATGAAACGATAGGGCTTTCCGTCGATCTTGAGCATGCCGAAGGCCGATTGTCTGCGGCCGGTCCAGTGGCGGGTCGAGTCGTCGGTCAGTCGATCGGCAAAGCACCATAGACTGAAATAGGGATCGCAGGGAACAAGCGGCAGGGCCGAGGGACGAAAACGGTTGCGAGTGGCCATAAAAAGCCCTCCTTTTTGCTGATTGGATTCGTTGCCACCATTTTATCATAAGAAAAAGAGCTTTGCAAGTTTTTTTTGCAAAAAAACAGAAAAACCGCAGAAGAAATTATTAAATTGTATTGACAAATGCGTGTATGCAATGTATAATTGTATACAATCAAAGAATAAGGGAGTGAATTCCGTGCTCGAAATTTCGGACAAAACCAATTTACTGGAGCAAAAAAGCTACAAGTATTCCTTGCAGGACGTCGCCGAGCCAAACCTCTACCGCGACGTTTATCCCTATGAGGAAGTACCGCGTATCGCATTCAACCACCGCCGCGTGCCGATCGGCATGCCGGAGGATATCTGGATCACCGATACCTCCTTCCGCGACGGACAGCAGTCGGTCGAGCCATATACCGTTGACCAGATCGTGCATCTTTACAAACTGCTCTCCAAGCTCGGCGGTCCCTACGGGATCATTCGCCAGACCGAGATGTTCGTCTACAGCAAAAAGGACAGGGAAGCGGTTGAAAAATGTCAGGAGCTGGGTCTTCGATTCCCGGAGATCACCACCTGGATCCGCGCCAGCCGCGAGGACTTTAAGCTGGTCAAGGATCTCGGCATCCGCGAGACCGGCATCCTTGTTTCCTGCAGTGACTATCACATCTTCAAAAAGATGAAAATGACTCGCCGCGAGTGCATGGAGCATTATCTTGCCGCGGTTTCGGACGCCTTTGAAGCCGGTGTGATGCCGCGCTGTCACTTGGAGGATATCACCAGAGCCGATTTTTACGGTTTTGTCGTCCCCTTTGTCAACGAGCTGATGAAGCTCTCGGCCGACGCGGGGATCCCGGTTCGCATCCGCGCCTGCGACACGATGGGCTATGGCGTGCCTTACCCGGAGGTCGCGATCCCGAGAAGCGTTCCGGGCATCATCTACGGTCTCCAGCACTATTCCGATGTGCCGAGTGAAATGCTGGAGTGGCACGGTCACAACGATTTTTACAAGGCGGTCACCAACGCTTCGACCGCGTGGCTCTACGGCGCTTCGGGCGTCAACTGCTCGATGCTCGGCATCGGCGAACGCACCGGCAACGTGCCGCTGGAAGCCATGGTCTTTGAGTACGCGGGACTGCGCGGCTCTCTTGACGGCATGGACACCACGGTCATCACCGAGATCGCCGATTATTTCAAGAACGAGATCGGCTACAAGATCCCGCCCATGACTCCCTTTGTCGGGTCGAGCTTCAACATGACCCGCGCCGGCATCCACGCCGACGGCCTGCTCAAGGACGAAGAGATCTACAACATTTTCGACACCAAAAAACTGCTCGGCCGCGCGGCAACCGTCATCCTCGGAAAAACCTCCGGGCTTGCCGGGATCGCTTATTGGATCAACGAGACCTATCGCCTGTCCGAATCCGAGCAGGTCGACAAGCACGACCCGGTCGTCGTGGCTCTGAAAGACTGGATCGACAAAGAATACGAAGACGGACGCCAGACTTCGCTCTCCACGGCAGAAGTGGAGACAAAGCTCGAGGAGCTGTCACGCGGCCGTTTCAAACGACTTTAAGGAGAGAAGGGAAAAACCATGGAACATAAAACCTTTTCGCTTGCCCAACAGGTCTTTGACCGCCTGGAAAATGAGATCCTCTCCGGCAACTATCAAAGAGGAGAGATTCTGACCGAGAGCATCCTCTCGGAAAATCTCGGCGTCAGCCGCACCCCGATCCGCGAGGCGCTCGGCAGATTGGAACAGGAGCATCTGGTCGAATCGACCGGCAAGGGCATCCGCATTCTCGGCGTGACTACCGAGGATCTCGAAGACATCTACGAGATCCGGCTGCAGATCGAATACATGGCCGCACGCCGCGCCGCCGAGCAGATCACCGACGAAGAACTGGAACGCTTGAAGGAAACGCTCGAACTGCAGGAATTCTACCTGCAAAAGAAGGACGCCGAGCGCCTCAAATCGATGGACAGCGATTTTCACGAACAGCTTTACCGCTATTGCGGGAGCGCGGTTTACTACGACGTTCTCATGCCGCTTCACACCAAGGTGCAGAAGTTCCGCAAGGCCTCGATCCAAAAGACCGGACGCGCCGAGCAGTCGGTAAAAGAACACCGCATGATCTTTGAGGCGATCGCCGCACACGATCCGGATGCGGCTGAGGCGGCCATTCGCGCGCATATTCAGAACGCGAAAGCCAATATTCTGAAGGAGAACTGATATGGGATATACCATCGCGCAAAAAATCATCAAAGAACACCTCGTGAAGGGGACTATGATCCCCGGTGAAGAGGTCGCTCTCCGCATCGACCAGACGCTTACGCAGGATGCCACCGGCACCATGGCCTATCTCGAATTCGAGGCGATGGGCGTGGATCGCGTGAAAACGCAGAAGAGCGTCGCTTATATCGATCACAACACCCTGCAATCGGGTTTTGAAAATGCCGACGATCACCGCTACATCCAGTCGGTGGCAAAAAAGCACGGCATCTATTTCTCGCGTCCGGGCAACGGAATCTGCCACCAGGTGCATCTCGAGCGCTTCGGGATTCCCGGAAGAACGCTCATCGGCTCGGACAGCCACACCCCGACCGGCGGCGGTATCGGCATGCTTGCCTTCGGTGCCGGGGGGCTCGACGTGGCGGTCGCCATGGGCGGCGGCGCTTACTATATCACCATGCCCAAGATGATCAAGGTCAATCTGACAGGAAAACTTCGTCCCTTCGTGACCGCAAAGGACGTCAGTCTTGAAATTCTGCGGATCCTGTCGGTCAAAGGCGGCGTGGGTTCGATCATCGAATGGGGCGGCGAGGGGATAGGGAGCCTCTCTGTCCCGGAACGCGCGACCATCACCAATATGGGAACCGAACTTGGCGCGACCACCTCGATTTTCCCATCGGACGAAGTGACAAGAGCATTCCTCAAAGCACAGGGTAGAGAAGGCGATTTTGTGCCGCTTGCATCCGATCCCGACGCGGTCTACGACAGAGTCATCGACATTGATCTTTCCAAACTCGAGCCGCTCATCGCCTGCCCGCACAGCCCGGACAACGTGGTGACGGTGGCAAGCCTCAAAGGAACGAGAGTGGATCAGGTCTGTATCGGTTCCTGCACGAATTCCTCTCTTTATGATCTGCTCAAAGTCGCCGCACTGCTGAAGGGAAAAACGATCGATCCCTCGGTCAGCCTGTCGGTCTCTCCCGGATCCAAACAGGTGCTCCGCATGCTTGCAAACTGCGGCGCGCTCTCGGATATTCTGGCAAGCGGCGCCCGTGTACTCGAATGTGCCTGCGGCCCTTGCATCGGCATGGGATTTTCTCCCAACTCGGCCGGCGTGAGCCTGAGAACCTTCAACCGCAACTTTGAAGGCCGGAGCGGCACCAAGGACGCAAAGGTCTATCTTGTCTCGCCCGAGACCGCAGTCGCGGCCGCACTGACCGGTCAGATCACCGATCCGAGGCTGCTCGGAGATGCGCCCAAGGTGGAAATTCCGTCCTCTTTCCTCATTGACGACAGCGCGGTGCTCGCGCCTGCTTCGGTAGAGGAAGCAAAGGACGTGGAAGTTTTGCGCGGGCCGAACATCGGAAAATTCCCGGAGAGCCATCCCTTGACCGATTCGATCACGGCAAACCTGACCTTAAAAGTCGGCGACAACATCACCACCGACCACATCATGCCGGCAGGCGCCAAGATTTTGCCCTACCGCTCGAACATTCCTTATCTGTCGAAATTCTGTTTTGCCGTTTGTGACGAGAGCTTCTCCGAGCGAGCCAAGGCGGCGGGGGAGACGATCCTGGTCGGCGGAAGCAACTACGGGCAGGGGTCCTCGCGCGAACACGCGGCGCTCGTGCCGCTCTATCTCGGTGTGCGCGCCGTGATCGCCAAGAGCTTTGCCCGGATCCATGCGGCAAACCTCATCAATGCGGGAATTCTTCCCTTGACTTTTGCCAACGAAGCCGATTACGACAAAGTGGCGCAGGGCGACAAGCTGACGCTCTCCAACATCTTTGAAGGCCTTATGACCGGAAAGATTGTTCTGACCGACGAGACGACAGGTGAGCGCTTTGCTTTGACCTGCTCCTTTACCGATCGGCAGGCCGCGATCCTGCGTGCCGGCGGTCTGCTTGACTACACCAGAGAGGGAGGAAACTGATATGAACGAAGCCTTTGCCCCCAAAATTGAGAGCGCGGTCGAATCCTTCCGCACTCTGCTTTGTCAGCAGCTTGAGCGTCAGGAAAAAATGGAGAAAGACTCGGGTGCAAAAGACTTTTCCAAAATGGAAAAGATCGTTGTGGGACTCGTTCCCGGCGACGGCATCGGCCCGATCCTTTTTCGCGAGACTGAGCGCGTGCTGAAAAAGCTCGTTGAAAAGGAACTTGCAAGCGGCAAAATCGAGCTGAAACAGATCGAGGGCCTTACCATTGAGAATCGTCTCGCCCTCGGCGTATCGGTTCCAAAGGATACGCTGGATGCGATCAAGGAATGCGATGTGCTTCTCAAAGGGCCGACGACCACACCCAAGGGCGGCACGCTTGAGAGCGCGAACGTCACGCTCCGCCGCGAGCTGGATCTTTACGCCAACGTGCGTCCGGTGACCCTGCCCGAAGAGGGCATCGACTGGATCTTCTACCGCGAGAACACCGAGGGCGAATACGTGCTCGGAAGCCGCGGCGTGGAAATTCCGGGCAAGCTCGCAATGGATTTCAAGGTGACCACCGACGCCGGCACTCGCAGAATCGCGCGTGCGGCTTTTGAGTACGCCAAGAACAACGGCAAAACCAACCTTGCCATTGTCACCAAAGCCAACATTATGAAAAAGACCGACGGAAACTTCTCGGCCATCTGCCACGAGGTTGCCGCCGATTATCCGAATGTGACCGCCGAGGACTGGTATATCGACATCATGGCGGCAAACCTGGTCAACAAGGAGATTCGCAACCGCTTCCAGGTCTTTCTGCTTCCCAACCTCTACGGCGACATCATCACCGACGAGGCGGCGCAGATTCAGGGCGGCGTGGGAACCGCCGGAAGCGCCAATCTCGGCGACCGCTACGCCATGTTCGAAGCGATCCACGGCTCGGCGCCCCGCATGATCGAGGAGGGGCTTGGCGACTACGCCAATCCCGAAAGCCTTTTGCGCGCGCTGGAAATGCTCTTGCGCCATATCTGCCTGACTTCTGCGGCCGATCGGCTTGCAAAAGCACTGAACGAAACCGCAAAAGAAGTCGTTGTCACCGGCACGCGAGAGGGAGCCACCTGCCGTCAGTTTGCCGACGCACTGCTGGCGCGACTCTGAAAGGAGAAACAAGATGAAATTTTCCGAAATGCCCTATGCCCGCCCGGACGAGGCAAAGGTGATCGAGCGGATGAAGGAACTGATCGAGTCGCTGAAAAGCGCGCCCGATTACGCTTCGGCCAAAAAAGTTTTTCTCGACGAGCAGGAGTTTGAAAAACACACCATGACGGCGTCCACCTTGGCCGAGATCCGTCACACGATCAACACCAAGGACGCTTTCTACGACGAAGAGGTCAAATTCTGGAACGATTTCGGTCCCCGGCTCGAAGAACTCTTTCAGGAATGGACGCTGGCCCTGCTCAAAAGCCAATTCCGTCCTGAGTTTGAAGCCGAGTATGGGAAAATCGTCTTTCTCAACGCCGAGATCGCACTCAAAACCTTCTCGCCAGAGATCATTCCGGAACTCCAGAAGGAGAACGATCTGACTCAGGAATATGAAAAATTGCTTGCCTCGGCCGAGATCCCCTTTGAGGGCAAAACCTATACCATCTCCCAGCTCTCGCCCTTCAAAAATGACGCCGACGACGCGCGCCGTCTTGCCGCCTGGAAGGCAGAGGGAAAGTGGTACAAGGATCATGGGAAGGAGCTGGACGAGATCTACGACAAGCTCGTGCATCTGCGCGACGAAATGGGCAAAAAGCTCGGTTACGGCGGTTATACCCCTTTGGGCTACTACCGCATGGGGCGCAACTGCTACACCAAAGAGGACGTGGAAAAATTCCGCGCCGCCGTGGTCAAATACCTTGTTCCGGTCGCCGACGGCATCTACCGTGAGCAGGCAAAACGCCTTGGCAAAACCTACCCAATGAGTTTTGCCGACAACGCGCTCCTGTTCCGTTCGGGCAACGCAAAGCCGGCCGGAGATGCCGACGCGATCGTCGCCGCGGCAAAGCGCTTTTACGACGAGCTCTCTCCCGAGACGAGCGAGTTTTTCCACACGATGCTCGACGGCGAACTCATGGATCTGCTCTCGACCGAGGGCAAAGCGGGCGGCGGTTACTGCACAAGCATCTACGACTACGACGTCCCCTTCATTTTTGCCAACTTCAACGGCACGCGCGACGACGTGGAGACCGTGACGCACGAGGCCGGTCATGCCTTTGCCGACTGGACCAATCGCCACCGCATCCCGATCAGCACCATCTGGCCGAGCATGGAGGGCTGCGAAGTCCACTCGATGTCAATGGAATTTTTCGCCTGGCCCTGGGCAAAGCTCTTTTTCGGCGAGGATACGAGAAAATTCCTTTACAGCCACCTGGCGGGTGCTTTGACTTTCATCCCTTACGGCACGGCGGTTGACCACTTCCAGCATCTGGTTTTTGAGAACCCCGACTGGACGCCGGCCGAGCGCCATGCGGCTTGGAAAAAGCTCCTCGAGCTTTATATGCCCTGGCAGAGACTTGACGGCGAGATCCCCTTTTACAGTGAGGGCGAGGGTTGGCAGCGTCAGCACCATATCTATTCGTCGCCCTTCTACTATATCGACTATTGCCTTGCGCAAACGGTCGCGCTCGAGTTCTGGGCGATGATCCAAAAGGATCGTGCAAACGCTTGGAAGTACTACATGGCCTACACTCTGCAGGGCGGCAGCCGAACCTTTACCGAGCTGCTCGAGAATGCAGGACTTGAGAGTCCATTCGACGAAAAATGCCTCTTTGACGTGTGTGCAGAAGCAAAGAAGTTCCTTGAGAACTACGATCTGACCGGAATCGAATAACCAACCAATTGCTCCCGCAAGCGCCGTTTTGCGCCTGCGGGAGCTTTGTATTCTTCCCAAACCGGCCTTTTGAGCATAGGATAAAAAGAGAGGGCATCGTCCCTTGCTCCTATGCTTTGGAGGTGAATGGAACTTGGTTTGGAAAACGATTCTGGGACTTTCGATCCCGTTTCTTGGTACGACGCTCGGCGCGGCCTGCGTCTTTTTTCTCAAAAAGAATCTCGGCGAGCGGCTTTCGCGCGCGCTTTGCGGCTTTGCGGCAGGCGTCATGCTTGCCTCGTCGGTCTGGAGCCTTCTGATCCCGGCCATCGAGCAGTCGGAAGGATACGGAAATTTTTCTTTTCTGCCGGCGGCGATCGGGTTTTTCTTTGGCGTTTTCTTTTTGTTCGGACTTGACCGCCTTGCGCCGGGCTTGATTGCAAAAGCCAACGCGTACACTCGAGATACCACCGGAAAGCTCGCCATGACGGTGCTTGCCGTGACGCTTCACAACATTCCGGAGGGTATGGCGGTCGGCGCGATCTACGCCGGGGCGCTCGTAGGCGGAGACGAGTCTGCCATGGGCGCGGCCTTTGCGCTCGCGCTCGGCATTGCCATTCAGAATTTTCCGGAGGGCGCCATCATATCGCTTCCACTCTCGGCGGGAGGATCGGGGAAGGGGAGAGCCTTTTTTCTTGGGACGCTTTCGGGCGCGGTGGAGCCTGTGTTCAGCCTTGTTACCCTGCTTGCCTTCGGGCGCTTTGCTCCCGCCATGCCCTATCTTCTCGCTTTTGCGGCCGGTGCGATGATCTACGTCGTGGTCGAAGAACTCATCCCCGAGATGAGCGTGGAAAGGCGACGAGACGGACTGTTTTGCTTTTCGCTCGGCTTTGCGATCATGATGATCCTGGACGTTGCGCTCGGATAGGATTTTCGGACTTGACAAAATTCCCCGAAGCCTGTATAATTGTCATGTACCAAATTTATCCGAAAAAGGAGAAATCATCATGGCAAAATATCAATGCGGCCCTTGCGGTTATATCTATGACCCGGCAGTAGGCGATCCCGACAGCGGCATCGCGCCCGGCACGGCTTTTGAAGATCTGCCCGAGGACTGGTGCTGTCCGATCTGCGGCGTCAGCAAGGATATGTTCGAGAAAGTGGACTAAAAAAGACTTGACCAAAAGGGGGCTTTTCCCATGACTGTTGACAATCAAAAAAATCAACTCAACGCGCGCATTGCGGTGCTGGTCTTCTCGATCGTTTCACTCGCTCTGATCGCTTACAAGGTCATATTGCTCGTCTGGTATGAGAGCGCGATCACGCCTTCCGCATGTATTGCGGAGGCCCTTTCGGCTCTTCCAAAACTGCTTTTGATCCTTTATACGGCCTTCCTTTGCAAGGGCGGACGCGCAAAGATTCTGCCGTTCATTCTGTTCATCGTTTTTGCCGCGCTTCACGCCTTTACCGTGATGGGATCCGGATACGATGTGCTGAACTGGCTTTCAAAAGAAGACGCTCTTTCCGACAACCTGGTAAGAGAGCACATCGGAGCGGTGATCCTTTCGGCTCTTGTTGTGATTGCGTCGGTCCTTTTGATCATCGGATGCTGGAAGAGCTTTTCAAAGCCGGTCTTTTCGATCCTTCCGATCTGCATTCTGTTGCTCTCTGCGGCGATTGCCGTGGGATATTACGGCTTTTTTGCAATCAAATCCGTGATCGAGCAGATCAGCGGAACACTTCCCGCCTATGACGCTCACGAATACGTTCTGAGCTTTGTCGAAAATCTTTCCGGTCTCTTTTTCCATATTGCAATCGGCCTGTTCGTGCTCAAAAACCGCAGCTTTACAGTCCGCTCTGCCTCTGCCGAAGAGGCAACCGAATAACTTTTGCAAACGAAAACCCGCTGTAAACTTCACAGCGGGGTTTTTGCTTTTATTTTTTATCCTTTTCAATGATTTTCTTCATTGCTTCGACCGAGGTCTTGATGGCCGAGGCGGTGGATCCGACCGGCGGCATGGCAAAGCCTGCGGCCTCGCGTTCCTGGTTCCAGACGACGTGCAGGCAGGCGGCGCACCGGCAATCGAGCGCGGCGGCAATGACAAAGAGCGCGGCCGACTCCATCTCCGAGGCCTTGACGCCGAGCTTTTTCCAGGCTTCCCATTTAGAGAGCAGTTCGTCGGCCACCGGCATTCGCTTTGGGATATGCTGGCCGTAGAAGGAGTCTTTGCATTGCACAACTCCCATGTGGTAGGGGTATTTTAACTCCTCGGCCGCTTCCCGCAGGGCCGCAGTCAGATCAAAATCCGGCACGGCGGGGAACTCGATCGGTGCGTATTCGAGCGAGGTATGCTCAAAGCGTACGGCGCCGGTGGCGATCACAAGATCGTCGGGGAGGACAGACAGGTCGATGCCGCCGCAGGTCCCGACGCGAATAAAGGTGTCGGCGCCCACGTTGTGAAGCTCCTCCATGGCAATGGCCGCCGAGGGGCCGCCGATGCCGGTCGAACAGACAGAAACTTTTTCGCCTGCGAGCTTTCCGGTCCAGATGTTGAACTCGCGGTTCTGCACCACTTGATGTGCGTCGTCAAAATGCGAGGCGATCTGCTCGCAGCGGCCGGGGTCTCCGGGAAGCAGAACATATCTTCCTACGTCGCCCGGCTGGATTTTCAGATGATATTGCAAGGAAAGTTTTTGCATGACGATCCCTTCTTTCAGATCCAAAATACCCGGTTCGGTTTGCGGGCGGGAGCAGGGGGGAGAGGCCCGTCGGTGTACCCCACGGCGCAGTGACCCACGCCCTCCCAGGAGCCTTCGATGCCGAGCTTCTGGAGCAGGTATTTGCCAAATTCGCCCTCAAATTCTTCTTTTGCCCGGTGGATCCAGATGCTTCCAAGGCCCAGCGAGTGGGCGGCGAGCATGAGGTTTTCCATGACAAGGCTTGCGTCGTAGATCGAGGTGCCGACCTCTTTGTTTGCCAGCACAATGAGGATCACAGGCGCGCCATAAAAGGGATCAAAAGTTCCCTCCCAGCCGCCGATCTTGCAGTTTTCCTCCATCAGCTCTTTCCGGATCCCGGGATCGGTGACGCAAAGGATGATCGCCGACTGACTGTTCCGTCCGCTCGGGGCAAACAGCCCGGCCTCGATGATCTGATCCAGATCCTCCTTTTTCGGCATCTCGGGAGTAAAGCGGCGCACGCTCCGGCGCTCTTTCATGGCAGTAAGAAGTTCGTTCATAGCGGCCTCCTTTGTGTTTTTCTATCTGTATTTTAGCAGAAAAGAGGAGATTTGTAAAGGAAAAAGCAAACAAAAACCCGGAAATTTTCATTCCGGGTTTGGAAAGTCTGTTTCAGCAAAAAACAAAAGAAATAAACAGCGAGAGGGCGAGGTAAACAAGCCCGAAGAAGAGCGGATAGTTGAAGGTTTCGCGGCGCTCTGCTTCGCGGTCTTTTTTGTATTCCGCAAAGGATTTTGCGTTTTTGTCGGTCCCGCGGCGGAAAATGTAGCGGGTGATATCAAAGTCGCCGAAGCGCGTAAAGGTAAAAAGAACGCCGAGGGCAACCAGAATGAGACTGATGATGAGCAGGGTGTCTGCAAAAATCATCAGCCTGTTTCTTTGAGAGATGGCCGCCTTGATGATGGGGTAGGCCAATGTGAGCGGAACGGCGACTACAAGCGCCTGCCACTTGATGCTTTTGAAGCTTCCGAATATCTTTTTCATACCACCATCATAGCACCAAACGGCTTTTTTGTCAATCAAAACGGCTGTTTTTTTCTGTCATTTTGCATAAAACGTGTCCGCAAGCGGCAAAAAAAGTATTTTTTTGAGTGCAATTGTATAAAAAAATGGGCTTTCTGTGACGTTTGTGCAATTTTTTTTGCAATATTCTATTGACAGGGCCTTCATTTTAGTTTATAATGTATTATGTCTCAAAAAATGCCGAGTAAATGAGATTTTTTACATTGAAAAAATTTTGAAAAGGAGAAAAACAATGAAAAAAGTACTCGCGCTCATCCTTGCGGCCATCATGCTGGTGCTCTGCTTTGCAGCCTGCAACCAGAACCAGAAGCCCGCAGAGGACAACAAACCGGATGACAAGCCGGTAGAACAGCCCGATGAGAAGAAAGAAGTAACCTACTCCATGATCGATATGTTCAACATCACGACCTTGGACTATGTTTACAACAACAAATCTTCCAACGGCGACTACACCTCCAACTTCATCGAAGGTCTCCTGACTCAGGACAATCACGGCACCCTGATCGCTGGTATGGCTGAGAAGTGGGAATCTAACGCAGACGCAAGCGTCTGGACCTTTACCATTCGTGACAACGCCAACTGGGTCACCAGCGAAGGCGAAGTTTACGACAAGGTTAAGGCTGAGGACTTTGTGACCGGTATGAAGCATGCTGTTGACAGCCAGTCCGAGACTCTGTCTCTGGTGGAAGACCTCATCGTTGGTCTCAAGGCTTACAAGAACGGCACCGCTGAGTGGGACGAAGTCGGCGTCAAGGCTGAAGGCAACAAAGTCACCTACACTCTGACCCAGCCCTGCGGTTACTTCGACGGTATGACCACCTACTCCATCCTCTACCCGATCAACGCTGAATTCCTCGCTTCCAAGGGCGAAAACTTCGGCGCTGTCGAGCCCTCCGGCATCCTTTACAACGGTTGCTACATCCTGACCTCTCTGGTTGCTAACCAGGAAGTCAAGTTCGACAAGAACCAGAACTACTATGACAAGGACAACGTGTTCGTTGACCATGTCAAAGTGACCTACACCGACGGCCAGGACGCTTCTCAGAACTTCATGATGTTCGACAGAGGCGAGGTGACCTCCACCGCCATCAACTCCGCTCTGCCGGATGTTGTTGCAATTGCTGACAGCAAGTATGCTGACAACCAGTACAAGTCGATGACCACCGCTACCTCTTTCTGGGGCGCGTTCAACTTCGACAGACAGAGCTACTCGCTCTACACCGATCCTTCGGTCATCACCACCGATAAGACCGAGGCTCAGAAGGCCGACACCAAGGCTGCTATCCTGAACAAGTATTTCCGTCTTGCTGTTTACGCTGCTTACTCCACCAGAGCTACCGAAGCGATCACCATGGGTGAAGAGAGAGCGCTTGACAGAGCAAGAAATACTCTCGTTCCTTACACCTTCGTTGCTAAGAGCGACGGCACCGCTATCGGCGCACTCGTAACCAAGTACCTCGAAGAGATCGAACCCGCATTCAAGGGCATCGACCTCACCGACGGTCAGGACGGCTGGTACAATGTTGAAAGAGCAAAGGCATTTGCCGAAAAGGCAAAGCAGGAACTCGGCTCCACCATTTCTTCTTGGCCGATCCACCTCGACTACCCGGTCGTCAGCACCTCTGCTAACAACACCAACGCTGCTATCGCTATGAAGAACGCGATCGAGTCGGCTATCGGCGACTATGTGTATGTCAACCTGATCATGTTCGCTAACTCGGATGACTACTATGCAGCATTCTACGATGTTGCCACCGGCGACCAGAACTGCATCGACTTCGCATTCTCTGCCGGTTGGGGACCTGACTATGGCGACCCGCTCACCTACATCAACTGCTACAACGCAGAGAATGGTGATATGCTTGCTTACTCCGGCCTCAACCTCGCTGAAGAGGGCGAAGGTCAGTCCGCTTCCAACAAAGCTGCCATCGACGCAATCGGCCTTGACGACGTCCTGGTTATGATCAAGGAAGCTGCAGTCCTTAGCGGCGACGCTCGTATCGAAGCATTTGCTAAGATCGAGGCTACCCTGCTTGCAAACGGTATCCTCAGACCGTACTCCACTCGTGGCGCAACCCTTGGTATCAGCAAGGTTGTTCCGTTCAGCTCTGCTTACGGCCTCTATGGTCAGGCTTCCTACAACACCGTTCCTTACTTCAAGTACATGAAGCTTCAGGACGAGCCTGTCAAAGCTGCTGACTACTATGCCGCAAAAGAAGCTTGGCTCAAGGGTGAATAATCCGAACGAAGTTTCTACTAATTATTAAATGACATAGAGCAGCGAGGGCCGGAAGACTTGTTCTCCTGGCCCTCGCTGTTTTAACTAAAGGAGACTATTATGAAAAAGGGTTACATAGCGTTGCGGCTGCTTCGGTCGCTGATCTCCCTGTTTATAATAATAGTGATCGTTTTTATCATGGTTTACACGCTGATCCCGCGTGAAAATATCTTTTCGGACGACCCGGTCTTCAAAAAGCTCGGAGGCAAACCGGATACCAAGAGAGATTATCAATACACGACCTGGGAAAAGCTGGGCTATCTCGATTATGTAACGATTTCCGATTACTGCAGTGAACTGTACGAGAAGACCGATCCGGCAGCTCTCGAACCCGATTCTCCGGAATCCGCAACGTTCAGAGAAACCTATGAAAAGATGGGCTATACTGTAGAAGAATATCCCATGAGCAAGCAGTTGTATGCTTACAAGGATATTCCGATTGCAAAGCGCCTGCTTTCCTGGTTCGGCAACATGATCAAGATCGATCATCCCTGGGTGATTCAGGATCCCAACAATCCGGATCTGGAACGATACATCAAGTTCGGCAGAACGCCGACCGGAGGGCTTGCGATCATCGGTAGTGGTACCGAGCACAAGTACCTGTTTTATACCGATTCCAATTTCCCCTTTATCCATCAGAATTTCATTAAACTCAATCTTGGCAAATCCTACCCGACCTTCCAAGGGTTTGAGGTTTTGAACGTGATCTTCCAGTCCCAAGGCGAGGAGGTCAAACGTACCGTGACCTTTGAGACCGGCTATGAGGCCGAGTCTGCCATCATTTTCGGTACCTTGACCTACAAATACAACCCGGACCGGATGGATCGAAATAAATTTGTCGATAACTATGCCACCTATCAGACTCAAAAGAGCCAGCCCTCGATGGTAGGAACTTCCTTCATCATGGGTATTGTTGCCCTTGTTTTGTCCTACCTGATCGGCCTTCCCATGGGCGTTGCCATGGCAAAGCACAAGGACAAACTGGTTGATAAACTGGGTATGGTTTACATAATTTTCATCATTGCCGTTCCGTCTCTTGCCTACATCTATTTATTCCGCTATTTTGGCACATCTCTCTTTAAGTTGCCGTCTGTCTTTACCGTCTACGGCTCGAGCGATATCCGCTCCTGGATTCTGCCGGCCATCTCTCTGGCGCTTCCTTCGATTTCGAGCCTTATGCTCTGGATGAGACGCTACGTAGTGGACCAGATGAACTCGGACTATGTCAAGTTTGCAAAGGCAAAGGGACTCAACAAAAACGAGATCTTCAACAAGCACATCTTCAAAAACGCCGTGATCCCGATCGCTCACGGTATTCCGACGGCGCTTGCCGGCTGTATCACCGGCGCGATCATCACCGAGGCCATTTACTCGGTCGGCGGTATGGGAAAAATGATTCCCGATTCGATCAACAAGTACAACAACGCGATGATCCTTGCTCTCGTCTTCATGTTCGCGGGTATCTCGGTGTTGTCAGTGCTCCTTGGCGATATTGTCCTCACCAAGGTTGATCCGCGAATCTCACTCAGTGAAAAGGCGGGTAGATCGTGATGAATTATTTTAAGAAACACATGTTCGACAAATACAGCCTCAAAAAAGACGACTTTGGCAAACTCCCGCAAGAGAACGAGCCAGAGACGAACGAGGCTGAAATCAACGAGGACGAGCTGTTTGGCTTTGCCGAATTTGACGAAAAGAAATCCGAGGTCATTGCGGCTCCGCGTTACTCCTACTGGAAATCGGTTTGGAAGACCTTTATCAGCAGTAAATTTACGGTGGCAGTTGCCATTTTCGTTGTGCTTGTTGTATCCTTTTCCTTCATTTATCCGGCGTTTTCGGATTACGATCCGATGGTCGCGCCGCATATCAATGATGTGGATTGGAAATATCTTGCCCCTTCCTGGCAGCACATTTTCGGTACCGATAACATCGGTAATGAGGTGTTTGATGTCGTTTGGGAAGGCGCGCGCAACTCGCTGATCGTCAGTTTGACTGCGACCGCGATCAACATGATCGTGGGCATCGTCATTGGCGCTATCTGGGGCTTTTCCAAGAAGATGGACAAGTGGATGATTGAGATCTACAACATTATCTCCAACATTCCTTTCCTGCTTCTTGCCATGATCCTGGCTTACGTCCTCCGCAACAAGTTCTCGCATCTCGGTGAGTTTGGCGCGTTTATTCCGCTGATCATCACCATGACGATCACAGACTGGATCTTCGTGGCCTACTTTATTCGAACGCAGGTCATGATCATCCGCGACCGCGAATACAACCTCGCCTCGAAATGCCTTGGTACCAGTACCTGGACGATGATCACGAAGAACATTCTTCCGTATCTCGTCTCGGTCATCATGACCTACATTTCCAGACAGGTTCCGGCGCTCATCTCCTACGAGGTGTTCCTCTCC
This sequence comes from Clostridia bacterium, assembly GCA_017450945.1. Lineage (GTDB taxonomy): Bacteria > Bacillota > Clostridia > Oscillospirales > CAG-272 > UMGS1865. Next base: position 55,769 of record JAFSSP010000031.1, on the reverse strand, counting down.
TACATGGGACTCGGTCTCGGACAACAGTATGCGTCTCTCGGACGCACGATCTCGCAGTACACGACCTACATGAACGGCTATCCGCACCTGTTCTGGATCCCGGTTTCCATTCTTGCCATTATTTCCATTTCTCTTTATATCGTGGGACAAAAACTTGCAGACGCGGCCGATCCGCGCACCCACAGATGATAGGAGGGTATTATGGCTGAAAAAAGAATTGTATTGTCTGCAAAGGACGTTGAAGTCAAATTCCGCGTTCGCCAGAACTACCTGACTGCCATTCGGAACGTCTCGCTCGACCTTTACGAAGGGGAGACTTTCGCCATTGTCGGCGAATCGGGCTCGGGAAAATCGGTCTTTACCAAGACCTTTACCGGCATGCTCGAATCGAACGGCCGAATCACGAACGGCTCGATCATGTTCTACGGCAGAAGCGCCACCGACCCGACCACCGGAGAACAAGTGGAAAATCCCGGGATTGATCTGGTCAAACTCGTGAAGGATAAGGACTGGGAAGGCATTCGTGGCGCAAAAATCGCAACCGTCTTCCAGGATCCGATGACCTCGCTCAACCCGATCCGCACGATCGGTTCGCAGATCGTTGAAGTCATTGAAAAACACCAAAAAATCTCCAAACAGGAAGCAAAAGAGCAGGCGATCAACATGATGTCGCGCGTCGGCATTCCGAACGCCGCCGACCGTTTTGACGAGTATCCGTTCCAGTATTCGGGCGGTATGCGTCAGAGAATCGTTATTGCCATTGCGCTCTCCTGCCACCCCGAGATCCTCATTTGCGACGAGCCGACCACCGCGCTCGACGTGACCATTCAGGCGCAGATCATCAAGCTCATCAAGGATCTGCAAAAGGAACTCGGATTTACCACCATCTACATTACGCACGACCTCGGCGTTGTTGCAAAGGTTGCCGACCGCGTCGGCGTTATGTACGGCGGCCAGATCGTCGAGTACGGAACGGCAGAAGACATCTTCTACGATCCGAAGCATCCCTACACCTGGGCGCTTCTGTCGTCGCTTCCGCAGCTCGGCGTCAAAGGCGAGGATCTCTATTACATCACCGGAACGCCGCCGTCCCTTTTCAATAAGATCGTAGGCGATTCCTTCGCTCCGAGAAATCCGAAGGCGCTCCAGATCGATTTTGTCAAGGAGCCGCCCTTCTTCCAGGTCTCCGAAACGCACTTTGCCAAGACCTGGCTCCTCGATCCGCGGGCTCCCGAACTGGAAAAACCCGAAGTGATCCACGATCTGCACGGAAAGATCGAACAAATGACCGGAAAGGGAGGTGCCTTCTATGTCGACGACGAATAACGAACGCGAAGTCATCCTTTCGGTCAGACACGTTGACGTTGCCTTTGACGTGGGCGGCAAAAAGAAATTCAAAGCGGTCAGCGATGCCAATTTTGACATCTACCGTGGCGAGACCTTTGCCCTCGTTGGCGAATCGGGAAGCGGCAAGACCACACTCGGACGTGCCGTAATTCGGATCAACCCCTGCACTGCGGGCGAGATCCTCTTCAACGGCGAGCGCATCTCCGGTAAGATCTCCAAACAGCAGGACAGAAACGTCATCCGGAACATCCAAATGATTTTCCAGGATCCCGCCGCCTCGCTCAACGAGCGTGCAACCATTGAGTACTGCATTTCCGAAGGCCTTTACAACTTCCATTTGTATAAGGACAACGAGGACAGAATCGCCAAGGTTGACAAAGCGCTTGAGGACGTCGGACTGCTTCCGGAGCACAAGTCGAGATATCCGCACGAGTTCTCGGGCGGCCAGAGACAGAGAGTCGGGATTGCCCGCGCCATGATCATGGAGCCGCAGTTCATCATTGCCGACGAACCGATCTCGGCACTCGACGTTTCGATCCGCGCGCAGGTTCTCAACCTGATGAACAAACTCAAAAAGGAAAAGAACCTAACCTATCTCTTCATCGCGCACGATCTTTCAGTCGTTCGGTTCATTGCAGACCGTATCGCGGTGATCCACCTCGGCAAAATCGTTGAGATCGCAGAATCCGAAGATCTTTTCAAGTATCCGGTGCATCCCTACACGATTTCGCTGCTCAGTGCCGTGCCGATGCCCGACCCGATCATTGAGAAAAACAGAGATTCGATCGTGTACAACAAAGAAGAGGACGATCCCAATGCCGCTCCCAGAGAGATGCGCGAGATCCGCCCCGGGCACTTTGTGTATGCAAACGACGAGGATATGGTCGCTTTCGAGAAGAGACTCGAAAAGCTGGAATCCTATCACGCCGAGTAAAGTGTTCCTTGCAAAAAAACTCACGGCGGACGCTGATTGCGTCCGCCGTTTTCCTTTGTCAAATAAAGCTGTTTGCAAATTGGAATAAAAATCAAAACTGGTTTTGTTCTAAAAAAGAGGAAAAACAAAAGAGCGAAAAGGGAAGTCCTTTTCGCTCTTTTGGAGCTGGTGATGTGATTCGAACACACGACCTGCTGATTACGAATCAGCTGCACTACCGGCTGTGCTACACCAGCGCAACGAGATTATTATATCCAAAACGCCCTCGTTTGTCAAGAGCTTTTCAAAAAAAGACAAGGGCGATCACCAAAAAATGAAGAAAAAGACTTGACAGAGAAAATGGAATATGCTACAATAGGGGAGCACGAAAAAACGGGGTGTGGCACAGCTTGGTAGTGCGCTTGGTTCGGGACCAAGAGGCCGCTGGTTCGAGTCCAGTCACTCCGACCAAAAGAAGCGACCCGGGGGAGCATGGCTCACCCCGGGCCGCTTCTTTTGGTCGGAACGATTTTATATGACGATGAACCACTCCTTTTTCGCTTGCGCAAACATGATGTAAGTTTTTGAAAAGGGTGCGGGGAAAACCTTTTCCAAAAAGTTTTCCCCGCATCTGTTTTTCATTTATGCTTCTGCTTTGAGCGCCATATCGAGCCAAGTAAGGCCGAAGGAGAAGGCGTCGTGAAGGCCTTCCTTGCGCCCTTGGCGGATGATTTTGGTCGGATCTTTGGAATCAATGACCTGAATGAGAACGTCCTTCGGCAATTTTTTGCCGTCGACCTCCTTAAAGGACATGATCTCCAGAATCAGAATGCATTTTTCATTGAGATCGCCGTAAACGATGGTGTTTTCTTCTCTGACCAGCGGTTTATCCTTGTATTCCAGATAACTGCCGGAAACCTTGGCACGCTTCTCTTCAGCCATTCTGCATCCTCCTTTTTGTGGGGTCATTGGGTGACCCGTTATTCTTAGTTTATCACAGTTTTAGAGCCTTGTCAATGGATTTGATCAATTATTCTTCCTCATTTTTCGACACAAGGTGGAAGGCCGAGAAAGAATGCCGGGGTTTTTGCTTTTGGCAGGCACAGTCCGTAGAGCGAGAGCGCGGCGTATTCCAGCTCTTCCTCTTGCGTGGAAGAGGGAAGATCCTTTTGCTTGGTCACAATCTGGAAGGGCGCACTCTTTCGCAGGGAGGAAAGAAATTTTCTGCCCGCATCGGTCGCCCCGAGAAGACGCAGATAGGAAGGAGAAGTGCGCAAATCTTCTTTTGTGACTCCGGTCATGGCAAAAAGGATTCCTCTGCGGATGCGCGCGATGGGGTATTTTTTCGTGGCGGCAAGCGTCAGAAGCTCGTCAAGAGAGGCGGCCTTTTTTGCCGCTTGCAGGATCCGCTCGCCAAGACCACCGGAAAGTTCGGGGAGGCTGGTCAGTTCTTCTTTTTTCATCGAGTGAAGCCGCCAGAGAATGGCGCGCTCTGCCGTCTCAAGCGTTGCAGGCGCGCGGTCTTGCGCAATCGCGTCCTTTAAGATCGGCAAGGAGCCGGCAGGAAGATGGCTTTCAAGCAGGCTCAGCCTTCCGCTCTCGATCTCGCCTCGCAGTGCCGAGGCGCTGGAATATTCCGAGAGCCCTTCTTCGTCATGCCCGGATCCCCGGCGCAAAAGGATGCGGGGCGCAATCTTTTTTTGCAGGCGGTCGATCGCTCGCAGATATTGAATTCCAAGCGCGTCGTTGGGGAGAATTTCGCCTTTTTCTTTTGCGAATTTCTGCAACAGATCAAAATAGGCCTTGGCGCTCCCATCCTCGCCTTTTACGCTCTCTTTGTAGGCGGCAAGAAAGGCCGGATCGTCTGCGGCTTTTGCGAGCTTTTTCAGGCGCTCAAGGTCGCCGCTCTCGCTCCCAAACCACAATTCGTCGATCCCGAGTTTTGAGAGAATTTCTATGCCCGAAAAGCCAAAGCATTCGGCGCCCGAGGCGCAGAGAGGGAAGGGAAATTCGAGAATGAGGTCGGCGCCGCCGCAGAGCATGGTTTTTGCTCGAATATAGGGATCAAAAATCGCAGGTTCGGCCCGCTCGGTAAAGTAGCCGGACAAAAGGCAGATGACAAGCTCGGCTCCCGCGGCCTTTGCCGATTCGATCAGATAGGCGTGGCCCTTATGGAACGGATTGCATTCGCAAATGATCCCGGCGACTTTCATTGGCTTCCCTCACTTTCTTTTGCAGTAAGGATATTGTAACATTCTACAGTGCTTTTTGTCAAGAATTCTTGACAAATCCGGCTCGCAAAGCTATAATAATTAAGAAGGGTTCACATCAATTCATCCTTGAAAGGCGGGCAAACATGAAAACAAAACGACTTTTTTCGATCGTCGCGATCCTGTTATGCATCGTGATGCTTTTGATCCCGTCCTGCGCAAAGCCTGAACCGGTCGAAGAACCCGAAAAAACCGTTGTGGAAGAACCAAACGAACCCGCCGAGACAGAGACGGAAGAACCGAATAAACCCGTCGAGATAGAGGCGGAAGAAAAAGAAGAAGGGGAGCCTAACATGAACAAAAAGAGCAAATACGAAGGGAAACTGTTTTCGGTCACCGGAGACTCGATCAGTACGCTTCACGGTTACAACACGCCCGAGGAGGTCGTTTTTTACACGGTTGAAAAGCGCGAAAAAACCGGCGTTATAGAGTTTACCGACACTTGGTGGGGCCACGTCATCGATGAACTTGGCGGAGTGCTTCTGGCCAACAATTCGGTCTCGGGCAGCACCGTTTCGGTCAACCCGAAAAGTGCAAACAAATGGATGTGTGCCTGCACCGATGAGCGCACTTCCACGCTCGGCAAGGACGGCAAAAACCCCGACGTCATCATGATCTTTCTCAGCATCAACGACGGTGGCATTCCCGCAAAACCTGCGCCCGAGAGCGAGGAAGAGAAGGGAGATCCCACCATCTTCTCGGAGGCCTATCGCCTGATGCTCGAAAAACTCAAAAAGAACTATCCCGACGCCGAAATCTGGTGTATCACGGTGCCAAAGAGCGATAAGTCGGATCGGACGCATACCCAGCCTTATACCGAACAGATCATCAAGGTTGCGCCCGAGATGGGTGTGCGCTTGATCAACCTCTCGGATGCCGAGCGCTACGAGAGTCTGGATGGACTCCATCCGACCAAAAACGGCATGCAGACGCTCGGCGACGCGATCCTTTCGAAGATCTCCGAGTAAAATCGCAAAAAGCCCTTGACAAACCGGGGCAGGTTGGATATAATATACAGTGTTGCATTTTGTGTCACTAAGGGGGTGGCATTTTGGTTCTGGATATGGGACCTATGCTGCGCGGAGAGATCCGTCGCATGGAGATCGATTATCTGCTCCCCTTGGATGAAGCCTGCGATACAAGAATGTCGGGAGAGATCCGTGTGAAGGGCGAGATCACCGACGAGGGCGGCTACATGCACCTGACCCTCTCGGCAGAAGCGCCTTATAAAACCGAATGCGCCCGGTGTCTTGCCCCTGTGGAAGGTGTTTTTTCGGTTGATCTCGAACGAACGGTCGCGGTCAAAGAAACGCTGACGCGCGAGCAGCTCGAAGAGAACGTGGACGAGTTTGCCGTCATAGAAAACGGAAAGCTCGACCTCGACGAGACGGTCAGAGAGGAACTCATCCTTTGTTTCCCAATGCGGTTTTTATGCCGCGAGGATTGCATGGGCCTTTGCCCCAAGTGCGGTCGTCCGCTCTCGGAGGGCTCCTGCTCCTGCGAAACCAAGGAGATTGATCCGCGCTGGAAGGTGCTTGAAGGCTTGTTTGACAAAAATGAAAAATCTCATTGAATGAAATGTATTCTTTCGTTGTAAAAGAGGAGGTGTAGACATGGCAGTACCAAAGAAGAAAGTATCCAAAGCACGCAGAGACAAGAGACGTTCCAACAACAGCAAACTGACTCTTCCCGGAGTGAACAAATGCTCCAACCCTGCTTGCAATGCTTTTGTGAAGAACCATTGCGTCTGCAAAGTTTGCGGTTTTTATAACGGCAAAAAGGTTCTGGACGTTAAGGCTGACGCCTGACCTCCTGCAAAAGAATGAAAAAACTCCCCACGCCTTTTGGCCGCAGGGAGTTTTTTTCTTGCACTTTTTTCGGAGAATTCATTGATTTTTTGGGTGCGATATGGTATGATAGGGAAGCTGGATTTTTTGAAATAAAGGAGAGGCTTGCCATGATTTATCTTTTGCTTGTGGCCTCTGTTGTGCTTGCGGTCGTCAAATCGGCGTTTGTCAAGCAGTACAGCAGTGTTGCCCCCGATCAGAACAGCCGCATCTTCTTTTTCAATCTGGTCGCGTTCGGCCTTGCGGCGGTCGCCCAACTGGTTATCCAGCTGGTAACAACCGGGTTTTCCACGCTCTCTCTTTGGACGCTTTTGCCGGCGGCCGGGTACGCGGTCTCCTGCTATCTCATGCAGCTTTTCCTCATGAAGAGTATGGCGACAGGCCCTATGGGACTCAGTTCGCTTTTCTGCATGTACGGTCTCATCATTCCCGCTGTCGCAGGGCCGATCTTCTTTTCGGAGGGCTTTTCGATCTGGAAAGGCCTTGGCGTGCTTCTTATGCTCGTTGCGATCTTCTTCTCGGTTGACCTGAAAGGGGAGAAGACAGCGACCTCCAAAAAATGGTTTCTTTTCGCCCTGCTCACGCTCCTCTTTTCAGGCATGGTGGGCCTGTTTGAAAAGATCCACCAAACAGGGCCGGACCGGGCTGAGATCCCGACCTTTTTGTCCTGCGCGTTCCTACTGATTTTCCTTTTGAATCTTTGCACATTCCCCTTTGCAAAAAAGCGCGAAAAGTCGCCGGTCGCCTACAAAGCCGGACTTCTGTTTGCTCTTTTGACAGGGCTTGTGATCATCTTCTATAACCGCATCAATCTGACGCTGGCGGGAAAACTGCCGACGATGATCTACTACCCGATCTCAAGCGGCGGCGCGGTTCTGCTCACCATCCTTGCGTCGATCTTTATTTTCCGCGAACCCTTCAAAAAAAGGACGATCCTCAGCTTTGCCTTTGGTACGGCGTCGATCTTACTCTTGGGACTCTTTTAATCGGGAGGAAACACCATGAATCAAACCGAACAACTGCAAGCGTTGCTCGACCGCCGTGGAACCATTGTCTTTCCATCCGGCGAATATCTCATTGAAAAGCCGCTCGTCATTCACGACAACACGCACCTGATGCTCGCACCCGACACGCACCTGCGCCTGCCGGATACCGGGGTCTTTTCGCTGATTGAAAACGACGGCCTGTGCGGCGAGCACGAGAATTTCAATATCAAAATCGAGGGCGGCGTCTGGGACGGCACCAACCTGGGCTGTGAGCGCAAGTTTCTCTCTCCCGGCGAGAGCTATGCCGAGGGCGGAACCTTCAATAAAGAGCGCTATTTCAAAAACGATTATCTTGGACTGCTCATTCGCCTCGTGCATTGCCGCAATCTCTATTTCGGCAACCTGACCATCAAGGATCCGCTTTCCTTCGGCGTGCAGATCGCCGACGTAAGAGATTTTACGGTCGAGAATATCTATCTTGATTACAACTGCAAAAAGCGGAACATGGACGGCATCCACATCACAGGCCCTGCCCGCTTTGGCGTGATCAAGAACATCCACGGCGTCGCAAACGACGACCAGATCGCTCTGACCGCCGATGCCACTGCCTTGACCGAGATCACGCGCGGGCCGATCGAGGATATCCTCATTGACGGCGTGTACGGCGAGAGCACCTACACCGGCGTGCGTCTGCTCTCGAGCGGAAGCCCGGTGCGCAACATTACGATCAAGAACCTCTTTGGTTCCTGCCGTTACAACGCGGTTTCCTTTACGCATCACGACCAGCATCCCGGCGCGCCCTCACTCATGGAAAACATCCATCTGACCGATATTTACATGACCAAGCCGGCAAGCTTTGACATGAACGACGGACTCTTCCATTTTGAAAACGAGGACAAGGTCGCGCTCTCCTGCCCGCTCATCGAGTTCTTCCCGGGCACGGTGACAAAGAACGTCCGCATTGAAAACGTCTTCCGCAGAGAAGTCAGAAACGAAGTGGACGCACCGCTCGTGAAGATCCGCAAGGACGCCGTGGTCGAAAATCTGACGCTCGGAACCATCGTCCAGAGCTTCCCGGACGGAAGGGAAGTGCCGGCCGTCGTTGACCGCAACAAACAGGGCTGATTTTTTTGTTCGCTCTTGACTTTTTTCCGTTTTTGTGTTATACTCAATCAAACGCCATGACGAAGAGGAGTAGCTTTTTACGGCTCTCAGAGAGGGAACGGTTGGTGCAAGTTCCCGGGCACGAAAAAGTGAAGTAGCTTCCGAGCGGCGCGGGTGAAGGGAACGAGGCGTTCCTGCGTAGTCCGCGACGGGTCTTCCCGTAACAGATGTTTGAGTGCGATCTTTATGATCGAAATCAGGTGGTACCGCGCGCTTTGCGTCCTGAATCATGGACGCAAAGCGCTTTTTTGTTCATTCAATTAGCTACGCGATGCGGTGTTGCTCCTTGAATGAACAACAATTTTGACTTGCAATCCATAAAAGGAGATCAATATGGAACAATACAAAGAACTTTCAAAAACCTACGATCCCGCATCGTTTGAGGATCGGCTCTATGCCGAGTGGTGCGAGAAGGGATACTTTACGCCCGACGTAAAGAACTCTGCCGAGCATTTCTCGGTCGTCATCCCGCCCCCCAACGTGACAGGGCAACTCCACATGGGGCATGCGCTGGACGAAACTCTGCAGGATATCCTTATCCGCTACAAGCGGATGCAGGGCTTTAACACGCTCTGGGTTCCCGGCACCGACCACGCGGGCATCGCCACGCAGATCAAGGTCGAGGAGCGCCTCAGAGTCGAAGAGGGACTGACCAGATACGATCTCGGCCGAGAGAAATTCCTTGAACGCGTCTGGCAGTGGAAGGACAAATACGAGGCCCGCATCACAGGGCAGCTCAAAAAGCTCGGCGCGTCCTGCGACTGGAGCCGTCAGCGCTTTACCTTTGACGAGGGTTGCTCCAAGGCCGTGCGAGAGGTGTTTGTGAACCTCTACGAAAAGGGGCTTATTTACCGTGGCAACCGCATCATCAACTGGTGCCCCAAGTGCATCACGGCGCTCTCGGACGCCGAAGTCGAATACACCGAACAGCCCGGCCATTTCTGGCATATCAAATACCCGATCAAGGGCGAGGACGGCTACGTCGAAGTGGCGACAACCCGCCCCGAGACCATGTTTGGCGACACCGCTGTTGCGGTCAACCCGAATGATGAGAAGACTCGTCACCTCATCGGCAAAACGCTCATTCTGCCGATGGTGGGCAGAGAGATTCCGGTTGTGGCCGACGATTACGTCGAGATCGGCTTTGGAACCGGCTGTGTGAAGATTACCCCCGCGCACGACCCCAACGACTTCCTTGTGGGACAGCGCCATAATCTGCCGATCATCAAGGTGATGAACGACGACGCCACCATCAATTCTTACGGCGGCAAGTACGAGGGCATGGATCGCTACGAGGCGCGCAAAGCGCTCGTTGCCGACCTTGAAAAAGAAGGGTATCTCCTCAAAGTGGAGCCGCACACGCACAACGTCGGCACCTGCTACCGTTGCCACACCACGGTCGAGCCGATCACCTCGGATCAGTGGTTCGTCAAAATGGAGCCGCTCGCAAAACCCGCTCTCGAAGTCGTGAAGGACGGCAGAGTCAAGTTTGAGCCCGAACGCTTTGCAAAAATCTACATCAACTGGATGGAGAACGTCCACGACTGGTGCATTTCGCGTCAGCTCTGGTGGGGACACCGGATCCCCGCCTTCTATTGCCGCGACTGCGGACACATGGAAGTCTCGCGCGAGGACGTCACCGTCTGCCCGAAGTGTGGAAGCACCAAGATCGAGCAGGAAGAGGACGTGCTGGACACCTGGTTCTCGTCGGCTCTTTGGCCGTTTTCCACGCTCGGCTGGCCCGAAAAGACCGCCGATCTTGCCAAGTACTATCCCACGAGCGTGCTCGTCACGGGATATGACATCATCTTCTTCTGGGTGGCGAGAATGATCTTCTCGGGGCTCGAACAGATGGGCAAAGAACCCTTCCACACCGTCTTTATCCACGGCCTTGTGCGCGACGCAAAGGGCAGAAAAATGTCCAAGTCGCTCGGCAACGGCATTGATCCTCTGGAAGTGATCGACAAGTACGGCGCCGACGCGCTCCGCTTTGCGCTCTCGACCGGCAACTCGCCCGGAAACGATATGCGTTTTTCGGACGAAAAGATCGAGTCGGCGCGCAACTTTGCCAACAAGCTCTGGAACGCCTCTCGCTTTGCCCGCATGAACCTCTCGATCGACAAGGTGAAATTGCCGAATGAAAAGGATCTTGCCCCCGAGGACAAATGGATCCTTTCCGAGCTCAACCGCACGGTCGGGATTGTGACGAGTTCTCTTGACCATTACGAGGTCGGCGTGGCGCTCTCGAGCGTTTACGACTTCGTGTGGGATATCTTCTGCGACTGGTACATCGAACTTTCCAAGAGCCGCCTTTCGGCAAAGGATACGCCCGAAAACCTTGTGGCGCAGAACGTGCTTGCCTATGTGCTCATCGGCATCCTAAAGCTCCTGCACCCCTTCATGCCCTTTATCACCGAGGAGATTTATCAGGCGCTTCCGCACATCGAGGGCGACGCCGAGAGCATCGTGATTTCGTCCTTCCCGAAGGCAGATCCGGCTTGCAGCTATCCGGCAGAGTCGCTGGAGCTTGCCCGCGTAATTTCCGCAATCAAGGCGATCCGCCTGCGCCGCAACGAGATGAACGTGCCGCCGTCAAGAAAGGCCAAGGTCTATATCGAGACCAAGTATCCCGAATCCTTCGGCGAGGCAACCTATCCCTTCTTTGTGCGTCTTGCATCGGCCTCTGAAGTGGAAGTGGCGAACGCTTTTGACCACAGCCGTGTCTCGGCCGATAACGCCGCGCAGATCGTCACCGATTCGGCAACGATTTACCTGCCCTTGTCGGACCTCATCGACCTTGACAAAGAGCGTGCTCGTCTTGCAGACGAAAAGAAAAAGCTCGAAGAGGGCATCGCCCGCCAAGAGGCAAAACTCTCCAACGAGGCCTTCGTTTCTCGCGCTCCCGCCGCGGTCGTCGACGCCGAACGCACAAAACTCGCCAACATGCAAGAAAGCCTTGCCGGCGTCCTTTCGGCACTGGAGAAATTGGGGTAAAAGAAAGAAGAAATGCGGAGGAAACTTTTCGAGAAAAGTTTCCTCCGCACCTCTTTCAAAAGCTTTGACCGATTTACTTTCCGTCGCTGTAGAGTCAGGCAAGTGCTTTTTTCTATTGTTCGTTTTTTCGGAAAAGGTGCGGGAAAACCTCTTTTTTTCAAAAAAGGGTTTTCCCGCATTTTTCTTTTATTCTTCCATCATCTCATACAGCTCCATTAGGCGCTCCTCGACGGTGGTTTTGCGCGTTTCGAGTTCGGCGGCAAGGAGGTAGTCCGAAAGGCCGTCGCCGCCGTAGAGCTTTTCTTCGAGCCCTGCAAGCTCCTCTTCCAGAGAGGCGGCTTCTTTTTTTGCGCGTTCGAGGGCGGCGGCGCGTTTGCGCTCCTCGGCCTCGGCCTGCTTCTTTTTGAGATACTGCTCCTTTTGCGAGGAGACCGGTTTGTTTTGCGAGGCTTCCGCGGGGGCATTTTGCGCCCGCTCGGCGCGTCTTGCTTCCTTGTAGAGCGAAAACTCGGTGTAGGAAGAGCCGACGTGTTCGACCGGGAAGTCGAGCAGGTCGCCGGGGAAGGGGAAGCCCGGATGCAGTTCGAGAATCCGCGTTGCCAGATGCTCAACGAGATAGCGGTCGTGCGAGACGATCAAAAGCGTGCCGGAAAACTTTGCGAGCGCGCCCTCCAGCACCTCTTTGGTGTCAAGGTCGAGGTGGTTGGTCGGCTCGTCGAGGACGAGAAAATTGGTCTTGGCAAGCAAGAGCTTGGCAAGCGTCAGTCTTGCCCGCTCGCCGCCCGAGAGGACAGATACGGTCTTGAAGACGTCGTCGCCGGTGAAGCGAAAAAGCCCGAGCGTGTTTCTGACCTCAGTCTCGGTCAGGGTCGGGTAAGCGTCCCAAAGCTCTGCGAGCACCGTCTTTTGGGGCGACAGGTTTTGGTTTTCCTGATCGTAGTAGCCGATTTTGAGGTTATAGCCGTACTCCACCTTGCCGCCTGTGGGGGAGAGTTTGCCGAGCAGCAGGCGCACGAGCGTGGACTTTCCGCACCCGTTGGGGCCGATGACGAGGATCCGCTCGCCCCTGCGGACGAGGAAAGAGAGATCCCGAAAGAGCGTGTGGCTTCCATAACTCATGGAAAGATTTTTGACCGTGAGCACATCCTGCCCCGAGGGAATGTCCTCGCGAAAGGTCATGCGGATCGATTTTTCCTCGGCCTCGGGACGGTCGACAAGCTCCATTTTGTCGAGGAGCTTTTGGCGGCTCTCGGCGGCAATGATGTTGCGCTCGCGGTTCCAGGCCCTCTGCTGGGCAATATAGGCCTTTTGCCGCGCGATCTCCTTTTGCTGGTCGCGCCACTGCTTTTCGGCCACCTCGCGGTCGATGCGGCGCTGTTCCATGCTTTTTGTGTAGCCGCCGTTATAAAGCTTTGCCTTGTGGCGCTCAATCGAGAGGGTTTTGTTTGTTACCCGGTCGAGAAAATAGCGGTCGTGCGAGACGACCATCACACTGCCGGGATAGGTTTTTAAGTAATCCTCGAGCCAGGTCAGCGTGGCAAGATCAAGGTGGTTGGTCGGCTCGTCGAGGAGCAGGATCTCGGGCGCGCGGGCAAGCTCAATGGCAAGCGCGAGCCTGGTCTTTTGCCCGCCCGAGAGTGCGGCGACCGGGAGAGAGAATTGCTCCTTGGAAAATCCGAGTTTTTGTAGGATTGAGGCGGCGCGGCCGCGGAATTCGAGGCCTCCGCCTTTGACGAATTTCTCGTGCAGATCGGCATAGTCTCGGATGTCCTTTTCGTCGCCGCCGGAGAGCCTTTTTTCAAGCTCCGAGAGCTTTTCTTCCAGTTCGATCAGCAGGGGAAAGGCGTCGTACATGCGATCAAGGATCGTCTCCTCTGCATTTTCGCAGGAGAGCGCGCCGTCCTGGGTCAGAATGCCGATCCGCTTGCCCTTTGCAAGATACACGTTCCCATCGGTGGGGGAGATCCTTCCCGAAATGAGGTTCAAAAGCGTGGATTTTCCGCATCCGTTGCGGCCGATCACTCCCATGCGGTCGCCCTCGGAAAGAGAGAAGGAGACCTTTTCCAAGATCGGAGAGACGCCGACCGAAAAGGAAAGTTCGTTGACAGAAAGATCGATCATAACAGCTTGGTTTTGGCCTCAATGGCAACGCCGAGGATGCGGGCGCGCCCGGTTTCAAAATCCTCGGGCGAGAGGAGGATCGGCTCGTAATCCTTGTTCTCGGGTGAGAGGATGATCTTGCGGTTCTTTCTGTGAAAGCGCTTGACGGTCGCGCTTTCGCCGTCGACAAGGCAGGCGACGATCTCGCCGTCCTCGGCGTACTGCTGTTTGTGGAAAAGCACATAGGTCCCTTCCACAATGCCGCAATCCTTCATGCTGTCGCCGCAGACCTCGAGATAAAAATATTCGTTGGTGTCGTCCACGTCGGCAAATTCCTTGCCGATGAGCGTCTCGTCGGTAACAATCGGCGAGCCGGCGCGGATCACCCCAATGACCGGAACCATCTTCTTTTGGCGCAGATGGCGGTAGGAGACTTCGCTGGAGCGGTTGCCGGTCTCGGTGCCGAGAAGCTCGTCGAGGCTGACCGAAAAATAATCTGCGATCTTGGCCAGCTTGTCGGCTTTGGGGACCGAGCGGCCGTTCTTCCAGTCGGTAAAGGTGGAGGAGGCGATGCCGGTGGCACGCGCCACTTGCGAGACGTTGACCTTGCGCAAAGCAAGGAGGCGTTCAAAAACAGAATACTCCATAAAGACCTCCTGATTTTGGGTTTCGACAAAATACTCAAAGTTTCGACAATTTCTTTGTCAAAAAGTAACGAATATTTCGGAAATGCGAAAAAGTGATTGACAAAATTTCGGAAATACGTTATACTGGTACTACAAAATACAGTATACAGGATTTTGGAAAACTTGTCAACAGATTTTTTGAAAAAAGGAGGATGAAAAATTGAAAAAATCTTATGATAGCAGGATACGGGAGGATTTTTCGGAAGAGGGGATCCCACACTGCGCCGCCTGCGGAGAGCCGCTTGACAGACAGTGGAGGTTCTATGTCAAAAACGGAATTCCGTATTGCAGGTATTGCATTTTAAGCACTCCGGCCCAAGACTTTTTACGGATTTGCGAAACAGACGAGACCGACTGGATGCTCGACCAGGGCTTTGAGGCCTGGGGGAGGTTGCCGGATGGCCAGTATTGAGGAGGTCGATCGAAGGGAAATACAGGAATACCTCTCGGGATATCGCTATTGCGTTGAAATGCTGCAACTACGGCAGTACGAGCGGGTGCATCCGTCACCCTTTCCCGATCCGGTGGACGAGGTGCTTTTGTCCGGCAACGAGGCCTTCTGGAAAAGTCGCATGATGGAGATCGGGCTTCTCATTTCCTCTTTGCCGAACGGCAGGGCAAAGCTTGTGCTTCATTATCGCTATATCAAGGGGCTCAGCGTCGAGCGGGTATCCGATCTGCTCGGCGTTTCGCGCCGCACCGGATACCGGCTGCATGATAAGGGGCTGTTTCTTGCGTCGATCGCTTACAAAAAGCGAAAAAGCAAAGTGTAGCGTATGCTTTTTTCCAAGTTTGTGCATACTATGAAGGAATCCACAGGAAAGGAAAAAATGCAATGAATCACATGAAAAACAAAAAATCTCTTATCATCACGGCAGGTCTTTTTGGAGGCAGCGCACTGCTCGGTGCCGGAGCCTATCTGTTATGGAATTCCAAAAAGATGCGAACGCTGCGCGCTGTTCGACGGGTGGAGAAGATCCTCTCGCGCACCGGGGAAGCCTTGCAGACGGTCTCGGACATCGTTTGAAAAAATCCGGGCGAACCGATCTACGGTTCGCCCGGATTTTTTTGACTTATTTTGCGGCGGGAGTCGTTGTCTCGGGAGGAGTTGCCGAGGCGTCCGGGTCTTCAAAGCCGTTGTCCCCCTGCGTCAGATCCTCGAGGGCCGCGCGGCTGAAATATTCCATCGGATCGACCTGCAGGCCCTTTACGGTGACCTCCATGTGCAGATGCGGCTCTTCCGCAATCTCCATCATGGCGCTGTCGCCGACCTTGCCGAGAAGTTGTCCCGCACGGACGGTTGCCCCTTCTTCAATCCCTTCGGCAAGCGTGGCGGCAAGATTTTTATAGACGGTGACGCATTCGCCGGCATGGGTGAGCGCCACGCACTGTCCCATCATGGGATCCTCCCAGACCTTTTGCACCACGCCGTCGGCCGAAGCGCGCACGTCGGCCTCTTCGGTGGTGGAAATGTCAACGCCGAGATGCGTTCTGTACTCGTTCATGGTCTTGGAAAAGACCTGTACGTCTACGCTGTGCGTTTTTGAGAGACTGCCCGAGACCGGCAGGGACAGCGAGGGAGGCGTCTCTTCTTTTACGGTCGGCGTCGTGTCGGGTTGCTCGGTCTTCTTCGGCTCTTCGTTCTCCTTGGGCGTATCGGTCTTGGGAGGCGTTTTGGTCTCGGTCTGTTCGCCGCCGCTGAAGTCGGGCTCGGGGAGACTGTTCTTCTTTGCGCGGTTGTTGACGGCGGTGATCGTCAGAACGACTGCCAGAGTCAGAACGATGATGACCGCCACGATCGAAATGACCTGCTCCGCTTTGATCTTTTTTAATTTCTTTCGGAAATCTTCTTTGAAATTCATGGTGAAACTCCTTTTCTTATCCGACTGCCGACGGCAGCCTGTTATCCTTATTCTTGCCTCATGGAGCCGCTTTATTCAGCTTTTGTCAAAAAAGCCGCACAATTCCACAAAAAAGAATTTCCCGAAGGACGCTTTTCACCTGCTGTTCATACTGCATTCATATTTTTATGATAAAATCAAACAGATAATAAGATTACCCGGGAAAGGATTCTGTACCGATGATCAAAGTGGAACATCTTGTCAAAAATTACGGAGCGACCAACGCGCTGTCCGACGTCAGCTTTTCGGTGGAAAAGGGCGAGATCGTGGGCTTCCTCGGCCCAAACGGCGCGGGGAAGAGTACCGCTATGAATATTCTGACCGGCTACCTGGCGCCGACCTCCGGATCGGTTTCGATCGACGGACTGGATATTCAAAAGGATCCGATTGCCGCCAAGCGCAAGATCGG
This sequence comes from Clostridia bacterium, assembly GCA_017450945.1. Taxonomy (GTDB): domain Bacteria; phylum Bacillota; class Clostridia; order Oscillospirales; family CAG-272; genus UMGS1865. The sequence continues at coordinate 39,152 of JAFSSP010000031.1, read as the reverse complement.
ATACCTGCCCGAACAGCCGCCGCTCTATCCCGATCTTTCGGTGGAGGAGTACCTGAACTTTCTCTATGAATTAAAAGGCTGCAAGGCCGACCGCGAAAAGCATCTGCGCGAGGTGGCCGAGAGTGCCCGCGTCTACGAGTGCCGCAAAAAGCTCATCAAGACGCTCTCCAAGGGCTATAAGCAGAGAGTCGGCATTGCGGGCGCTCTGGTGGGCGACCCGGCGGTGCTGGTGTTTGACGAGCCGACCGTGGGACTGGATCCCAAGCAGATCATCGAGATCCGCAACCTCATCCGCGGCCTTGGCCGCAGTCACACGGTGATCCTTTCGACACATATCCTGCAGGAAGTGCAGGCGGTCTGTGACAGGATCCTCATTATCAACAAGGGAAAACTTGTTGCCGACGAGAGAACCGAGAACATTGCCCGTATGACCGCGCGCACAAGACGCTTTAAGTTGAAGATCGCAGGCCCGCAAAAAGAGGTTCTGGCACTGTTGGAAAAGATCCCCGGCGTGAGTCGCGCGGAAGTTCTTTCCGAGCGGGACGAGGATTCCTACACCTATCTTGTTGAGAGCGGCGACGGAGTGGATCTGCGCAAAAAGCTCTTTTACACGCTTGCAGAAAAGGATTACCCGCTTGTGGGCATGGAGACGCTCGGCGTCAATCTCGAAGAGGTGTTCCTTTCGGTCGTGGACACGGCGGAGGAAGCCGCTTCGGCACGCAGGCGCGCGCCCAGGCGCAACCGCGGACGTGCCTCGGCCGAGACCGACGCGGGCAAGGAACTGTTTGAAGCCGCCGCAAAGAAGCAGGGAGAGGAGGAAAAGACCGAATGAAAGCCATTTACAAAAAGGAACTGCGTTCCTATTTTGTCAATCCCATCGGGTATATTTACCTTGGGGTCTTTCTTGCGTTTTCCGCCTTCCTTTGCTGCTATACCACGCTCATTGCGGGCAGCTATTCAACGGCAAACTATTATTCCAATCTGATCCTTTCCTTTATCGTTCTCATTCCGCTCCTGACCATGCGGCTCTTTGCCGAGGAGCGGAAAATGAAGACCGAGCAGCTTCTTTTGACCTCGCCGGTATCCTTGACCGGCATGGTGCTCGGCAAGTATTTTGCGGCGCTGACCGTGTTTGCCGGCGGCATTCTTGTTTCCTGCGTCAATTTGATCCCGCTTTATGTGATCGGCGCGGCGGAACGAAACGGAACTTCTTCGCAAATGCGCCAGATCGGGCCGGTCAGCGGCGAGATCTTCGGCAGTCTGATCGCGGTGCTTCTTCTCGGCGCGGCGCTCATTGCGCTGGGAACGCTCATTTCGGCGCTGACCGAGAATCAGCTCTCGGCAGCAGTGGTAACGGTGGGGGCGATCTCGCTCATGCTCGGTGCCTCTCTTTTGGGGCGCATGTCGGATGCCGACGGACAGCCGATTCTTGCGGTCGCCTTTCGCAGTATCCTCGACTGGATCTCGGTATTCAGCCGCTTCTCGCTTTTCTCTACCGGCATTTTCGATTATGCCGCGCTCATTTACTATGTATCCTTGTCCTTTCTCTTCTTGTTTTTGACCGTTCGCCTTTACGAGCGGCGCAGGATCGGCTGACGGAGGGCTCCTATGAAGCAATGGCTCAAAACGAACAGGGGGCGACTGCACGCGCTTGGCATCCTTTTGCTCTGCCTTGTGCTCCTTTCGGTCATTCTCTTGAACTCGCTCGTTGGGAAGCTCGCAAAGCGCTATTCCTGGTACAGCTACCTGACCGCTTCCCCCGACTATGGGGTCAGCGAAGAATGCTATGCGCTCCTCGACCGCTCTCTCGGTGCGGATGCACGTCCGGTCACCATTCTGTTTTTGCGGGATCGGGATACGATCTATGCCGACCGGAATCTGCGCTACATCCTGGAGACGGCCGAAAGCCTTGCTGCGCGTTACGAGAAGATCACGGTCTTATTTGCTGATCTGGTCGAGTCCCCGGACGCACTGCGCAAGTATTCCTTTGTAAAGGATGCCCGCACCGGGAAGACGGCGCTTGACGAAGCGGGCAACCCCAAAACCCGGGCGCTCTATGAGAGCAGTGTGATCCTTTCTTCGGGCGACTACTACCGGGTTTACGACATTGAAGAGTTCTTTTCCTTTGAGGACGGAGATCTTTCCAAAGTCTACGCTTACGCCGGCGAGGTCAAACTGGCGGCAGGCCTTTTGCATGCGCAAAGAGACGACGCGCCGCTGGCTCTTTTGACCAACAACCATGGCGAAACCTTTTACGATTACGAACTGATCTATCTGCTCGACGACGCGGGATACGCGGTCGATTATATCGATCTTTCAAAAGAGGAGATCCCCGCGTCCTGCAACCTGATTCTGACCTACAATCCCAATACCGATTTTCTGGACAGCGACGGAAACAGGGCGTCCGAGACCGATTGCTTAAAAGACTTTCTTTCCACGCCCGGAAATCACTTTTTGCTTTTTGCTGAGAGCGGAACGCCGCGACTTGCTTCTCTTGAGAGCTTTCTTTTGCAGTACGGCGTCTCGTTTTCCTATTCGGCGTCAAGCGAGGATCCCGACAAGACTTACCGCTATTCGGTCAAGGATGACTCCATGACGCTGACCTCCGACGGATACACGATCTACGGTCTTGCAAAGTCCTCTCTCCTTGACGGCGTGAAGGGCGGCGCGGTTTTCAAAAACGCTACGGAGATCCGTGTTGCCTCTGGCTTTGTCAACCGCGGAAACGGCCGCTACGAAAAAGCAAACATGACGCTTTCGGCTCTTTATACCTCCGGCGAGCGCGCCGAAGCCTTTGCGGGCGGCAAACAGGTGGGCGCAGGGGAATCCATCCTTGCGACCCTGACCGAAGTGGATCTGGGAAGCGGAAGCTCTTTTGTGAGCGTATTTGCTTCGACCTCCTTCGGGGAAGGGGCCTATCTGCAAAGCGCGGTTTACGCAAACCGCGATGTTCTGCTGCGTCTGTGCAGTCTGTTCGGGGCGGGGGAAACGCCGGAAGGCCTTACTGTAAAGCCCTTCTCTTCGGATCGCATGAGCCTTGTGACGATCCGCGAAAAACTGCTTTGGACGGTAGGACTCGTGTCCTTGCCGATCCTTGTCTGCGGCATCCTTGCGCCGGTGATCCTCATTCGACGCAAGAACAAAATCGAACCATCCGATCGAAAGGAATCTTAGGAGATGAAACATCGCTTTTCCACAGGACATGCGTCCCGGTGGGTGACAACCCTTGTCACCTGCCTTGTGGTCGTTGGCATTCTCCTTTGCAATATCGGAGTGACGGCTCTGTTCGGAAAATTTTTGGTTCAGAGTGATCTGACCTCTCTCAATTACCGTTCGACCGCCGGCGGTCGGGGAATTTGGGTCAAAACCGGTCTCTATTCGCTGGTGGATGAAACCGTGAATCTGCTCTCCTCGGTGCTGGAAAGCGCGCACACGGAGGACGGGGCGCCCGCCAAAGTGGAAATTTTGTTCTGCGCTGACGAAGATCTCCTTGTGGCAAATGATGAGATGCGGCCGATCTACTACACCGCGCGGCTTCTTGAAAGAGAATTTCCAAAGTCCATTTCGGTGCGCACGGTCGACGTCTGGAACAATCCCTCTTCGGTAGACGACTACCGCACCACCTCCTATTCCGCCATTTACCAGACCAGCGTGATCATCTCAAGCGGAAGCGAATTCCGCATCCGCTCGCCCAGAGTCTTTTACACCTATGACAGCGTCGAGGAAACAACTCCCTGGGCCTACAACGGCGAAAAAATATTTGTTAAGGATATTCTGGCCGTGACCAGAACCGAGTCGCCGATCTGCTGTCTGACGACAAACCACGGCGAACCGGTAGCAAATGCAAAAGAGAGCGGCGAATATTCGGAACTCATCACGGTGCTCCAGAACGCCGGGTACCGGGTGCAGTATCTTGATCTTTCCGCCGAAGAGATCCCGGAGGATTGCCGCTTGATCGTCACCCTCGGGCCTACGGCCGATTTTTCCAACGATCCCAAAAATCCCGGCGCGTCCGAGATCAAAAAGCTGGATGCCTTTTTGGAAAAGACCTATGCGTTTTTGATCTTTGCCGATGCTGACACCCCCTATCTGCCGAATCTGGAAGAATACCTGGAGGAATGGGGCATCTCTTTTGGCCGCACCGAGGATCTGGATGGCATTTATCAAGCTGTTGATCCCGAAAACGACCTTGGGAAGAGCGGCGAGCGCTTTTCGGCAATTTATTCCGAAGCCGGTCGCGGCGCCTCTTTGCTGAGTGATCTACGCAAGATCGGCGGCCATCCCAAAGCCGTCTTTGAGAACGCCGCAACCATTTCCTATTCGCCCACTTATGAAGTCACCTATGTCATGGAAGACGCCGAGAGCGGTACGCCTGCCTATTCCTACGGTGCCTATTTCAGCAACGGAAACTCGCGCGAGATCTGCAATCTCTTTTACACCGGAAACAATGCGACTGCCCTTGCAAAAGAGGATGGGAAAGCAGTTCTTGACGATAAAGGCAATCTTGTAACAAAAACCGACGCGCCTTTTTGCGTCGCCACCCTCTCAACAGAGAGCCGAACGGTTTCGGAAGGGCAGGGAATGACAAACGTCAACGAGGCTTCCTACGTTTGCGCCATCGCCTCCACCGCGTTTGCAAAGAACGACGCGCTCTCCACCAACGCCTACGGCAACACCGATATTCTTTTACAGATCCTTCGCGGGATCGGGCAGGAGATTCTGCCGGTGGGACTTAACTTCAAAACGCTTCCGGTCGAGGAGTTCGGAACCGATTCGGAAACCGGCGCATCCTATGGACAAATTCTTCTCTTCGGCCCGAACGGACAAACCGCGATCCTTACCCTTGTTCCGGGACTGACCTGTCTGATCCTCGGCTGCGTTTTGCTTGCAAAGCGCAAAAAGCACGCATAAAAGGAGGGGAAGCACTGATATGATGACAAAACAAATGGACCCCCTCTTTTTGCGCAGGCTTCGTTGGGTCGCGATCCTTTTCATCCTGACACTGGCCCTGATCGCAGGGCTCTTGATCGCAAGTCATGTGATCAGCATTTATCATTTTGACGACAGCTATACCGATGCAAACGGTGAAAATGTTACCGACCGTTATACCGTCAAAAAGCAGGACGGCGTTTACGCGCTCTTTGACCGCTTCGGAAACAGAATGGAGCAAAACCAGGAGGGCAAATACATTGCCGCAGGGAGCGGGAACCAATATACCATTGATCCCGAGAGCGGCGCCTGGTCGCTTTACGCGGTTGTGGAATACGATGAGGCGGTCGGCGAGAGCATTTCCAACGCCCGTCGGGTGCTTGCATTCCCGCAGATTCTGCAAAAGGATCTGGCCGCGGTGAAGGTGCAGAACAGCACCGGAAGCTATGAGATCTATCGGGACGAGACCGGGCAGTTCCGCGTCCTCGGGATCGACAACCCGCACGTCTCTTTTGATACCCAAAAAATTACGGCCTTCGCGGTTGGCGCGGGCTATCCCGTGACCCTGCGCAAGCTGGATTTTTCTTCCGCAGGCGTGCAGAAAAATGCCGACGGCAGCGTGGACTACGCTTCTTACGGACTGGAAAAGCGATATGACAATAACGGAACGCTTCTTTCCGAGCCGGCTACCTATACGGTCTCTGCAAAGGACGCTTCCAAAATGGGATATGAGATCGACCCGGCGCGCACTTACACGGTCATCGTCGGCGACAGGACGCTGGATCAAAACGGATACTATATTCGCGTTGCGGGCAGAAATGCCATTTATATCATGTCGGCAAGTACGATGGAATCCACCGTTCTTTCCTCCAAGGAGAGCCTGGTTTCGGCCTGCGCGGTGATCCCGGTAACCGTGAACACCTATCCGATGGTGCAGGATTTCCTGCTGGCCCGCATGACGCTGGAGGGCAGCTTTGCAAATGCAGAGGTCTATCCGATCGTCCGCTTCGATTACGAGGACCAGAGCGTTCGCACCAACACCCTGCTCGAGACGCGCCCTTATGTGTGCAGAACCGAGCTTATGGAGGGGTATGAGATCAATGACGAGAGCGCTTCCAGCATGCTGGGATTGCTTTACGAAATGAGCGAGCCCACCTGCGTGCATCTTGGGCTCGGAGAGGGCGAGGAACGCATCCAAACGCTCGCAGCGTATGGGATCACCGGAGACGTCTTCTATTTGACCTATCACCCGCTTCTGACTTCCGGGGACGGTGACTATGGGTACAGCGAGGAGGATTTCAACCTCCTGATCATCGGTCCAAAGACTGAGCGCGGCAGCTATTATGTCGCATCCTTCTATTACGATATGATCCTCGAAGTAGACCAGTACTATCTTTCCTTCCTTGAGTGGGCCGAGAAGGATTGGTACGCTTCTTACCCGATGCTGGAGGATATCGCCTACTTAAAAGAGCTTTCCTTTGAATCGGGAGACACTTCCTATCACTTTGTATTCGACAACAGCCTTTCCTACGCCTATTATATTGATGAAACAGGAACCTACCGCTTCCCGAGCCTTTCGGGCGGGGACGTGGGGCTGCTTTCCAACGGAACCTATGTGTATCTGCCGAGCGAAGGAGGCAAGTACACGCTTTATGCGTTGGACTTTGACCACGAGGAGCTTTATTACGACAAAACAGGAAACGCGCTCCTCAGCCCGACTGTCAATTCCAACTATCTGCGCGTTTTCTCTCCCGAAGCCGGCGGCGAGCTCGATTATACGGTGCTCAAAACAACGGTTACAGACCTCGGGGAAGAGAAGTACAAAACGCTGACCGCGCTGGATAATTTCCGCTATCTCTGGAAGCGCTGCCTCTACTTTACCATTGAGGGCGATATCGATCGTGTCTCTTTTGAAAAGCTCACCGGAAAAGAGCCCGAAGACTACCTTGCCGATCGCATTTCCAAAGACGACGCGGATTTGACGATCCGATACCGGGTAGAGGACGACGCGTCGAGCTACCTGATGAATGCTTACGGCGTTGTCAACGAGAGCGGCAAGACGGTCAAGCTCTTTACCGAGAATAATGAAAAGGATATCATTCTCCGGTTTTACAGCTATTCCGGACAAAAGGCGATCCTCACGATCGAAAAGGTCACGGAGTATGATGAATCCGGCGCTCCTGTGGAGCATCCCGAAAACACCGTTGCAAGATTTTACGTCCGGAGCGATTATCTTTCCGGCCTTTTGGAGAATGCAGGAAGAGTTGTTCGCGGCGAGCTGGTCGACGATGTGAATTGATCCTAAAAAACCAAATCCAATCTTTTGAATCCCCTGTGGACATTCCATCCGCAGGGGATTTTGTATAGAATCAACAAAAACAGAATCATCGCATTAAAGTTCTTGTAACACTATCCAAACTTCTCTGGAGAGGGTTGACAAATGCACTTTAGCGTGCTAAAATGCTAAAGTGTCAGGGGGAGATACCCCAAAACCAAAATTCAAAGGAGAATCAAATCATGAAAAAAGTACTTTCTCTTGTCCTTGCCGTCCTCATGGTGGCAGGCGCCGTCGCGGTTTTTGCTTCCTGTGGGAAGAAAGAAGAAACCAAAACCCTGAAGCTCGGTTTTGACGCCGAGTATCCGCCCTATGGCTATCTCGACACCGAGACCAACACCTACAAGGGCTTCGACCTCGACTTTGCAAAAGAAGTTTGCAAAGAGATCGGCTATGACCTCGAACTCATCCCGATCGATTGGGACGGCAAAGACCTCGAACTCAATTCAGGCAACATCGACTGCATCTGGAGCGGTTTTACCATTCAGGGACGTGAAAACGACTATGAATGGACGGTCGCTTACTCGGACAGCAGCATCGTTGTTCTGACCAAGGCCGACAGCGGTATTGGCGCCATTGCAGATCTTGCTGGCAAGGTTGTTACCGTTCAAAAAGAGTCCTCCGGACAGAATGCGCTGGATAAAGACGCAGAACTCGTTGCCACCTTCAAAAACGGCAAGTACGAGCTTTGCGCAGACTACACCGCTGCGTTCAACGATCTGACGGCAGGTGCCGTTGACGCAGTCGTCATCGACATCGGCGTTGCCAACTCGCTCATCGAAGGCAAGACCGGTTACGTCATTCTCACCGAAGCGCTGGCTGTGGAACAGTACGGCGTCGGTTTCAAGAAGGGCAACACCGAACTTTGCAAACTGGTCAGCGATGCAATGGTGAAACTCGCCGACAAGGCTAACGAGATCGCAAAGGTCTACGGCCTGGAAGATTCGATCAAGATCGCAAAATAAATTTTATCCTCGGTTGCCTTTGCCACAGCACCGCAGTTTCTGCGGTGCTGTGGACTCTTGTGTTTATTCAGTCTTTTCTTTGAGAGGATTTTCGTTCGTATGTCTGTTTTTCAAATTTTGAACCTGCTCTGGGAAGGCATTGGCGTTTCGCTGAAGATCTTTTTCCTTACGCTTCTGTTTTCCCTGCCTCTGGGGCTTCTGATTGCTTTCGGGCGCATGGCAAAGAACAAAATCGTTTCGGCGATCTTTGGAATCTATATTTCGATCATGCGTGGAACGCCACTGATGCTTCAGTTGTTTGTGATTTACTATCTGCCTTACTTTGCATTTAAGATCCCGCTTTCGACCTTCGGAGCGAATTATCGCCTGACTGCGGTCATTCTCGCATTCGTCCTCAACTATGCCGCTTACTTTGCCGAGATTTACCGTTCGGGGATTTCCTCGATGCCGGTAGGCCAATATGAGGCGGCAAGAGTGCTTGGTATGGATCGCAAGCAGACCTTTTTCATAGTCATTCTTCCGCAGGTGGTGCGCAGAATCCTGCCTCCGGTGACCAACGAGGTCATCACGCTGGTCAAGGATACCTCGCTCGCCTTTGCCATCGGACAGATCGAAATGTTTACCAAAGCAAAGCAGATCGCAGCTGCTGAGGTCAGCATGCTGCCTTACATTGTTGCAGGGGTGCTTTACTATATCTTCAATTTTGCCGTTGCTTGGGTCATGGGATGCCTGGAAAAGAAGTTCGGCAAATATGCCATTAAGTGAGGAGGGAAACTGCAATGAAAACTCCCATTCTCGAAGTCGTTGGCATCAAAAAAAGCTACGGCAAAAAACAAGTCCTCGGCGGAATCAGCTTTTCTATGAACCAAGGAGAGGTGCTTTCAATCATCGGTTCCTCGGGGGGCGGAAAAACTACGCTACTCCGCTCGCTCAACTTTCTTGAAGTTCCCGATGAGGGAAGGATCACAGTCGACGGAGAGACGGTCTTTGACGCATCTTGGGTCAAAAAGCAGTCCAAATTCCGCGCAAAGCCGGAGCATCAACTTCAATTTGGTCTGGTATTCCAGTCCTTTAACCTGTTTCCGCATTTCAGCGTCAAAAAAAATCTGACGCTTGCCGCCGAGATCCAAGTAAAGAAAGACAGCGGTAAGAATCAAGAGAATCTGTCGGCCAGAATGGAATGCATTTCGAAAAAAGCCGACGATCTGCTTGCCCGGATCAATCTTTCGGATAAGGCCGATGAGTATCCCTCAAATCTCTCAGGCGGTCAGCAACAACGCGTGGCCATCGCGAGGGCGCTCATGCTCAACCCGAAGATCCTTTGCTTCGACGAGCCGACCTCGGCGCTCGATCCGGAACTGACCGACGAGGTCCTTCGCGTCATCAAGGATCTGCGCGACGAGGGCATGACCATGATCATCGTCACGCACGAAATGGCCTTTGCCAAGAGCGTTTCTGACAAAGTCCTGTTTATCGCAAACGGACTCATCGCCGAAGAGGGCGCTCCCGAAGAGGTCTTCGAGAGACCGCAGAGCGAGGCGCTCAAGAGATTCCTTAAGCGGGATTTTGAAGACTGATCGCTCGTACCCGACAAAATTCGGGCAAACAAGTTGACTTTTCCTTTGCGTTTTGATACAATAAAGCCATAAGACCTGCGCGCTCTGCGGCTTTGTATCCCACGAGGAAATCAAAAAGGCTGTCGCACAGGATGCGGCGGCCTTTTTTGGAGAGATTTTTATGAGTGAACTGGAAGAATATCGCAGACAGATCGACGGGATCGACACAGAACTCGCCGCGCTTTTTTGCCGCCGCATGGAACTGGTGGAAAAGATTGCGCTCTGCAAGCGAAAGGCGGGTCTGCCCACGTTTGATCCTGCCCGCGAGGAAAGCATGAAAAAGAGGCTTTGCGCATCTTTTGAAAGAGCCGATCTGCTTCCGTACTATCGGGAATTCCTTACGACGCTGTTGTCTCTTTCCAAGGACTATCAAAAGGAACCGGAGGGAAAGGCATGAATCTTTCAATCAGGCGCGCCGACGCAGAAGTGGAGATCTTCCTCGGCCGAGGGCTCCTCAAAAAAGCGGGAGAGCTTTTTGACCTTTCCAGAAAGGTACTTCTTGTCACCGATTCCGGGATCCCGAGAGATTATGTGCAAACGATTCTCTCGCAGTGCAAGGATCCCATGCTTGTCACTGTTCCGGCGGGCGAGGAGAATAAAAATTTCTCCACCTATGAGATGCTGCTGCAAGCCTGCCTTGCCGCTGATCTGACGCGAGGCGACTGCATTGTCGCGCTCGGCGGCGGGATGGTCGGCGATCTTGCCGGATTTTCTGCCGCGACCTATCTGCGCGGCATTGATTTTTACAACATTCCAACAAGCCTTCTTGCCATGGTCGATGCCTCGATTGGCGGCAAGACCGGGCTTGATTTCGGCGGTTACAAAAACCAGGTAGGCGCGTTTTATCAACCAAAAGCGATCCTTTGCGATCCCGATCTGTTGGATACGCTTCCGGAGCGCCAGCTTGCCTGCGGATATGCCGAAGTAATTAAAATGGCGCTCACGCTTGACAAAGACCTCTTTTATCGCATCGAGTCTGGCGACGCGCCGACAGAAGAACTCATCCGCCGCGCGATCGAATGCAAGGCCTCCGTGGTTGCAAAAGATGAGCGGGATACCGATCTGCGTCGCGTGCTCAACTTTGGCCACACGCTGGGACACGGCATTGAGAGCGCCGCGAAGGGAAGCCTTTTGCACGGCGAGTGCGTATCCCTTGGCATGATCCCGATGTGCGCGGAGCCTGTACAAAAACGGCTGGTGTCGGTTTTGGAAAAATACCGACTTCCCACACGCTACGAGGGAGCCATCGAACCGGTCCTTTCTGCCGCTCTGCACGACAAAAAGCGCGCGGGCGATACTCTTACGGTGGTTTTTGTAAACGAACCCGGCAACTACGAGCTGAAAAAACTCTCTTTTTCCGATTGGAAAAAAGAAGTAAGACGCGCCCCGATCTTTTCGTAAGGGAGAAGAAATCATGAAAAACACCTTTGGTAACAGCCTGCTTGTGACCCTCTTTGGCGAGAGCCACGGGAAGATGGTCGGCGGCCTGCTCGATGGCATCGCCCCCGGGATCCCGGTGGACGAGGATTTTATTGCGCACAAGCTCTCCTTGCGCCGCCCATTCGGGCCGGGCGAGAGCGCGCGGGTCGAGACGGACGACTTTTCAATCGTCAGCGGCGTCAAGGACGGCCGCACGACCGGTACACCGCTATGCATTCTCATTCCGAACCGCGACCAGCACAGCGAGGACTATGACCCGGATCTTTTGCGTCCGGGGCATGCCGATTATACCGGATATTGCAAGTATCACGGCTTTGAAGACCGTGTCGGCGGCGGGCATTTTTCGGGCCGGCTGACGGCGCCCCTCGTGGCGCTTGGCGCCATTGCCACCTATGCTTTGCGCGAGAACGGTATTTTTATCGGTTCTCATATTTCCTACCTCGGCGGCGTGTCGGATCGGGAGTTTTCGCAAAATCCGCTGGAAGACATTGAGCTTTTGGAAGATTTGCGCTTTCCGACGCTCGACGAGGAAGCCGGAGACGCTATGCAAAATGAGATTCTGGATGCAAGATCCCGCGACGATAGCCTCGGCGGGATTCTGGAGACCGTGGTCACAGGACTTCCCGCCGGTGTGGGGGAACCCTGGTTTGACTCGGTTGAAAGCGTCCTTTCACATCTTCTTTTTTCCATTCCGGCCGTCAAAGGCGTGGAATTTGGCGAGGGATTCGGGTTTGCCGATCTTCCCGGGAGCGAGGCAAACGACGCCTTTTGCCTCTCGAATCGCAAAATTCTGACCGAAACCAACCATAACGGCGGCATCAACGGCGGCATTACCAACGGCATGCCGGTTTTGTTCCGTACCGTCTTTAAGCCGACTCCCTCGATCGGGCAGGAGCAGAACACCGTCAACCTGCGGACGGGCAGGGAGGAGACGATCACAATTTCGGGCAGGCATGACGCCTGCATTCTGCCGCGCGCCCGCGTGGTGGTGGACAGCGTGGTGTCTCTCGGGCTTTGCGATCTTCTCGCCGTCCGTTACGGCACCGATTTTCTCAATCCGGAAGAATGATGAAATATGGCTGCATCGGGGAAACACTTTCCCATAGTTATTCGGTTGAGATCCATACAAGGCTCTCGGAAGAGCCGTATGAACTGAGAGAACTCTCAAAAGAGGAGCTTCCCGGCTTTTTTGCCGCGCGTAAGTTCTTTGGTATCAACGTGACCATCCCCTACAAAGAGGCGGTGATCCCGTATCTGGATGGGATCGACGATCTTGCAGGAGAGATCGGAGCTGTCAACACGATCTTAAACCGCGAGGGGAAGCTCATCGGATACAACACCGATTTTGACGGTCTTACGGCGCTCTTGTCCCGGATGGATGTGACGCTCTCGGGCAAGCGCGTGATGATTGTAGGAAGCGGCGGCACGGCAAAAACCGCTCGCGCACTTGCAAAAAGGAGCGGCGCTTGCGAGATCCTTACCGTCAGCCGCACCAAAGGCGTGGGAGACCTTACCTACCAAGAACTCCCGCAGGCGGCAAAGAGGATCCAAGTGCTCATTCAGACCACGCCGGTCGGCATGTACCCGGGCGACGGAGAGATGCCGGTCGATCTCGATCTGTTTCCAAAGCTCGAGGCGCTTGTCGACGCGGTCTATCACCCGATTCGCACCCGCCTTGTCCTGGAGGCAAGAGAGCGGGGGATCAAAGCCGAGGGCGGGCTTTTTATGCTCGTGTTTCAGGCGGCAAAGTCGGCGTCTCTCTTTCATGACACATCCTATTCCGACCGCACAATCGAGTCTGTTTATCATAGCCTTTTGCAAAAGAAAGAAAACCTTGTGCTCATCGGCATGCCGGGAGCAGGGAAGACCACGCTTGGCGGGATGCTTGCCGAGCGACTCGGACGCCCCTTCTTTGACCTTGACAAAGAGGTGGGAAAAAGAGTCGGAGAAACGATTCCCGAACTTTTTGCAAAGGGGGGCGAGGCGGCTTTTCGAGCGATCGAAACAGTTGTCACAAAAGAGCTTTCCCGGCAGGATGGGGTTGTGATTGCTACCGGAGGCGGCACACCGCTGGAGCGCGAAAATCTTCTTTCTTTGCGGCAAAACGGTTTTCTTTATTACCTCGACCGCCCGCAGGAAGAACTGTTGCCTTCGGACGATCGCCCGCTTGCCCGCACACGAAAGGATCTGGCGGCGCTTTATGACAAAAGGACTCCGCGCTACCGGGCAATTTGCAACGCCGTTTTTCAAGTACACGGCAGTCCTCTGGCGTCTTGCGACGAACTGGAAAAAGATTGGAGAAACCGATGAAACTTTATGTATTGAACGGCCCAAATCTCAATCTTTTGGGTCTGCGTGAACCAACGCTCTACGGCAAGGAAAGCTACGAAGACCTCCTTACACTGCTCGAAAAAACCGCAAAAGAACTTGGCGTGGAGCTGGTGGTAAGGCAATCGAACCACGAGGGAGACCTCGTCGACTGGATCGCAGAGGCCTATTTTCAGAACGCCGACGGCATTGTCATCAACCCGGGCGCCTATAGCCATACCAGCATAGCACTTTATGATGCGATCCTCTCGGTCGGCATTCCCACGGCCGAGGTACACCTGACCAATCCCGACGAGCGCGAAGACTTCCGAAAGATCGATTACGTTGGGAAAGTCGCCAAATACCGCATTTGCGGCAAAGGGCAACAAGGTTACGCCGAAGCGATCAAATTGCTTGTAAAAGACCATGAAAATAAAGATTGAACCCAGCAGAGGGCAGGGAACTCTGATCCTGCCGCCCTCCAAAAGTCTTTTCCATCGCGCGCTCCTTTGCGCCGCACTCGCCGAGGGGGAAAGCAAGATCTTCGGCGATCCCGCAGGAGAAGACCTTGCGGCAACGCTCCGGGCGATCCGTGCGCTTGGCGCGGACGCAAAAATCGAAAAAAATTTTGTCAGAGTGCGCGGTGTCGATCCCTTCCAAAGACCTGCCGCAGGCTTTGACTGCGCCTCTTCCGGAACGACGCTTCGCCTCTCGCTTCCGCTCTTTCTTCTTTCGGGCGAGCCGGTCGAGATTGTCGAGAGCAAACAGCTTGCCGCAAGACCGATGCGCGTCTTCAGGGAATCGCTTTGCAAAAAGGGCGTTTTTTTGGAACAGAATGGCGAAAAGTTCCTTGCAAAAGGCCGACTTTTGCCGGAGGAATACACCCTCGACGGCAGTGTGAGCAGTCAGTTTGTCTCGGGCCTTTTGCTTGCCCTTCCGCTCCTTGACGGCGACAGCAAAATCAACCTGACCGCACCGCTTGAGAGCAGACCGTACACCGCACTGACAAGGCAGGTGCAGGCCGCCTTTTCGGTCAAGACCGAAGAGACGCAGGCCGGCTTTTTGATCCCGGGCGGGCAAAGATACCGGCCGACCGAGTTTTCGGTTGAGGGGGACGCGACGGTCGCATCGCTTTTTGCGGCGCTGAACTTCTTTGGCAGTAACATCGACTGTCAAGGACTTTCAGAATCTACTTTACAAGGGGACGCCGCTTTTCCAAAAATTTTGGAAAAACTCGATATGGGACAGACGGTCGATCTGACCGATACCCCCGACTTGGCGCCTCTTTGCTTTGTCGTTGCGGCGCTTATGGGAAAGGGTCATTTTGTAGGAACAAAACGCCTTTCCTATAAAGAGAGCGACCGAGTCATGTCCATGCGAAAAGAGCTTGCAAAGTGCGGCGCGCGCTTTGAAATAGCCGAAAACGAAGTCTCTGTTTTTGCAGAGGATCTGCACGCGCCAAAGGAGATCCTTTTCTTGCATGACGACCACCGCGTTGCCATGGCGCTTGCAATTCTTTTGACGCGTCTTGGCGGTACTATCGACGGCGCCGAGTGCGTGTCAAAGAGCTACCCGGACTTTTGGCGGGCGCTTGCATCTCTTCACTTTTCGATTGCGGAACAATAAGAAAACGGAGCTTTTTGCAAGGCTCCGTTCTTTTCGTTCAATTCGTTTCCCTCTCAAACTCGTCCCAGAGGTAGGTGCAAAGGGCGCTAAGGCGGGTTTGATCCTTTCCGGCGACCGGTTTTTTGTCGATCTCTACGACCGGGCAGATGAGCTTTGTGGTCGAGGTGACTAGGATCTCGTCGGCGTCCATGAGTTCGTCGAGCGTGAAGGGACGCTCTTCTACGCCGATTCCAAGAGCCTTGCAGGCGCGGATGAGATGTGCGCGGGCGATGCCGGGCAGGATGAGGTTGTCGGTCGGGTGGGTCACGAGAACGCCATCCTTTAGGATGGAGACGTTCGAGTGAGCGCACTCGGTGACCTCTTCACCCCTATGGAAAATGCACTCGTCAAGGCCGCGTTCCTCGGCCTCCTGCGCTGCAAGCACGTTGGGAATGAGGTTGATGGTCTTGATATTACAGTGGAAAAACCGGGTATCCTCCATCGTCATGCAAAATAGCGGTTTGGGATTCTTTTTGAGGGTCATGGGCTTGATCATCACCCAAAGATTCGGCTTCATATCCGGGTCAAAGGTGTGACTTCTCAGCGCACTTCCTCTCGAATACTGAAAATAGATCATCTGGTCGCCACTGTCCATTTTCCCGAGCAGGGAAGAGAACAGGGAGGCAAGCTCCTCTTTGGTATGACTTGGCGTGATGCGGAGCAGTTTGCAGCTGTTCATAAAGCGGTCGAGGTGTTCCTCCAGCGCAAAAATGCGTTTGTTGCGGCTGATTGCCACGTCGTAGACTCCGTCGCCAAAGTAGGCGGCGCGGTCGAGCATGGGAACCGTCATTTCCTCCAGTTCGGCAATTTTTCCGTTGTAGTAACCAAGCGTTTTCATAAATACACCTCGATCTGTTTTCGATAACTCTATTATATCATGCTTTTTTTCTTTTTGTGAAAAAGAGGGAAAAATCTTTTTGGATTTTCCCCTCTTTTTTTATTGCTTTTGGAAGACGATTTTGTCGCCCTCGGCGGTCGCAAACAGGGTGTCTCCCGCCTTGACGTTCCCTTCGAGGAGCTGTGTGGAGAGTTCGTCTTCGACCAGACGAACCACTGCGCGGCGCAAAGGACGCGCACCGTAGGTCGGGTCAAAGCCCTCCTTGGCCAGAAGAGCCGGGACGCTTGCGTCAAAACTCAGAATGATACCGAGTTCGTCGGCGCGGCGGCCAACATCGGCGAGCATCAGCGCGGCGATCTTCTCAATCTGTTCCTTTTCCAGGCTGTTGAAAACGATGATGTCGTCAATGCGGTTGAGAAACTCCGGGCGGAAGGTGGCCTTCAGCGAGGCGAGCATCTTTTCTTTTTGCGATTGCTCTTTGCCCTCTGCGGTAAAGCCGAGCGATTTTGCGGACGAGAGTTCGCTTGCCCCCACGTTGGAGGTGAGGATGATGACCGTGTTGCGGAAATCTACGTGCCGTCCCTGCGAGTCGGTCAGCACACCGTCCTCGAGCACCTGCAAAAGAATGTTGAAGACGTCGGGATGCGCTTTTTCGATCTCGTCAAACAGGACGACCGAATAGGGTCTGCGACGGATCTTTTCGGTCAGCTGCCCGCCGTCGTCGTAGCCGACGTAACCGGGAGGCGAGCCGATGAGCTTCGAGACGCTGTGCTTTTCCATGTATTCCGACATATCGAGGCGGATCATGGCCGAAGGATCGCCGAACAGAAGATCGGCGAGCGCCTTTGCCAGCTCGGTTT
Source organism: Clostridia bacterium (assembly GCA_017450945.1). Lineage (GTDB taxonomy): Bacteria > Bacillota > Clostridia > Oscillospirales > CAG-272 > UMGS1865. The sequence continues at coordinate 22,197 of JAFSSP010000031.1, read as the reverse complement.
TGCCGATGCCGGTAGGCCCCATGAAGATGAAGGAACCGACAGGGCGGCGCGGGTCTTTGAGTCCCATTCTGCCTCTGCGAATGGCGCGGGCGACCGCTTCGATAGCGGCATCCTGACCGATCACGCGGGCCTTGAGCAGTTCTTCCAGATGGAGGAGCTTGTCGCCCTCGGTCTCCAAGAGACGGCTGACCGGGATCCCGGTCCATTGGGTGACCACGTCGGCAATATCGTTCTCGGTGACCGTGATCGCTTCTTTTTCGTTTTCGCGTTCCCAGGCGGATTTTTTGTCCGCGAATTCTTTTTTCAGCGCCTCTTCCTCGTCGCGCAAGGTCGCGGCGGCTTCAAAGTTTTGCGAGGTAATGGCCTTTTTCTTTTCCTCCGAGAGGTTTTTCAGCCGTTCCTCCAGCTCCTTTAGGTCTTTCGGAGAGGTGTGCGCGCGGATGCGGAGACGCGAGGCGGCCTCGTCCACAAGGTCGATCGCCTTGTCGGGCAAAAACCGGTCGGCAATGTACCGCGAGGAGAGCTCGACGGCGGCTTTGATGGCCCCGTCCGAGATTTTCAGCTTGTGGTGGGCTTCATACTTGTCGCGCAGTCCCATGAGGATCGCCACGGCTTCCTCTTTGGAGGGCTCGCCGACGAGTACCGGCTGGAACCGGCGCTCGAGCGCGGCATCCTTTTCGATGTGCTTGCGGTATTCCGAGATGGTGGTAGCACCAATGACCTGCATCTCACCCCTTGCGAGCGCGGGTTTTACGATGTTGGCGGCGTCGACCGCGCCTTCGGCAGATCCCGCCCCGATGAGCGTGTGGATCTCATCGATAAAGAGGATGATCGAGGGGTTCTTTTTCACTTCCTGCATGATGCCCTTGAAGCGTTCCTCAAACTCTCCGCGGTATTTGGCGCCTGCGATCATCGAGGCAATGTCGAGCGTGATGATGGATTTGCCTTTCAAAGTTTCGGGAACATTCCCGGATACGATCCTCTCGGCAAGGCCTTCGACCACTGCGGTCTTTCCCACGCCCGGTTCCCCGATGAGGCAGGGGTTGTTCTTGGTTCTGCGCGAGAGGATCTGGATCACACGTTCGGTTTCGGCTTCTCTGCCGATGACGGGGTCGATCTTTCCGGCCTTGGCGAGCGCGGTCAGGTCTCTGCCGTGGGTTTTGAGCAAGGAGCCGACCGATTCTTTTCCGGGCTGTCTTGCCTCTTCTTCGTCCTCTGCTTCGCCTTCGCGAAGAGGGGAACTGTGTAAAAATTTGAACAGGTTTTTCTGAAGCTCTCCAACCGAAACGCCGAGGGCTTCAAGAATCTTTACGGCCACGCAGTCGCGCGAGGAGAGAAGCGAGAGAAGCAGATGTTCGGTGCCGATCTGTCCTTGCCCGGATTCCTCAGCCAGGCGCAGAGAGTGTTCAAGGATCGCTTTTGTCCGGGGCGTCATATCGGCCAATGTGACCTGTCCCGGACTGCCGAGCCCCGACATGCGGACGATGGCGTCCTTCACATGTTCGGCGTCGGCGCCCGCGCTTTCGAGATATTGCGCGGCAACGCCTTCTTCTTCCAGGAGAAGGCCTAAGAGCAGGTGCTCAGAGCCGACGTAGGTATGCCCCATTTCCGAGGCGGCCGAGAGGGCAAAATTCAGAGCGTCCTGTGCTTTTTTGGTAAAACGGTTTGCCAAAGTAGATCATTCCTTTCGATTTGGATCAATCGGTGTCAGTTTTGTTTTGACGAGTTTGGCCCGGAGCATATCCCGGGCGGTCGCGTTTTTGGGAGAATGCTCGGCCGAGAGGGTCAGGGTGGCCGGCATGGTTTCCACCAGAAGCGAGTTCAGCGTTTCGTAGGAAATATCGGTCACAATGCCGAGCGAGATACCGAGCCGCACGTCCGCGAAGAGTTTGATGAATTCCGCGGAGGAGAGAATATGTGCGTATTTGAGGATGCCCTCGCTGCGGAGAATCTTGTCGGTCAGGTGATCTAGCGCGTCCCCGGTGATGGATCTGCGGACTTTTTGTTCTTTTTCAATCGTTTGTCCCACCGCGTCCTTCAGTTTTTCAAGCAGTTCCTCCTCGGTATATCCGAGCGTGACCTGATTCGAGATCTGGTACATGCATCCGGCGCTTCCACTGCCTTCGCCGAAGAGCCCGCGGATGGTCAATCCGATTTTGGAGAGATGTGCGGCGAGCGCGTCCATGTATCCGCCCATGGTCAGGGCTGGCAAGAAAAGCATGACCGACGCTCGCATGCCGGTGCCGAGGTTGGTGGGGCAGTGAGTCAGGTATCCGAGCTTTTCGCTGTAGGCAAAGTCAAAGCTCTCATCCAGCCGCTCTTCCACTCTTGCGGCGTTGCGATAGGCCTCGTTGAGCGAAAGGCCGGGCAGGATGCACTGGATGCGCAGATGATCCTCTTCGCAGGCCATCACGGCAAGACCTTCCTGCTCCTCTAAAAAGAGCGCGTGCGGCGTGGTTTTGTTGGCAAAATCCGGGCTGACGTAGTGGCGTTCCACATAGGAGGTGGCAAGGAGCGGAGAGATGCCCGAGAAATGGATCTTGCGAAATCCCGCCGGTTCCAGCACGCCGCCGACCTTTTCAATGATCTCGTTGGCGCCGGCGGCGTCCAGCTTGGAAGAGAAGGGGTAGCCCGAGAGATTTCTTGCAATACGGACGCGGGAAGAGATCACCACGTCGGCGCTCGGCCCTGAGGTTTGATACCAGCAAGCCATCTTAAGACGCCTCCTTTCCGTTTTCCTTATGCGAGGTTCCGGCACTCAGGGCGCGGATCTCGTCGCGCAGTTTTGCGGCCTCCTCGTATTCTTCCGTTTCGATCGCTCGGTCGAGCTTTTTTCTCAGCTCTCCGAGCTTTTCCTCCAGTTGCTTTTTGGCGCGGTCGCGGGCCGGGACTCTGCCCTTGTGCCGGGTTGTACCCTGCGCCGAGCCGATGGTCGATTCCAGTTCGCCTTCAAAGGTTTTGTAGCAGTCCGGGCAACCGACAAGACCCGTGCTTGCGAGCTCCTCGTAGGTCGTGCCGCAGGTCGGGCAGGCCTTTGCGCGTACAGACGCAAGGGCAGGGAGCCCAAAGAAACTGCCAAAGAAATGATCCTGCATTTCTGAGAAGGGATCTGCAAAGCTACCCACCATCGAGGTGATGTCCTGCAGTTCTCCTTTTTCTCTCATCTTTGCCGCGCAATCTGAGCAGAGCGAGAAGGAGCGGACTTTTCCGTTGATGTTTTCATTGTAGAAGACCGTAGCGGTTCTCTTTTTACATTTTTCACAAAGCATAATAGTTGTCCTTTCTCCCGGCTTGTCCGGGCCTGTCAATTCGATTATATCTTTTGCGACGCGAGAATCGGGTCGCTTTTTGTAGCAAGGGAAAATTTTTTCGAAAAAATCGAAATTTTATTGGTGATTCATGAGCGAAAGAAGGATCTGTTTTAAGAGATCGGCTCGGATTTTGTTGCGAATCGCGAAAGGCGCGGAGGCAAGCGCCTGGGTCGAGACGGCCGCCGAGGAGACGGCAAGCCCCTGCTTGTCGAGGTACCCGTAACCGTAAAGATTCTTCAGATAGGCCTTTGCTTCACTCTCGTCGATCGTCTCTCCCACGGCGCAGAAGAAGTGCATGAGGTATTCGCTCCGGCTCATCTCTTTGCGGACGATCCGGATACAACCGCCGCCGCCTTTGTGAGATTCGATCACATATCCGCGCTCTGGGGTAAAGCGGGAAGAGATGACGTAACTGATCTGGCTCGGAACACAACCCAGCCTCGTTGCCATTTCGTTTCTCTGCAGTTCGAGACTTCCGTTTTGCTCGTCGAGCATTTCTTCAATCATTTTTGCGATCAGGTCGGTCAGCATGTTCCAAAATCTCCTTTTCCTTTTTTCTGCACCTATTCTACCTCGAAAGTCAAAGAAAGTCAAAGTCAAAGAAAGTCAAAAAATAAGAACGAAACTCCGAAAAATCCGGAAAAGCAGGCCAAAAGCTCTTTTTTTCTCAAAAAATCGCATTTTTTCAAAAGATTTTGAAACTTCTTTGGAAGATCAAAACCAAATTTATTGACAACAATTTTCGATTGTGCTATACTTAAAGGTACGAAAAAAGAGAGGAGGGAAGTCTTTTGAAGAAAAAGCCTGTGGAAGCGCCGAAAACGGCGGTGCATCTTGCCGATATCCGCGGCCCGGAAGACTTAAAAGCCCTCTCGGACGAGGAACTTTCCGCCCTTGCGGGTGAGATCCGCACCTGCCTTTGCGAGCGGGTGGAAGAGAACGGCGGACACCTTGCCTCCAACCTTGGCGTGGTGGAATTGACGCTGGCCATCCACCGGGTATTCGATTCGCCGAAGGATCACGTGATCTTCGATGTCGGCCACCAGAGTTACGTCCACAAACTGCTCACCGGAAGATACGAGCAGTTTGACACGCTTCGCCGCCCCGGCGGCCTTGGCGGCTTCCCAAAACGGAGCGAGAGTGAGCACGACGCGTTCGGGACCGGACACGCCTCCACCTCGATCTCGGCCGCGCTCGGATTTGCCGAAGCCGATAAACTAAGCGGCTCGGACGCTTACACGGTTTGCCTATTCGGCGACGGCGCCTACACCGGCGGCATGATCCACGAGGCGCTCAACAACAATCACCGCAAACTGCGCCTGATCCTGATTCTCAACGAAAACGAGATGTCGATCTCAAAAAACACCGGTCGTTTTGCAAAGAACATTTCCAAGATCCGCGCGCGTAGGGGTTACTACAAGGCAAAAAAGGCGACGGTCTCCTTCCTGTGGCATATTCCGCTGATCGGCAAACCGATCTATCGCTTGATCCATAAAATCAAAAGAGCCCTCAAGTCGGCCCTTTACGGAAGCAATTATTTTGAAAATCTGGGATTTACCTACTACGGCCCGGTGGACGGAAACGACGAGGCCGCGGTGGAAAATCTCTTACGCGAAGCCAAACGAACCGGGCGCGCCTGCGTTCTGCACGTCAAAACCAAAAAAGGGAAAGGCTATGCGCCCGCCGAGGAGAATCCCGACCGCTACCACGGGCTTTCCCCGAAGAACTGCAAAACCGACGAAGTCGGCAGCTTTTCAAAGACCTTCGGAGAAGAACTTTGCGCTCTTGCAAAAGAGGATCCCCGCTTGATCGCCATTACGGCCGCCATGGTCGACGGAACAGGTCTTTGCGAATTTGCAAAGACCTATCCGCAAAAGTTTTTTGACGTCGGTATTGCCGAGGAACACGCGGTGACCTTTGCCGCAGGCCTTGCCGCCGCCGGGATGCGCCCGGTGGTCGCGATCTACTCGACCTTCTTACAAAGGGCTTACGACAACATCCTGCACGACGTGGCGCTCCAGAATCTTCCGGTCGTCTTTTGCATTGACCGCGCCGGGCTCAATTCTTCGGACGGCCCGACGCATCACGGCATCTTTGACGTCGCCTTCCTCTCGCAGGTTCCGGGACTGACGCTTTACACCCCGGCAACCCACGCCTCTCTCAAAAAGGCCTTGAAACAGGCGCTCTCGGACAATTGTCCTGCCGCCGTCCGCTATCCCAAGGGCGGCGAGAATTCGAGGATCGTCCAAGCCTTTTACCCGAACGGCGAGGACAACGAGATCCGCGTGCGCAGCGATTTTGACCCGGCCAAAAAGGAAGCGCTCGACTCTCTTATCATCACCCACGGTCGCATTGCCGCCGAGGCACTCGCCGCAAAAGAGCTTGCCCAAAAAGAGGGTAAGTCGGTCGGTATTCTGCTGCTTGAGCAGCTCAAGCCTTACGAAAAGGTTGCCGATGAAATTCTCCCGTATTTGCCCCAAAAGGCCTGCAAGGTTCTTTTCCTTGAGGAGGAGATCTACGCCGGCGGCATGGGCATGATGATGCGCGATTCTCTCGACCGCATCGGGGCGCTCGCAAACAAAAAAGTCTCGATCCTCGCACTGAGGGATTCCTTTGGGATCCAAGAGTGCGACGAGCCGCTCCTTCGCAGCGTCGGTCTTGACAAAGAAAGCATTTTGAAAAATCTGTAAAGATTATATTTTTGGAGGAACTTATGAAAAACATTCTCGATATGAAAGAAATGGTCGAGCTGATTCGCACGCTGACCAATATGTATGCCCACGGCTGGGACGAGCGCAACGGCGGCAACGTCTCGATGATGCTCGACGAAAAGACGCTGAAAGACTATCTCGATCTCGGCAAGGTCCTTCGCACCATCCCGACCGGGTTTGAAGCGAAAGAGCTTGAGGGCAAATACTTCCTTGTGACCGGCACCGGCAAATATTTCAAGAACGTGCAGTACGCGCCCGAGGAAAACCTTGGCATCGTTCGCCTTGTGGACGGTGGCAAGAACGCCGAGCTTTTGTGGGGCTACGAGGGCGGCGGAAAGTTTACCAGCGAGTTCCCGGCGCACATGATGAGCCACGTCGCTCGCCTTGGTGTTGATCCCGAAAACCGCATTGTCATGCACTGCCACCCCTCCAATCTGCTTGCCATGACCTATGTTCACGACCTCGACGAAAAGAGCTTTACCCGCACGCTCTGGCAGATGTGCACCGAGTGCATCGTCGTCTTCCCGGACGGAGTCAACGTCCTCCCTTGGATGCTTTGCGGCACCAACGAGATCGGCGAGGCCACCGCAGAGAAGATGAAGACCGCACGCCTGGTCGTTTGGTCTCAGCATGGCATTTATGGCGCGGGCAAAGATCTGGACGAGACTTTCGGCCTCATTGAGACGGCTGAGAAGGCCGCCGAGATTTATATGAAGATCGCTCACCTGCCGCGCGTCAACACCATCACCGACGACGAGATGCACCAGCTCGAAAAGCGCTTTGGCATCAAGGGTAGAGAAGGATACCTCGATTGATCCCGAAAAAGAGCAAAAAAGACCGCGACACTTCAAAGTGAAGTGTCGCGGTCTTTTTATGGTTTTGGTTCGTGATTTTTATTCGCCGGGGTCGACATCGCATTCAAAAGCAATGCTTTCATTTTCCGGATCGAAAACGATTTTCTGGTGACCGGTAAGATAGTCTTCGTCAATCGCTTGCGAATAAGTCGCATTGGCGTCATTTTTGTTTTTGACCGTGACCGAGTCGCCGAGGACAAGATCCACGTAATCGGTTTTGTATTCGCCGGAAACGTAATCGAAGTATGTCGGAAGCTCCCCGCAGTCCTTGCCGCCAATGGTGCCGGTCACATACCATTCGCTTGCAACGAGCGGAGCGGAAACGTCAAACCAATCGGTGAGGTCGGGCAGGGTGACGGAGGTTTCCGTTTCCTCAAAAGTGATTTGCGTCATATAGATATCACTATCGACCATGGTTACATTTTTGAAGTCTTTCACTTGATTGCTCTTCTTCTCTGCGGTGACGAGCATCGTCACGTTGTCGTATTGGATCGCGGCAGAGAGCGTTGCGTCGATCAGTACGTTGAATTCGGTAAAGTAGCTTGTTCCCGAACTCGTCAAGCTGATTTCAGCAGTTTCCGGCAGATCCGCAAAGACGTCAAGGTAGAAGAAGAACTCAAGGATGTGATCGTAATAGCTATTTTCATCGGTAAAATAGTAGCGGTTGTTTCCGTCCTTTACCGCATAAAGGTAATTCTCGCCGTCTTTGCCGGCAAAGGTTTCTTCTCCCCAAGCGTATTGGATGTGTTCTTTGTCGCCGTCAACAGTCTCGGTCAAAAGCAGACCGTCATTGTTCGACACAGTCACGATCAGATTGCTTGCATATACCGTAAGGTAAAAGAAGTCGTCGAAAATGTTTTTTGCTTCTTCGATCGTATTTGCCGAAAAGCTCCACTTTTCCTCGCTCAGAAATTCTACCGGGGGCTCTTCTACCGGAGGATCGGCCGGTGTTTCATCATGCGGCTCTTCTACCGGAGTTTCTATCGGCTTTTCATCCGCCGGCTGTTGCGACTTGCAAGGAATGAATTTCCGAAGGATCTCGAGGCATCTTGCGCAAGAAGTAAACAGGAGCATTGCCGCGAGGCAGAGCGCGATCAATGAGATCAATAAAGCTTTCTTTTTCATAAAAAACTCCTTTGTGGTTTATATTTTTTCTTTCAAATGCAGTAACGGTTTTTCGATGGCAGTGACGACTACGGTGCAAACGCCGGCTTCGATCAAACCGGTTGCTCAGTTGAGCGAACGGTTTTTTTGCGGAATTTGCAGGATCCGCAGGATCGCAGGGGAGAGAATGACCGTCGTGAGAAATTCCACAAGAAAGTTGATCCCCACCAGAACGGTGATCACATGGAAGAGATCGGCCCCTCCTGCCCAGGAAATAAGGGTATCTTTGAAAAACAGAAATCCCTCTGTCAGGAAAATACCGGTGTTTGCGATCGGGGCAAGAACGGTTCCGAGGATCGCGCCGAGGTAAAAGTTCTTTTTGCGCAAAGCCCGATAGACCAGCGCCGGGATAATTCCTGCGGCAATGCCTTTCGAGAGGCAGAGAAAGCAGGTCAAAAAGGGATTGATCCCGACCAGGATCGCGCCTCCGGGGTCTACTCCGTTGAGGCAAAAGATGAAGGTCATAAGGCCGAACAATCCGCCAAACAAGGCGCCGTGGCCCACGCCGAGGAGCATGCCGCCCACCACGATGGGAATGAGCGTGAGCGTAATGGAGAACGGCCCGAACTTTACAAAAGAGCTGACCACCTGCAAAACCACCACAATGGCGGCAAACAGGGCGGTGAGAACCAGTTTATAGAGATTGGTTTTTTGTTTCATAGTTTCCTCCGATCCAAGACAACGCAATCAAGTATAGCATATTTTTAAGGATTTGTCAAGTCTTGAAGACCCCACACCCGAGCGCGAAGTCTGTCATAAACTGGAAGGAGGGCGGGCTACACGCCCCGCCCTTAATATATGAAAGGATTCGATTTCATGGCTCAATTTACCAATCAAGCGGCACTTTCTTATAATGGCGTCAGAGTGCTCTCCAACGTCACGGTCGGGACTCTGACCGAAGTGCTTTCGGTCTCCAAAACGGTGGTCGAGGAGACCTATACGACCGGCGGGACGCTGACCTACGTGGTCAGCCTCATCAATTCCGGCTCGGTCGCCCTGAACGATCTGACGATCACCGATGATCTCGGCGGTTACCCCTTCGGGGAAGGGACGCTTTATCCTCTGACCTATGTCGAAGGCTCGGTCAAACAGTATCTCGAGGGGGTGCTCGTTGCCTCCCCGGTCGTCGCCGAGACGACTCCCTTGACCTTTACCGGCGTGGGAATCCCCGCCGGAAGCGAGGTGATCCTCATTTACCAGGCGACGGTGACAGAATATGCACCGCTCGGCGAAGGCGCTACCATCGTCAACACCGTGACCGCAAGCGGCGACGGCGTGGAAGCGACCGCCAGCGCGACCGTCAATGCCGAGAACGGCCCGATCCTCGATATCGTCAAGAGCGTCAGCCCAATTCCGGTCGTGGACAACGGACTTCTGACCTACACCTTCCTCATCCAGAACTTCGGCGCCGAAGAAGCGACCGATGCGGCAAAAGTGGTGGTCAGCGATACCTTCAACCCGGTTTTGACCGGACTTACCGCCGCCCTTGACGGCGTGACCCTCTCGCCCACCACCGATTACACCTATGACGAGGCAACCGGCGAATTTGAGACGGTTGCCGGCGTCATCACCGTTCCGGCCGCCACCTATTCGCAGGATCCTGATACCGGCGCCTATACCGTTACCCCCGGCAGTGTCACGCTGACGGTTTCGGGAACGATTTAGGAGTAAAGGAAAATGCGGGAACCCTTTTTTGAAAAAAGAGGTTCCCGCACCCTCCTAAAAACGAACAAAAAGGAATTGGCAGAATTCCAGAGATTTTGCCTGACCTTTTATAACCCCTTTTCTAAGTTTTTGGAAGGGGTGCGGGGGAACCCCTTTTTCAAAAGGGTTCCCCCGCAATTCTTTCCTATTTTTCCCTTACACCCCCGCCAGAATGTGCAGATTCCGGATTGTTGGGTCGTCGATCTTGTCGTTGACCGAGGTTGCGTGCTTTTCGAGGTCGCCGCAGACGGCGTCGGTCAGGTTTTGATTCTGCAATTCGGTGATGACGGCAAGCGACACATCCTCCATGGCGTCGGCTTTGATTTTTGCCATTGCCTCGTCGTTCTCCGAGACAAGCAAAAACTCGAGCGTTTCGGCAAGGTTTGCAAATGGTTCGATTTCGCGGAGTGCGCGAAAGCGCCATTTATAATAGGGAAGATATCTGTTTGCAAGCAGAAAGAGGGCTTGCATTGCATACTTGACAAACTCTCCTGCCGCCAGCGCCGCTCCCCCGCTCTCACCGTGCGCGACACAGCGCAGATAGTTGTATTGCCCCGACTGCGACATCAGCAAGAGACTCCCGGCCAGCTTTTTTTTGCGGATGTCGGCGGGGAAGCGCGAGAGCTTTTGCCGGATCGCCGAAAACTCACCGTAGGGATCGGAGAACACCTCGCCGTTGGTTGCTTCCAAAAGGTAGTTTTCGGAAATGGTCAACCAGTCTTTTGTCGTGAGGTCGCCGGTGGGACTCCCGACCTTTGATTCGTAAAACTCGGCTGTGCGAAGAACGCCGTGGCGGTTGCCGCCGACCGGGGAGAGGATGCTGCGCCGGACGCCGTGAAACTCTTTCGGCAGTTTTGCGTAGGCGCGCTCGAGGCGAAAGGCCGCCTGTCGGTCGATCTTGTCCTCGCCCGGAAGAAAGAGGCAGAACCCAGGCTCAAAATCGTGGTCGCGCGAGATCTCGTCGTCGTATCCGAAGCATTCCGAGCCGCTTCCCACAAGGCCCACGGCAATCATGGGAGAGAGATCGGGGAACTCTTTTAGCATCGGAATCCCGTATTCCTCATAGTAGGCGCGTGAAAGCTCAAGTCCCTTTTCCATAGATTTCTCCTGCAATTCTTTTCAGTTCGGCCTCGTCAAAAAAGCGTCCGTAATAGCCGAAAGTCGGCGCGCATTTTTCACAAACGAAGGCAAAGTAGCCGTCGCGGGTATTTTCCTTTACCATAAGATTTTCCCAAGCGAGGTCAAGGAGCGCGGAAATTTCTTCTTCGCCGGCTTCAAGACCGTCTTTTTTCTCAACGAGGTTGGCAAGATTGAGATAGGTGATGGCGACCTCGGGCTTGCCCGTCGCCTGTTTTTGCATGATCTCAAGGGCGCGGGTATAGCAGTTTTTGGCTTCTTCCAAACGCGATAGATCGCAAAGCGTCAGCCCCATATTGTTGTAAAGGCCGCCGAGCCGCGGGTCGTCGGGAGGCAGAAATCTTGTCAAAATCCGTTCGGCTTCCCAAAAAAGCGCGATCGACTCTTCGGGCATTCCAAAGGCCTTATAGACGGTTGCCGCGTTGATGCGGGCAATCCCTCCCGAGACCGAGTCCGAAATCCCGAGCGGTTCGAGCAGATCGAGCGCCGCCTTGGCATGCTCGATCGCTTCCTCTTTTTTGCCGTTTTTGCGGTAGTGTCCCATGAGCTCGTTGTGCATTTGGTATTCGCCGAGCCTGTCGCCGAGGGCTTTTGCCTCGCCCAGCCAGTAAAGAAGATGCGAGAGAGCACTCTCCACATCGTTTTTTGCGTAGTAGGCTTCGAGCTTTTCAATGATTCTTCCGGTCGGGATGCGCTCCATGGGAACTCCTTTCAAACATTTATTCGGACAGGCCGTAAAGGCCGACGATCACGGCGGCGTAGTCGCCGATGTTCTCGCGTAGTGCGGCGGGAAAGATTTTGCAAACGTCAAGCGAAAAACCGATGCACTCTTCTTTGAGCACTTTTTCCATTGAGGGGATCAAGAGATCTCCCGAGCGCATGAACACGCCGCCGAGGACGATCCGTTCGGGATTGAGGATGTCGATCAAAATGCTGAGTCCCTGACCGAGCTTTTCTCCGCTGGCCGAGAAGACCGACTTTGCAAACTCGTCTCCTGCGTGCGCATAGCGGGCAAGCTCTTTGGTCGTCACGGCATCGCCCATCTCTTTTATGCAATCGGGAAGTGCGGGCAGGGAAGATGCCATTTGCAGAGCCAAGCGCGAGATGCCGCCACCACTGCAAAAGCCCTCAAACGAGCCGGCTTTTCCAAAGCCGACAGGTCCTTCCTTTGCAAGCCGGACGTGGCCGACTTCGCCTGCGTTGCCGTTGGTACCGCTGTACAGTCTGCCGCCGAGGATAAGACCTGCTCCAAGCCCGGTTCCGGCGGTGACAAAGATCATATTTTTGCATCCGCGCCCGGCGCCGTATTTCCATTCGGCAAGCGCGCAGGCGTCGGCGTCGTTTTTGAGAAAGGCCGGAAGCCCGAATTTCTCTGAAAGATAGGGCGCAATCTTAAAATGGTGCCAGCCGGGAAGGTTGGCGGTGGTCAGAATTTCGCCGCCCTGATCGTCGAGCGGCCCGCCACAGCTGATGCCGATGGCAGAGATCGGGTAGCTCTCGATGAGTTGTTTTGTATGCGCATCAAATGCCGAGAGCGTCGCTTTTGGATCCTTTGTGGTCGGCACTTCCAGACGGTCGGAGATTTCGATGGCCTCGGCAGTCGTTTTGCCGAGGGAGACGGCGCATTTTGTGCCGCCGATGTCGTAGCCGATGATATATCTTTTTTCCATGTTATTCTCCGAAGAATTCTTCTTCCAGGCAGAGGCAATAGGCGTGATAGAGCGGCAGATGCTTTTCCTGGATGCGGAAGGTGTCGCAGAGTGCCACCACGAGAGAATTGTCCGAGAGTTTTGCAAGTTTTCCGCCGTCCTTGCCGCAAAGGCCAATTGTATATGCGCCTTTTGCTTTTGCCGTGATGGCGGCAAGGCAAACGTTCTCGGCATTGCCCGAGGTCGAGATACCGATGAAAATATCGCCGGCCTCCACGAGCGCATAAGCCTGCTGGGCAAACATCATTTCGGCGCCGTTGTCGTTGATCACGGCGGTGGAGATGGCCTCGGATCCGGTCAGTGCCACGGCCGGAATGCCGTACTGCAGTTTTTTTGCGATCTGCTTTCCGTCTTTTCCGAAGGAATCAAAGGCGGCTTGATCTTTTTCGCTCAGCTTTCGCGGCAGAACAAATCCCTTTTGCAGCTCTCCCACAATGTGCTGACTGTCGGCGGCACTGCCGCCGTTGCCGCAAACGAGAATTTTAGCCCCCCTTGCGACTGCGGAAATGCTTTTTTCGACGATGGTCAAAAAGGCGTCTTGCAGATAGGAAAGGTTGTTTTCTTCCAATAACTGAATGCCGATTTTGCGTGTTTTTTCTTTCATGGTAAGCCCTCCTTTTTACAAAAGAAGTTTCTACCTTTTATTATACAGTTTTTTTCTCGCTTTGCAAGAGCAAACAAAAACTTTCTTGTCGTTACCAAAATTCCCTTGCTTTTTTTCTTTTGACTTGTTATACTGATAGGGAAGACCAAAAAGGAGAGACGCCTATGCTCATTCACGGACTGCAAAAACTGACGCTGCTTGATTTTCCCGGGCGGGTGGCCGCCACGCTCTTTACCGGCGGGTGCAACTTCCGTTGCCCGTTCTGCCACAACGCGACGCTGGTCGAGCACCCCGCAGAGGCCCCGACCTACTCTGAGGAAGAGATCTTTTCTTTCTTAACAGGAAGAAAAGGAATTCTTGACGGCGTGGCCATCACCGGAGGCGAGCCGCTCATGAATCCGGATATCCGGGATTTCATCAAAAAAATCAAAGAGATGGGTTTTGCCGTCAAGCTCGATACCAACGGCGCCTACCCGAAGCGGCTTTCGGAGTTGCTCGATGAGAATCTCGTCGACTATGTGGCGATGGATGTCAAAAACAGCCGCGAGAAGTATGCCGAGACGGTGGGACTTGCCAAATTTGACCTTACCCCCATCGAAGAAAGCGTTCAAATTTTGCTCTCGTCGGGGATCGATTTTGAGTTCCGGACAACGGTGGTAAAAGAATTCCATACGGTCGAAGACATTGCAAAAATCGCCGACTGGATCGCAGGTGCTGAGCACTATTTTTTGCAGGGCTTTACCGACAGCGGCAACCTCATCGGGAGCAATTTGCACCCCTATGAGAAGGCTGTTATGCAGGAAATGGAAGCGGTCGCAAGGGAAAAAATCCCGGACGCCAAGCTTCGCGGAATTTCATAAATTGTTTACAAAAAGACACAAGATATTGTGTCTTTTTTCTTGACAAAGCACAAAATGTATGATATACTATGCGTACAGTCAACTACAAAAGGAGTGCTTTTTATGTATAATGTTAAAAAGAGAGATGGCAAAATTGTACACTTTGATATTATGAAGATCAAAGACGCCATCGTCAAGGCTTTTGACGCATGTCAAAAGCAGTACAACCCCGACACCATCGATTTTCTCGCGCTCAAAGTAACCGCCGATTTCGAGCCGAAGATCACCGACGGATCGATCACGGTCGAGAACATTCAGGACAGCGTTGAGACGGTTCTTATCAAGGCGGGTTACGACGACGTGGCCAAAGCCTACATCCTTTACAGAAAGCAGAGAGAGAAGCTCCGCAACCTCGGCACCACCCTGCTTGACTATAAAAAGATCGTCGACAACTATCTGCAGATCAGCGACTGGCGCGTCAAGGAGAATTCCACCGTTACCTACTCGGTCGGCGGTCTCATTCTCTCCAACTCGGGCGCGATCACGGCCAACTACTGGCTTTCTGAGGTCTATGACGAGGAGATCGGCAACGCGCACCGCAACGCCGACATCCACCTGCACGACCTTTCGATGCTCACCGGCTACTGCGCAGGTTGGTCATTAAAACAGCTCATCACCGAAGGACTCGGCGGCGTGACCGGAAAGATCACCTCGGCGCCGGCCAAGCACCTCGTTTCTCTCTGCAACCAGATGGTCAACTTCCTCGGTATCATGCAGAACGAGTGGGCGGGCGCGCAGGCCTTCTCTTCCTTTGATACTTACCTCGCTCCCTTCGTCAAGGCCGATCATCTGACCTATCACGAGGTCAAGAACTGCATCCAGTCCTTCATTTACGGTGTGAACACCCCCTCGCGTTGGGGCACGCAGGCGCCCTTTACCAACATTACCCTCGACTGGGTGGTGCCGAACGATCTTGCCGAACTCAACTGCATCGTCGGCGGCAAAGAGATGGACTTCAAGTACAAGGATTGCAAGGCCGAAATGGATATGATCAACAAGGCCTTCATCGAAACCATGATCGAAGGCGACGCCAACGGCCGCGGCTTCCAGTACCCGATCCCCACCTATTCGATCACCCGCGACTTTGACTGGTCGGAGACCGAGAACAACAAACTGCTCTTCGAGATGACCGCAAAGTACGGAACGCCTTATTTCTCGAACTATATCAACAGCGACATGGAGCCTTCGGACGTGCGTTCGATGTGCTGCAGACTGCGTCTGGATCTGCGCGAACTTCGCAAGAAATCCGGCGGTTTCTTCGGCTCGGGCGAGAGCACCGGCTCGATCGGCGTCGTGACCATCAACATGCCGAGAATCGCCTACCTTGCCGCCGACAAGGCCGACTTCTTTGCCCGCCTGGACAAGATGATGGACATCTCGGCCCGTTCGCTCAAGGTCAAGCGCGGCGTCATCACCAAGCTGCTTGAGAACGGACTCTATCCCTACACCAAGAGATACCTCGGCACCTTCAACAACCACTTCTCGACCATCGGTCTTGTCGGTATGAACGAGGCCTGCCTCAACGCCAACTGGATCCGCAAGGATCTGACCCAGAAAGAGGCGCAGGACTTCACCGTTGAAGTGCTCAACCATATGAGAGAGCGGCTTTCCGACTATCAGGAGATGTACGGAGATCTCTACAACCTCGAGGCAACTCCGGCAGAATCTACCGCCTACCGTCTTGCCAAGCACGATGTGGCGAGATACCCGGATATCATCACGGCCGCAAAGAATAAGGACGACACGCCTTATTACACCAATTCGAGCCATCTGCCGGTCGGATACACCGAGGACGTGTTCACGGCGCTTGAGATTCAAGATCAGCTCCAGACCCTTTACACCTCGGGTACCGTCTTCCACGCCTTCCTCGGCGAAAAACTGCCCGACTGGAAGGCCGCCGCAACGCTCGTTCGCAAGATCGCCGAAAACTTCCGTCTGCCTTATTACACCATGTCGCCGACCTACTCGGTCTGCAAGAACCACGGCTATATTGCCGGCGAGGTTTACACCTGCCCCGAGTGCGGAGAGCACACCGAGGTTTACAGCCGCATCACCGGCTACTACCGCCCGGTGCAGAACTGGAACGACGGTAAGAGCCAGGAGTTCAAGGACAGACGCGTCTATGACATCGCGCACTCGACCTTGAGACAGGGTTGCGCCACCTGCGGCGACGCCTCGGTTCCCGAAGAACTGATCTCGAACACCTTTAAGGACGGCACCTACCTGTTTGCCACCCCCACTTGCCCGAACTGCAAGATCGCCTCGGCCATCCTCGAAAAAGAGGGCGTCGCCTTTGAAAAGGTCTATGCCAACGAGCATCCGGATCTGGCGACCGCATACGGCATCCGCACGGCTCCCACGCTCGTCGTGGTCAAGGGCGGAAACGTGGAGAAGTTTGCAGGCGTGTCCGATATCAAAAAATACCTTTCCATCTGACGGAGAGCTTTTATGCACGACATCATCATCGTCGGCGGCGGCCCTGCGGGGCTGACCGCCGCCGTCTACGCAAGACGGGCCAGCAAAAGCGTGTTGGTCATCGAAAAAGAAACCTTCGGGGGACAGATCACCTTTTCCCCGAAAGTAGAGAATATCCCGGGCTTTTCGGCGCTTTCGGGTAACGAATTTGCCGAAAAACTGGTCGAGCAGGCACTTTTTCAGGGAGCCGATGTGGAATCTTGTGAAGTGCTGTCGATCAAAAAGGACGGCGAGGAGTTTTTGGTTCACACCGACGGCGGAGACTTTTCCTCTCGCGCGGTGATCCTTGCCACAGGCGCCCGGCATCGCAGACTCGGTCTTCCGGGGGAGGACGACTTTGTGGGGGAGGGCATTTCCTTCTGCGCGGTCTGCGACGGCGCGTTTTACCGGGATCGGGTGGTTGCTGTGGTCGGCGGGGGGAACTCGGCACTGCAGGAAGCACTCTTACTTTCGGAGCTTGCAAAAAAGGTTTATGTGATCCAGAACCTGGACTTTTTGACAGGGGAAGCCGCACTTGCCCGGCAGTTGCAGGAGAAGCAGAATGTGGAGATCCGCACCGGATGTCTGGTGGACGGATACCTGGGAGTTGGGGAACTCACAGGCATTCGCATTTTGCAGACCGCAACAGGGACCAAGACCGAGCTTCCTTTGGACGGTGTGTTTTTGGCTGTGGGACTCATCCCGCAAAACGAGCCCTTTGAAGAACTCTTGGAGCTTGATGAGCGCGGATATGCTGACTCCGGCGAAGACATGCTTACAAAAACCCCCGGGTTATTTGTGGCGGGCGATTGCAGAAAAAAGCGCATCCGACAGGTTGCGACCGCGGCTTCCGACGGAGCCGTCGCCGCACTTGCCGCCTGCGATTACCTCGATCGCTGAGCCAAAGCGCCTCCACTGGAGGCGCTTCTTTTTGTTTTGCAAATCGAATTTGGCGCCAATGAAAATTCATCGAATGTTGTAAAGAGGACACTTTGGAGCTTCTGGCGAGAGATAAAGGCACGGCTTTTGCCAGCCTTCCCCCTTGAGGGGAAGGTGCCCGAGCTTGCGAGGGCGAATGAGGGTATCCAAGGAAAACTATCTAAAAAATGAATCAAAGTAGTTGTGTTTCATCACCCTCATCCGACGGCCTACGGCCGCCACCTTCCCCTCAAGGGGGAAGGCTGACGAAGACAGCCGTTCATACCAAATAATCTTTTACAAAAAGCAGACATCTCTACAAAAGTTAGCTTTCTATTTTTTGGAAAATTTTTATTTTTCTGTTTTCTTTTGAGAGAATTTGTGCTATGATGTAGAACGGAAACAGAAGAAGGGAAGTGACCGGTATATGAAACTGAGTCAACTGAAAACCGGGCAGAGCGCAAACGTTTTGAGCGTGGGCGGAGAGGGATCCTTACGCCAGCATTTTCTGGATATGGGACTTATCCCTGGCGTGGAAGTGGCGCTTGAAAAATTTGCGCCCATGGGAGATCCCATGGAACTGCGGGTTCACGGATATGAACTCACCCTGCGTCTTGCCGACGCCGAAAAGATAGAAGTCTCGACTCCTTATCAAAAAGAGGCGGAGCAAAAGGAGAATCAAAAAGAAGCGCGCAAAGCCATTGCCCACCCGGGCTACGGCGAGGGCGGCAAATACCACGTCAAGGCCGAGGAGAACCCTCTGCCCGACGAGGAGATTCTCACCTTTGCGCTTGCCGGCAACCAGAACTGCGGCAAGACCACGCTCTTTAACCAACTGACCGGCTCCAACCAGCACGTCGGCAATTTCCCGGGCGTGACGGTCGACCGCAAGAGCGGCGAGATCAAGGGGCATGAGAGGACGCTTGTCACCGACCTGCCCGGCATCTATTCGCTCTCTCCCTACAGTCAGGAGGAGATCGTTTCCCGTTCTTTCATTCTGGACGAAAAGCCGAAAGGCATCATCAATATTGTCGACGCGACCAATATCGAGCGCAACCTTTATCTCAGCATGCAGCTCATGGAGCTTGATATTCCGATGGTGTTAGCACTCAACATGATGGACGAGGTGCGCGGCAACGGCGGAGCCATCGACGTCAACCGCATGGAGTCGCTCCTCGGCATCCCGGTCATTCCGATCTCGGCCGCAAAGAACGAGGGCGTCGACGAGCTGGTCGACCACGCCCTGCACGTCGCGCACTATCAGGAGCGCCCCGGCCGCATTGATTTTTGCTCCAAAGATAAGGACGGCGGCGCGGTGCACCGCTGTCTGCACGGAATTATGCACCTTGTGGAGGATCACGCCAAAGAGGCGGGGATCCCGGCCCGGTTTGCCGCGGCAAAGCTTGCCGAGGGCGATGAGCTGGTGGCAAAGGCGCTGAAACTGACCCAAAACGAGAGCGAGATGATCGAGCATATCATCCTGCAAATGGAAGAGGAGCGCGGCCTTGACCGCGCCGCCGCCATTGCCGATATGCGGTTCTCCTTTATCCGCGATCTCTGTGAGATGACCGTCAAAAAGCCTCACGAGAGCCGCGAGCGCGTCCGCAGCCGTAAGATCGATAAAATACTTACCGGCAAGTGGACGGCTATTCCTTGCTTTGTCCTCATCATGGCCGCGGTGTTTTTCCTTACCTTTGGGGTGATCGGAAAAGCGTTGCAATGGCTTTTGGAACTTGGCATCGACAAGCTCTCGGAGCTGGTCGCCTCCGCGTTTGATTCTTGGGGAGTTAGTCCCATCCTCCACTCGCTTGTGATCGAAGGCATCTTTGGCGGCGTGGGGAGCGTGGTTTCCTTTGTACCGGTCATTGTGGTGCTCTTCTTCTTCCTGTCTCTTCTTGAAGACAGCGGATATATGGCGCGCGTGGCCTTTGTCATGGATAAACTGCTCCGCAAGATCGGTCTTTCGGGCAAATCCATCGTTCCCATGCTCATCGGATTTGGTTGCACTGTTCCGGGCGTGATGGCAACGAGGACGCTCTCCTCCGAGCGCGACCGCAAAATGACCATTCTTCTGACTCCGTTTATGAGCTGTTCGGCAAAGCTCCCGATCTATGGCTTCCTTGCAAACGCCTTTTTCCCGAACTATGCCTGGCTCGTGATGGTGGCACTTTACTTCATCGGCATTCTGCTTGGCGTACTGCTTGCGCTTCTCGCCAAGCACACGGCCTTTCGCGGCGAGGCGGTCCCCTTTGTGATGGAACTGCCCAACTACCGCCTGCCCTCTCCCAAAAACGTCTTCCAGCTTCTCTGGGAAAAGACGGTCGATTTCCTCAAGCGCGCCTTTACCGTGATTTTGCTTGCCACGGTGGTGATCTGGTTCCTTGGAACATTTGATTTCCATTTTGCCATGGTTCCGAAAGGCTCCGATCAGAGTATGCTCGCAATCATCTCGGGCTTCCTGACGCCGATCTTCTATCCGCTCGGATTCGGAGATCACCGCATTGTGACCTCGCTCCTCTCGGGCTTCCTTGCCAAAGAGAGCGTGGTCGCCACGATCGAAGTGCTCTACGGAAGCACAGCCGCCCTGCAGGCGACCTTGACTCCGCTCGGAGCTTTCTCGCTCCTCGTCTTCTGCCTGCTTTACACCCCTTGCGTTGCGGCAGTTGCGGCCGTGCGGCGCGAGCTTGGCCGAGGCTATGCTGTCGGCGTTGTGGCAGGGCAGTGCATCATTGCCTGGCTTGCGGCAGGACTTGTGCAGCTTTTGGGCAACCTGATTCTGCACTTGTAAGGGGGAAGATTTATGGACTGGAATCTTCCGACGATCCTTGTGCTTGCAGCCGTTGTGCTGGCGATGGTTGCGGCGATTTTTGCAATCGTCAAAAACCGCAAAAATCCCTGTTCCTTCTGCGACGGCAACTGCTCGTCCTGCTCGCAAAAAAAGTCGAAATAATTCGAAGCGGAATGTCAAATTACATCTTGACATTCCGCTCTTTTTATGCTAAAATAGTACCGCATTCTGATCAAAAGGAGAACCGATTATGGAATATATGGGAATCCGGGAAGCCTCGCAAAAATGGGGACTGACCGAACGCCGTATCACGGCCCTTTGCCGTTCCGGAAAAATTCCGGGCGCCGCAAAGTGCGGAAAACTCTGGTATCTGCCCGAAGATGCAATCATGCCACTGGACGGACGCACCAGACAAGCAAAGGAACAGCCGCTCCCGAGCAACGAGTTTTTATCCATGGAAGAGCCGCCGGCGGCCTTCGGTCGCAAGACCCGCGCCTTTGAGGCCTTTCACAAAAAGTATCACCGCAACCCGGAAGGCGTTGCGTTTACCCCTTACCGCATTTGCCCGGTCGGTGCGCACTCGGATCACCAGTTCGGAAAGATCACCGGGTTTGCCATTGACAAAGGGATTTACATCGCCTACGGCCCCAAGCAGAACGGCGTCATCGAGATCCAGTCCCTGCAGTTCCCCAAGCGGGCGCAGTGGTACGTCGGCAACCCGCCCAAAGAAAAGCAGAACGACTGGGCCGATCATTTGAGAGGCGCCACCATCGCGCTTGCAAGCCGCTATCCGCTTCGCATCGGTCTTTCGGCCGTGATTCAGGGCGAGCTTCCGATTGGCGGACTTTCCTCCTCGGCGGCGGTCATCATCACCTTTTTGTCGGCGCTCTGCCGCATGAACAACATCCGCCCCACCAAGAGCGAGATGATCCAGATGGCGCTCGAGGCTGAGAACCGCTTTGTCGGTGTTTCCTGCGGCAAGCTCGACCAGTCTTGCGAGGTCTATTGCAAAAAGGATCATCTGCTCTATCTTGATACCAGAGACGATACTTACAAGCTCATTCCGCAAAATCCGAACACCAAGCCCTGGGAGATCGTCATTTTCTTCTCGGGCCTTGACCGGACGCTGACCAACAGCAAGTTCAATATGCGCGTCGATGAGTGCCGCTCGGCCGCTTACGCGCTCAAAGCCTTTTCGGGCATGGAGTACGGCAAGTTTGAAGAAACGCATCTGCGCGAAGTGCCGAGAGAGGTTTATGATACCTACAAGGACAAGCTTCCCGAAACCTGGCGTCGCCGCGCCGAGCACTGGTACACCGAGTATGCCCGTGTCGAGGAGGCCGCAAAGGCCTGGGAGGCGGGGGATATTGAGAGATTCGGTCAGCTTTCCTTTGAGAGCGGAAAATCCTCGATCGAAAACTGGGAGACCGGTTCGGACGAGCTCATCGCACTCTACAACATTATGAAAAAGACCCCCGGCATTTACGGCGGCCGTTTTTCGGGAGCCGGCTTTAAGGGCTGCTGCATGGCGCTGATCGATCCGGCCTACGAAGAATCGATCCTTGATGCGGTAGAGCGCGAATATCTCGCCCAATTCCCGCATCTTGCCGGCAAATACAGCGCGCACGTCTGCCACAGCGCCGACGGCGTAAAGTTCTGATAAAGGAGAATTCGATTTTGAAGTGCTTGATTCTTGCGGCGGGATACGCCACGCGCCTCTACCCGCTGACCGAAAATTTCCCGAAACCGCTTTTGCCGGTCGCCGGAAAACCGATCCTTGATTGGCTCATCGAAGATTTGGAGCAGTCTGGATCCATTGACGAATACGTTGTAATTTCCAACCATAAATTTGCACATCACTTTGAGGAGTGGAAAAAGAGCCGCCCCGAAACTATCTCGGTGGTCGACGACGGCACCGAAAGCAACGAAACAAGGCTTGGCGCG
>JAFSSP010000030.1 GCA_017450945.1 Clostridia bacterium | reverse complement strand
CCTGATTACCGTGGAAGATAACGGCAGAGGTTTTGACCCGAGCGACAAAGCCAAGCCCCATCCTGCCCTTGACAACATCGAAAGCCGCCTGAAACAACAATGCGGCGGCAGTTTGACCATTTCGTCGAGAGAAGGCGGCGGCACTTCGGTGAAGATAACGATACCGGATTCGAAATGGTAAAAATATACTAACGAAGGATATCACTGTTAATCATGAAAGGTTTTTGCGAAAAGAAATTCAGTTCAATGCTGATATCCGGCACGTTCACCAAGGCCGTGATGTATCTAATGCTTCTCAGCGACAGCATCATTGCCGGATACTTTATAGGCGAATCAGGTGTTGCCGGGATCAACGCGATCACACCGGTGACCGCTGTTGTCACTTTTTTCGGCGATCTGGTTTCTACCGGCGTCGGGATCGTTTTTTCGCGCGAAGTCGGAGCAGCGAGAAAGCGCCGTGCCGACGAGATATACGGTCAAGGGCTCATTATCAGCGTCGGGATCGGACTGATCTCGGCGCTTCTGACACTCGTGTTTCAAAGCACCTATTTCAGCGTGAGCGGTATTACGGGCGAAACTTTGGAGAAAGCGCTTGAATACTATCGCTTCATCCCGATCAACGCGTTTCTCACCATCGTTATCTTCTATTTGGAACAGATGGTATACAGCGATGGAGATGAGCTCATCAATAATATTTGCTACGGTTTTCAGATCGGCGGAAACGTTCTCTGCTCGATCATCCTTGCAAAACACCTCGGAATGACTGGTATCATCTTAGGTTCTATCATAGGCAACACGCTTGGTATACTTACCTGCATCGTTCATTACTTCCGAAAGAAAAACACCCTGCACTTTGTGTGGCATTTGTCCTTCAAAGATTTTCTGCTTACCTCAAGATACAGCATCGTGGACTCATCCGTATATATCTGCTGGGGACTCATGGACTACGTTATGATCGGATTTATTTCGCGCAACTACGGCGATACAGGTCTTATAGCTCTCGCCGTGGTCGTCAGTCTGATTGAGTTCGGCGTCGTGCTTGACGGCGTTGGAATGGCAATGCAGCCGCTTATCGGCACCTATTTCGGAGAAAAAAACCACAAGCTCATCAAAAGAGTTATGAAGTCGGGCATAAAAGCCGCTATCATAGAGGGCGCAGTTGCAACCTTGCTGATTATGATTTTTGCAAAGCAGTTCTGCGGTCTGTTCGGCGTGACCGAAGGCGAAGCGCTTGCTTCGGCGGTAACGGCTATCCGTATCGTATGTCTCGGGTTCATATTCTGCAGTACAGTATCGCTGACCACCTCCTACTATATGCTGATCGACCGGATCGGCATGGCGACCTGCATCGCCTGTTTCCAAAACGGTTTGCTGTACATCCTCCTTCCGATCCTCGGCTCCGTCATTTTCGGTATAAACGGAATGTGGGCGGGTTTTGTAGTCGCTCCGATACTTACGCTTATCTGCGCATTTCTCTTTGTGTATCTGCGATTCGGCAAGTACAACTTCCCGTTCCTGCTTAAAAATATGGGCTCGGAAATCATCGTTATGGACGATGTGCTTACCCCGAAATCCGCGTCCTCGTTATCTGAGAAAGTCGCGGACATTTTGCTTGCGCATCAGTATTCCAAAGATACAGCCACTCGCGCGGCGCTGTTTACCGAAGAAATAGGGCTGACCGTTCTCGACGTCAACAAACAGTCGAAAAAGCCGGTATTGGTCGAGCTTTCGCTTTTCTTTGAGGACGATCACGTTTTGATTATAGAGCGCGATTCCGGACAGTTGTTTGATCTGACCGACCCCGACGCAGAAATAAAAGGACTTAGCGGATTTGTATTAAGCGGCCTCATGGAATCGCACGATGAAAAAGCGTATCTCGTGACCACCGGATACAACCGGAATATGATACGATTTTCCCGGACGCAAGGAGAACCCGGAAAGGAAAAAACAGTATGAACGTATATGATTTTGACGGAACGATATTCCCGTCGGACTGTTCTATAGGTTTCTGCATTTGGTGTATGAACCGCCATCCTAAACTGTGGTTCACATTCGCCCCGAAGGCGATAAAAAATGTGATACTGAAAAAGAAAGGAAAACTGTCGGAAGCCGCGATGCAGCGTAAGTTTTTCAGCTATCTGACGATGATCGATGATTTCGACAAACAGATAAAGCGGTATTGGGACAAAAACGAGAAGAAAATAGCATCGTGGTATCTGGCGCAGAAGAGGGACGACGATCTGATCATCAGCGCGTCGCCGACGTGCATAATAGAACCTATTGCAAACAGACTGGGAGTGCATTGCATGGCGACGGAATACGACCGAGAATTCGGGGTGTATTTGAACAACATGATGTACGCGAAGGAAAAAGCGAAGTACATCATCGATCACGGCTTCCCGATGATCGAGAACTTCTATTCCGATTCTCTTGCCGATACACCGCTTGCCCTGTGCGCAGAAAAAGCACATCTTGTGACTAAAAAAGCCAGCACGGTGATCGACTGGCCGGCTCTTGATAAAGAGACCATGGGAAAGGTCAAAAAGAAAATAGACACGGGGTGGAATATCCACCTGAAAGAAGATGAAGATAAGTAAGTGTATATCATCATTTATGATTTCGGAACGAGCAGCGTAAAAACCTGTTTATTCGAGATTGATACAGAAATCCGTCTTGTTGCCGCTGCTTCGGCAGGATACGGCCTTTACATTTCTGACAACGGCGGCGCGGAGCAGGACACGGAGGAGTGGTGGGCGGCACTATGCTCGACCACACACGATCTGTTCACAAAAGCCGACGTAAAGCCTGAAGAGATAGAAGGTATGGCGTTTTGTTCGCAGATGCAGGGAGCGGTTTTCGTTGACGAAAACGGAAACGCTTTAAGGCGCCCGATGAACTATCTGGATCAGAAAGGATTTAAGGAATACAAGGACTGCATGGGACGCGGTATCATCAAGGTCTCCGGGTGCAGCCTTTATAAGCTCGTGCGAAATCTCATCGTTAATTACGCCGGTTCGACAAGCGCGAAGGATCCCGTTTGGAAATATAAATGGGTGGAAAATAACGAGCCGGACGTTTTCAAGAAGATATACAAATGGCTCGATATCGGCGACTATCTAACCTCTCGCTGCACAGGTAAGATCGTACGAACAGCAGATACGGCGTTTGCCACCTTCCTTTATGATACACGAAAAGGAAAGGAAGGATGGAACAAAGGTCTTCTGAAAATGTATAAAGTTGACCCAAAACATATGCCGGAAATCATTGACTGCACGGATCTGGCGGGTACGCTCACTGAAAAAGCCGCACGGGAGCTTGGTCTTATTCCGGGGATTCCTGTTTTCGGCGGCGGAGGCGACACGACCTTCGTCAACATCGGCGCGGGATGCACAAGACCGGATGACACGCACATCTACATCGGAACATCAGGCTGGGTATCGACGTTTATGGATCATCAAACCGTTGATATCGATGCTATGATAACGGGTGTTCTGTCCGCAAAACACGGTTTTTATAATTACTATGCGGAACTGGAAACGGCTGGAAAATGCTATGAATGGGTGCTGAATCATCTTGCGCTCGACGAGATCGGTCTATATTTGAACGATACCAAAGTGACGGATGATTACGAGAGCAAATTCAAAAGTCTTTACGATTATCTTTCCGCTGAGGTCGAAAAGGTCCCGCCCGGAGCAAACGGAGTGATCTTTACCCCGTGGATGCACGGCAACAGATGCCCATTTGAGGATTCAAACGCCGCGGGGATGTTCTTCAATATCAGGATAGAAAACAACAAAAGAGATATGATCCGCGCGGTCCTCGAAGGCATTTGTTATCATCTTCGCTGGCTTTTAGAAAGTGTGGGAAAAAAGGTCAGAACGTCCGATACGATTCGATTTGTCGGTGGAGGAGCCTTGTCTCCCGTCATTAGCCAGATGCTCTCGGATATCACCGGACGGACGATAGAAACGGTTAATAATACTCAGGAAGTCGGCGCTGTCGGAACCGCTCTCGTCGTGGCTGCAGGCATAAAAGGAGAGGACGTACTTGAATTAGCGCGCCGGCTCGTAAAAAGCAACTGCACTTTCATTCCAAATCCGAAAAATAAAGAAGTGTATGAACGCAACTATAAAGTGTTCAAAAATCTCTACAGATCCAACTCCGCGAACTTTAAGCGGATAAACGGCTGATTCAACGGAGGTGCGGAAAATTGAACAGTGAAAAGTCGAATAAACGAAAAGAAGCCATACGAGGCATCAAATTCGTGCTGTTTTCAATATCTGCCGGTGTAATCGAATTCGTTTCATTTGCGCTATTGGACGGTTTAACGAATTGGCAATATTGGTTGAAATATCTGATCGCCCTTGTTCTGTCCGTAATCTGGAATTTTACACTGAACAGACAGTTTACTTTTCGCTCTGCCGGAAATATACCGATCGCAATGTTGAAGGTTGCATTATTCTACGCTGTATTCACGCCCGTTTCAACAATTTTGGGCAATCTTCTTGCTGAAAGCTACGGATGGAATGAGCTTCTTGTGACGATACTGAATATGGCAGTAAATCTTGTGACCGAATACTTGTACGATCGATTCTTTGTGTTCGGAAAGACTATTGATACAAAAAAGCAACGAAAAAGCGCAAAGAGCAACAGAAGCTGATCTTGTAAACTAAACTGATACTTTGCATAACACAAGGCGTGGATTTCGCGATTTTCTCGAAATCCACGCCTTGTGTTGCGCGACGCACCGTTGGTGCCTTTCATATTAAATTTATTTTGATTCCCTATGAAATACACCTTTAACGATAAATATGTAAAGGAAGTCACAATAGAAATTGTGATCAACGAAAATGCCAGATATGAGATCAATTGACATGGCTAAAACGGCTAGATCATATGATTTCGATGGCTAAAAATTATTGTAAGGCAGTATTTTCGTACTGTTAACACAAAATAGGGGGAGGCACGCACTTGTGCGGCGCCTCCCCCTATTTTGGTGGCCCATAAAAACTACACGTCGAGAACCTTCTCCTTTTTTGCCTGCAAAAAAGGAATGATTTGCGCCATGCGAAAGTGAAAGATTTTGCGAACAATCGGCGCAAATCTTGGTTCAGAGACCTTGATGCAAAGCAAAGCACGCGCCTTGCATCCCCTTCTTTCCCTCCAAACCGCGATTTACCATCACATCTCTTTCCTCTTGACTCTTGCTTTTATTTGTGATAAAATAAACAAAAGAAGAAAGGAGAGTTCCATGAAAAAAACAATGAAATTTTCGGTGAAAGCCGTTACCTTTCTGCTTGCGCTGATCTTACTTTTCCCGCAAGCGCTGGCATTGCCGGTCAATGCCGCAACGCGCAACTATCTCTTGCTGGATCCCAACATGGAGCACGGAACCGTTGTTGTTGACAACGTCAACATTGAAAAGGTTTCGGTGCAGGACGGATATACGGTCCGTCTCATCCCGCAGCCGGACGAAGGCTATGCCCTCAAAGCCTTCCACGTTTATTACCGGCACAACAACAAAGAGATTGCGGTGGAAAAATACAACAACGCGCTGGAAGAATACTTTTTTGTCATTCCCAAAACCAATTCCACGGCAAAGTATATCCTCATCGGCGCGGAGTTTGAAGAGGCAGGGCAGGTGGCAAAGCGCGTCAGCGTTTACTGCCCCGACAACGCGGAAAAGGGAAGTCATATCAGCATCGACCGTCCCGACGGAATGTATCGCCCGGGCGAGACCGTAACCGTGACGGTGACCAAGAAGGATGGCTCTGTCATCGTCCGCGACGGAATTTTTTCGAGCAGTTACTATGATCTGAAAAAGCAGGAAACGATCCCGTTTTCGGATTTTCCGGACTTCAAACAGATCGACGAAAACACCTATACCTTTTCCATGCCCGAGTACGACGTCAGCCTCGTTTGCATCTTTGGTGCGGATCAGGCAACCGTCCATCTGGAAAAATATTTTGTCGAGGAGGACAAAACCGGCGCCGAGATGACCGGGGCGGAACTGGCAAAATATGCCTCTTCGCTTCACGATCCCGAAACCTGGGAATACAACCTCGATTGGAATCAGAATATGCGCTGGGAGTGGAACGACACCTACCCCAAAGTGCGCTACACCAACGCGCTGATGCGCCTTGAAACGAGCTGTTATGAAAAGGATCGCTATTTTGTGACCGACATGAATCTCGTTTACTATATTGCGGGCGAGGAGGTTGTGGAAAACCTTGTCGATTGGAACGACGTCGGCCCCAACCGCGAGCTTAAGGCAACGCTCAAAGCGCCCGGTGTGGAATCCACGTTGCTCCTTTCGGTCGATCGGGTGCGGCGCGTGAACGGCGAAGAATGCGAATACGGCAAGATCATCCCGAGTCTGACGCGCGCGATCCCGGGAGACGTTATCAAACTGACCATCGAAGCTGAGGAGACCTGGGAATGCATCGGCATCTCGGTCAAGGACAGCCGCGGCAAAGAGCTTCCGCTCAAGGACGGCGTCTTCTTTGAAATGCCTGACGACGATGTGACCATCACGGGAAGCTGGCAAAAGGAATACATCCGCCGGCAGATCAAGTTTACCGATCCCGACAACAATTCGGTGTGGGATCTCTACTATTCCGACGACTATTTCAAGCATCCCTCCACGCAGTACGACGCGCACCTTGCCACGCTTTCGATGTACATGACAAAGTTCTCGATGAACACGGGCGGGCCCGGAAACAAGGAGAACGAGACCTGGTATCGCGGGCAATCGGATCGTGTGAACGCCTTTTTCAACAAGATCGGCTTCAACCGTTTCAAAGCCAACGACGATTATTATTCGAGGACCGGATTTGACACCATCGGCATTGCCGCGGCGAGCAAGCCCATTGGGGACTATACCGTGATCGCCGTGGTGCCGCGTTCGGGCGGATATTTCCTTGAATGGGGCAACAACGTCTGGCTCGGCGACGGCACAAAGTCCAACTATATGCACGAGGGCTGGTACAATGCCGCCATCAAATTGATCGACTTTCTTAAAGACTATGTAAAGACCTATGATATTACCGGCAAAGTCAAGCTCTGGATGACAGGATTCTCGCGCGGCGGCGCCGTGACCAATCTTGCGGCGGGGATCCTTGACACGCGGAACGAGGTCGGCGGCATTCAGCTTGGAAACGGCGCCACGGTCTTCCCGGAAGATCTTTTTGCCTACACCTTTGAAGCTCCGCAGGGAGCCAACATCCATTCAACCGGGATCGAGCCGCCAAAGAGCTTCATTTATAACAATATCTGGAATATCATTAACCCCAACGACCTTGTGCCGAAGGTGGCGATGAGCCAGTGGGGATTTACGCGCTTCGGGCAGGATAAGTTTATCACGACGAAATTCTTCAACCCGAAGAATCACAACACCGATAGGATCTCTTACGGGTTCATTTACGGAGATACCCACGGCGGGATCAGCGAAGAAATCGATTATATCGAAACCTACGGGATCTCGGGCGAACACTATCTTACGGCAATGTCGGGACTTGGCGGCATGCTCTATGAAGGGATCGCGTCTGCGGTGAACGGAGATATCAATTTTATCGAGCGCGATTATACCAAAGAGAATTACGATGCGAACATCATAGAAACCATCATCTTGGAAGAGTTGGTGCGTGTGATCGGAACGCGAGAGGATTACGTCAAAAACTACCAGGCGGGCATGAGCATGCTCTGCATGGCGGTGATGTCGGATGACGACGGGCAAAAGGACGATAACATGTCCATGCTGATCGAGACCTTCATCTTTGCGGGCATCGGTCAGGCAATGGGATGCGTCATTCCGTTCGGCATTGTGATCACGCAGCTTGTCGACGAGGCCTTTTACACGCCCGACGACAATTCGGTTGAGAACATCCTTGTCCATGTGGCCAAAGAGATTTTCAAGGAACGTCCGACCGAACTGGTCACGTTTGCAAAGTATATCGGCACCATTTTCAACAATCACGGCACCGACATCACGCTTGCACATGTGCAAACGCAGGACTTTTATTACATCGACGCGCACAACGACCTCCATCCGAGCGTCTATCAGGTGCATCGCGTGAACTTCCTTGACAACGCCGATATGGGGCGCATTTCCTTTTACAGCTTCAACGACGTCAAGGTGGAAAAGAACGGTAGGACGGTGGTAAACCTCTTTGGCAAGACCTTTGGAAAGAGCGGGATCTCCCGGTGCGATGATGGGTATGCCGTTGGCTATTATTCCTATGCGTTCTCGGAAAAAATGGAGCTCTTTTTCCCGGTCAACACCGATCTGACCATCAAGACGATGAGCCATTCCAAACAGTTTGTGCATGAAGTTTCCTACAAGCTGTACTGCCAGTATTACAGCCTCGGCTATGGGCCAAGCTGGCAGGTCAAACATCAGCTTAGCGAATTCTACGATACCTGTTCCTTCGATTCGGATGAGATCATTTTCCAGGTCAACGTCAAACCATAAAGGAGGAGAGAGATGAGCAAGAAAAAACGAATTGCTTTGGTGGTGTCCGGTCTTCTGATCCTCTGCATTCTGGTTGGCGGGACGATCGGCGGGATCTACTATTTCAAAAATCTTCATTACTCACATGACGCAAAAATTGTCAAGCAGCTCCTTGTCGGACTGAATACCAACATCACGCAAACCGGCAAAAAAGGATTTGCCGTTTCCTTCCGCGAACAATACGATGTGGAAGCGCAGGAAGATCCCAATATCGATGAGGTCAGCTTTTCCATCTCCTACGTGGGGGAGGGAAACGTCAGCATGTCTTACGAGCTTTCCTGCAATGAAGAGGCGGATGCCATTGATCTCGGGCATCTGATGGAGCACGGAGCGGGGTATTTGTCGGGCACGCAAAAAGAGAGTTATGTCTATTACGACAAATCGACCAGTCTCGTTGACGGAGAGGAGATCGCAAACATTCAGGACGTGGCCTATTCGCTCGATCACAGCTTCACTGTCAAAATCGACGGGGAGGATTGTTATGTTGCCGGCGAAAGCCTCTACCGGGATCAGAAAAGCGAGGAAAACGACCTTGCCGATCAATTCTACGGCAAGATCGACAAAGCTGTTTTGCTGGACACCTTCTCAAGAGAAGAACTGGCCGAGGCAACGCAAAGGCTCTTCTTTATGGATTCCTGGACTTACGTCAAGCAGATCGCCGATCTTTCCAACCGTTACTTCAAGACGCTGGATCTCAAGAATCCGCAGGAAGTCAATGCTTTTATGAAGAAACACCGGATCACCGTGCAGGAAAACGGCAACGTTGTCAAGGTCGGGTTTGTGCTTGACACAACCGAGATCTTTGCAAAAGAGTCCGATATGGATCTCGGCGAGCTGCCCGCGATCACGGGATCCATGGAGATCGAGCGCGAGAGCGGCGACGTTCTGCACTTTGAATACGACCTTGGACAACTGCTCCTTTCCCTTCTGATGAAAATGAACACGGGAAGACCCTATTTCAAGGCGACCGTGGGCGAGTTCATCCTGGAAGGCCGGGTGCTCAACTCCACAATGGAAGACAAGCTTCCAGACGGGGAATTCACCGAATACGACGAAGCAAGCAAAGCCGAGTTCATTTATGAGTTTTCCAAACACATCATTCCCTTCGGGCAGGACCTGGGATAAATCGGTCAACAAAAGAAAGATCCAACCGCCAAGCGGTTGGATCTTTCTTTTTTCCCTTGTCGCTGTGGTTTTTTTGCCGGTTTGAGAGAGAAAAAAACAAAAAGTAAAAAAATTTTCAAAAACCACTTGACAAACGTACTACAAATGTGCTACAATATGGCCGAGGACAGAAAAAGCGAGGTGATTTGACCGATGCCGGATAGGAAACTTGTCATTGCGTCCAAGAAATTCCGGGGAGACACCGCGGTCCTTTCGGTCAGACTTCCGAACGATCTGATCAACAGGATGGATGAGATCGCGGAGGCTACCGGGCGTACGCGCAACGAGATCATTCAAACCTGCCTTGAGTTCTCGGTGGAGAATCTTTCGATCGAAGAGAGCGATTGAGGCTTTCACCATTCAAACCGTATCACGCAAGATTTCATAAAATGAGGTGAACCATTATGTCAGAGAAAAAACTGGTCATTCAACCCAAAAAGTTCCGCGGTGACAGCGCCGTTCTTTCGGTCAGACTCCCGAACGATCTGATCAAAAAGATGGACGAGATCGCAGAGAACACCGGACGCACACGCAACGAGATCATTCAGACTTGTCTGGAGTTCTCGGTGGAAAATCTCAGCATCGACGGCTGACAGGGCTCGATATTTTGAATTTGATTGGAGAATATTGACATGGCAATTGCAGAAATCATCAAATACGAGGGCGATAACAGCACCTTTGTCTGGAAACATCCCTGCGAGGATTTCAACAGCCTCACACAGCTCATTGTTCACGAATCGCAGGAGGCCATCTTTTTCATGAATGGTCAGGCGCTCGATCTCTTCGGCCCGGGCCGCTATACGCTTGAGACGCAAAACATCCCGATCGTCGGGAAAATTCTCAACCGCGCAACCGGTGGTGAGAGCCCCTTCCACTGCGAGGTCTATTTCATCAACAAGACCGTGCAGATGGCGCTTCGCTGGGGAACCGACAGCAAGGTGCGCTACATCGATCCCGATTCGGGTATTCCGATCGAGCTCGGTGCTTCCGGCGAGATGAACCTTGCCGTCTCGGACAGCCGCAAACTGCTCGTCAAACTGGTCGGCACCATGAAAGGCATTGCATGGGAAGAACAGGGAATGGGCTTTACCAAATCCCTGCAAAACTCCTTCCGCCCGTTTGTTGCCACGGCGGTCAAATCCAACCTTTCGCAGGCGATCAAGGCCGGCGAGTTCGATATTTTTGAGATCGACGAGCATCTGGAGGAGATTTCCAAAGTCCTCCGCGATAAAATGATCGGCGGCTTTGAGGAATACGGTCTGACCATTCCGCAGTTCTATCTGACCACGGTCGTTCTCCCCGAGGGAGATCCCAACTTCAAGCGTCTGCGCGAACTCCACGCAATTTCGCTCCAGACCCGCATGATCAAGGCAGAAGCAACCGTTCGCACGGCACAACAGCAAGCCGAGGCGCAGGTGGCGGTTGCCGCACGTCAGGCCGAGATGGAGCGCCAGACCACGCAAACCGAGATCGCCAAACGTGAGGCCGAGCGCAAGATCATCGAAGCGCAGGCCGAAGCCGAAGCGCACCGTCAGAAGGGATTTGCCCACGCAGAGGTCATGCAGGCCCAGGGAGTCACCGAAAAAGATTACATTGCGGAACGAGTTCAAGAGGCCTATGCAGAAGGCCTTGGGCAAATGGGCGCAAACGGCGGCGGAGGCAGTTCTGCTATGGGCGATATCGTCGGTCTTGGCGTTGGCCTCAAAGCGGCCGGCATCATGGCAGGTCAGGTCGGCGGTATCTTTGACGGCATCGACGGCAAATCAAAGTCGGCCGACGATATGTCAACCTTTGAAGCCAAAGTGAAAAAGCTTTCCATGATGAAAGACGCAGGGCTTATTGATGAAGGCGAATTTGCAGAGCTGAAAGCAAAACTGCTCTCTGAAATTCTCTGAGACGGGAGGAATCAATCATGAAAAAGACATTCGGATTTTACACCCTGCTCTGGGCAATTCTGTTTGCAGTTTTTCACCTGGCCGTGTTTTTTGCCCGTCCGATCATTCCGGGATATGTAATCCTCTATGACGCGCGTTTCTGGGTCGCCTGGGGATTTATTGTTGCCGCGTTTCTGGTCAACCTTCTCTGCGCAGGCTTTGCTTTCAAAGCCGAGAATCTCAGCAAAACCTTTTATCGTCTGTCGCTCGTCAAGGTTTCCAGGATCCTGCTTTTGAGCCTGCTTGTCGGGGGTGTCGCCCTGATGTTGATCCCGAATCTTCCTGCCTGGATCGCAGTCGTTGTTTGCGCGCTTCTGATGCTCTTCAACGCCTTTGCCGTGATCAAAGCATTGTTTGCGGCAGGCACGGTGGAGCGGATCGACCAAAAGATCAAGGTCAAAACCGCATTTGTAAAATTTTTGACCGCAGATGCGCAGAGCACGATGGCCCGCGCAGAGAGCGAGGAAGCAAAGGAACTTTGCAAACAGGTCTATGAGGCCGTTCGTTACTCGGATCCCATGTCGGATGAGGCGCTTGAACCCATCGAGTCTGCGATCGCAGCTCAGTTCCGGGCCTTTGACGAGGCGATCTGCGACGGCGACGTCGAGCTTGCCGCGGCTCTTTCCAAAGAACTGCTTGCGCTCATCGGAGACCGTAACAACAAGTGCAAAGCACTCAAATAAAGAGAAGTAGCGGACAGTTTCAGCACGACCATGGCAGCACACCCGCCGGGGTGTGCTGCGATGCGTTTGACTGAATAAAGGATGATCTTTTATTTTCAAAACCGCAAAATGAAAATTGACATCACAGATTTTTTGTGATAGAATGATAACATTCTGAAACCTCAAAACGATTCTTTTGACTACAAGGAGATCACATTTCTATGTCCATCTTCAAATGTAAAATGTGCGGAGGCACGATCGAGTTTGAGCCGGGCGCGTCGGTCGGCGTGTGCGAATACTGCGGCACCAAGCAGACTTTGCCCCGGCTGGACGACGAGCGCAGAGCCAATCTCCACGACAGAGCCAATCATTTTAGGCGGAGCAACGAATTCGATAAAGCCGCGGCGATCTACGAACAGATCATCACCGAGGATCCGGGCGACGCCGAGGCCTACTGGGCGCTCGTGCTTTGCCGCTACGGAATCGAATATGTGGAAGATCCCGAAACGCACAAGCGGGTTCCGACCGTCAACCGCGCACAGTTTACTTCCATTTTTGACGATGACGACTACAAATCCGCATTGAAGTGTGCGGAGCCCGAACAACAGATTCTTTACGAGGAAGAGGCAAAGGTCATCAACGAGATCCAGAAAGGCATCCTTGCCATCTCGCAAAAGGAAGAGCCGTTCGATGTGTTCATCTGCTATAAAGAGACCGACAAGGACGGCAGAAGAACGCCCGACAGCGTGCTTGCGACCGACCTCTATCATCAGCTCAAGCAGGAAGGCTTTAAGGTCTTCTTCTCGCGCATCACGCTGGAGGATAAGCTCGGCACGGCATACGAGCCTTACATCTTTGCGGCGCTCAATTCCGCAAAGGTCATGGTTGTCCTCGGTACCAAGCCGGAGTATTTCGACGCCGTCTGGGTCAAGAACGAATGGAGCCGTTATCTTTCGCTCATCAAGCAGAGCAAAGGGAAAAAGATGCTCATTCCCGCCTATCGGGATATGGATCCTTACGATCTGCCCGAAGAGTTCTCTCATCTGCAGGCGCAGGATATGTCCAAGCTCGGATTTATGCAGGATCTCATCCGCGGGATCAAAAAGATCGTAAAAGCCGATCTTCCCAAAATCGTGGTTGAGGAAGTCAAAACCACGGCGGGCAAGGTCAACGTAGCCCCCCTGCTCGAGCGCGCATTTATGTTCCTTGAAGACGGCAACTGGGAAGAAGCAGATATCTATTGCGAAAAGGTGCTTGACCAGGAGCCGAAGAATGCGCGCGCCTATCTCGGCAAGCTTATGGCTGAGCTTTGCGTTCGTCGCGAAGAGGATCTCGTGAACTGCGAAGCTCCGTTCGACGGCAGTGCCAACTATCAAAAAGCCGTCCGCTTCGGTGACGAAAAACTGGTCGACGCACTCAGTGACTATATTGAACAGATCAACCAGCGCAACGAGCTCGCGCGCTGCAGATTTGTTTACAACGACGCCATTTCGGAGATGAACAGAGCCACCAACGAGGAAATGTATCTGGCGGCTGCGGAAAAATTCCGGAGCATTTCGGGCTTTGAAGACGCGGACGAATTTATCAAAATGTGTTGCGAGAAGGCCGAAGACTGCCGTTGCGAAACCATCTATCAGGATGCGCAGGCGGCGAAGATCGCCACCTATTTTTCCGACGCCATTCGGATCTTCCAAAGCATTTCCGGATACAAGGATGCCGACGAGCAGGTGCTTGACTGCCAGCGCGAGATTGAAGAGCGCAAAGCGGCGGCCGAGGCCGAGCAAAAGAAACAGGCAAAAATCAAAAAGATCAAAGCAATTACGGTCGCGGCCGTTTTTGCCACGGCGGCTCTTGTTGTCGGGATCGCAATGCTGGTGACAAAGGTGTTTGTCCCGAACGCAAATTACAATAACGCCATGAAGCTCTACGAAGCGGGGAACTACGAGGAGGCCATTTCCGCCTTCACCGCTTTGGACGGTTACAAGGACAGCGAAGAGCAGATCCTGAATTGCAGATACGACGCCGCAAAGAAGGATTTTGACGACGGGAAGTACGAGGAAGCAAAAAAAGCGTTTGCCAATCTTTCGGGATACAAAGACAGCGACGATATGGTCCTCAAATGCAACGACGCCATCAACGAGCCGAAGTACAAGGCGGCGGTCAAGCTCTTTGAAGAGGGAAAATTCGAGGAAGCCGTAAAAGCCTTCAAATCCTTTTCGGGCTATCGTTCCGAAGCCACGGCAACCTATATCAAGCGCTGTGAAGACGCGATCATGGGACAGCAGTACCATAAAGCTCTGGAGCTTTCCGAAGAAGGGAAATTTGCAGAGGCACTTGAAATTTTCCTTGCGCTTGGCGAGTCCTATACCGACAGTGCCTCGCAGATCAAAAAATGCCGCTATGGCGTTGCGGATCAGGCGGCTCAAAAAGGAGACGTCATCCCTGCTTACGAGGGGTTTGCGGAACTGGGAGAGTACAAAGACAGCGCCGACCGCGCAAAGTCTTTGAAGAACAAATACAAATCAGCGATCTACCAGTATGTGAAAAATCATATGTCGGCCAGCGATATGACGACCTACCGCTATCTGACCTTCCTTGTGGAAGAGAACTATATGGGTTGTAAAGACCTTTACGACAATCTCTATCAATGGAAGGCTGAACTGGTTTATTACAATACGACGCAGGGAAATACAACGACCATTTCGTCCTCGATCTCCAAAAAGCCCACCTACGTTCACTTTGGCGTTCGTATTACCGGCGGAGCGCCCGACAGTTCTGCTACCGCGACTTTTACGCATCGGGTGACCCTGCCCGGAAGCTCGTCTTCCACCAGCAAATGGGATTGGGAAAACTGTAAGTCGGGAGATCTTCTGGCGGCGGCATGGAGCAGTGGCTGGAGTTGCTCCAAGGATGGAACGGCAAAACTTGAAATCATCAACAAAGCGACCGGAAAGGTCATTGCAAGCTACAATATGACCATCAAATGGTAAAGCGGACGCTTTGAAAGAGCGCGGCGCACCCGACCGGGTGCGCCGCGACTTTGTTACAAAAGAAATTGGAAAATAAAAATTTTCAAAAACTATCGACAAAAATCGCAGGTTTATGCTACAATATAACTATCAATCCCCATTTCATCAATTTCAATTTTTTTGGAGGCTGTATGAAACGTTTTTTGAACAAAAAACTGACACGGCTTGCTTTGCTTGCACTGGTCGCTCTTCTGCTGACCGCTTCGTTTGCCGCCTGCAAAGCGCAGGACAAACAACTGCAAACAGGGAATTTGCCGAGCGCGCTCGATATGGTTCCCACCTCCGAGGACACCATGCAGAACTTTTTGAACAAGCTCGTCGAGGGCAACTATGTGATCGACGCCGCAGGGTATCTGAAAACCGTGGCCGCCTCGAGGGATCTTGTCTATTTCGATTATGCCGATGACGAAATCTATTCGGATTTTGCCATCATGAGCGTCGGCGGCGAATCCTTCCGGGCTCTCTTGAACGGGAATTCTCTTGACGAGATCCTCTACTTAGGAGAGGGACAGGCCATTGATGCGGCAAGCGAGTATTTGCCGAACATCTGGATGTCGGCAGAGCTTTCGGATGGGAACATCTGGAATCTCTTTTACAACAATCCGATGGATCCTTTGGAGTTTGTTTCCAATTCCGCCGCTGTGAAAAACTCGATCCGCATGTTTGTCGGCTACGGCGAAAATGCGGTTCGCCTGATGCATGACGTGTATTTCCGCCTTGACCGGGAGGATCCAACGGCCGTTCGCATCACGGCAGAAGTGGATGATGATGCGGCGGCGCGCATTTCCTATGACGATATTGATCTTGTGATCAGCTTCGGCAAGGCAAAGACAGACGCCCGCGCCGAGGCCTGGATGAAGAATCCGGTTTATCCCGAACCCCGCACCGCATGGAACGAGAGCGATCTTTTGATCCTCAATTCGGTTTTCCTCAACGGCTACGGCGAGACGGCGCTTCCGTTTGCGGATTTTGCCACCTATGCCTTTATCATCGACGGGGAAAACTTTGTGGCCGACGACGAGGTCTCCATCCGCGACAGCAAAGCGACCGCGGCCGATCTGGAGCAGTATATTGCCAAGCTCCTCGAAAACGGCTTTGAAAAGGTCACCGAGGACGGAGAAGTCTTTTATAGGCTTTTGCTCCGCCCCGAATACCGTTGCTATTCCTCGATCTCTTTGGAATATGACAACGGAATCAATCTTGTAGCGAAAAAGTATTATGACAATCCTGTTTACGAGGGACTGGGCAGCATCAACGCCGCCCTTGGAAAAGCGGGATTTGTGCGTCTGCCCGAGACCGAAGTTTTGACCGATTTTTCGGCAATTGACTCGGCCTGCGAGGATACCGAGGGCTGGCTCTATTTCTACGAGTATGATCTCTATCTCCATGTGATCGCCAAGTTTGCCGATGAAGAGGCTGTGATTGCTTATTTCGACGCATATATCGAAAGCCTTGGATATACGCCGGTTTATGAAGACGGGGAAGAGGCCGGTGCAACCTACTATCAGTCGGCAAACGGCGCAAAATCCTTCCGCTACCGCTTTAATGACGCCGAAACGGTCGAACTGCTCTTCAAATCCGACAAGTATCTCACGCCGGGTGAAATGAGCAAACGCCTGCGCGCCGCAGGATTCCCAACGCCGGCCTTTGACAACTACGATTCCTGCCGCGACCGCGTCGCTTACTGGAAAGCGCAGTTTGGCGAAGACTTTACCATGTTCCTTGCGGCAAGCTTCACCTTTGAAACCGTCAAAGAGGGCGAGGCCTTCCTTGATGCTTACGCAGAGGCCCTGACCGAGGCCGGCTTTGAGGAAGTCTCTCCGGAAGAAATTGAGAGCGGAAAGCCGTTCGCTTTCTTGAACCGGGAAAAAGGTTTGGAAGTTGCCATTCAATTCTCCGGTGAGATTGCCAGCATTGATTTTCGCATCAAATGAGCGGAACTGACCATGAAACTCATTGAACCCACGATGGAGTATGACGCACCAATTCAGGCATACAAAAACGAGTTTTCCCCGGAGATGTCCATGGACGGGAGCGGAGGTTTGCGAGACTGTGAATCAACCGCAGAGTGGCTCAAACAGGTCGAGCGTTTCAAAAACCCCAAGACGGTTCCAAAGGGTAAGGTGCAGGCAACGCAGTATCTTTACCTCCGAGAAGAAGACCAAAAGGTGGTCGGCGTGATCCAGATCCGCCACACGCTCAACGAAGTGCTTGCCACATGGGGCGGGCATATCGGCTACTCGGTCGCTTCAAGCGAGCGCAGGCAAGGCTATGCGACCGAAATGCTTGCGCTGGCCCTGCAAAAATGCAAAGAACTTGGCATCCTTCGGGTGCTTGTCACCTGCTATCCCGAGAACGAAGGCAGCCGCAAAACCATTCTCAAAAATGGCGGCGTGTACGAATCGACCGTCTATGTTGACGAAATCAAAAAGGAAGTTGAACGCTATTGGATCGACCTATCGGAAAAGTCATAAAAAGCAAAGGAACACGTTATGCAACTCACCCACCCGATCGAACCGGTCTATGACCGCAACTCCAAGATTTTGATTCTCGGAAGCTTTCCCTCGGCAAAATCGAGAGAGGTCGGCTTTTTCTACGGACACCCGCAAAACCGCTTTTGGAAGGTGGTCTCGACGCTCTACGGCGAAGAGTTGCCCCGAACGGTGGAGGAAAAGAAAGCCTTTCTGTTGCGAAACAGAATCGCGCTCTGGGACGTGATCGGCTCCTGCGAGATCACAGGTTCCTCGGATGCGAGCATCAAGGACGTGGTTCCCAACGACATTCGTTTGATCCTCGATACCGCAAACATCCAAACGATCTTTGCGGCAGGGAAGACCGCAAAAAAGGTTTACGACAAGTACACTTTTCCGCTTACAAAACGAGAAGCGGTCTGCCTGCCCTCGACCAGCCCCGCCAATGCGGCATTTGATCTTGAGCGGCTGCTCAAAGAATGGCATCGCATTCTGGAATGATCTATCATCGAATCTTCAAAAGCCTCCCGAAACCGGGAGGCTTTTGTGTGTATGAGAGGAATTTTGCGGGGGTAAACAAATCATGCGGCCGCGGAAAATCCGCAGCCGCAATTTGTGCCGATAGGCAATTCATGTTGCGATTTTGCAAAGTAAAGCAACAATTCATTTTTTGTAAATCCAAGGCTTTTGAAGCGTTTTGATGAGCCGAAAAAACGGCGATTTTTGCCAGCCTTCCCCCTTGAGGGGAAGGTGGCGCGGCTTGCCGTGACGGATGAGGGTCGTGCGAAAGTAAAACAACTTTTCTTTTTTATAGATGGTTTCCATCGGACACCCTCATCCACCATCTTCGATGGTCCCCCTTCCCCTCAAGGGGGAAGGCTAAGGGGGCAGCCATTCACAGTGTGCGCCGAGATCCCGCCTACGCTTACACTCGGCGCTTTTCCGCCATGTTTTTCGTGTCATCCTGAGCTTGCCGAAATCCGAAGCGGAGCGGAGGATCAAGCGACGCTTCCGCGGCGCTTGGGATCTCGAAAAACACGGCGGAAAAGTTCGGCTACGCTCAGGATGACACACTATGATGCGGCAAAAGGTCGCGACGCCTCATTCCGCTACCAAAGGCAGCCGGATGAGGGGCGTTGAATCTTTCTTACATCTCTTTTATTTTTCCTTGACTTTTCTTCCAAGATATAGTATCATAAAAGGGTAAAATAAAAACTGTTTTCGGAAAGGGAAATTTTATGAAACTTGCAGACGGAATTTTCTACGTTGGCGTCAACGACCACAAGATCGATCTCTTTGAAGGGCAGTATATCGTGCCCAATGGAATGGCTTACAATTCCTACGTCATCCTCGACGAAAAGGTCGCCGTATTCGATACGGTGGACGCAAAATTCACGCACGAATGGCTCGACAACATCGGTTCGGTGCTCGGCGGTCGGAAGCCGGATTATCTCATCGTCCAGCACATGGAACCCGATCACTCGGCAAACATTCTGAATTTCCTCAAAAACTATCCGAATACCACGCTCGTGGCGACCGCAAAAGCCTTCTCTATGATGGAAAACTTCTTTGAAGGCTTTGCCCATGAGAACAGACTCATCGCTGAGGACGGCGCAACCCTCTCGCTCGGCAAACACGAGCTGACTTTCGTCTTTGCTCCGATGGTGCATTGGCCGGAGGTTATGGTCACTTATGATTCCACCGCCAAAACGCTCTTCTCGGCCGACGGATTCGGCAAATTCGGCGCACTCGACGTCGAGGAGAACTGGGCTTGCGAGGCGCGCAGATACTATTTCGGCATCGTCGGCAAATACGGCGCACAGGTGCAAAACCTGCTCAAAAAGGCCGCCGCTCTCGATATTCAGACGATTTGCCCGCTCCATGGCCCGGTGCTTTCCGAGAACCTCGGTTATTATCTCGGCCTCTACAATACCTGGTCTTCTTACCTTGCCGAGAGCGAGGGCGTGATGATCGCCTATACCTCGGTGTACGGCAACACCAAAAACGCTGTTCTCCAGCTTGCCGACGAGCTCAAGAGCCGCGGATGCCCCAAGGTGGTCGTCTGTGACCTTGCGAGAGAAGATATGGCCGAGGCCGTTGAGGACGCCTTCCGCTACGGTAAACTCGTGCTTGCCACCACGACCTACAACGCCGATATTTTCCCCTTTATGCGTACCTTCATTGAGCACCTGACCGAGCGCGGCTACAAGAACCGCACGGTAGGGCTTATCGAGAACGGCTCCTGGGCGCCTCTTGCCGCCAAGGTGATGAAAGAGATGTTTGCCAAGAGTCAGAACATCGAGTGGCTGAACACCACGGTCAAGATCAAATCTGCCGTGAACGCCGCCAACCGCGAAGAGATCAAATCAATGGCCGACGAGCTCTGCCGCGACTACGTGGCAAGAGACGAAAAGAAGGCCGATAAGAACGATTTGACCGCGCTTTTCCGCATCGGCTACGGCCTCTATGTCGTGACCTCCAATGACGGCAAGAAGGACAACGGACTGATCGTCAACACGGTCACGCAGGTGACAAATACTCCCAACCGTGTGGCGGTGACCATCAACAAGCAGAACTATTCGCATCACGTGATCAAGCAGACCGGCAAAATGAATGTCAACTGCCTGTCGGTTGACGCGCCTTTCTCGGTGTTTGAGTCCTTCGGCTTCCGCAGCGGACGCAACACCGACAAGTTTGAAGGGGCCGAGCTCGACCGCACCGACAACGGTCTTGCCATTCTGCCCAAGTACATCAATGCGGTCATGTCGCTTGAAGTTGAACAGTACGTCGACCTCGACACGCACGGCATGTTCATCTGCCGCGTCACCGAGGCCCGCGTGATCAGCGACCGCGAGACCATGACCTACACCTACTACCAGAACAACGTCAAGCCCAAGCCCCAGACCGAAGGCAAGAAGGGCTACGTCTGCAAGGTCTGCGGCTATGTCTACGAAGGCGACGAGCTCCCCGAGGACATCGTTTGCCCGCTTTGCAAGCACGGCGCCGCCGATTTTGAACCGATCTCTTAAATGATCACCGACGAGATCCGCAGGGCTCTGTTTGCAAGGCAAGACCTCGCCTATCGCGATTTTCAGGGTGCGCTGATCCCGACCGTCGAGCCACAAAAGATGATCGGCGTACGCACGCCCGAGCTGAAAATCCTTGCAAAAGCCTACAAAAACGATCCGAAAATTGCAACTTTTCTCTCGGATCTTCCGCACGAGTATTTTGAAGAAAACCAGCTCCACGCCTTTCTGATTTCTCTTGAAAAAGACTTTGCAAAATGCGTGGAAGAGGTCGATCGTTTCCTGCCTTATATCGACAACTGGGCGACCTGCGACCAGCTCTCGCCCGGAGTCTTTGTAAAGCACAAACAAGCGCTGTTGC
The DNA here is from genome assembly GCA_017450945.1 of Clostridia bacterium. Taxonomy (GTDB): domain Bacteria; phylum Bacillota; class Clostridia; order Oscillospirales; family CAG-272; genus UMGS1865. The sequence continues at coordinate 4,146 of JAFSSP010000030.1, read as the reverse complement.
CTTTTATCGATCATTGGATCGACTCGGGCAAGACCTATGCGGTTCGCTTTGGGATCAAGATGCTATTGACGCATTTTCTCGACGGCGACTTTACCCCTGCCCACCTTGACCGCGTGGCAAAGATTGAATCGGACGAGTATTATGTAAACATGATGATCGCCTGGTACTTTGCTACCGCCCTTGCCAAGCAGTACGAAGCGACTTTGCCGATTCTTAAGAACCACCGCCTTGACGTATGGACGCACAACAAAGCCATTCAAAAAGCCATCGAAAGCCGAAGGATCACCGACGAACAAAAAGAATTTTTGCGCTCGCTCAAGCGAGGCTAAAAACTAAAAAAGGAGAGACCGCCATGAGATACGACGCCGCAAAGCAGGCCGTGATCCTATCGGTGGGGGAACTCTCCTTTTTCTGTTGCAGAAGGGGCGATCTTGAGTCCTTCCGCCCGCAAAAGCCGATCGATCCGGAGCTTTCCGAGCGACTTCTTGAAAATCTGCTTGGCCAGACGGTCTCGAGAGAAGAGCGCTCCTTTGCAAAAAAGTTCGAGTACGACGGCCTTGACTTGATCGTCGAAGCGACTGCCGCGTGGGTCAGAGCCGGAAGCAATCCTGCGCTCTATGCTTTGCGCGTCGGAAAAGGGAAGGCGACTTTATGGGACGAGACCGAACTCCTTTGCACCGCCTTTTTGTTTGCCGATTCGATTGGTGCCAAAGCACTCGAGGTCGGGTTTGCCGTAAATTCGGACGAGGGACTGGATCTCTCGCAAAAAACCTATTCCTTTGAGAGCCTTGCATTGAAGTTTTCCGAATCCCTCAATGCGGCGCTCCCGTTTGCAACATTCTGCGAAGAGCGCGCAACCGTTCGGATCCCGTCGGCCAAGACCGCAAAGTTTCCGTTTTCCTCGCTCCGCGAGGGGCAGGAACTGCTCGTGCGCGAGTGCTACCGCGATTTCAAGGCTGGAAAGCTTCTGTTTGCCGAGGCGCCGACCGGGATCGGCAAGACCGCCTCGACCCTCTATCCTGCCGTTCGCGCGCTGGGGGAGGGGGTCGCCGACCGCATCTTTTATCTGACCGCAAAGGCCGCGCCAAGGCACGAGGCCTACCTTGCGGCCGGGAAGCTTTTTGAGGCTGGCGCGCATCTTCGCACCATGGTGATGAGCGCAAAAGAAGAACTTTGCCAAAACGAGGCGGCCAAGGCCGATCCCGGCCGTCTTTCCTTCTATTGCAATTCGGCCGATTGTCCCTATGCCAAAGGCTTTTACGACCGCTGTGACAAGGCGATCTTTTCGCTTCTTGCAGAGGGCAACGGATTTCCGCGCAATACGATTTTAGAAAAGGCGAAAGAGTATGGAATCTGCCCCTATGAGTTTCAACTGGAGTTGCTCGCCTTCTGCGATATCGTCATCTGCGACTACAATTACGTTTTTGATCCCTTTGTCTATCTGCGCCGCTGTTTTGCGGGAGAAGGGGACGGCAAAAAGAATCTCTTTCTCGTTGACGAGGCGCACAATCTGGCAAGCCGCGCCTCTGATATGTATTCGGCAGGGCTCTCTCTTACCGCGCTTTTATCCTGCCTTTCTCTTCTCGAACCCGGTACCGCTCTTTACGAGGCGCTCTATCGCCTGACCGAACAATTAAAAGGCATCCGCGAACTTTGCAGGGAAACTTTGCAAAAGGACGAAACGGGCGTGGAAAGAGGTTTTGATCTCTCGTCAAGCTCTCAGCCTGAGCTTTTCGAGGCGGCGGCAAACGCAAGCGAGGAGCTGGAGCGCTATCTGCTCCGCATGCACGGAAAGCCTTGCGAGCCGATCTTTTTCAAAACCTCCAAGGATCTGCGCCGTTTTTCAACGATTGCCGAAGGCTATGATAAGAGCTATGTGACCTTTCTCGAAGTGGATGGGGAAGAGCGAAAGATCCGTCTGCTTTGCCTAGATCCTTCCGATCGGCTTTCCGAATGTCTGAAAAACTGTGTGGGCGGCGTGCTCTTTTCGGCGACCTTGACCCCGCTTGACTATTTTGCCGATCTTTTGGGCGGCAAAAAGCGGGGCGTCATACTCTCGTTGCCCTCGCCCTTCCCGCGGGAGAATCTCTGCATTGCCATTCTTCCGGGGGTCAGCACCCGATACGCCGACCGCGAAAAATCCTACGGCAAGATTTCTTCAATCCTTGCCGCCGCAGTCTCGGGAAAGCCCGGCAACTACATTGCCTATTTCCCGTCTTATGCCTACCTCGAAGAGGTCCGCAAGCGGTTTGCAAAGAAGTATCCAAAGGTCGAACTCGTGGTGCAGTCGCGTGGGATGGGGCAGGCCGAAAAAGAGGCTTTCCTTTCGGCATTTGCCGACGACGGCAAGCTCCGGGTCGGTTTTTGCGTGCTCGGCGGTTCCTTCTCGGAGGGGGTCGATCTGCCCGGTGGGCGACTCATCGGAACGGTCGTTGTCGGTACCGGGCTTCCCGGCATCTCGAACGAGCGCAACATCCTTATGGAATACTATGAGAAAACGCGCGAGCGCGGTTTTGACTACGCCTACGTCTATCCCGGCATGAACCGCGTGCTTCAGGCGGCGGGAAGAGTCATTCGCACCGAGACCGACCGCGGAATCTTGGTACTCGTGGACGACAGATACACCGATCCGCGACAGAAGCTTTTGTTCCCGGAACACTGGGAAGACCAAAAACTTGCAGGAAATGCCGCAGAACTTGCAGAAATCGTCTCGGATTTTTGGAATTCCAACTGAGTTTTGCAAGTTTTTTGAAAAAATATTCAAAAACATTGATTTTCCGGGCCGAATATGATAGAATAACAGCAGTTTTGTAAAGGAGTCATCAAGTACTATGAATTATTCCTCTCTCTCAAAGTCCGAGCAAAAAGACCTGCTCACATCCCTGCAAAAAGAATATGAAACGATCAAGGCGTGCGGCCTTGCTCTCGACCTTTCCCGCGGCAAGCCGGGTGCCGATCAGCTCGACGCCTGCATGGATCTTTTGAACGCACTGGACGCAAACAGCGATCCGCATGCAGAGAACGGTTTTGATTGCCGCAACTACGGTCTTGTCGACGGAATCCCGGAAGCCAAAAAGCTCTTTGCAGATCTTTTTGGGTTGCGGGAAGATGAGATTTTTGTCGGCGGCAATGCGTCGCTGAACCTCATGTTCGATACGCTCGCACGTGCCATGCTCTTTGGCGTTCTCGGCAGCGAGCGCCCCTGGGGAAAAGAGCCGGTGGTGAAATTCCTTTGCCCGGCACCCGGCTATGACCGGCATTTCCGTGTCAGCCAAACGCTCGGTATGGAGCTTGTCACAGTCCCGATGACCCCGCAAGGCCCGGATATGGACGTTGTGGAAGAACTGGTCAAGGATCCCGCCGTCAAGGGCATCTGGTGCTGCCCGAAATATTCCAACCCGGACGGTATTACCTATTCGGACGAGACGGTCAAACGTCTTGCCGAAATGAAGACCGGCGCCAAAGATTTTCGCATCATGTGGGATAACGCCTACGCCGTCCACGATCTTTACCCCGACAAAAAAGATCAGCTTGCCGATATCTTTGCGCTTGCCGATGCGGCAGGGAACCGCGACCGCATCTTCTATTTTGCCTCGACCTCCAAAATCTCCTTCCCGGGCGCGGGTGTGGCGATCTTTGCCGCGTCCAAGGCAAACCTTGCGCAGATTTTGCCCTATATCAGCGCCCAGACCATCGGCTACGATAAACTCAATATGCTCCGTCATGTCCGCTACTACAAGACGGCGGAAAACATTCTCAAACACATGGAATTGCTTGCAACCTATCTGCGCCCGAAGTTTGAGATCGTGCTCTCAACGCTCGATCGTGAACTCGGCAACACCGGCTGCGCGCACTGGACAAAACCGAACGGCGGATATTTCGTCAGCCTCTTTGTCAAAGAGGGATGCGCAAAACGCACCTATGAACTCTGCAAAGCGGCCGGCGTAAAGCTGACCGACGTCGGTGCTACCTACCCTTACGGTAAGGATCCCCACGATAGCAATATCCGCATCGCCCCGTCCTATCCTTCGAGAGAGGACCTCCAAAAGGCGATGAACGTCCTTACCCTCTGCGTGCGCATCGCGGTATTGGAAACCATGGTGAAAGAATAAGGGAATATGCGGGGAAAACTTTCTGGAAGAAAGT
>JAFSSP010000029.1 GCA_017450945.1 Clostridia bacterium | reverse complement strand
TGGTGGACCATAGGGGGATCGAACCCCTGACCTCAAGATTGCGAACCTTGCGCTCTCCCAGCTGAGCTAATGGCCCATAACAGGTTTATTATAGCAAGGGCAGGGGAATTTGTCAAGATGGGAGAGGAGAATTTTGAACGGCCGCTGAAAAAAGCACCTGTGTAACAGGTGCTTTTTTATCTGATCGAGTCGACTGGGTGATCCTGCAGGAATTTTTTGATATCAGACAGGAGCTTTGTGTCGGCAGGGGAGAGGAATTCGGCGTTTCCGAGGTCTAAGAGATAGCGGGGATCAAGGTTTAGAATCTCGCAGATGCGACGGAGTTGCTCAAGGCTCGGTTCCTGCAGGTTACGCTCGATTTTGGAGTAGTTCGACTGGTTCATCGGGATGAGCTTTGCCATCTCGCGCTGAGAAAGATCCAGATCTTCTCGCTTGTCCCGAATTTTTGATCCAATATCCATACGCATACCCCCTCTCTCTGCTCATATTATAACATTTTTAACTAAAATCATTGACAAAGAGTTATAAATATGATAATATGTAAAATGTAGAGTTAAATTTTAACTAAAAAAGAACGAGAAAGGGGAAGTAAAATGTTTTGTTCAAAGTGTGGAAAAGAGATCATGGATGAAGCGGTTATTTGCCCGCATTGCGGTTGTTCAACAAGAAGCGGCCCACCAACCTCGATTGACGAGGATGCTCCAAGTCCGGGTTTTGCTATCCTTGGCTTCTTTGTTCCGATTGTTGGCGTGATTTTGAACGGTTGCTTTATAAGTCGACACCCTTTGCGCGCAAGATCGGCTAGGCGCGGAGCTATAATCGGTATCTTTTTTTGGATCATTGTTTCTGCGGCTTTTGGTTTTAACTATTATTGAAAAATAGGAGAAAGAGAATGAGAAAAGAATATAACAACGCCGAACTCACGCTTATTAGCCTTGAAAAGGCAGATGTGATCACAGCATCAGGGGATGTAATTACGGAATCGAGCGAATTCGAAAGCGGGGAAAAAACAATTGTAAAAACAAAAATCATTTCGCAATATGAACAAGAAACCAAAGAGGGCAAAAAGAAAGCAAGAAGGGCATCGGCAATTGCAGGAGGGTTTCTTGGTGTGGGCGGCGTTTTGATTCAAGAAAGTTACAACAACCATAATCGGGAAATGGAGCAGATCGTAACTTTCCTTGTTATTTATGAAGACGGTTCCAGAGAAACAGTAGATGTTAAAAAGGATGGCAAGGCCTACCAAAAACTGATTATGTATTTGGAGTAAAACGACATAGAGCCATATGTCTGCTTTGATGAATAAAATTGGGGGAGCTAAATATGTCACAATACTTTTGTCTTGTTTGCCAATATGTGTATGACCCTCGATTGGGAGACCCTGTGGGTGGAATTCCAGATGGGACTCCTTTTGAACGTTTGCCAAGCAATTGGATTTGTCCCCGATGTGCATATGGGAAAGAAATGTTTCAAAGAATACAAGATCTTTGGTAAGAGGTTGCCACACTAGGATACTCGCCCTGCGGGCGAGAACTCAACACTCGCGCGATGTGCTCGTTATGCAATATTCTCGCCGGCTAAACACCGGCGTTTCGCTACGCGAAAACGAATATTTGCTTCGCCTCGCCGCTGGTGAGCAAGCTCTCCGACGGCTCCGGCTCGAAATCGAACCTGTTCTGCGTCGCTTCGCTCGCAGAGCGAGCTTTGAAGCTGTGTACTAGGATTCTGAACCTAGATTTGCGCCTTTTTGCAAAAACTCTTTGTGCGGAGTTGGCGCAAATCATGCCATTTGCTCCAAAGTCGCAAATGGCGTAGGTTCTCATATAATACCAAGTGAAAGAAAAAGTGTAGGGGCTCTCGGCACGAGAGCCCCTACACTTTTTCTTTGTATAAGACCACCATAATGATACGTAACCATAACTAAAAGCGCCAAAATGATACACGCTATTCAGCCTGACAAACTGGAATTTGTTAATTCATTCTTGATAACACAAAATCAGGAGCTTCGCCTATAATGACTGAATCTGTGACATCAATCACTTCATACCCATCTTCTTTATATCCATCTATAAAATATTGCTCACTTTCAAAAACAATTTCTTTTCCATACCAAGGCTTTCCAGATTGAGGTGTCAGTTCCAAATATATAACTTTTCCTTCAAGATAAAATGTTAAAACGGTATGAAACTTTTCGTTTTTCATATCATGTAGCAGCCATATCTTGCTTGGGACACTGTATTCATCAAGAATAGATTTCATCAGTACAACCGCATCGTGGCATGTTCCTACCTTTGCTTGCATTGTATCTTTTGGATTTTGAACACGATACTCTTTTAATAAACGTTCAAAAAAAGCATTATCGAACCCCTGTGAAAAATCCGGTTTGTACGTTATGCCGTTAATATAAAAACCGTATTCATAACCATTATCCAGTAGTTCTTCCTTTAACAGATCACAAGCTTCTCTAATTGTCATTTTCCACCACCAACAAATTCCGATTTGTCGATTTCATTTCATTTAAATATACTTGAAAAGTGTGATTTTTTCAATCCTTTAACGAAAGAAAGCCTCTTTTGCCGTGGTAGACAAAAGAGGTTTCTTTTATGGCTGGGGTACTAGGATTCGAACCTAGGTAATGACGGAGTCAGAGTCCGTTGCCTTACCGCTTGGCGATACCCCAATATTCAATTTGTCTTTTCGGACGGTCTTTATTATAACAAACGGCGCGGCTGTTGTCAAGTGGTTTTGGAAAAAAACCATTTCTCTTTCCGAAGTCATCAAAAATCTGTAGCCGCTTTTTCTTTGGCAACGTAGGCGCAAAGAAAAAGCTAACAAAAAGAAACGCGTTTTTTGGGGCTACTCGCCCCAAGCCCTCGCCGCTTTTTAGGAAAAAGCGGACAAAAACTATTATTGTCTTTGCGATTTTCTCGCTTTTCCCCTTGACATTTCTTTCGCAGTATGCTATAATTCGAGAAGTCTTCTCAATTTTGGAGGAAAGTATGAAAAGAAAACCGTATGTGACGGCGGGGCGGACGAAAATTTTAAACTTTTTCAAATCGAACCCCGACTGTCAGTTTACCACTGATGAAATTTGTCTTGCCGTCAACGGCGGCGAGGCGGCAAAAAGCACGGTCTACCGCCATTTGACCGAGCTTTGTCGGCAGAATATCGTGCGGAAGTTCCGGAGCGTTGAGCGGCTTTGCTCGGTCTACCAATACGTCGGGAGCGGATGCGACTGTGACGCGCATTTTCACGCCAAGTGTGTGAAGTGTGGAAGAATGGAGCACCTGGACTGCGAGGACTCGACCGAGTTTGTTCTGCACCTCAAAAAGGAGCACGGATTTTTTGTCAACTGCGGGCAATCGGTGCTCTACGGGCTTTGCGCCGCCTGCCGCGAGAGGGAGATCATCCATGCTTGACGTCCTTCTTGACACCCTGCTCGATACGGCAAAGCTGATCCCGTTTTTGTTTCTCACCTACCTCTTTATGGAGTTCCTCGAGCACAAATCGGGAGATGCCGCCGCGCGCTGGCTGAAGCGCTCGGGCAAAGTTGGGCCGCTTGTGGGCGCGGGGCTTGGGATCCTGCCGCAGTGCGGGTTTTCGGCCGCGGCTTCCGGGCTTTACACCGGCCGCGTCATTACGACCGGAACGCTTGTGGCGGTTTATCTTTCCACCTCGGATGAGATGCTGCCGATTCTTATTTCTTCGGGTGCGAACTGGAAACTGGTACTGGGGATCCTTGGCGCAAAGTTTGCCATTGGCATGCTTGCCGGTTTTTTGGTGGACCTTATCAGCCGCCTGTTTCGCAAACAGGAAGAAGTTCCCGACATCGAGGATTTTTGCGAGCGCGAGCACTGCAACTGCAAGGATCATTTTGCAATCTCGGCGCTCAAGCACACCGGCAAAATCACGCTCTTTCTTTTGATCTTCCTGTTTCTCTTCAACACCGGCGTTTTCCTCATCGGAGAAGAAAACATCAAGCACTTTGCTTCGGCACAACCGGTTTTGGGGAGCCTGATCGCCACGCTTTTGGGCCTTATCCCCAATTGCGCGCCCTCGGTACTGCTCACCGAGCTGTATCTTTCGGGTGCGCTCAAGCTCGGCGATCTCCTTGCGGGTCTGCTGGTCAACGCGGGCGTGGGGCTTGCGCTCCTCTTCCGCAACAACCGCCCGGTAAAAGATTCCTTCCGTATCCTTGCCATTCTGGTCGGGATCGGCTTTTCGGTGGGTCTTCTGGTTGATTTGATCATTTGACCCCAAAAATTTTGTTCAACAGGCACAAAAAGGAAAAATCCGGCAGGAAAAACTTTGGTTTATCTGTTGCTTTTCGGATGACGGTCTCTTGTGTTATACTATAGCTTGGAATTTTTTGAAACCTTCGGAGTATGATAATATGGTAAGAAATGATTTGCGCAACGTGGCGATCATCGCGCACGTTGACCACGGAAAAACCACGCTTGTCGACGGCCTTCTCAAGCAGGGAGGCATCTATCGCGAGAACCAGGAGACCGTGACCTGCGTCATGGACTCGGGCGACCTTGAGCGCGAGCGCGGCATCACCATTTTGGCAAAGAACACCGCCGTCCACTACAAGGACGTGAAAATCAACATCGTCGATACGCCCGGCCACGCCGATTTCGGCGGGGAAGTCGAGCGCATCCTCAAGATGGTCAACGGCGTTATCCTTCTTGTGGACGCCGCCGAAGGCCCCATGCCGCAGACGCGCTTCGTTCTGGAGCGCGCGCTGGCGCTCAACCATCGTGTCATCGTTTGCATCAACAAGATCGACAAGCCCGACGCGCGGCTTGGCGAGGTCGAGGACGAGATCCTAGAGCTTCTCATGGATCTTGGCGCCAACGACGACCAGCTCGATTCGCCCATGCTTTACTGCTCGGGGCGCTCTGGCACGGCTTCGGAGGATCCGAAGGTTCCCGGCACCGACCTGACCCCGCTCTTTGAAAAGATCCTTGACTACATCCCGGCTCCCGAAGGCGACGAGACCGGCGATCTTCAACTGCTCGTCTCCTCGATCGACTACAACGATTACGTTGGCCGCATCGGCATCGGACGCATCGACCGTGGCTCGATCAAGGTCGGCCAGGAGGTCGCGCTCTGCAACTATCACAATCCGGGCGTGGTCAAAAAGAGCAAGGTCGTCTCGCTCTACCAGATCGATGGACTGGTCCGCACGCCGGTTGAGAGTGCAACCGTGGGAGATATCGTTTGCTTCTCGGGCGCGGGAGACATCACGATCGGCGACACGCTGACCGCTGTCACCAACCCCGAGCCCCTGGAATTTGTCAAGGTCTCGGAACCGACGATGGAAATGACTTTCCTCGTCAACACCAGTCCGCTTGCCGGCAAGGAGGGCAAATTTGTCACCTCGCGCCAGATCCGCGAGCGGCTTTACAAGGAAACGCTTAAGGATGTGTCGCTCCGCGTTTCGGACGGCGACACCACCGACGAGTTCCGCGTGGCCGGCAGAGGCGAGATGCACCTCTCGATCCTGCTGGAAACTATGCGCCGCGAGGGCTTTGAGCTTGCCTGCTCGAATCCCCGCGTGCTTTACAAGGAGATCGACGGCAAAAAGTGCGAGCCGATGGAGCGCGTCACCATCGACGTGCCGATGGAGTTCGTCGGGACGGTTGTGGAAAAGCTCAGTCAGCGCAAGGGAGACCTGATTTCCATGAACCCGATCGGAAGCCGCACGCGCATCGAATACGTCATTCCGTCGCGCTGCCTCTTCGGCTACCGTTCGGAATTCCTCACCGCCACCCACGGCGAGGGCGTTCTCAACACGCTCTTTGACGGCTATGCACCCTACCGCGGCGAAGTTGCCATGAAGTTCACCGGTTCGCTCGTCGCTTCCAACGACGGCGAGACCACTCGCTACGGCCTCTACAAGACCCAGGAGCGCGGACTGCTCTTTGTTGGCCCGCAGACGCCTGTCTACGAGGGTATGATTGTGGGCGAGAACCCCAAGAACGACGATATTGCCGTCAACCCCTGCCAGGAAAAGCACCTGACCGCCATCCGCTCTTCGGGCGCAGACGAGAAACTGCTTCTCATTCCGCCGAAGATTTTTACCCTCGAAGAGGCGATCGAGTATATCACCGACGACGACCTCATCGAGGTCACGCCCAAGTCCATCCGCCTGCGCAAAAAGATCCTCAATACCGAACTGCGTATGAAGGATATGATGCGCCGCCGCAGAGCTATGGAGAACGGAAAATAAAAGGAAATATGCGGGACCCCTTTTTTGAAAAAAAGCGGTTCCCGCACCCTCCGAAAAAACGAACAAAAAAGAAAGAAGCGCTCGCCGACATTGGGCAAGCGCTTTTCTTTTTAACAAACAGGGATCACAGATCGTTTTCTGTAGGCGGCGTGTTTTCCGCAGGTTCTTGTGCGGCGGGTGCTTCGGTGCCGGCAAAGGTTCCATTTTCCGGGAACGCCGCGACAGGCGCCGGAGATTCAACGATTGGAGCTCCTTCCCAGACGGCAGCGATCCCGAGCTCGCCCAAATCGTTGTGGGATTTTTTCTTGAGGCAGGAGATCAGAATTTCAGCGGCAAGCATAACCACCGCGCCGGCGAGCGCCAGAGCAAAATAGCGGATCTGTTCGCCGGTAAACTCGACCATGGCAAACCTTCCTTCTTCCATCGAGGAGGTGTGCCACGGGATCAGAAGGGCAAAGGGAATGAGTGCGGTAAGGATGAGCAGTACGGCCAAGACGATGGAATTTTCCTCGGACGGCGAGAGGGCGCTCGTGGCTGTGTGGTTCGCCTTTCTTGCCAAACTCAGGCGGGCGGCGCAGCGCGCGGTATATCCGAGAAACGCAAGAAATACAAAGAAAGAAAAGAGCACCAGCAGAGCGAGATCAACATAGAGCCCGCTGACCGAAACCGAGACCGGTTCGCCTATCAAGGTCGAGAGTTCGTTTTCGTGGGTAATGGCAAAGGTGTAAATCGAGTAACGGCCACCCTCCTGAAAACAGGTCTTGATGAGTCCGCCCTTGATCAGGCCAAAGGCAAAAAGGGCAAACCCGGCCGAGCCGAGTAGAGCGCCGCCCTGCAAGAGGTTCACATAACGGGTTTCCTCTTTTGTGTAGTGGTTGAAGCGGGTGGCAACAGTCGCCAACAGGACGCATGCGGCGCCCAGGATGAGAATCCAAAGTCCGCCGCGAGCCAGCTGAAATTGCGGGAAGGTGGCCTGCAAACCGACGTAAGCGAGTAGAAGGGACAAAAGGAAGGAGAAGCTTGTTGTCATTTTTTTCGCTTTTTTTGGATCGGAGAAGGTCTGGATGAACTGAACGATGCAAACGATCGAGCCAACCGCACAGACGGCGGGAACGAGCAAAAGAAGGAGTATCGCAATCGAAAGAGCGATCAGCGCGATCGTGTCATACGAAAAGACGTCATCTTTCCAGGTGCCGGATTTGTTTGAGAAAGGCTCGGGGCCAAACAGCTCGGTCATAACGGCGTGAGCGCTGTTGACAATGGCGAGATCCTCCTCGCTCAGCGCCTCCGGCAAAGGAGACCCGACTGTCTTTGCTTCGCTTTTTATCATCACGATGAGCGCCCGCGTCAGGGCCCGCACGGTGGGGTAGGCGGTCACTTCAAAGCTCTCAAGATTTCCGGCATCGGGATTGCTGTCGGAAAATTTGATTGAGTAGAGCGGAGTAAAAATACAGAACAGCAAGGCGACGATCACAAGGATCATGCACAGGAGCGATTGCAAACAGGCAAGCGCTTTTTGATGAGTGTTTTGTTTCATGCTTCCCTCCGGAGGTGTTTGATTTTTGTCAATAGGAGCCGACGCTTTTATTATAGAATGAAGCCGTTTGTTTGTCAATAGGAAAGGCGACTTTGCGATGGTTGCGAAGAGGAGTGATTTGGCTCCCGCGCGGTTTGTAAAACGTTTGTTGGAAACGGCAGTTTTCGAAGCCTTCCCCAGCAGAGGGAAAGGGGGACGAGTGCGACCGCCGCCTGTGGCGGAGATAGGGGGCGCGAGGAGTGGCAGGAGTCGAAGAGAATCAAGCGGTGAAACCGCGCAGATTCCTTCGGGCACCCCAACAGGAAAGACCACTCGTTGGTCCGCCCTCCCCCGCGGGGGAGTGCTTAAAAGAAAGCAATTCACAGCAAAATGCCGGGAGCTTTTTGGACATCCCGGCGAGCGGTAAAGCAATCTACGCCGTGTCATCCTGAGCGAGCGACAGCGAGTCGAACTTTTTGCCGGATTCCTATCGAGATCCCGAACGAGCAAACGCTCGTTCGATCCTCCGCTTCGCTTCGGATTTCGGCAAGCTCAGGATGACACGATGGGAATCCGGCAAAAAGCGCCGCGCAGAGCGCGGCGGGATCTCGGCAATGCTTTTTCTTTTGGTTTGAGTTTTTAGAAGGGTGCAGGGGAACCTTTTTTCAAAAAGGTTCCCCTGCAAAATCCCCTTATCCTTACCCCTCTCTCCCAACCAGATCCTCAAATCTTCCGCGGCGCAAAGCGAGGCGGGGGATTTTGTTTTTTATGAGGACGATGGGGGGACGAAGGAGTTTATTATAATCCGAGGCCATAGAGTCGTTATAGGCGCCGGTGGTGCAGACGGCGAGAAGATCGCCTTTTTTGGTGGAAGCGGGCAGTGGGACGTTCTCCTGAATGAGGTCTCCGCTCTCGCAGCAGCGGCCTGCGACCGTGACAAGTTTTTCGTGCGCCTCGTTTTGCTTGTTGGCGACAAGGCAGGTATAGGGCGAGCGGTAGAGCGCGTAGCGGGGGTTATCCGCCATGCCGCCGTCGACCGAAACGTAGGTTTTGTAGCCCGGGATCTCTTTGACCGAACCCACGGTGTAGAGCGTCATACCGGCGTCGGCAACGATGCTCCGTCCCGGCTCCATGAAAAAGGCGGGCTCGGGGAAAAAGAGGGCCTTGCAGGTCTTGTGGAAGCGTTCTGCAATCGAGGCAAGCCGCTCAATCGGATCGATCTTGGGATCTTTTTCGGTGTAGGGAACGCCGAAGCCGCCGCCGAGATCGAGCATGGAAGCGGTAAAACCGAGCGTGTCCCGGACTTTTGCGGCAAAATCGAGCATGACGTCGAGCGCGCGCTCGAAGACGTCCTCGTAAAAGACCTGCGAGCCGACGTGGCAATGGAAGCCGCAAAGCTCAATGTGCTCTTTTTGCAAAGTCAGCGCGGTGATCTCATCCGCCTGCCCGGTCGCAATGGCCGAGCCAAACTTGGAATCGACCCGCCCGGTGTTGACGGCTTCGTAGGTGTGGGGATCGATGCCCGGAGTCAGGCGAAGCAGGACTTTTTGTTTGATGTTTCTCTTTGCGGCGATCTCTTCAATGGCTTCGATCTCCTCGAGGTTGTCGGCGACGAAATAGCCGACTCCAAGCTCCATCGCGTAGTCGATATCGGCGTCGGTTTTGTTGTTGCCGTGGAAAAAGGTGTGCGAGAGGTCAAAGGCCGCGCGGTTGGCAAGATAAAGCTCGCCGGGCGAGACCACGTCGATGCCCATGCCTTCCTCTTTCAGAATTTTGTAAAGCCCGGTAAAGGCGTTGGCTTTTCCGGCGTAGAGTGGGAGCGAGCCGGCAGGGAAGAGCGTTTCAAACGCCGAACGAAAAGCCTTGCAGTGCGCGCGGATCTTGTTCTCATCAAGTAAGTAAAGCGGCGTGCCAAAGGCCTTTGCAAGCTCGACAGTATCAAGTCCGGCAAAGGTCAAGTGTCCTTCGGTATTCTTTCCGATGTTGTCGCAAAGATAGGTCATAACAACCTCACAAATCAAAGATAATGGGCAAGGAGTTCTTCACGCGAGAGCGGCGAGAGATCGGCGGGGGCAAGGTCAAAGACCGTCTTGCAGCCGTAGTCGCCGGCCGTAAAATGTTTGTAAACGCCGCGGGCGAGCGCCACCAACACACTGCCGGTGAACTCGGGGTTGGAGTCAAGCGCAAGACGGAACTCGATGGTGTGTTTGTTGCCGGCGTTCCCGGTGTTTCCGTTACGCAGGACAAATCCGCCGTGCGGAAGCCCCGCGTGATCGCGCTTTAATTCCTCGAGCGAGATGAAATGCACGGTGGTGTCGTAGTCGGCAAAGTAAGCCGGCATGGTCTTGATCGCGGTTTCGACAGCGACCGGGTCTGCGCCCTCTTTGAGCACGACAAAACATTCTCTCTTGTGTTTTTCGCGGGTTGAAAGTTCGGGACATTCTCCGGCGCGGACGGCTTCGAGCGCTTCTTCGACCGGAATCGTGTACTGGCGCGCGTCGAGCACGCCGTCAATGCGGCGGATCGCATCCGAATGTCCCTGGCTGACGCCCTTGCCCCAAAAGGTGTAGTCCTTGCCGTCGGGCAGGACGTTTGTGGCGTAGAGGCGCGCGAGCGAAAAGAGGCCGGGATCCCAGCCGCCCGAGATGAGCGCGGTATGATTCGTCGCTTTTGCGGCGGCGTTGACCGCGGCAAAATGTTCGGGGATCTTTGCGTGGGTGTCAAAACTGTCGACAACGCAAAAATCTTTTGCAAGGCGAGGAGTCTGCTCCGGCAGATCGGTCGCCGAGCCTCCGCAAAGGATCAGAACGTCGATCTTGCCCTTAAAAGACGCAAGGTCGGATTCTTTGTAAACCGGACAACCCGAGACGGTTTTGACCGCCTTAGGATCGCGGCGGGTAAACACGCCGACCAGTGTTGCGTCGGGATTCTTTTTGACGGCGGCTTCCACGCCGCGGCCGAGGTTTCCGTAGCCGAAAATAGCAAGTTTCATCATGGGGTGAGTTCCTTTCAGGGGATTAGGTCGTGCATATCGTAAAGCCCGGGGGCTTTTTCAACGAGGAATTTTGCCGCCGCGAGCGCGCCTTCGGCAAACACCCCGCGGTCGTGGACTTCGTGTTTCAGCGTGATCGTTTGGCTGTTCGTGCCGAGGATGACCTCATGTACGCCGGCCAGGTTGCCCATGCGCAGAGAGTGAATGACGATCTCATTTTGCTCGCGCTTGCCGTCGCCGGTTCTGCCGGGGACGATCTTAGAATCCGGCCGCACCTCGCAAAGCGAATTTGCGAGCGCGAGCGCAGTTCCGCTGGGCGCGTCGACCTTTCTGTCATGGTGGCGCTCGATGATCTCGATCTCTGCGCCCGGCAGGGCCTTGGCCGCGCGCTTGGCAAGATCGACGAGCAGAGAGACGCCGATCGAATAGTTGGGCGCAAAAAAGACCGGGATCTCTTTTGCCGCGTCCTTGATCGCCGCCTTTTCCTCTTCGGTCTGTCCGGTGGTGGCGAGCACCAGTGGGAGCTTGTGCGAGAGCGCAAAGGCCAACAAATCCTTTGTCAGCGAGTGGTGCGAAAAATCGACGATGCAGTCAACGTCTGCGTCGGCGCCATCAAAGGAGGCGGCGCAGGGAAGATCCGAGAGCTCGCGCTCCGTGCAAGGGGCTTGATCCACGCCGACAATTTTCTTTGCGCCGTCGGCGATTGCCGTTCTCGCAAGCAGGCTTCCCATGTGTCCGTGCAGGCCCGAAATCAAAAGTTTCATATGCTTCTCCTCAGAGTCCCCACTCGCTCATGCGGGCAAAGAGGACTTTTTCGTGCGCTTCTTCCATTGGGGTCAGCGGCATGCGCAAAATATTTTCGCCAAAGCCGATTTTTGCGACGGCGGCCTTGACCGGGATCGGATTGACCTCCGAGAAGAGCGCGTGGATGAGCGGGAGCAGTTTGTATTGCAGGTTTCTCGATTTTTCGAGATCTCCGGCGAAGAAGGTGCGGCAGATCTCGCTCGTCTCTTTCGGCAGAATGTTCGAGAGCACCGAGATGACGCCTGCGCCGCCCATGGCGAGCACCGGGAAGATCTGGTCGTCGTTGCCGGAATAAACGTCGAGTTTGTTGCCGACGAGGTGGAATGTCTCGGTCAGCTGCGAAAGGCTCCCAGAAGCCTCTTTTGCGGCGACGATGCGCTCGCAGTCGGCAAGGGCGGCATAGGTGGAGGGATCAATATTGACGCCGGTGCGCGAGGGGACGTTGTAAAGGATGATCGGCTTGTCGGTCGCCTCGGCAATGTTGCGGTACATGCGGACAAGGCCGTTCTGCGTAGCTTTGTTATAGTAGGGCGTGACGAGCAGGAGCGCGTCGTAGCCGATTTTGCAGGCATAGCGCGAGAGGTCGATGGCGTAGGCTTCATCGTTTGATCCGGTCCCGGCGATCATCGGGACTCTGCCGCGGGCATACTCCATCGAGGCCTTGAGCACGTCGCGGTGCTCTTCATCGGTGAGCGTCGAGCCTTCGCCGGTGGTCCCGGCAATGACAAGACCGTCGATGCCCGACTCGATCTGCCAGTCGATGAGCTTTTTCAAAGTGTCGTAGTCAACTTCGCCTTTTCCCTTCATTGGGGTGACGAGCGCGGTCGCAACGCCGCGAAAAATCGGTTTTTCGTTTCTCAAAATAAAAGACTCCTTTGCCTTTTGTGATTTTTATGAGTTGATTTTTTATCGAATACCCTCATCCGACGGCCTTTGGCCGCCACCTTCCCCTCAAGGGGGAAGGCTAATGGAGAACAGCCATTCAATGCGGGTAGCCGGGAAGAGTTTCAATAATCTAAACAGGAAGACTTTTAAACTCTAAAGCAGTTCAGATTTTTGCGGTTTTTGATTATTTCTTGC
>JAFSSP010000028.1 GCA_017450945.1 Clostridia bacterium | reverse complement strand
TTGCACCTCGCTGACCAGCATCGAGATCCCGGACAGCGTCACGAGCATTGGAGGGTTTGCGTTCTCTGGTTGCAGCAATTTGCAATACAACACTTACAGCAAAGCCAAATATCTCGGCAATGCGGACAATCCTTACGTTGCATTGATTCAAGCAAACAGTTCCTCAAGCGCCTCCTGCAAAATTCATCCGGATACAAAGGTGATAGCCGGTAGCGCATTCGGAGGGTGCTACTCCTTGACGAGCATCGAGATCCCGGACAGCGTCACGAGCATTGGAGAGAGGGCGTTCTCTGGTTGCACCTCGCTGACGAGCATCACAATTGGCGACAGCGTTACGAGCATTGGGTATGAGGCGTTCTCTGGTTGCACCTCGCTGACCAGCATCGAGATCCCGGACAGCGTCACGAGCATTGGAGAACGTGCATTCTACAATTGCAGCTCGCTGACCAGCATCGAGATCCAGGACAAAGTCACGAGCATTGGAAGCTATACGTTCTACAATTGCAGCTCGCTGACCAGCGTCCATATCACCGACCTCGCAAGCTGGTGTGGCATTTTGTTTGGAAATTCCTTTGCAAATCCGCTCTATTATGCACACAATCTCTATCTCAATGGAGAACTGTTGACCGATTTGGTAATCCCGGACAGCGTCACGAGCATTGAAGGCTATGCGTTCCACAATCGCACCTCGCTGACCAGCATCGAGATCCCGGACAGCGTCACGAGCATTGGAGCTGGGGCGTTCGCAATGTGTAGCTCGCTGACCAGCATTACCTATACCGGCACCAAAGCACAGTGGAATGCCATCAGCAAAGGTAGCTACTGGAACTCCAGCACCGGCTCCTACACCATCCACTGCACCGACGGTGACATAAGCAAGCAGTGATGTGTTCCGCAAGCGGAACGTGATGCGCGCTTGTGCCTCATGGCGAGATCCCGCCTGCGCTTACGCTCGGCGCTTTTCGGTTGCCTCTTGTGTCATCTTGAGCGAAGCCGAAATCCGAGCGAAGCGAGGACCAAGCGGCTTTGACGCTTGGGATCTCAAGAGGCAACCCAAAAGTTCGGTTTCACTCAGGATGACACGTCATGAGGCGCTTTGCGCGTGATGTTTCGCTGACGCGAAGTGATACGTTTGCTTCCGCAAACATGATTGCTTCAAGTTTTTGGGAGGGTGCGGGAACCGCTTTTTACAAAAAGGGTTCCCGCAAAATCCCCTCCCTATAAAGCGCCGGAGAAAACTTTGCAAAAAGTTTTCTCCGGCGTTCTTTTTTCTTTCGCCATCCCTTGCTTTTTTCTATTCTTTATGATATACTAAAGTGATTATAAGGAAAAATGGGTTCTTTTTGGAAAGGAGCTTGAAAAATGAAGCAACAAACGAATCCGGAAACGATGCAAAAAAGCGAAAAAAAGCGCGGGCTTTTGGGCGCGGCAGACTTTTTATACGACTTTCTTGAGACCTTTGCCGTGGCGGTACTGGTGGTGCTTTTGATCTTCACCTTTTTCTTCCGCCTTTGCGAAGTGGACGGTCAGTCCATGGAAAACACACTTTACGACGGAGAAAAGCTGATTTTGACCAGCGCGGGATATAAACCTGAGCAGGGCGACATTGTGGTCTTTCACCTGACCGACGAGATTTTTGAAAAGAGCCTGGTCAAGCGCGTGATTGCCACCGAGGGCCAGGAGGTGAAAATCGACTTCACCGCGGGCAAAATCTACGTGGACGGCGTCCTCTACAATGACACGCACGCAACCCTGAAGGATGCCTACACCAACCAGATCACAGGCGTTTATACCCTGCGCGCACAGCACCACTACGACGTGGAGACCAACACCTTCTCTGCCGTGGTTCCGGAAGGCTGCATCTTTGTGATGGGCGACAACCGCAACAACTCGAGAGACTCTCGCTTTGAAGAGGTTGGATTTGTCGATACCAGATGCGTCCTCGGCAAAGCAATCTTACGGCTCGCTCCGTTTACCATCCTGAACAAGTAATTCATTCTTTTTTGAAAGTGAGGCGACGAACATGCCAAGCGACGTGATCCAATGGTTTCCCGGCCACATGGCCAAAACCCGCCGCCTGATCTCGGAAAACCTGAAAAACGTGGATCTTGTGATCGAAATTCTCGACGCAAGAATCCCCTACTCTTCCCGCAACCCGGAACTCTCGCGGCTCTCTCAGGGCAAGCCGACCTTACTGCTGCTCAACAAGGCCTCTCTTGCCGACCCGGCGCAAAACAAGCGCTGGAAAGAGGCGCTGACAAACGAGACGACGACCTGCGTTCTGACCGACTGCATCACCGGCGAGGGACTTGGGAATCTCGAACCGGCAATTAAAAAAATCCTTTCGGAAAAGCTCGCACGCTACGAAGAAAAAGGCATGAGCGGCCGCCGCGTGCGCGCCATGGTGCTCGGCATCCCCAACGTGGGAAAATCCTCGCTCATCAATAAAATCTGCGGCGCCAAAAAGGCCAAAGTGGAAAATCGCCCTGGCGTGACGCTGGACAAGCAGTGGGTGCAAACCGGCATTGGCGTGGATCTTCTCGATATGCCCGGCATCCTTTGGCCCAAGTTTGAAGAAAGGCGCGTGGGCGAAAACCTTGCCCTGACCGGCGCCATCCGCGATGGCGTGCTCGACCTCGAAGGCCTTGCCGTGATCCTTTGCAAACGGTTGCGTCTTCTCTACCCCGCTCTGCTTGCCGACCGTTACAAGCTCGGCGCTCCAAAGTCCTTTGAAACTCTTTCCGACTACGAGCTTTTCCTTGCCATCGGCAAAAAGCGCGGGTTCCTTGTCAGCGGTGGAGAGATTGATACCGAGCGCACGGCAAATATGCTGCTCGACGAGTTTCGCGCTTGCAAGATCGGCCGCATCACGCTCGACCGCTATTCCAAGGAGGAACTCCATGCTTGACGATTCTTTGGAACAATCCTTTCACCAAAAGGGCTACCGCGTGATCTGCGGCGTGGATGAAGCAGGCAGAGGCCCCCTCTGCGGCCCGGTTTATGCCGCCGCCTGCATCCTGCCCGAAGGGTACATTCCTGAAGGGCTCAACGACTCGAAAAAGCTCTCTCCGAAAAAAAGAGACCTGCTTTTTGACCAAATCCGTGAGAACGCCATATCCTATTCTATTGCCGAGGCTTCGGTGGAAGAGATTGATCAGCTCAACATTCTCGAAGCCGATCTTCTGGCCATGCGCCGTGCGATCGAAGGCCTTTCGATAAAACCCGATCTTGCTCTCATCGACGGAAACATTGCAAGAGACTTTCCGATCGATGCAGTGGCGGTGATCGGCGGCGACGCAAAAAGCCCGAGCATTGCGGCAGCCTCGATCCTTGCAAAAGTGGCAAGAGATCGCGCCTGCATCGAGCTCGACCGTCTTTACCCCGAATACGGCATTGCCAAGCACAAAGGTTACGGCACCAAAGCGCACATGGAGGCGCTCCGCAAATATGGGCCGTCTCCGATCCACCGCAAGCTCTTCATTCGCTTTTTGGACGAGAAAAAATGAGAACCTATCAAACGGCAAAAGAGATCGGCGACTACGGAGAAAGGATCGCCGCGCGCTACCTCATCTTTCGCGGACACAGGATCCTTGCGCGCAACTATCGCGACGGACGCCACGAGCTGGATCTCATTACAAAAACGAAAAACGAACTTGTTTTTACCGAGGTCAAAACAAGACTCTACGAGGACGAAAAGGCCGCCGACGCTTCGGCGCCTCCCTGCCTTGCCGTTGACGCCGACAAACAATCCTTTACCCGCTCCGCGGCGCTCGCCTATCTGCGAAGCCACCCCACAAAAAAGCAACCCCGCATGGATGTCATCGAGGTTTTGCTTTTGAAACGGCCAAATGGGAAAAAGCCGAACGTTTATCGGATTCGCCATATCAAAGCCGTATACTGAAAAAGGAGAGCCTATGCCCTTTCCCCTGTTTGATCTTCACTGCGACACCGCCTCGGTGATGGAAAAGAAGAAACAAGGATTTTTGCAAAACGATCTCTGCGTCTCGCTCAAAGAGGCAAAAGGGTTTTCCCCTTATGTGCAAGTCATGGCGATCTGGACGAACAAACACCTTTCCGACGAGGAAGGCTGGCTGGCTTTTCACCGGATTTACAAGCACCTCGCAGACGATCCTGCAATCAAAGATCGAAGCGTGACTTTCGGCGAACCTTATTGCACCGATCTAAGCCGCCCAACGCTTTTACTTGCGCTCGAAGACGCGAGGATTCTTTGCAAAAGACTTGATCGGCTGGATGAGATATCTCATCTCGGCGTGAAGATTTTCACCCCGCTCTGGGCAGGTGTGAACTGCCTTGGCGGCGCGCATGACACCGGCGTTGGGCTATCGCCATTCGGAAAACAAGCGATTCAAAAAGCGCTTGCGCTTGGCATGATCCCGGATATTTCACATGCGTCTGTAAAATCCGCAAAAGAGATCATTTTGTTTGCGAAAGAAGCAAAAAGGCCTGTCATTGCCTCGCACTCGAACGCATACGATGTTTGCGCGGCATCAAGGAATCTACACAAAGAAGAACTTGACGAGATCATTCGTCTTGAAGGGCTGGTAGGACTCAATCTCCATAGGCCATTTGTCAAAGAGGAGACGGCAAATCTATCCGATCTTCTCGGCCACATCTTTTATTTTCTTGAGGCCGGAGCCGAAGATATTCTCGCGCTTGGCGGTGATCTCGACGGATGCGACCCGATCCCAGAGATCAAAAAGCTCTCCGACTATGAAAAGCTGTGGGAAGCGCTCGCAAAAGAAAATCTTCCCGAAAAATTGATCAAAAACATTTTCTTTGGCAATGCAGACCGCTTTGCCAAAGCCTATTTCAGATAACCCAAGAAAGGACAAAACCCATGTTGTACAAAAGCACAAGAAGTCAAAAAGGCCCTTATCTCAATTCTGCCGACGCCATCAAGCGCGGCATCGCCCCCGACGGCGGCCTCTTCGTTCCCGAAAAGATCCCGAAGCTGACCGAAAAGGATTTGCGTGAGCTTCTGCGCGCGGACTACCCTACCCGGGCCGCGAAGATCCTTTCTATGTTCCTCTCCGACTACGCCTATGAGGAACTGCTGGAAGACTGCGAAAAAGCCTACTCGACGACTTCTTTTGTCGGCGGACGCGCGCCGCTCGTTTCTCTGGACAAAGTAAGATCGGTCATGGAGCTCTGGCACGGGCCTACCGCGGCCTTTAAGGATATGGCGCTTCAGATCATGCCAAGACTTCTCTCACGTGCATTGGTCAAAACAAACGAAAAACGCACCGCGCTCATTCTTGTTGCAACCTCGGGAGACACCGGCAAAGCCGCGCTCGAAGGCTACCGCGACGTGCCCGGCGTGAAGATCATGGTCTTCTACCCGGTCGACGGCGTCAGCCGCGTGCAAAAACTCCAGATGTCCACCCAGCTCGGCGAGAACGTGAACGTCACCGCGATCAAGGGCAACTTTGACGACGCGCAGAACGGCGTCAAGGCCATGTTCGGAGATGAATCGCTTGCGGGTGAGCTTGACGGCATGGGCTACTTTTTCTCAAGCGCAAACTCGATCAACTGGGGACGTCTTGCCCCGCAGATCGTCTATTATGTCTCGGCCTACTGCGATCTGATCAACGAAGGCCGCCTCAAGATGGGTGAAACCTTCAACGTCTCAGTCCCGACCGGCAACTTCGGCAACATTTTTGCCGCATATCTTGCCAAAAAGATGGGACTGCCGATCGACC
Organism: Clostridia bacterium; assembly: GCA_017450945.1. Classification (GTDB taxonomy): domain Bacteria; phylum Bacillota; class Clostridia; order Oscillospirales; family CAG-272; genus UMGS1865. The sequence goes on along the minus strand of JAFSSP010000028.1, from coordinate 17,983 downwards.
GCATGATCTGTGCCTCCAACCAGAACAACATTCTGACCGATTTTCTCTCCACCGGCACCTATGACCGCAACCGTCATTTCTATCTGACCATGTCGCCCTCGATGGATATTCTCATCTCGAGCAATCTCGAGCGGCTTCTCTACTTCGTTGCAGGCCCCTCTAAGGCCGCCGAGTACATGGCCGCCCTCAAAGAGACCGGGAAATATACGGTGGAACCCGAATTCATGAACGAGATCCGCCGCCACTTTGTCGGTTACTATGCAGACGAGGAAGCAACCGCAAAAACCATCAAAGGAACTTTTGATGCATTCGGATACCTTCCGGATACCCACACGGCCGTGGCACTCTCTGCCGCCGAGCAGTACTTAAAGGAAACCGGCGACGACAGACCTCTGGTGATCGACTCGACCGCAAGTCCCTTCAAGTTTGCAAAAGACGTTTACAAATCGATCACCGGCAAGGATGCACCGAGCGATCTTGCCGCGCTGAATCTTTTGAGCGAGACGACCGGCAAAGAGATCCCCTACCCACTCGCAGATCTGGAAAAGAGGGCCGTGCGCTTTACCGAAGTTGTCGGCAAGGACGAGATGAAGGCCGCGGTACTGGCTTACCTGAACAAATAAAAGAAGCGCCGGAACCCGGCGCCTCTTTCGGAAGGATTATTCCGCCTTTTCTTTCGGGCGGAAGGTCGCGCAAAGCGTATCTCCCGAGCAATCGGCGCAGTGCGGGCCGACCGATCCGACAGAGACTTCATGCGCCGTGCAGTCGCACTGGTTCTTGTGGTAGTAGCAATTCTCCACGTTGCACTTGATGCCGTCGATGTGCTCACATTTCTGACAATACTTTTCTTCCATGATCGTTTCCTTTCTCTTCTTGTTGTGAGAAGTCTCACAAGGATATTTTTACCGTTGTTTCTCAGCTTTATTCGTTCGGAAAGGAGGAGAATTTTCGTGTCTGTTTTCACCATTGCCGATCTGCATTTGTCTTCGGACGGCTCCAAAAGCATGGAAGTGTTCGGCGCCCGCTGGGCCGACTATCGAAACAAGCTGCAAAAAAATTGGTGTTCGCTCGTAAAAGAAACAGATTCGGTGGTGCTTCCCGGCGACCTTTCCTGGGCGCTCAAATTGGAAGAAGCCGCCGAGGACTTAAAATTTCTCGATTCTCTTCCCGGTAAGAAATACATCGGCAAAGGAAATCACGATTTTTGGTGGTCCACCGCCACAAAAATGCAGGAGCTTTTTGCAAGAGAAAACATCTCAAGCATCTCGATCCTCTACAACAACGCCTACCGCATAGAGAAGATGATCATTTGCGGGTCGCGGGGATGGTTTTTGGATGAGGGACAGCAAAACACCGTGGGAGACGTCGAATACGAAAAGATCCTCAACCGCGAAATGATCCGCCTGAGAATGAGCCTTGACGCGGCAAAAAAACTACAGGAAGAAACGCCGGAACTGCCTCTTGTGGCATATCTGCACTTCCCCCCGATCTTCGGCGGTTTCCTCTGCAGGCCGATCCTTGATCTGCTTCACGAGTACGGAGTTGCCACCTGCTACTACGGACATATTCACGGTCTTTACACGATTCCCGGAAAAACCGAGTTCGAGGGCATTTCCTTTCGGCTCGTCTCGGCCGATTTTCTGAATTTCACCCCGCTTTTGGTAAAACCGACCGCATAAATTCGCAAAACCACTTGACAAATATAAAAAAGAATAATAAAATAAAATTTGTATGTGAAAAAAACAACAAAGGTTAGTTGGAGGACACAAGACATGAGTTTGATCAAATCCGAAAAAGGTAAAAAAAGCGAATACACCTTAGAGTTTTCGGTACCCGCAGAAAAATTTGAAGCCGCCGTTTCCAACGCTTTCCACAAGAAGGCAAAGAATATTACGGTTCCCGGCTTCCGCAAGGGCAAAGCTCCCCGTTCGATCATCGAAAAGATGTACGGCAAGGGATTTTTCTATGAAGACGCCATCAACGAGGTTCTTCCCGACGCTTTTGACGAAGCGCTGAAAGAATCCAAATTGGATATGGTCGGCCAGCCCGAATTTGACATCGTCTCGGTCGGCGAGGGCGACCTTGTTCTCTCGGCGAAGATCGCCGTCAAACCCACCGTTAAGATCGAAGGCTATGCCGGCATCAAGGTCAAAAAGGAAGTCGCGCCTGTTACCGAGGAAGAGATCAATCGCGAAGTCGAACTCGTTAGAGGCCGAAATTCCCGTGAGATCGAAGTGACCGACGGCGCCGCAGAGATGAACGACGTTTGCACCATCGACTACGAAGGCTTTGTGGACGGTGTTCCCTTTGAGGGTGGCAAGGGCTCGGATTATCCGCTCAAACTCGGTTCCGGCAACTTCATTCCCGGCTTTGAGGAACAGGTTGCGGGACACAAGCTCGAAGAGAAGTTTGACGTCAAGGTCACCTTCCCCAAAGACTATCACGCAAAAGAGCTTGCCGGCAAGGACGCTGTCTTCAAGACGGTCATCCACAAGATTACCCACGTGGAGCTTCCCGCTCTGGACGATGATTTTGCAAAAGACGTCTCGGAATTTGATACCTACGCTGAATATCTGGCAGATCTGACGGCAAAACTGGAAAAGAGACACGAGAACGAAGCCGACGCAAAGGTCGAAGAGCAGATCATGGATGCGCTCGTAGAAAAGCTCAAGGCAGATATTCCCGAACAGATGTTCGCCGCCGAGACCGAGAATCAGGTCAGAGATTTTGACAATCGCCTGAGAATGCAGGGGCTCGATCTGAACACCTACTTCAAATACACCGGCTTGACGCTTGACAAGATGCGCGAGCAGTTCCGTCCGCAGGCCGAAAAACAGGTCAAGATCCGTCTGGCGCTTGAGAAGATCGCAAAAGCCGAAAAGCTCAAGGCCACCAAAGAGGATATTGACGGCGAGATCAAGCGGATCGCAGAGGCTTACAGCATGACCGAAGAAGACGTGCGCAAAGCCGTTCCCGAAGATTCGATCGCAGAGGACATGAAGGTCAAAAAGGCCATGGACTTTGTGAAAGCGGCCGCAGTGATCGAATAATCAAAAAAATGCGACAGAACCGGAAGTTGCTCAAGGAACAATTCCGGTTCGTCCTTTTCAAAACCAGAATACCCTATTTTGAAAGGAGAACTTTCCATGTTTGATCCCAAACTGACTCCCAATGACTATCTGGTTCCCATGGTGGTCGAGCAGACCTCCCGCGGCGAACGTTCCTATGACATTTATTCAAGACTTCTCAACGACCGCATCGTCTTTCTTTCGGATGAAGTGAACGACGCAACCGCGTCGCTTGTCGTGGCGCAAATGCTCTTTCTTGAGGCGCAGGATCCGGATAAAGATATCTCGTTCTATATCAATTCGCCCGGCGGTTCTGTCACCGCGGGCATGGCAATCTACGACACCATGCAGTTCATCAAATGCGACGTTTCCACCATCTGCATCGGCATGGCGGCCAGCATGGGCGCGTTCCTGCTCTCTTCGGGCACCAAGGGCAAGAGATTCGTTCTGCCGCACAGCGAGGTGATGATCCACCAGCCTCTCGGCGGTGCGCGCGGTCAGGCCAGCGATATTCAGATCCAGGCCGAGCAGATCCTGCGCGTCAAAAAAACGCTCAACCAAATTCTTGCCGAGAATACCGGCAAGCCGCTCGAAGTCATCGAGAAGGATACCGACAGAGATAACTACATGACGGCCGAAGAGGCGGTAGCCTACGGCCTTGTGGATAAAATCCTGCAAAAACGCAACTGATTTTCCGAGGAAGGAAAAGAAGCATGTCAAATTCTAACAACAACGGGAATAGAAGCCAGCGTTACTGCACCTTTTGCGGGCGCAACGAACACCAGGCGAATTTTCTGATCCCTGCCCCGACCGGCGCTTATATCTGTGACTTTTGCGTGGAGGCCTGCAACGAGCTCATCTCGGAGGCCGAAGCCGCCGAGCCGGAGAAAAGCAGTCTGAAGCTCTCGGAGCTTCCGCCGCCGGAAAGCATCAAAGCAACGCTTGATCAATATGTGATCGGCCAAAACGAGGCCAAAATTGCGCTCTCTGTGGCCGTTTACAATCATTACAAGCGAATCCTGCCCGCCGAGGGAGAAAAGCAAAAAAAGAGTAAAAAAGCCCTCTCTGAAGAAGAGGACGTCGAACTTCAGAAAAGCAACGTGCTTCTCATCGGCCCGACCGGCGTCGGAAAGACCTATCTGGCCCAAACGCTTGCAAAAACCTTGCAGGTTCCCTTTGCCATTGCGGACGCGACCACTTTGACCGAGGCCGGATACGTCGGCGAGGACGTTGAAAACATTCTTCTGCGCCTCATTCAGGCGGCCGATTATAACATCAAAGACGCCGAACACGGCATCATCTATATCGACGAGATCGACAAGATCGCGCGCAAAAGCGAAAACCGCTCGATCACGCGCGACGTCTCGGGTGAAGGCGTTCAGCAGGCGCTTCTCAAAATTCTGGAAGGGACAGTGGCAAACGTGCCTCCCCAGGGCGGCAGAAAGCATCCGAATCAAGAGTTCATTCAAATCAATACCAAGAACATTCTCTTTATCTGCGGCGGCGCCTTTGACGGACTGGAAAAGATCATCGAGGCCCGCAAAGGGACACAGATCATCGGCTTTAGCGGCGATATCAAAACAAAGGCCGAGCGCAAGGACACCGGCATCTTCCGCGATGTGATCCCGCACGACATCGTCAAGTTCGGTCTGATCCCCGAGCTGGTCGGCCGCATTCCGGTGACGGTTGCGCTTGACGATCTCGATGAAACGGCACTGGTAAGGATCCTGACCGAGCCGAAGAACTCGCTCGTCAAACAGTATCAAAAGCTCTTCCGGATGGATGGCGTCAAGCTGACCTTCCGCGAGGATACCTTAAAAACCGTCGCGCACATGGCGATTGAACGCAACACAGGCGCAAGAGGTCTGCGCTCGATCCTTGAGAACGCGCTGACCGGAATCATGTTTGAAATTCCCTCCCGCCACGACGTCTCGGAAGTGATCATCACCCCCGAATGCATCGAAAAGACCGGAGAGCCCGAGCTCATTCTGCTGCGCAACACCGGCACGGAGGGTTAAAATCAAAAGGAAGAAGAAGCAAACGACGCTTCTTCTTCCTTTTTTGTATCGGGAAAGGTCAAGTTCCCTGACAGCCGCATCTCTGAGAGCGTTCGGTATTGGTTCCGCTTCCGAATTCCGATACCGGGAACGGAAGGTTGCGGAAGATACTGCAGGGATCGTCCTCTTCGGTCGGAATACATTCCTTTTCGGGAACAATATACTCGGACGCCTGTACCAGATACTGGCCCGGACGGGTCACGCGCACCACCGAGAACATGCCGAGCGCAATGGTCAAGAAACGCCTTCCGGTGTCGTCCAGCCGCGGGCAGGCTTCCAGGCGCGAAAGAACTGTGTTCGGCAGTCCATTCTCCTGGCAACAGCAGCAACAAGGCGGGAGAACTTCAACGATCTTCGCGCCAAGGACGATCGGATCCACCACTTCTACGACCGCGGTCGGCAGACTGCGCGTTCCGAGATCTTCTTCCCCGGGGATCCCTGCGCAAAAGCTGTTGTCGCTTCCGCTGCGGAAGATCGAGGCGTTTCCTTCGCCGCCGTAGAGGATCACTTTCTTTTCAACAATGCAAAGCCCCTCCACGTCCTGGCTTCTCGCGCCGCCTGTGCAGGCCTCGCAAAGAACGCGGATATAGAAGCGGCAATTGACCGTGTAAAAGCCTCGATTGAACGGCACTTCCTCCAGGGTCACATGAGTCCAGATGATCTCCGCGCTCTTCGGGCGAATGGCGCCGGTGCGCTCTAAGATCTCGTTCCCGAACTCGGAAAGATACACCCTTGTGTTTTCAAAGCAATCCCGATCCCGGCAGGAATCGCAAACTCTGTTTGTGTCAATGCAGACCGTTTCCCGCGGATTTCCGGAGGACATGGTGGGAAATCTGTTTTCTGCCATTTCATAAGTCTCCTTTTATCTGAATTCAGAGAAAATTCTCTTGCTACCAGTGTATGAGAAGACTCCAAAAATTGACAATCTTTTCGTTTTTATGCGCGAAAAAGCACCGCAAAGTTCAGAATCAAAAGGTATACAAGCCAAAAGTCGTGCAAAAGAAGCGCAATTCCAACCGGTCGGCAAAGCTTCATGGAAAGCAGGGTCGCCACGACCGAACAGCAAAGGATCAGAATCGACAAAAGTGAACTGAGAAAAACCATCATGGCGCCAAAAAAGAGCGGATACCAAAGGTACTCGAGCACAAGCAAAAGCAAAAAGAACATCCCGGCCTGGTACTTGGCAGAATCACATCCGCGCTCGCGGTAGGATAGAATTAATCCGGCAGAGGCGCCCACAATAAAAAGCGAGATCGTCCACAAGAGCACCATCAGCCAGACCGGAGGGACCAGCTCACCCACGCCAAGCGCAAGCAGTGCCGGATAGGGACTTTTGGAAAAGATTTTCAAAAGGATCCCGAGAATGGCGGCAAGCGCACCAGAAAACAATGCCGCTCCGATGTTGCAAGGCTCCAACTCTACGCGAAGCCAACCGGAAAACGGCATTTGCCCATAGCCTTTTCGATACATCAAAAGCACCTCCCATGGGAATGACTCCCGTTATAAGGCACTATATGAAACTCGAAACGGTCTTTATTCTCTTTGCCGCTCCAAAAGCGGCTCAAGGTATTCCCAATCCGGCAAAACGACAGGTGGCAAATAGGAGCGGTTAAAAGGTTTTTCTACCGCACTCTTGCCGAAATAGTACTTCCCTTCCTTGTCAAAATAAGCGAGCGTTTCGTCCTCGTTTGCTTCAAACAAATAAGGATCCCCGCCGTAGCAGTACTGCGCGTCGGTCACAAACACCGGGATCGGGAAACGCCGGCTGACCCTGATGAGCGCGACTTCAAGCGACTTTTCTTCTTCGCTCGTTTTTTCCAAAATCCCACCGTCCGGGTGCATCCTGCAAAGAACGTGCGTACTGCAAGCCTCTTTCGGCTCGGTGCCGCGGACAAACCAACCGTAGGCCTTGCGGTCACCCCGCGGATCCTTTTCGCACACTTCGGTATAACAGTTGCCGGAATCCTTGCAATATGCGGCCAAAACGAGTGTTTCCGGCGTTGCGAAGTTCTTTTTTCCGCCGACCGAGAGCGTCATGCGGGTCATGACCTCGTTCCAGATCCCGGTGGCAAGGTTTTTCCCAGAAAGCGGTTCCGGGTAAGCGTACCCGCACCAGACCCCGCACAAAAGCTCGGGCGTGTATCCCACAAACCAACGATCGCAATCGTTGCTGGTGCTTCCGGTTTTGCCGGCACATTCCGTGATCGAACGCAGGGTGACCGAAGAAGAAGTTCCTTCCTTGACAACCCCTTCGAGGAGCTTTGTCATGATCGCCGCATTTCCGGACGAGAGAACCCGTTCGGAGGTCGTCGGGTTGGAAAGAAGCACCTTTCCGTTCGAATCGGTGACCCGAAAATAGCTCTTTGCGGTGTGATAGTTCCCTCCGTCGGCAAACACCGTGTATGCCGCGCAAAGCTCGCGCAGAGTCACGCCTGTTTCCAGTTGGCCAAGCGCCAAGACAGACGCGTTTTTATCGTTCCCTTCCAGTCCTGTAAGATGGAAGTTTTCCAGGGCATAGCGATAGGCAGTCTCGGTGCCAAGATCGCGCAAAACCCGAACCGCTACCGTGTTGGTCGAGTGCGCCACGGCGTAAAAAATATCAGTAAGGCCGCGATAGACTCTTGTTGCGTTATTCGGCCAGGGCGTGATCCCGTCTTTGCCAAACTCGGTGGGAACATCGTCGTAGACGCTCGCCCAGGTGATAATGCCTGTTTCCAGTGCCGGGCCGTAAAGAGACAGGGGCTTGATGGTAGATCCCGGCGACCGCCGCGCTTCGGTTGCAAAATCCTGTACCCGGTTGCCGGCCTTTTGTCCGACTCCTCCGACGCTTGCAAGCAGATCCCCGGTTTTCGGGTCGATCACAAGGATCGCAGACTGCGCCGACTCTCCGGACGCGTTGATCGGCATCTTCAGTTCGTTTTGATAGTACTCCTCGGCGATCTTCTGGAGCGCGGGATCCATGGCAAGGTCAATCGAAAGGCCTCCGGTATCATACAGATGAGATGCCTCCTCCTCGCTCATTCCATAGCGTTCCGTAAGATCCTTTACCACGTCATGATAAACAGTTTCCAGGTACCAGGAATTGACGCCGTCATACCCGTCTCCCGCAAGGACAGAGAGTGGAGACGAGACGGCTGTTTCATAGGTTCTTTCATCCAGATATCCTTGCAAAAACATTTCTTTTAACACCAGATTGCGCCGCTCCAGATGCTCTCTTGGATGCCGCTCCGGATGATAATAGGTCGGGCTGTTGACCAGCGCCGCAAGAGAGGCGCATTCCTCCAAGGAAAGTTCCGATGGCTTTTTTCCAAAGTAACGCTCAACCGCAGCCGCGATCCCGATGCAATTATCCGAAAAAGAGATGACGTTGAGATAATACTCAAGGATCCGTTCCTTGCCGTATTCGGCGTCCCAGCGCAGAGCAAGGAGCACCTCACCAAACTTACGCGAAACGCTCTTTTCCCGGTTCCCGGTCACGTTTTTGACAAGCTGTTGGGTGATGGTCGAGCCGCCGTACTGCTCTTCGTCCCAAAAAAGATAGTTGAAAATCGCACCGGCAGTCCGCTTCCAATCCACGCCGCCATGCTCCCAATAGCGCTTGTCTTCAATGGCGACAAAGGCGTGGATCAGATCTTCCGGTAATTCTTCATATTTGGTATAGATTCGGCTTTTTTGGCGGTAAACCGAGGAGGTCACTTCAATCCGCTCGCCTTCCCGCGACTGTCGATTGGAAAACTCATAGGCAAAAAAGCGCGGAGACTGGGGAGATATTGCCTCCATAAGCAGTTCTTCTTTTGTATCCGACAAAAAACGCTGTTCCGAAAACAGCCCAAAGGCAAGCACCAAAGCCGACAAAACAGAAACGAGCGAGACCCAAACGATCCATCCTTTTTTCATTAAACCTTCCCCACTTTGTTCTTTTGAGAATAGTGTTCCAAAAATGTGGAAAAGCTATCCGTAAACAAAAAAGGAGAAATGATCATGGGGTTATCAAAACTGTTTTTATTTTTGGGGGCCGGGATTTTGGCGGTTTGCCTGGTTCTTTCGATCACAACGCTTCAGGTTTTGCGCAACGCCATCAGCGAGAACGATCTGATCCAGGAGAACGCTTACTCGCTGGTGGGTGAACTGAACGGATGCGTGCGATCTTTGAACGAACTTGCAACACCGGTCATTCCGGTTGACAAAGAGGAGGAAGAATCGCCCTCGCAAGAGGTTTCGGCACCGGTGGAATCTTTTTGGTGCCGGGAAGCCGGAGAGTACGTCGGGATCTACGATTCGGATGGCAAGCTCTTAACGCTTACCGAGATCAAGCTCTCGAGCCTGCCCGCGTCCATGCGGGAGGAACTGAAAAAAGGCGTCTTTCTTGCCTCTCGGGAAGAGGTTCTGGAGCTTCTCCGAGATCTTAGGCCATAAAAAGTCCCCGTACAGATTGTAAAGAATCTGTACGGGGATTTCATTTTAGCATTCTTTTCCGTAGATCTCCCGGTATTTTTGCTTGCAAAGCGTCCGGTTTTGCTCCTGCATGCTCGTCTCGTTTTCGCGCAGTGTTTTATTCTCGTCCGGAAAAATGGGCGGCATGACATGAATGGTATAGGCCTGCTTTGGAAAACCGTACTCGTCCATCACATCCTGGTCTTTCATGGTCACAAAAATGGGGATGATCGGCACACGGAATTTTGCCGCATAGAAGAATGCGCCGGGTTTTGTGGGGCGCGGCTTGCGGTAGTTCCACCACATTGCCTGCTCGGGGTAAATGAGAACCAGATCTCCCCGCGAAAGAACCGTTTCCATGGCCTCGGAGAGAAGCTTGGTCGTCTTAAAATTGGTGCTCAAGGGGAAGGTGTCGCAGTGCCGCATGAGAAATCCCGGCATGCCCGGCAAAAAGAAGTTGGCGCCTTTGATGACCTTGTAGAGTCTGTGCCGTCCCGGTACGCGGTCGGCCACCTCCTTGACGGCAAGATTATCATAAATGCTGAAGTGATTGCAGGTTAAGATCGCGCCGCCGTGGATCGCGGCAAGGTTCTCCTCCCCCACCACTTTCATCTGCAGATCTCTGCGGTATTTCTTTTGCGCCATCACGGCAACCAGGCGCGCCATGCGCGTGGTGATTTTGCTGGAAAACTTTTTTTGCAGATAGTCCACTTCATCTGGCGTGAGGGGATGTCCCGGCGGATCGTTTTCCACATCCATAAAATAGCGGTCGCCGCCGGCCGATTCCAGTTTGCGGATACGATCCAGAACCTCCAGACGTTCGGGGGATCTTTCTGGCGTCTTCATCTTTTTTCTCCTATAAAATCTCATCAGACTTTACTTTCCTGTTTTCCTTTTACAAGGGTATTGTAAAAATTATGATCCATTTTGCTGATGCGAATCGCGTTGGCGTGAAGCGTTTCGTTCGCTTTTCTGTGTGCTTCTTTGTCGGCTTCACCGAAGGCCGCCTTTATCGCAAGGATCTCATCATAAAAGGCCGTTTCTTTGGCGAATTTCCAAAAATAGGACTCGTAGCAGATATCGTCATACTGCCAGGGTTTATAGAACATGTTGTAATGAATGAGGTGCGGAACTCCGTCATAATCCTCGTCGAGCGACATTTTGTTCCAGCCCTTGTCAAGATAGAGCACCTGCCCGCGGCAAAGGTGATTGAGATAATCCTGATCCGGGCAAATGGTGTCAAAATGATACTTGTTCAACAATTCCACGAAGCGTTCACCGATCTTCTGGCGGCGGAACTCGTCCAGATTCATAAGCAGAACGCCGGAATTAAAATATTTCATGGCGTCAATACCAAGAGAGCCTTTTGCATACTGCACAAAGTCCGGATGCCCGTACACAATGGCGTCCGAGGCGGCGCCGACGAGATTGTCGCCAAGCTCTTGGTCGTAAAGCCCTGTGATATCGTCGTTGAGCACCACGTCTGCGTCCAGATAAATCGCCTTATGATACTGCGGGAACATGGAGGCGATGAAAAGCCTGTAATAAATGGAAATGGTGTAATAATCCCGCAGATTGAGTTCGCCGGCGAGAAGGCTTACCTTTTTTTCTACGTTGGTAAAGCGAATATCGGCGCGATCATCCGAAAGCGCGGTGATGCGCGCCTTGAGATCCTCTGGAATATTGGTATAAAGCACATGAATGGTGCAATGAGAATTCTTCGAGAGATTTTTCTTGAGCGAGTGAATCGCCACCCCGAGAAACGGGATATATTTGTGATCCACCGAAAAGAAAACCGGGATCTCTTTTTTTGTACTCATCATCTAGAATCCTTTCAGAATGGAATTTCTTCGCTTTTACTTTGATAAAGCGCAAAAATATCGTCAAATGTTGATTCCTGCAAAATCTCGTGAACCTTTTCAAACTGCCAAGGCTTGATGTTTCTTGTGGTAAAGATCTTCGGAAAACGCGGGAACCAGAGAATGGTCATGGAAAAATGCCGCACGACCGTATCCTCTCTGACCTCCTTTTGGTCGTTGAAGCGCCGGGGCAAAATCTTCTTTTTTTTGCAAAGGCGGTTGATGGTGGTCTGGTCGGGCAAAAAGATCTTCTTTTTGCCGCAAGCCTCCAGCGCGCGCTCAAACACGCGGGTCGCACGGATCCTTGGCAAATTCAAAAGCAGAACGCCCGAATTGATATAATTGACACCGAAAAAGTGGCAGCCGTAGCGGTCTCTGACGCCGGCAAACTCGGCTTTTCCAAGCTCGATTTTGTAAAGCTCTTCCACATCCCCGCAAAGCATGGTGTCGGTATCAAGATAAACCAGCTTATCAGGCATTCCCTCCACCCGGTCGGCATAGAGCCGCAAAAAGGAATAGGGAGTATATTGATTGTCCTGGTTCGGCGCGTGGAATAGCGTTTTTTCATAGAAGGATTTGACATCGACAAGATGAACCGCGCTTCCCGGGTTGACCTCTTTGCAGAGCTTTTCAAGGTAGTCCCGCTGGTCTTCGCCAAACGGCTCAAATCTCGGATCCACCTCGGAAAGATCCATGGTGTAAAGGTAGATCGTCAAGGGATCCTTGTGGTATTTCAACATGGAAAGGACCGAGAGCAAAACGCCGCAAAAGATTTTTCGGTTTCCGGCGTAGAGTACGGGAATATTCATTCTGCACTTCCCTCCTCGTCCTTGGAAACTTTGACATAGCGAATGGCTTCGTAGGTGCTGTTCTTTGCTCTTTTTTGCATCGTCTCAAAGACCGCATCACATAACTCCGCGGCCTGCTTGCGTTCGGGCTGGCCCTCGGTTGGATAAAACGGCCCGTCCACATAAATGGTCACGGCGGGAGTTTTTCTGCAACCTTTTTTTTGATAGGTAACGGTTGAGGTAAAAACCGGAAGCCCCATGCGGATCGGATAAACGAACCCGGCGGAAGGAAACCTGCGAATGCCGACGTAATAGGGCCAGATGTGCGCCTCCGGATAAACCTGGATCACGTTTTTCTTTTGGCAATAAAAACGGATTGCTGTGAGAAAGTGCTTCATTCCAGAGAGCTTTGTGGGCAGAGGGATCGCGCCGCAACACTCAATAAAGCCTTTTGTTGCTTTGACTGAAATGTTGTCTGCATTCACAATGACCCGCACCCTGCGCGGAAAAGAGATCAGCGATGGAAAAAACGCATCCCCTGCCATCAATGTATGGTTGGAATAAACAAAATATCCCCTGTTCCCTGCATCCCTTAGTTTTTCCCTTCCGACGATGCGGTAGCGAAATTTCAGCCTGCAGTAAAGAGCCGCAAACGGCGTCATGATCACCCGATAAATAAGAAACTCGAGCAGTTTGCGAAAGGGGTTTTTGGAAAGATAGCGATAATTTTCATCCACCGTGATGGTATTCCGGGAAATGCCGGAAAAATCCTGTCCGCTCTCATCGGTGTATTCCACGACTTTCACGTTTTTTTTCGCATCGTTTTTCATCGTGGAAACTCCTTTCGGATATCGCAGTATGATTGTATCACAAACTCCAAAAAAGATCAACCGGAGGACGAATCTGAAGAATTCTATTTTCCATCGGTAGAATTCTACCAATGGGAGAGAAAATCCTACCGTGGGGAGAATTGGACTCTTTTTTAGACCGCTTTCTCGAAAAAAAGCCGGAATCGGAGTCAAAAGGATCGCAGATCATATAATCGGTTATATTATACCAGAAAAATTAGGGTTTGTCAACATTTCCAAGCAAAAGAAGCCCCGTTCGAGAGAAATCGAACGGGGGAAAATTGTGCGCTCTTAATAAGCCATAAATTCAAGTTCTTTGTAAAAGGCTTTGAGCCTTTGCTCATTCTCTTCGCTCGGGCGATCCTTTGGATCGACCAAGACCACAGAGGCCTGCCACTGGCCAAGCCCCAACTCCTGACGGAGTTTTTTGAGCGCGAGATCGGCCCCGGCACCTCCATGACAGAGGACTGCAGCATAGATTCTGCCGGCAAGTGCTTCCCTGTTTGCTCGGATAAAGGTGCGAAGCGGCGGCGCAAACGTGCCTGCCCAAACCGGGGAGGCAAAAATGATCCGGTCGTATTTTTCGCCGTCAAACTCATAGGGTTCCAGCGTTGGTTCTTCCCCCATGACAGCCGATTTGCCGCCCCACAAAAACTTACGCACACCCTCGTCCGGATATGCCGCTTTTGGAAAGAGCTCAAGGGTATCGGCATCAATTTCCTTTGCAATTTTTTGAACCGTGTCGGCAACGTTCCCGGTTAAAGAATAATAAACGATCAAAGAAGGCTTCATTGGTTTTGCTCCCTTTCGTTTTTACGAACTCATTCGCATTATAGCATGATCATTAATCATTGTCAATCATATTTTATATGAATATTCTCAATTTTGCATTATTCATTCTACTTTTTCGAGTATTTGAATATATATTCGGCTTTTTGAGAGCATGAAAGAAAAAAGGGACAATCATCCTTTTTGATCACTTTCGAAGAAAATGATCCAGGATTCTCTCTTTGTAGTCGGGCGCTTCGTCAAAGACGGCGTGGCCAAAATTCTCATATTCGTAATAGTCGCAGGCCAGTTTTTCAGCGATCTCACGGGCGCCTTCAGCAGTGGTCACGCGGTCGCCGCGTGATGCGACGACAAGGGTTTTACACTTGATCCTACCGAGCGAATCAAAAGAGTCGAATCGCTTTGCGGCTTCCACATAGATGAGAAATCGACGCGTCTTCTCTTCGGTGGCAATCGGCCTTGCGGCGTCGAGGGCCGCGGCATATTGCCTAAGGGTCGCCGGGCAGTAGATCGTGTGGTAGAAATCGGTGATAAGATCCTCGATTTTTCCAACTTTTGCAAGGCTTTTCCAGCGTGAAAGGACAGAGAGGAAGGTTTCGTTCGGTCTTGCAAGCGTCGAGCCTATGACAAGCCGATCAACCAGCTTTGGGTGCCGGATCGCCAAAGCCTGTGCCACCATGCCGCCGAGCGACGCACCGAAGGCGTCGGCTTTTTCGATTTTGAGCTGTTCAAAGACTTCCGCCGTGTCATCGGCGATCTCTTCGACGGTATATCCCTCGTGCGGCCATTTGTTGCGGTCAACAAGATACACCGTATAGTCTTTTGCAAAAGCCGCATACGCGCGCTCGATCTCTTCTGCCGCCTCAAAGAAACCGTCATAGGATAGCCCAGGCAGGATCACAAAAGACTTGTTCCCTTGCCCGAAGCGAACAATTTCAACCTCGCCGTTCTTGATTGGAAGGGTGACTGTTTTTGCCATTTTTTTCTCACATCCCCGCGATCCGGAAAATCAAATCCGGAATCACGTTGCTCCGCGTGTTGCAATAAGCAATTTTCCCTTCCTCTTCCCTGCCCATAAGCGGGTCGCCGGTTGCGGAATTGTCCGAGACCGCAAGGAGCGCAATCGACGGAACCTCGAGCCACTCGGCAAGCCGGTAGAAAGTGGCGGTCTCCATCTCAATGAGCTCGGCGCCGGTCGCTTTGATCTCGTCCAGATGCGAGTATTCCAATGCGATCGAATCGGTGCAAAAGACCTTGGCAGGCTTCAGCTCGTACCCGGCCGTCTTCGCCAGCTCGATCACCTTTTTCGCATATGCAAGATCGGGATAAACCCTCTCAAACGGATGATAATCCGACAGTTTTTCTTCAAAATAATGATTGGTGTAAACGCCAGAGATGCAAACCTCCGGCGTGCAAAGATCGGCCACGTGGAAGCGGTCAACAAGTCCTCCGACCGCACCTGCAAAGATGAATTTTTTGAACTTCATCTCGGCGCAGATAAAGGCGTGATCAAGCAGATTGCAGGCTCCCGACGCCGTCTGCGCCCAGGCGATCTTGAGGCCGTTCTTTTCGACAAGATAGCCGCAAACGTAGGCGTGCTCCGCGAGAAGCGTGACCTTGTAGGCTGGATCTGTCAAGATCTTGGTCGGATGCCATCCGGGAGCCACCACCAGCGCATCGTACTCGGTATCCGGATCAAACCCGAACACCTCGCGGTACATCACACCCCGGTTGTATTTTTTCATATTGTCGAGCGCTTGTCTGAGTCGATCGTTCATGGAGCCTCCTGAAAAACTCAAATGGTGAATCAGATCCGTTTTGCAATCATTTTGCCGAAAGCTTGGAATAAAGGAAGCCGTCCTTGCTTTCCAGATCAACCAACAGATCGGTTCTTGCCATGTTTTCTCCGGTCGATGAGACCACCCGGATCCTGTTCCGGACGACCTTTTGCTTTGCGATCACCTCTTCCGGGGTGTTGCCTGTGACCGTATAACCGGCGACCCGGTCGCCGCTTGCATTGATGGAATCAAATTCGGCGCCCTTCCATTTGAAGAGATAATAGTCCTTCAGATATCCTTCCGCCTTCAGCTCCTCAAAGCCCTCCAGATGATCAAACACACCGGGCTTGCAATAAATAAAATCATTGATCATGTAGCTTTGCTCGGCGGTGATTTGATCCAATTTCGGGAACTTGCCCAGCGTCAGATCCACAACGGCGCTTACAACGTCGAATCCGCTCGCGCGTTTGATGAGAAGATACTTCACGCCTCCACCGGTGCGCGCGCTGAACTCTATGACATACAAATTCTCCCCATCCGTCAAACATTGGATGAGCATGGGCGAATTCTTAATTGCAAAGGCATCGGCAATTTTTTGCGCGGCATCTTCGATCTTTCGCTTGACCGATTCGTTGACTGCAGCCGGCCATATCGTGCGAAAAATGACAAATTTATCGTTGCCCTTAATTTTATCGCTATTGGAAACAGAAAGCACTTTCGCCTTTCCATTTTCCACGTAGACGTCGATGGTGACCTCATCGCCTTCCACAAACTCTTCCACAACGGCCGTGTTGGTTCTGCTAAACGCAACTGCATCCGCAAAAAAGCGTTTCAGCTCCTCAAGATTCTGACACTTGCGAACCCCTTTTGACGAATTGCAATCCACCGGCTTGACAATGAGAGGATAGCGCATTCCGCTGATTTTTTCTTCCTCAAATTCCCTCATAATGACAAATTTTGCCGTGGGAATGCCGTGCTGCCAAAAAACGGTTTTCATATACTCTTTATTGGTAACGTTCAAAGCCGTGCGATAATCGATATAGCACGGAAGTCCGAGGTCTTCCGAAACTTTTGCAACCGTGTGGAGGGCCTGATCGGTGCAAACCGTAATCAAAAAATCCACTTTTTCCTCAATTGCAACAGCCTTGATCGCGTCAATATCCAGAGTCGAAACCCGATAGTATTTGTCGGCATATTTTTTTGCCACCGGCGCTTCATTATAATCGGCTAAAGCCACATAAAAACCGCGCCTTTTCAATTCTTCAATCAAAGCAATTTGCGGAAACCCGCCTGCCAATACCAGTGCTTTCATGTTCATTTCCTGCCTAAAATTTCATTTTGAAAACTATAAACAATCAATATCTGCAACTATAATACTTTTTTTTCAAAAAAGCTGACAACTTATTTTTTAATTCTTCCGCGGCTCCAGCCTCCATCGTTGATTTGTCAACAATGAGAACCTGATTTTGGGTCTGGTACAAGAAGAAATATTTCGAGGTCTCAAACGCTTTTACAAGCAAAGAATACCCGATTTTTGCGTCGCCGTAATACTCCGCACTAACGGTAGAAATCATTAAGAAATCGTCGCAAAAAACATATTCGTTTTCAGCCTCTTTTAAGTTTGCCAAGGCGTTGTAGCTTTTTTTCGGAAACGCAAAATAGATAAAACAGTACAAAAGAATATAAAAAAGATCAATCGCCAAACATGCTGCAAGCACCCAGTAATTTTTCAAAACTACAAAGCAGAGCACGGCAGCAATCAACGCAACAAAAAACAAGATGGCGCGAAGGATCATTTGCTTTTTCGGATTGCCTTTTTTGAAAGTCGAAACGTACACGAGCGCTTTCATTGAAGCCAAATCAAATTTGCATTTTGCCTTTATCTCCATATTGCCACCCCGCTGGAATTCTTTTCATTTATTATAACCTATTCGAGGAAATATTGCAAGATGGATACTGTAAATTATAATGGAAAGTTAACTGGCACTTTTATCGATGTCGTTGGTTTAAACACAGCAAGAGAAAAGCAAAGTTCCAAACAGACTTGAACCTAACGACAACTTCGCAAAACTTCGTTTTGCTTCGTACCGCATATTCCCTTGCGGAAATATGCTTCCCTGTGCGCGGCAGGCCGCGCGCAGGATATCGTGGGATGTTCAAGGCCAGGAGGGGGAGCCAACGACACCCTGTATTAACAACTCCGCAAGACTGCGTCTTGCTCCGTCCGGCTTTTTCTTGCGAGCTGAACGCTCGCATTTGCTTTGCAAAACCGAAAAAGCCTTCGTCAGACCCCGCCGTTGGCGGGGCTTCCTATTGCGCGAGAGCGGCGTTGGTTCAAACACAGCAAGAGAAAAGCACAACT
>JAFSSP010000027.1 GCA_017450945.1 Clostridia bacterium | reverse complement strand
GGCGTGGCCGGGGCAGTCCACGTGAGCGTAGTGACGGTTAGCCGTCTCGTACTCAACGTGTCTGGTATTGATTGTGATACCTCTTGCCTTTTCTTCGGGAGCGTTATCGATCTGGTCGTAACGCATGAATTCGTTCTTACCGTTCATCATAGACAGAGTCTTGGTGATAGCGGCGGTCAGGGTGGTTTTGCCATGGTCAACGTGACCGATGGTACCGATGTTTACGTGGGGTTTGGTGCGCTCGAATGTTGCCTTTGCCATTGTAAAATCCTCCGTGTAAATTGTTTTTTATTTTTTTCGATTAAAAATGGACTATTTCTGTAAAACCGTCAAAGATCATCTGGAACGATCCTTGATGATGGTTTCCTGAATGGATTTCGGAACCTCTGCAAAGTGGCTGGGTTCCATGGTGTACTGACCGCGGCCCTGCGTTTTGGAACGAAGGTCGGTCGCATACCCGAACATGTTGGAAAGCGGAACGTTTGCGATGATCTCCTGAACGCCTGCAACCGTAGTCTCCTGCGACAGGATCTGTCCGCGGCGGCTGTTGAAGTCGCCTATGACCGCGCCCAGATAGTCGTCGGGAACGATGGTGGTAACCTTCATGATCGGCTCGGTGAGAACCGGATCGGCCTGTCTCATGGCTTCCTTAAACGCCATGGAACCGGCGATCTTGAAGGCCATATCCGAGGAGTCGACCTCGTGGTAGGAACCGTCGTAAAGAGTGACCTTGACGTCCACCACGTTGTAGCCGGCGAGAACGCCGCACTGCATAGCTCCCTGGATACCGGTATCGACCGCGGGAATATATTCCTTCGGGATCGAACCGCCTGTCACCGCATTGATGAACTCGTATCCCTTGCCCGGTTCATTGGGCTCGATGATGATCTTAACGTGTCCGTACTGACCGGAACCGCCCGACTGCTTCTTGTACTTGCACTCGTGATCCACCTTTTTGCGGATGGTCTCTTTGTAGGCCACCTGCGGTTTGCCGATGTTGGCTTCCACCTTGAACTCGCGGAGCAATCTGTCCACGATGATCTCGAGGTGAAGCTCGCCCATGCCGGCAATGATGGTTTGTCCGGTTTCCTCGTCGGTGTAGGTGCGGAAGGTGGGGTCTTCCTCTGCAAGCTTTGCAAGGGCAATGCCCATCTTCTCCTGACCGGCGCGGGTCTTGGGTTCGATCGCAACGCGGATAACCGGTTCCGGGAACTCCATGGACTCGAGGATCACAGGGTGCTTTTCGTCGCAGAAGGTGTCGCCGGTGGTGGTATTTTTGATACCGATGGCGGCGGCGATATCGCCTGCGTAGCAACAGTCAATATCCTTCCGCTCGTTGGCATGCATCTGCAGAATTCTGCCGAGACGCTCGTTCTTTCCCTTTGTGGAGTTGAACACGGTGTCTCCCGCATGCACCATACCCGAATAGACGCGGAAGTAGCAGAGCTTTCCGACGTAGGGGTCGGTCATGATCTTGAACGCAAGAGCCGAGAAGGGCTCGTCGTCCGAAGAATGCCTGTCCTCCTCTTCCCCGGTGGTGAGGTTGGTTCCTCTGATCGCGGGGATGTCGGTGGGTGCCGGCATATATTCGACGATTGCGTCAAGCAACTTCTGAACGCCCTTGTTGCGGTAGGAAGTACCGCAGACGACCGGAACGATCTCGTTGTCGATGCAGGCTTTTCTCAGCGCCGCTTTGAGATCGTCGATCGGCAGTTCTTCGCCCTCAAGGTATTTCTCCATGAGCGCGTCGTCGGTCGAAGCGATGGCTTCCACCATCTCATCGTGGTACCGCTGTGCCTCTTCCTTCATGTCGTCCGGGATCGGCTCGACCTTCATGTCCTTGCCGAGATCGTCGTAATAGACGTCGGCTTCCATGGTCATAAGATCAATGATGCCGCGGAAGGTCATGTCCTTCCCGATGGGAAGCTGGATCGGCACCGCGTTGGCGCGGAGTCTGGTTTTGATCATGTCCACCACGTGGTAGAAATCTGCGCCCGTGATGTCCATTTTGTTGACGTAGATCATCCGGGGAACCCGGTATTTGTCAGCCTGACGCCAAACGGTTTCAGACTGGGGTTCCACACCGCCCTTGGCACAAAGCACCGTCACGGCGCCGTCCAGCACTCTCAGCGAGCGCTCGACCTCCACCGTAAAGTCCACGTGACCGGGGGTATCGATGATGTTGATTCTCTTTCCCTTCCAAAAACAGGTGGTTGCGGCGGAAGTAATGGTGATTCCGCGCTCCTTTTCCTGTTCCATCCAGTCCATGGTGGCGGCGCCTTCGTGCGTCTCACCCAACTTGTGCGTTTTCCCCGTGTAGAACAGGATACGCTCGGTCGTGGTGGTCTTGCCGGCGTCGATGTGCGCCATGATACCGATGTTTCGGGTATTTTCAAGTGAATATTCTCTTGGCATTGATTTAACTTGCTCCTTGGGGTTGTGCGAAACGAATTAGTATCTGTAATGAGCAAATGCCTTGTTCGCTTCTGCCATGCGGTGCGTCTCTTCCTTCTTTTTGAAGGCGCCGCCAAGGCTGTTCTTGGCGTCGAGGATCTCGCCCGCAAGTTTCTCCGCCATGGTCTTCTCGCCGCGTTTTCTTGCGAACAGGATGAGCCAACGGAGCCCAAGCGTCTGACGGCGGTCAGCTCTGACCTCCATCGGGACCTGGTAAGTGGAGCCGCCTACACGGCGAGCTTTGACTTCCAGAACAGGCATAATGTTCTCCAGGGCAGCCTCGAACACTTCGAGGGGATTCTGGCCCTGTTTTTCTTCAATGATTTTGAACGCATCGTAAACGATGGTCTGGGCAACGCCCTTTTTGCCGTCATACATCACGTTGTTGATGAGTTTTGTGACCAGCTTGGACTGGTACAACGGATCCGGCAGGACGTCTCTTTTGGTAATACGACCTCTTCTCGGCACTGTACTTCCCTCCTTCATCAAAAATATGAAATCATTGGTACTCAAAAGCATTCCTTCTGTAGGTGCTGTCAGAGGTGAAACATAAACATGAAATTTATGGAAACACGAGTGACGAACCTATGAATTGCTTTCAGTCAAACGCCGGATACCCTCCGACAAGGGGAAGAAAGCTTATTTCTTCTTGGGTCTCTTGGCGCCGTACTTGGAACGGGCCTGGTTGCGGTTGGCAACACCCTGCGCGTCGAGAGTTCCGCGGATAATGTGATAACGCACACCGGGGAGATCTCTTACACGTCCGCCTCTGATCAGGACAACCGAGTGCTCCTGCAGGTTGTGGCCGATGCCGGGAATGTAGACGGTTGCTTCGAGACCGTTGGTCAGACGAACTCTTGCGATTTTACGCATTGCCGAGTTCGGCTTCTTCGGGCTGGTGGTGGACACCTTGGTGCAAACGCCTCTCTTCTGCGGCGCCGACTGATTCACAGCTGCGTTCTTCAGAGAGTTGAAACCCTTTTGAAGAACAGGGGCCTTGGATTTGTAGACCTTGTCGCTGCGACCCTGTCTGACGAGTTGGTTAAAGGTTGGCATGTCTTCGTTTTTCCTCCTTCTTCCGAAATTTCATGTTTATACAGACGCCCACGATCACGCGGGCGGATCTGCCGTTTTTGTTTGCGGAATCTGCCAGAGGGCATAGTTATGGCATTCCACAAATTTACAGTTCATTATACACCGCAAGGCCTGTTTTGTCAAGTGTCGCGCCTGTTTGACGGATTTTTCTACGTTTTGCACAAAACGAGAGACAACAAGATAAGAAAAACGCCTATATTTATCTATTTTTCGGGCGGAATTCAACCTTCTCCGGCGTCAAAAATCCATTTTCAAAAGGCCGGTCGGCGCAAATCGAAAGCACGGTGCCGGATAGGGTCATACCCATAAAACAGCAAGGTTTTTCTAAGACTTTTCCCGCAAGGAGCGCCGCAAGTCCCTCACCTGTGTATTTGGCGTAGGCTTCCTTTTTTGTCCAAATTGCCAAAAAAGCCTCTTTTTTGCGGGCGGCGGCTTCAAACTCTGCAATCTCTTTTTGCACAAAGAAGCGCCGGACGATCTTTTCCATCGTCGCTTCGTCCAGCCTGGCGCCATCCTCGGCGTCCAGACCAACTCTGTGATGTTCTCCCGAGGCGAGGGCGCAAAAAATAAAATTTTTGGTGTGCGAAATGCTCAGATCGCAAACCTGTTTGTCGGAAAGATTCGGGCGTCCCTTTTCGTCGTAAAAAAGTTCACCCGAGGCTCCCCCGCTTGCCGCGAGCCAAAGCCCGCCGAGCCCCGCGGAGATCGGCTTTTTGTGAGACGCATAATAGGCGCGCAGAAAAGGCTCCGGGATCTCTTTTGCAAGTTTTCCCGGCTCGGGCAACGACGCAATTTCGGTGTAGAGCAACCGGATCATCTTTTTACCCCCTCTTCTCCTGCCTTTTACTCTCCGTAGTCTACCACATTTTTCCCTGTTTGACAATGATTTTGTCAAAAAAATCTTGACAATCCTCCCGGTGCGGGTTATAATGATTTTAGAATTATTCTATTTCTTTCTATAAGGAGGCCATTATGACCAGACAAAGAGAGCTGATCCTCGGGATCCTGTCGCAATCCGACCGGCACCTGACCGCCGACGAGATCTTCTTCCTCGCAAAGCTCAAAATGCCGACCATCGCCATGGCAACCGTCTATAACAACCTCAACGCCATGAACGAAGCCGGCGTGATCCACCGCATCCGCGTCGACGGCGGAGCCGACCGCTTCAGCGCCGTCTCGGAACCGCACGACCATCTGCTCTGCGACGAGTGCGGCAAACTCACCGATATCCGCCTGCCCAAGCTCAAGGTCGAGCTCGAAAAACAAATCCATTCCCCGGTCGATTCCTACGACCTCGTCATCCATACCCTCTGCCCCGCTTGCAGAAGGAAGAAATAGGAACTGAAAAAGATTACGGGAGAAACTTTTTGAAAAAAGTTTCTCCCGCACCCTTTTCAAAAACTTCAAACGCAAAGGATTTATCATGGATCGCTATTTTATTTTGCTCGGCGGCGGGGATCTGCGGGCAAAGGAGACTTTGCCGCTCGATATCGTCATTGCCGACCTTGCCAAAAAGCACGCCGGCGAAAAGCGCGCGTGCGCCCTCTTTGTCGGCACCGCCAGCCACGACTTCATGCCCTACAACAATACCTTTCACAAGACCTATACCGGCGAGCTTGGGCTAAAAACCGACGTGATTCTGACCGTCTATACCCACATGGACGAGGAAAAACAGAAGGCCAAGCTCGACGCGGCAGACCTGCTCTACGTGGGCGGCGGCGACACGGTCTTTCTCATCAACCACTGGAAAGAAACCGGGCTGGATCAAAAAATCCTTGCCGCCTACCGCGAGGGTAAGATCGTCGCAGGCCTTTCGGCCGGGGCGATCTGCTGGTTTGAAAAAATGTACACCGACAGCGAAAGCGCGACCGGAACAGACGCGCCCTATGCCGTATGCCCCGCCATGGGGATTTTGCCCGGCGGCGCCTGCCCGCACTACAACGAACGCAGGGCCGATTTTGCCGAAGCAATCCCCGAGGGCGAGGACTGGCTCTGCATCGAAAATAACGCCGCCGTCGTCTACAAAAACGAGCAACTCCTCGGCGTCATCCAAAACGGCGGCAGCGCTTTTTGGGTACGAAAAGAGAGCGGGAAAATAATGGAAGAAGAAATAAAAAGCGCGGAAACCCTTTTTTGAAAAAAAGAGGTTTCCGCACCTTCCGAAAAAACGAACAAAAAAATAGGTGCTGTCCTTCCGTCAGCCGCTCAAAAACTTGTTTTGGAAGTTTTTGAAAAAGGGTGCGGGGAAGAACTTTTTTCCAAAAAGTTCTTCCCCGCATTCTTTATTTCAACAACCGTTCCAACTCCCCGATCCTTGACGGGGAGGAAGTGGCGGTGAGGTTGTTGATAAAGAGGACGTTCTTTGCGCCGGTCTCGGCCACGAACTGCGAGAGAGTTTTGCCGGTGGTGGGTGTGAAATAGCGGTAGTCGACGACGTAGACGTACTCATAGTGATCGACGAGGAAGGGTACGAAGGCGTTGCCAAAGGATTCCTTGACGACGATGATCGAAGAGCCGTCGTGAAGCGTTTCGTTGTGGATCTCGGACAAGGGATTGTCGCCCATGATAAAGCAGTTGTACTTGCTTCCGGCGGCCGCATAGAACTTGTCGGTGTCAACTCGGACAACGCCGCTGCGGTAGCGGCTGCGCTCGCCGTTCTTGTCGGTGATATAGATATCGTTGGTTCCGTTCGGCACCCATGCTTCAACGGTGTCCGGATTGTTTGTCAGCACCGAGGGCTTGCCAGCCTCGTTGTAGAGCGTGCCGAGAAAACCTTGGAATTCGTATTTCTGCCAATCCGAAAGGCTCTTCGGGGAGATCCCTGCGGCTTTGCAGAAAGCGGTGTAGGAATAGTATGCTCCGAGCGCCGTCCAGTGGTGGTCGGTGCGGAAATAGAGATACTCGTTTTTGTGCGACTTCAGCAGATCGAGCACTTCGACCGTTTTGACTCCTTGCATTGCCGAGAACATTCGGTCGATCGCGGCATCGGCATCCGAACAGCCGATCGAGGCCTGCTCTGCGGCCGAGAGATTTACGTTGCTCGAGAGCGGAACGATGAGATCATAGACGGTTGCCTTGCCGCTCAGTTGTGCGGCGGCCTTGGAAATGAGCGCGGCGTATTCTGCCGATTGTTCCCGGCTCTCGCCGTAGATTTCGTAGGCGGTCTTGCCCTTGAGATAGACGCCGCCGAGCCGTTCGATCGGCGTGGTATCCTCGGAATCGGTCGTCTCGCCGTCGGGGTTGGGCGTCGGCGTCGGATCGCTC
This sequence comes from Clostridia bacterium, assembly GCA_017450945.1. Lineage (GTDB taxonomy): Bacteria > Bacillota > Clostridia > Oscillospirales > CAG-272 > UMGS1865. The sequence goes on along the minus strand of JAFSSP010000027.1, from coordinate 48,216 downwards.
GGACGGATGATCACTTCGTCCTGAATGCCGCGCAAAGATTTCATGGCAAGACTGCCCGAAACCAGCGCCTCGCGGCCGGGGAAGGTATCGGCATACCAGGTGGAAACGCCCTCAAAGAATTCGCCAAAGGCAAGCGTTTCGCCGGTTGGCGTCGGGAATTTGGTCAGCTCGCGCTTTTCGCTCTCGGAGGTCGCAGGTCGTAAGAAAAACAAGAGTCCAACCGTAAACAAAAGGAGAAGCGCCCCGGCAAAGAGAAAAATCTTCCACTTTTGAAAATCGAATGGTTTTTTCGGTTCCATAGGCGTCTCCTTTCAAAAAATGCAAACTTAAAACTGGAAATAGAGGAAGGGGTTGTAGGTGTTCCCCACAAGGAAGATCACCGAAAGAATCAGCAACACAAGTGGCGTCACCATATCGAGCGCCGCGCCGACCGGGACAAGAGCCGGGATCTTTTGAGAGAGCTTTTGCCAAAGCTTTTTGCAGGCGGGGATCACCGGCAGGCAGGCCAGCGCCGCCACCGGGAGGAAAAAGAGATTGTTCTTGAAAACCAGCGTTGTCGAATAGTCCCAGATCCCGTTGGCAAAAAAGAGATCCTTCATAGCAAGCCCGAGGAGCGAGAGGTCTTCAAAATAGAAGAGGATCCAGCCGAAGAAGATCACAAAGAACACGCCGACGCGGTAGAGGATTTTGAGCGCGGTATTTTGGAATCTCTCGGGCTTTATCACAAACTTTTCGAGCACGAGGAAGGCAAAATAGTAAAGTCCCCAAAAGAGGTAGTTCCAGGCCGCTCCGTGCCAAAGGCCGGTCAGCGCCCAGACGACGAATAGATTGAAGATCTGCCGCCCCTTCCCTTTCCGGTTGCCGCCGAGTGGAATATAAACGTAATCGCGGAAAAAGGTCGAGAGCGAGATGTGCCAACGCCGCCAGAAATCGGTAACCGACGAGGCAATATAAGGATAATTAAAGTTTTCGACGTAGCGCAGTCCGCAGGCGCGCCCCATGCCGATGGCCATATCCGAGTAGGCCGAAAAATCGAGATAGATCTGGAACATATAGAAGAGGCCGCCAAGAAAGACCGAGCCGGCCGCCGCGCTCTCGAGCGAGGTTTTGGAGAGGAGCGACGAAGCAATCTCGCCGCAAAGATTGGCAAGCAAGGCCTTTTTGGCAAGCCCTGTCGCAAAGCGGGAGATGCCGACCGAGAGATCCTCTTTTGTGATCGTCCGATCCTTTAGCTGCGCCTCCACGTCGGAGTAGCGCACGATCGGGCCTGCGATGCACTGGTGAAAGAGCGCGGCGTAGAGGAGAAGCATCCAAAACTTTTTCTGAGCCTCCACCTGACCTCTGTAAACGTCGGCCACGTAGGAAAGAAGCTGAAAGGTATAAAAGGAAATGCCAATCGGGAGCAGAATTTTCGGCGGGGTCTGGTCAAGCCCGAAGAGCGTGATGATGTTTTGCGCCGTCCAGCCCGCGTACTTGAAAAAGCCGAGGAGCAACAGCATGAGGGCAACCGTCATAAACAGCTCGAGCTTGCGATAGAATTTGTCCTCGGTGGAATCAATCAAAAGCGCTCCTACGTAGGAAATGAGCGTCATTCCGCCGAGAAGCAACAGGAAAAGCGGCCCGCCCCAAGCGTAGAACACCAGGGAAAAGCCGAGCAGGATGATATTCTGTTTTTTTACGTTCCCCCGCGCCAAAAAGAGCGCACCCGCGCAGAGCACAAGAAAAACGGCAATGAAAAACAGACTGGAAAAAACCATTTTTTCTCCTATCGTTTGGTTTGTAGGTAGGTAAGGAGCGCCGATTTGTCGTTCGGCAGCTCTCCGTCAATCACTTTTTCAAGCAGGTCGTTGAGTAGGATCCCCACCTCGGGGCCTTCGGGAATGCCGATGGCGATCAGGTCGCCTCCTTTTACGGCAAGGCCGGAAAGGTTAAAGCAAGCCGCATCTTCCCGGATCTTTTTGACCAGCTCGGGAATGGCCGTCAGCGACTCGACCGGCTCTCTGTGCCCTTCGGCATGCGCGAGGCGGTCGCAACGTTTGATCTCCATGAGGCGGTCAATATCCTCGTCCGAAAATTTTTGCATGAGCCGCTTGACCGATTTTTCGGTCGGCGGAATCGGCGTATCGTGGCGGTACACCAGGTTTGTCACGCGCTCCACCGTGTCGTTCGGAAAGCGCAGGCGCAAAAGAATCTTTTCGACGATCTCCGCTCCGCGCGGGGCGTGGTCGCGAAAATGTCCGCCGCGCTCGTCCTCGTAAAAGGTGGACGGCTTGCCGATATCGTGAAAATAGAGAACGAGTCGGGTGACAAGATCCGGCTTTGACACGGCAACCGCTTCCACCATGTGGCGGTAAACGTCATAGCAATGGTAAACCGATTTTTGATCGAACCCAACGGCAGGCGCGATCTCGGGCAGAAAGACCGAGAGCACGTCGGAATAGTCAAGTAAAATTTCTTTTGCGGAAACACCGAGGAGCAGTTTGCAGAATTCCTCCCGGATTCGCTCGGGGGAAATGTTGCAAAGAAGATCCTTTTTTTCGTGGATCGCTCTGTCCGTCGCCTCTTCGATCGAAAAGCCGAGCACTGAGGCAAAGCGAAGCGCCCGCAGGATCCGCAGTCCGTCCTCGTCAAAGCGCTTGTTCGGGTCACCGACCGCACGGATGAGCTTTTTTGCAAGGTCGTCCCGGCCGCCATAGAGATCCACGATCCCGCGCGCCGGGTGATAGGCCATGGCGTTGACGGTAAAATCCCGGCGGGCAAGGTCATCCTCCAAACTTCTCGTAAAAGAGACCGACGAGGGGTGGCGGTTGTCGAGATAATCGCCGTCGAGGCGATAGGTGGTAAGTTCCAAAGGCTCGCCGCAAAGGAGCACCGTCACCGTGCCGTGCTTGACCCCGGTCTCGATGATTCTGCAATCCGAAAAGACTTCTTTGGTCTCGTCCGGCGTGGAGGAAACGGTCACGTCCCAGTCCTTCGGCTCTTTCCCAAGAAGGCTGTCACGCACGCAGCCGCCGACGGCATAGGCTTCAAACCCCCGCTCGTTCAGCCGCTCAATGGCGGTGCGGACGGGGGTTGGAAGCAATAGGGTCGTTTGATTGCCTGCCATAAGAAAATTCCTTTATGTAAAGGGTTTGAAAAGTCTCTTTTCGTGCGGTTTGAGCGCAAAATAAAGCGTCATGCCAAGGCCAAAAGCGGCAATCAGCTCGCCCAGACCAACCGTCAGCATCATGAGCGGAACGGCATCCGGCGCGTTGTAAGCGTACTTGAGCACAAAGGGAACGATGATGGCGTTGGCAAGCACGGTTGGGATCGGGACAAGCCAGATCGAAACTTTGCGTAACAGCCAGCCGCCAACAGCCCCGATGAGCGTTGCGAGCGTGCCAAACAGGATATCCTGCCAGACGCATCCGAGCAGCAGATTGGAAAGGAAGCACCCGATCGTAAGTCCCGGGATCGCCCAAGGGGTGAAGAAGGTCAGGATGCAGAGCGCTTCGGAGATGCGCACCTGGATCGCACTCGTGGCAAAGCCGGGAATGAGCGAGATGAGCATGGTCAGCGCCACGTAGAGCGCGGCGACGATCCCCGCAAAGGCAACGCCGCGTGCGGGATGCTTTTGTTGTTGTGTCATGTTCTTAACTCCTTAGTTTTGTTTTTCGTGAGGATGGTTTCGAACTCACGTTTTTTCTTTATTCAGAGTATCTCCGAGAGTGCTTTTCGTACCTCGGGATACAAATAAAGCGAGCCGAGACAAACAAGGGGAATCCCTTCTTGTTTGCTCTCTGTCAGAGCTGTGAAAAGCCCATCTTTAACGGTTTGAAAAGCTTGTCCGTTTGGAAAAAGTTTTGCAAGATCTTCTGCCGACAACGAGCGCGGATTGCTTGGCGTGACGGTGAAAACCTTGTTTGCAAGCGGGGATAGCGTTTTGCACATTTCGGAATAGTCCTTGTCGGCCATGACTCCCATGAGGAGATTGACCTTTTGCCCCGGAAAATAGGTGCGGATGCTCTCTGTCGCCGCCGCGATCCCTTCCGGATTGTGGCCGCCGTCGTAAAAGACGAGCGGGTCGGAGAGGAGCTTTTCAAAGCGCGCGGGCCAAACCGCGCTCGAAAGCCCTTTGCGGATCGCCTCTTCGGAAATATTCATCCCTTCGTTTTGCAAAATTTCAACTGCCGTCAGCACCCGTGCCGCGTTCTCGGGCTGGTAGCTTCCGAGAAGCGAGAGGCGCAAATTTTGAAGCGGCGCAAAATCGAAAGTCGTGCCGCCCAATGCCATAGTTTTGACCGACAAGCGACTGTAGTCTACGCAGAAAAACGGTGCTTGTTTCTCGCTTGCGGTCGTCTTGATCACTTCTTTTGCCGCCGGATCTTCCCCACCGTAGAGGCAAGGGCGACCGGCTTTGATGATCCCGGCTTTTTCTGCGGCAATCTTTTCTATCGTATCTCCTAAAATCTTGGTGTGATCGAGAGAGATACCGGTGATCACCGACAGAAGCGGATCAACAATGACGTTGGTCGAATCGAGCCTGCCGCCCATGCCGCATTCGAGCACAACCACATCACAATTCATTTTTTTGAAATACAAAAATCCGATGGCGGTGATGAGCTCAAACTCGGTCGGCCCATCTTCCATGGCGTCGGCCGCGTCTTTTACAAGGCTCGTCGCCCAGGCAAGTTCTTTGTCGGGGATCTCACTCCCGTCCACCTGAATGCGCTCGTTGAATCTTGTGACGTAGGGGGAAACGAACAGCCCGGTTTTGTAACCGGCGGCAGTCAGGATCTCCGAGAGCATCTTGCAAAAGGAGCCTTTTCCGTTGGTTCCTGCAACGTGGACAAAGCGCAAAGATTTTTCGGGATTGCCGAGACGGCGGCAAAGTTCCAGCGTTCTGGAAAGTCCCGGGCGGCTTCCGCGCCAGTCAAAGGAATGAATGTAGGTCAGCGCTTGTTCGTAGGTCATAGAGTCCACCCTTTCAGGCATTCATGCGACGCCGAAGAAGCCTTCCCAAGCGGTATATCACCGGGATCAGAATCAGATTCAGCGGGAGCAAAATCGCATATTCGGTTGCCAGACGGCCGACAAAAAAGCCCCAATAGGTATTGGTCGTATATAGCTGTGAAATCCACAGCGTATTTAAAAAGAGGCCAAGCAAACAATTGAAAAGCGCAGGGATCGCCACGCGCCACCAAGTCAGCTTTTCACAGCGCAAAAACAGGCCGTATAAAAGCCCGCCCGCCACCGCAACCACAGTAAAGCCCGGATGATAGGGTCCAAATGGGAAGCAGAGCGCTCCGACCAGATCGGCTATCCCCCAGGTCAGAGCCGCGTGGATCGGACCGCAAAGTACCGCAACCAAAACGACCGGGACAAATGCCAGCCCGATTTTCAAATTGATCACATGGAAGGATCCGAACCGATCCAACACCATGCAGAGCGCCGCCATCATGGCGGCAAAAACCGTTTGAAGTAAGCGTTGCTGATTTTTGCTCATAAAAATTCCCTCCCATTCCACTCATCTTGCAGAAACAGGAGGAAAACCCCAAAAAGCCGGGGATCGGTCTTGTAGCGCAGTATGAAGCGGGATGCAAGACACAAACCGCAAGGAAAAACTCCTTTTCGTCCGGCGGACAACTCCCCGTCCCGCCGGCACTGGTGGGCGATCTCTCGCCCGGAACGCCTGCGTCTTTACTCTTCACTTTCCTATTATACCCGCTTTTGGAAAAAAATCAAGGGTTTCCCTGCACTTATTTTGAGAAATGCCGTAGTTTTCCTATTGACAAACAAAATCTTTTGAGATAATATAATATGTGAATATCGTTTTTTGAGAAAAACTATGGATGCGGCTCAAAACAATCGTATTTAAAAAGTGTTTTCACAAAAACAAGGAGGAATCAAACGCCATGAGAACCAAAAAACAGCCCTACCAGACTATTGAACTAAATGTGATCGAACTCGAAGCAAAAGACGTGATCACCAACACGCTGGAACCAGACCCCAACACCAACAACGATCTGGAACCCGATTTTGGCAATTCATAAGAAAAGCAAAAAAGGAGAACGCGCATGAAAAAAAGAATTGGTTTGATGTTGCTGGCGTTGGTCACACTGATTGGCCTGTTTGCAATTTCTGCGACAGCCGACGAAGCACCCACAGCCTCCATTGCGGGACACAACCTCTCCCTCAATGACAACATTTACATCATTTACTATGCTGATTTCGAGAACGTCCCCGCCGGGGCTGAAAAAGGCGTTCTGGTGTGGACGAGCCAGCAGGAATCCTACGAGTACGGCACGCAGAATGCCATTCTGCCGGTCTATACGGGAAATAACCACGGCCACGACGCCTACTATTTCACCGGCGTCGCTGCCAAGATGATGGCGCAGGATGTCTATGCCAAAGCCTTTGTAAAAGATGGCGACAACATCACCTACGGCGCGCTGGATAAATACAGCGTCCTGCAGTATTGCTACAACAAAAAAGGCAGTGAGACGCTTTTGAAAACAGGCGCTACCAAAACGCTCGGCGAACTTGTGACAAGCATGCTCAATTACGGCGCGACGGCTCAGGAAGCGATGAATTACAACACCGATCGCCTTGCCAACGCCGACTTTTTTGAAATCAAAGTGGTAAATGGCAGCCTCGCGGATACCACCAATTCCGGGCTGTTCCAGGCAAACGATACCGCCTCTCTGACGGCTCCGGCAACCAAAAACGAATTGCCGTTTGAAGCCTGGAAGAACAGCGCAAGCGAAACGGTCGGCAACACGCCCGAGTTGCAGATCAAGGTCACGGCCGCCGATACCTTCACCGCAACCTATGTGGAGTTCTCCACCGGTCTTGCTTTTGAAAGAAACGGCGACGGCACCTGCGCACTGATCGGCAAGGGAACCTGCACCGACAGTGTTCTGATCATTCCCAAAACCTCCCCCGACGGTGATACCGTCACAAGCGTTGCCGGCGGCGCGTTCACCGGCGACACCACCGTTACCGGCATCAACCTGCCCGAAACGATCACAGAGATCGGCGCAAACGCCTTTAAGAACAGCGAGCTGAAGGATGTGGTTTTCCGCGGTTCGCTCAACGACTGGGTTGAAATTGATATCAAATCCGGCAACGAAAAGCTCACGGGCGCAAACATCACATATGTAAAGCCCCACACGCACGTGGAAGTAACCGATGCGGCTGTTGCCCCCGCCTGCACCACCCCCGGTAAGACCAAAGGCAGCCACTGCTCGGTCTGCGGCGAGGTGTTTGTAGCACAGGAAGAGATTCCCGCAACCGGGCATACTTCTGAAAACGGCATCTGCACTGTTTGCCACAAAGTAACCGAAGTGATTGCAAGCGATGGGCTTGAATTTACCTCCAACGGCGACGGCACCTGCGTATTGAGCGATGTTGGCGATTGCACCGATGTGGACGTGGTCGTTCCGGATCAATCGTCCGACGGCGACACTGTTACAAGCATTGGAAGCAAAGCCTTCAAAGGCGAAGCTATTGAAAGCATCAACCTTCCCAATACGATTACAGAAATCGGCGCAAACGTCTTCCAGAATTGTACCAGTTTGACCACGGTTAAATTCCGCGGCACGCAGGAAGAGTTTGACGCGATCGAAGTCAACCAGACGGGCAACGACGCATTCAAGAACGCAACGCTTGTTCTTCTTGAACTTGATCTTGCCCCCACAGAACCGGAGACTCCGGAAGAGCCGGAAGTTCCCGCTTGTGAAACACACACTGAAGTAATTGATCCTGCCGTTGCTCCAACCTGCACCGAGCCCGGTAAGACTGAAGGCAAGCATTGCTCGGTCTGCGGCACCGTTCTGGTTGCGCAAACCGATATCGCCGCGCTTGGCCACACCTACGGTGACTTGATTGCCGAAGTGCCGGCAACCTGCGCTGCTGCCGGAACCAAAGCGCACTACCATTGCTCTGTCTGCGAAAAGAACTTTGACGCAGAAAAGAACGAGCTTGCCGATCTTACCATTGCCGCGCTTGAACACACCTACGGCGACTGGATCGCCGAAGTGCCGGCCACCGAAGGTGCCGCCGGAACCAAGGGACACTATCACTGCACCGCCTGCGGAAAAGACTTTGACGCGGAGCACAATGAAATTGCCGATCTCGTCATTCCGCAAACCGCACCCGCCGCAAGCCAGGGCCTGACCTTTACCTCAAACAACGACGGAACCTGCAGCGTCAAGCGTGGCACCTGCACCGACAAGAATGTGGTGATCCCCGCCAAATCCCCGGCAGGTGACACAGTTACCGAGATCGCACAATATGCGTTTTATTCCTCCTCTATTGAAAGCATTGTGATTCCAAGCACTGTTACAAACATTGGGCTTCATGCTTTTAAAGCTTCTTCTAAGCTTGCCAGCGTTACTATTTCCGGAAACAAGATTACTATCGGCACCTCTGCGTTTGAATCTTGCAAGTTGCTAAAAGCTTTCCATTACAATGGCACGATGGCCGATTGGAAGACCAGTTCTCTTGTACAAAAAGGAATCAATTGGAACAACGAAACCGGAAATGGCAGCTATAAAGTTTACTGCACAGACGGAACGCTCGATCAATCAAACAAAGTCGTAACTCCATAAAAACAACCTGCAAAGTTTTTCCGGGCAAGCGGATCTTCCGCTTGCCCGGTTTTTATAAAATAAATGCGGGAGAATCTTCCAAGGATTCTCCCGCGTTTTGATTCTTTATTTTGTTTTGTTATTTTGCTTCCTTATTCTTATTCTCTTGCCACTTTTGTTTTCCGCGCGGCATCTGCAACGGCACGGGCCACGGCAGGGGCAACTCTCGGGTCGAGCGCACCCGGAATGATGTTGGTCTCCGAGCGTTCCTCGTCCGAAATGAGGCCGGCCAGCGCCATGGAGGCCGCAACCTTCATTTCCTCGTTGATCTCTCTTGCTCTGCAATTGAGCGCGCCGCGGAAAATGCCCGGAAACGCGAGGACGTTGTTGATCTGGTTGGGATAGTCCGAGCGCCCGGTCCCAACGATTCTTGCGCCCGCCTTGAGCGCCTCGTCCGGGAAGATCTCAGGGGTCGGATTGGCCATTGGGAAAACGATCGCGTCCTTTGCCATCGAGGCGACCATCTCTTTTGACACGACGCCCGGGGCCGAGACGCCGATGAAGACGTCGGCGCCCTTCATGGCGTCGGCAAGAATTCCACGCAGGTGGCGGGGATTGGTGACTTTGGAGAGCTCCTTATGTGCGGGATTGAGCTCTTCCATGCCTTCGCAGATGATCCCGAAGCGGTCAACCATAGTAAGATCCTTCACACCGAGGTTCAAAAGATGCCGCCCGATCGCGCACCCGGCGGATCCGGCTCCGTTGATGACGACTTTGACCTTGCCGATCTCCTTGTTTACCACCTTGAGCGCATTCAGAAGCGCGGCGGCCACAACGACCGCAGTGCCGTGCTGGTCGTCGTGAAAGACCGGAATGTCGCAGATCTCCTTGAGTCTTCTTTCCACCTCAAAACAGCGCGGCGCCGAGATATCCTCCAGATTGATGCCGCCAAAGGAGCCCGAGAGAAGATAGATCGTCCGCACAAGTTCGTCCACGTCCTTTGTTTTGATGCAGAGCGGAAAAGCGTCCACGTCGGCAAACTTTTTGAACAGGGCGCACTTGCCTTCCATGACCGGCATTCCGGCCTCGGGGCCGATGTCGCCAAGGCCCAAGATCGCCGTGCCGTCGGTGATGACCGCCACCAGGTTTTTGCGGCGGGTCAGCTCATAGGATTTTTCCGGATCCTTCTCGATCTCCAGGCAGGGCTCGGCCACGCCGGGGGTGTAGGCAAGCGAGAGATCCTCGCGCGTTTCCACCGGACAGCGGGCGACCACTTCGATCTTCCCCTGCCACTCATAATGCTTTTTGAGAGACTTGGCTCTCACGTCTTCGTTTTTCAAAACAGGCCTCGTAAAATTACAGATTGATGATGCTCATAACCAGCCAAAGAATCAGGCAAAACAGCGTTCCGGGCGTAAAGAGCAATTTTAAGATTGCGCGCGGGTATTCGCGAAGCAGAAGCGATTTTTCGTAAACCGCTTTTTTCCCTTCCTTTGCGTAGCGGTGATAGATCTTTCGCGCCTCTCCCACGCCGAACGCGCAAAACAGAAGGAACAGAACCGTCACAAGGAAGATAAAGACCGCGTTGTTCCCCGCGTTGACGTAGAAATCCGAAAGATAGGGCTGCCCGAACAGGCAGAACAGGTTGTAAAGAAAATGCAGGGCAATCGTGGCGTAAAGAGATCCCGTCGCATAGAGCGTAAAGGAAAGCACAAGTCCCAAAAACAGGTAGGTCGGGAAAAGCGGAAGCGTAAAATGCGTCAGCGCAAAGAAGAGAGCGCTGATGAAGATCGCACATCCCGAGCCAAACCGTTCGTAAAAGGGACAAAGCACACCGCGATAAAAGATCTCTTCGCAAACGGCGGGGATCGCCGCAAAAGCAAGCGTCACAAAAAGCAGACTCCAGAAATTCCCGCTCATATTCGCCACAAAGGTGGAATAGAGCGTAAATTTTCCATCCAGCGAGGAAATGCCGCCGGTCAGGATGCTGAAGAGCAGGCTCCCGGTGATCATGGCGCCCAGCACGCAGAACAAGAACCAGATGTTGGTCTTACGAATCTTGTAAAGCCGCAGGCGCTTGAAAATACTCTTTCCGCCGAGCAGATAGTAGATCCCGAGCGGCACACCGAAGGAAAGGATCTGGAACGGGATCATCAAAACCATTTCCCAGGTGCGGTTGAAAACAAAGGTATCTAAAATTTTGACCAGGCTCAAAAAGAAAAAGGAAACGAAAACCAGGACCGGCGGAGAATGAACCGGCCTGAAATTGCGCTCGCCGAGCGGCTCGGTCGCCTCTTTCTGCATTTTTGCCCAGATCTTTGCCCAAAGGTCTTTGAAAAAGGCAAGTCCTTTTCCATGTTCGGCCTTTTCTTCGACCGGAAGGCTCACTCCGATCGTCCTGCGGTCGGTCACAAGAAGATTCACCGGCCGATCCCACTCTTCGGTCGGGATCTCGTCGGCCAAAAACTCTTCGTAAAGGACGCCGCAACTCACGCCGGGAAAATCGGCAAGAAAGCGGTCGTAATACCCTTTCCCGTAACCAACGCGATTTCCTTTTTTGTCATACGCAAGGCCGGGGACCAGGCAAAAAGAGGTCTCGTCGATCTTGCAAAGGCCGGAACCCGCCGGCGGCTCGTAGATGCCGAACGCGCCCGGCTCCAGCTTGGCGTCCGGGGCCAAAAGAAAGAACTCGATGGTGTTCGTCTCGGGATGACATTTCGGAAAAGCCACCGCCTTGCCGTGGTCTCTCGCCGCCCGCATAAGCGGAAGCACGTTCACTTCACCCACGGTCGGAGCGTACAAAAGGATGGTTTTTGCCCGCTTGAAATAGGGGGAGTCCAGGATCCTGCGCAGGATCGCCGTATCCCATTCTTTTTTTCGTTTTTTGCCGAGCTCGGCTCTCGCTTTTTGGCGGGAACGGCGCAGCTCGTTTTTTGTAAGACGCTCGCTCATACCAGAATCTTCGCTTTCACGTCGGCGGCAACAGCCTCCCCTTTGAGTGCGGAGAGCAGTTCAAGGCCAAACTCAAGAGCGACTCCCATGCCGGCGGCGGTAATGATCTTGCCGTCGCGCACCACCTTTTTCTTTGAAATGGTCGCGCCCTTCAGGTCTTTTTCAAAGCCGGGATAGCAAATGGCTTCTTTCCCCTGGAGCAGTCCTCTTTTGCCAAGGACAAAGGGGGCCGCGCAGATGGCGGCAAGATAGCCGTCCGAAGAGCGCGCCGCACGGATGGCCTGCTCCACCACGGGAGAGGCGTCGAGATTAGAAGCTCCCGGCATGCCGCCCGGGAGAATCACCATTTCGGGCGAAGGATCTCTGTAAAAAACGTCGCGCATATCGGCCAAAACATGAATGCCGTGACTGCCGACGATCTCCTCTGCACCCACGCCCACGGTGGTCACTTTGACCCCGCCTCGGCGGAGGATATCCAGGGGGCAGAGCGCCTCAATTTCTTCAAATCCGTTTGCCAAAAACAGATAGACCATAGCTTCACCCTTTCCCGGCCGTCAGCCGAATGAGCAGCCTCACGTCGTCGGGCTGTACCTTTGCTTCGTTTGCCGCGCGGTTGCGGCGGACTTCGCCGCACTTCGTGCAGCGGTAGACGATCACATATCCTTTTTTGCTGTCGGGTTCCACGCGGATCGGCTCCATAAGCCCTGCGCATTCGTTGGCGCGGTCACCGGGCAGGTTGTCCACATGGAGCGACCAGAGGCAAAAGGGGCAATGGTTGCGCGAGGAGTATCCCAGGGGTTCGACCGCTTTGCCGCAATGCGCGCAGACAAATCCTTCGTCGTTTTTGCGAAAGCGCTTCTCTTCCACGGCGTATCCCCCCTCTTTGTTTCATTCCTATTTTATGTTACCATAAGAAGGGAAAAAAGTCAAGCCGCAAGAGAAGAAATCAAGGATTTCCCACGCCCTCTTTTTTCTCTGAAAAATTGCCGAAAAAAGGAACTTCTTTCCTTGACTTTTATAGTAGGATTTGGTATAATGAAAATACCGAAAATACCCTGTATTTTTCAAGGAGGCTTTATGGAAAAATCCACGCGGGAAACCCTGCAACAACTGGCAAAAAACATTCGGATTGACATTGTGGAAGAAGTGGCGGCGGCAAAATCCGGACACCCCGGCGGATCGCTTTCGATCGCCGACGTCATGGCCTATCTTTACGGCAAAGAGCTCAGAGTGGATCCAAAAGATCCGCGCGACCCCGACCGCGACCGTTTTGTCCTGTCCAAAGGCCACTGCGCTCCGGCGCTTTACGCCGCGCTCGCAGAAAAAGGATTTTTCCCGAAGGAGGAACTCCTGACCCTTCGTAAAATGGGCTCGCGCCTGCAGGGACACCCGGATATGACGCTGACCCCCGGCGTGGATATGTCGGCAGGTTCTCTCGGCCTTGGCGTCAGCGCGGCCGCGGGAATGGCGCTTGCAGGCAAGATCGCCGGCAAAGACTACCGCGTCTATACCATCGTGGGCGACGGTGAGAGCGAAGAGGGACAGGTTTGGGAGGCCTCCATGTTTGCCGCGCATTACAAGCTCGACAACTTCTGCCTCATCCTCGACTGGAACGGCCTTCAAATCGACGGCCCGATTGCGGAAGTCATGAACTCGGCTCCGCACAAGGAAAAATTCGAGGCCTTCGGCTTCCACGTCATTTCGATCGACGGCCATGATTTTGACCAGATCGAAGCCGCCTTCAACGAGGCGAAAACCGTCAAAGGAAAGCCGACCGCCATCGTGATGAAAACGGTCAAGGGCAAAGGCGTTTCCTTTATGGAAAACCAGGTGGGCTGGCACGGAAAAGCCCCGAATGAAGAACAAAAAATTCAGGCTCTTGCAGAGCTGAATGCATAAAGGAGGGGTTATCATGGCTGATAAAATCGCAACCAGAGAAGCTTATGGTCAGGCCCTTGTAGACCTCGCCGAAACATACGACTATTTGGTGCTTGACGCAGACCTTGCCGAAGCGACCAAAACGGTCAAATTCAAAAAAGCATACCCCGACCGCTTTTTCGATTGCGGCATTGCCGAGGGCAACATGATGAGCGTGGCGGCAGGAATTGCAACCACCGGCAAAACCGTGTTTGCTTCGAGCTTTGCCATGTTTGCGGCAGGCCGCGCGTTCGAGCAGGTCCGCAACTCGATCGGATATCCGCACCTGAACGTCAAGATCGGCGCGACGCACGCGGGAATCACGGTTGGTGAAGACGGTGCGACCCACCAGTGCAACGAAGACCTCGCGCTCATGCGCACCATCCCCGGCATGACCATCGTCAACCCGGCAGACGCGGTCGAAGCAAAAGCCGCGGTCGAAGCCGCCATCACGCACGACGGCCCCTTCTACCTCCGGTTTGGCAGAGCGGCAGTTCCTACGATCAACGACAAGCCCGACTACAAATTTGAACTTGGCCGCGGCGTTCTGCTTGCCGACGGCAAGGACGCCACCGTCGTCGCGACCGGTATTACGGTTTCGATGGCGCTGGAAGCAAAAGAGATCCTCGCGGCAGAAGGCATTTCGATCCGCGTGGTGAACATTCATACCATCAAGCCGATCGACAAAGAAATTCTTGTTGCCGCCGCAAAAGAGACCGGCGCGATCGTGACCGCCGAAGAGCATAACATCATCGGCGGACTCGGTTCGGCCGTGGCCGAAGTGCTCGCCGAGAACTGCCCTGTTCCGATGCTCCGGCTCGGCATGAAGGACTGCTATGGACACTCGGGCAGCGTTCCCGAACTGCTCTCCGCCTACGGCATTACTCCCGAAGGCATTTGTGAGAAGGTTCGCGAAGTCATCAAACGGAAATAACACCCGTTTTACGGTTTTTGAAGGGGTGCGGGGAAACTTTTTGCAAAAAGTTTCCCCGCATGTCCCCTTTTCCAAAAAAGGAGTCTCCATGACGAAATTGATTTTGGCCTCAGCCTCTCCGCGCAGGCGTGAGATCCTTTCCTCTCTCGGCGTCGCCTTTTCGATCTGTCCCTCTCTTGCAGAGGAGCGTTCGAGTGAAAGCGAGCCCGCCCTGCTGGTTGAAGATCTCGCGCGGCAGAAAGGCAGAGCCGTTTATACCGAGCTGAAACAATCGGGCAGGATGACCGGCGACACGCTCATCCTCTCCTGCGACACGGTAGTGGCGCTCGGGAACGAGATTTTGGGCAAGCCGAAAGATCTTGCCGATGCAAAACGGATGCTCCGGCTCCTCTCGGGCAAAGAACATGTCGTTGCAAGCGGCGTCTGCCTGACCGGGCCGGACGGAAAACAATATGTTACCCACGAAGAAACCTTTGTGCGTTTCTTCGACCTGACCGACGACAGGATCAAAGCCTACCTTGCCGCAGAAAAAGTGACCGACAAAGCCGGTGCCTACGCCATTCAGGGAAAGGCTTCCTCCTTTGTCAAATCGATCCGCGGCGACTACCTCAACGTGGTGGGACTGCCGCTTTTTGCACTCTTTGACCTCTACCGCAAAAATTTCGGCAAAAATTTTCTTTCGGCGCTGGAAAAAGAGCCGGTTTTATGATATAATAGATATATTATAGGAAGCGCATTCGACAAAAAACGCAAAGGAGGATTTGACCATGCCAAAGCTGATCGGAATTGACCTTGGTACCTCCAATACCAGAATTTTTGTAAAAGACAAAAAGAAGATCGTCATGCGCGCGCCGTCGGCCGTCAGCCTCGACCGCGAAACCAGAGAGGTCCTCGCCTCGGGACGTGCGGCAAAACTCATGCTTGGCAAGACCCCGGGCAGTATCCTTGCCATTCGTCCGCTCAAGCAGGGCGTGATCACCGATCTGGAAGTCACGTCCCTCATGGTACGGGATTTTCTTGACCGTCTGCAACTCTTATCGGCCTTTGACAAACCGCAAGTGCTGGTCTCGGTTCCGAGCGGCATCACCGAGGTGGAACGCCGCGCGGTGGAAGACGCCATTTGCGAGGCGGGAGCACGCAGTGCCGTCGGGATCATCGACACGCCGATCGCGGCCGCCGTGGGCGCCGGCATCCACATTTCCAAAGCGCGGGGCGCCATGCTCGTCGATCTGGGCGGCGGCGTTTCCGAAGCCTCTGTCATCAGTCTCGGCGGCGTGGTCCACGCAAAGGCTTTGCGTGTGGGCGGCGACGATTTTGACCAGGCCATCATCCATTACTTAAAGCAAAACCGCAGTCTGCTCATCGGAGATGTGACTGCCGAAGTGCTCAAGATCCGCATTGGTGCGGCGGTCTCCTCGCTCGATCGCGGCAAGCTGGAAATTTGCGGCAGAGATCTTCGCCCCGACGCCGATCACATGGGGCTTGCGCGCGTGCTGAGCGTCACCTCGGCCGAGGTTTGCGCGGCCATCCGCGAGCCGCTTCGCGAGATCCTCTCCATGATCAAATCCACGCTGGAGGAAACGCCGCCCGAGCTTGCCTCTGACATTTACGATTTTGGCATTGTGCTGACCGGAAGCGCCTCGCTTCTCCCCGGCATGGCCGAACTGATCCAGTCCTTCACCGGCGTAAGAGTGATCCAGATCAAGCAGCCCGGCGACGCCGTTGCGATCGGCCTTGGCCGCATGCTCAAAAACGCCGGACGCGACTTTTCGGATTTTATTCGCTACAAACCCGCTTGATATCCTTGATTTTTCCAAGAAAGTCAGCCGCCCGGCTGTCTTTCTTTTTCGAAAGGAGTTTTTCCAATGGATCAACAACAGCCCGCTTTTTCGGAAGCGCCAAGGCAGATCCCTGTGCCGCCGATCGATCCGGTTCAGACCGCGCGCCGGCAAATCGCTTTGACCTTTCTCTCCTTACTCTTTATTCTGGGCATCTCCTCGGTCGTCGCTTCGGTGCTGGCCTTTGTTTTGCGCCTGCGCGACCCCGAAATTCTCAACCGCCCCGGCGCGCTCATCCTGCTTTCTTCCCTGCCCTCTTACGCGGTCTCCATGCCGCTCTCTCTTTTGTTCTTCCGGAAGATTCCCAAAACGCCGCCAAAAAAGCAAAAGCTGGCTTTCCCTTCCTTTTTGGGTTTTTTCTGCATTGCCATGCTGCTCACCTACTTTGGCGGGATCTTCGGATCGATCGTCAATTCGCTGTTCGGAGCCGTCTCGGGAGAGGTCCCGACCAACACGCTCGACAAAGTGGCAGAGATTACTCCGCTTTGGCTACAGTTCCTCTTTTTTGTGGTGCTGGCGCCGATCTTTGAGGAGATCTTTTACCGCAAGTTGCTCTTTGATCGCCTCTCGACCTTTGGAGAACTGCCCGCCATTCTGATTTGCGGCATTCTGTTCGGACTGATCCACGGCAACTTTTATCAATTCTTTTACGCCACCGCGGCGGGGATCCTGTTCTCCTTTGTCTATGCGAAAACAGGAAACATTCTCTACACGATGGGTCTGCACGCGCTTCTCAACTTTTCCGGCACCATTCTCTCGGACTGGTTGAACAACCTTACCTCGTCCGAATCCGAATTTTTGTCGCGTGCGGGGATGCTCATTTTGCTCCTTTTCGGCATTTGCATTCTTTTAGGGCTTGCCTTTGCCGTTATTTACTGGGTCACCAAAAAGAAAAAGATCGCCTTTGACGCCGGGGCGATCCCGCTCGAGCACCGTCAATGGGCGGCCGCTCTCTTTGGAAATCCCGGCACCTGGATTTTGCTTGGCGTCACCCTGCTCCCCTTCTTTTCCGACCTGATTTTACCGATGCTCACCAAATTCTTCTGAAAGGAATTCCCTTATGAAACAGCCGGCCGCAAAAAAAGACCACGCCCTGCGCTATCTCTCGCTGGTGGCGGTTTTTTGCATTGTCGCGGTCATCTACCTCGGCCGACTGTTTTACATCCAGATCTCGGGACGCGAGGGCGATTACGATACCAACTACAACCGCAGGATCGTCACCATTCAGGCCGTTCGCGGCGAAATCTACGACCGGAACGGAACGGTACTGGTTAAAAACGACTATACCTACGACCTGACCTTTTCCTGGGCGGCGCTCTCCAAATACGACTCGACCCGCGTCAACACCATTTACTTAAAACTGTTTTCGGCGCTCGCGGTCTGCGAGGAAGAGGAAGCGCACACCGAGCGCTTTTTCCCCTTGACCGGCACCTATCCCTACTACTCTTTTTCCTATGAGGCAAAGGACGGAGACTCGGCGGTCTACTACCGACTGCAGCGGGTGCTCGGGGATCTCGGGCTGGCGAATTCGATCAAAGCCTCGGAACTTGCAAACCACTATGTGGAAACTTACGGACTTCTTGCGCTCGGCTCGGACGGGCAGCGGCTTTATTCGAACGAGGAGATCCACAAGCTCATCCGACTTTACTATGATTTTGACGCGCAACGGTTTTCCACAAGCGGGCAGGACTATGTGTTTGCCAAAAACGTGGGGATCCGCTTTCTGACCATGGCAAAAGAGTATGGACTGAGCGGCGTGAACATTCTTTACAACGTCTCGCGCTCCTATGCCTATCCCGGATACGCGTCTCACATCCTCGGCTCGGTAGGGCCGATCTATTCCGAAGAATGGGAATACTACAACGAGCAGGGCTACCAGATGAACGCCATTGTCGGAAAATCCGGCTGTGAGCTTGCCTTTGAACAATATCTGCACGGGCAGGACGGCCAGCTTCTCATCGAGGAAGATTCGCGCGGCAACGTGGTTTCTGTCACCGTCAAAAAGGAACCGATCCCCGGATCGGACGTTTATCTGACGCTTGACATCGACCTGCAGATCGCCGCCGAAAAGGCGCTCGCCGAAAATGCCGCAAGAGTTGCAAGCGACGCCGGCGCCACCGTGGTGATGGATCCGAGAGACTTTTCGGTGCTTGCAGTCGCCTCTTTCCCAACCTACGATCTTTCCGACTACGACTATGAAGAACTCTCGCAAAACGAAGCAAAACCGCTCCTCAACCGGGCGCTCAATGGCATCTACGCCCCCGGCTCCACCTTTAAGCTCGGTGTGGCGGCGCTCGCACTGACCGACGGCGCGGTATCAAAGGAAGAGACCGTGACCTGCACCGGAAAATATCACGGTGTGCTCGGCTGTTCCACTTACTCGACCGCCGGATTTGAGCATTCGGCAGTGAACGTGGTACGCGCGCTCGCCGTCTCCTGCAACAGCTTTTTCTCGGAGATGGGCAACCGGCTCGGCATCGAGCGCATGGAAGAAGCGCTCGCGCATTTCGGGTTTGGCCAATCGACAGGCCTGGAACTCGGCGGCGCCACCGGGACTCTGGCTGGCCCCACCTACCGCAAAAGCGTTCACGGTGACGAGTGGACGGCCGGCATGACCTGGCAGGCCGCCATCGGACAATCGGATACGCAGGCCTCGCCGTTGCAGCTTGCCGCCTATGTTTCCACCATTATGAACGGCGGCACGCGATATACCTCGCACCTGCTCAAATGCGTCTATCGCTACGGCGAAGACACGCCGTATTATACCTTTACACAATCCGAAGAAACGATCCTTGACGAATTTCCGCTTTCCTCTTCGACCGTTTCCACCATCAAGGAAGGAATGCGCCAGGTGGTTGCCGGAAGCTCTACCATTTCGGGCAACATGAAGAATATTCCGGTGACGGTCGGAGGCAAGACCGGTACGGCGCAGACCGGCAAGGCGCGCGACAACGGACTTTTTGTTTGCGCGGCGCCCTATAACGATCCCGAGATCGTGGTGGCGACCGTCATTGAAAAAGGCAACTCGGGTACCGCGGTCTCCTATACCGCATCACGGATCCTTGCCGCCTATTACAAAAACTAAGGAGGACGTTATGAAAAAGTTTTTTCAGCCAGACGCCCTCTTTTCCTCGTTTGACAAAATCACGCCGAAGTACCTTTCGGAGCGCGGGGTCAGACTGCTTTTTACCGACGTTGACAACACGCTCGCGCCCTACGAACTCCCAGAGCCGGACGAGCGGGTGACGGCCTGGCTGGATTCGCTGAAAGAGGCCGGGATCACCGTCGTCTTTCTCTCAAACAACCACTCGGATCGGCTTGCGATCTTCAATGCCTCTCTAGGCCTTGACGCCTATTCCGATTGCAAAAAGCCTTTCATCGGCATTCTCAAAAAAATCGCAAAAGAAAAAGAAATTCCGCTCTCTGCCTGCGCCCTGCTCGGCGACCAAATCTTTACCGATATCTGGGCAGGAAAGCGGCTCGGCATCCTTTCTCTCATGGTTCCGCCCATCAAGGATAAAACCACGCTCTTCTTTCGTGCCAAACGGCGTCTCGAGCGCCCGGTATTGAAAAAATTTGCAAAGGCGCATCCCGACCACATCGACCTATCTTTTTGGAAGATCAAGGAGTAACACATGGAATTTGCAACCTTCGGCCCCGGCGGCAACGGGGAATTGTTTTATCAAAGCGGCTATAAATCTTCGCTCGACGCCCCAAAATTCGTCTCGGAGGT
Organism: Clostridia bacterium; assembly: GCA_017450945.1. Taxonomy (GTDB): domain Bacteria; phylum Bacillota; class Clostridia; order Oscillospirales; family CAG-272; genus UMGS1865. The sequence continues at coordinate 28,272 of JAFSSP010000027.1, read as the reverse complement.
CGGCCTTGACGCCTACGAATACGAGGCCGGCAACGGACTTGCGGCAGGGGAAGCGACCCTGCGGGCGATCGGACAAGCCGCAAAAGAGAAAGGGGTAAAGCTCTCCTTTCACACGCCCTATTTCATCTCACTCTCGGGCATAGAAGAAGAAAAACGGCTCAAAAGCCTTTCCTACATCGAACAATCGATCTGGGCGGCAGAGCTGCTTGGCGCCGACACCATTGTGATCCACAGCGGCTCTGCGGCAAAAATTTCGCGCGAGGACGCCATGGCACTCTCTATGGATACGCTTGCCCGCGCCGCGGAACGCTTCTGCGGAACCACTGTTTCCCTCGGCATTGAAACGATGGGAAAATGTAACCAGCTCGGCACGCTCGAAGAAGTCATTGAGCAGTGCAAGGTGTCTCCGATGTTCGCGCCGGTCGTGGATTTCGGCCACCTCTACGCAAGAGAACTCGGACAAGCCTTTTTGACCGTCGACGACTACCGCAGAGTTTTTTCCACCATCGGAGAAAAACTCGGCGATTCCTATGCAAAGCATCTGCACTGCCATTTTTCGCAGATCGAATACACCAAAGCAGGCGAAAAGAAACACCTGACCTTTGGCAACGGCCTTTTCGGCCCGGCCTTTGAGCCTCTTGCCGAAGCGATCGTAAAGGAAGGCGTCTTCCCGCGCATCATCTGCGAATCGGCCGGCACGCAGGCCGAGGACGCGCTCTACATGAAACAGACCTACAGAAATCTTCTTTGAGGACACTTTATGACCCATCTCGATTCGCTTTATCTGACCTATAAACAGGCGCTCTTCGACAAGGCCTACGAGCATCTCAACCCGATGCAGAGAGAGGCGGTTTTTTCGATCGATCATCCGCTCCTCGTGCTCGCCGGAGCGGGTTCGGGAAAAACCACCGTGCTCGTCCAGCGCATCGCGTTTTTGATCCATTACGGCAACGCCTATTTTGACGAGCACGTCCCCGCGGGCGTAAGTGAAACGCTTGTGGAACAACTCAAAAGCGCTCTGGATCTTCCGGCCGAGACGATCCGCGAGCGTTTTCTTCCCATGTTCTCTGCCGACCCCTGCCCCGCCTTTCGCGTGCTTGCCATCACCTTTACCAACAAGGCGGCAAACGAAATCAAAAACCGCCTTGCCGCAACGCTTCCCGAATCCTCGGGAGTCGCGGACATCTGGGCGGGTACCTTTCACTCGATCTGTGCGCGCATTCTGCGCTCGCACGGCGACCTCATGGGATATGCTCCCGGCTTTACCATTTACGATACCGACGACCAGAAAAAGACGATCGCCGAGGCGCTGAAAGTTTGCAACCTCGACGAAAAGCTCCTGCCCATCAAAACGATCCAGGGGATCATCAGCCGCGCAAAAGATCACCTCATGACCCCGGACGACTATCTCGCCGAGGCAAAGGACAATCTTCGGATGAAGCAGGTCGGGCGGGTTTACGAAGCCTATCAAGGGCTTCTCAGAAGCTCCAATGCGCTCGATTTCGACGACCTCATCATGCAGACGGTTCTGCTGCTCAAAACGCACAAAGAGGTGCGCGAGCTTTATCAAAACCGCTTCCGCTACGTCTCGGTCGACGAGTTCCAGGAGACCAACCCGGCCCAGCTTGAACTGACCGTGCTTCTCTCGGGCGGCTACCGCAACCTCATGGTGGTCGGGGACGACGACCAGAGCATCTACCGCTTCCGCGGCGCGACCATTGAGAACATTCTTTCCTTTGACCGCCTGTTCCCGGATGCAAAGGTGGTCAAGCTCGAACAGAACTACCGCTCGACCAGCGTGATCCTTGCAGCCGCCAACGCCGTGATCGCCCACAACGAGGGCCGACACGAAAAAAAGCTCTGGACTGCCGCAGACGAGGGCGAGAAGATCACGCTCCACATTGCCGAAGACCAGAACGCCGAAGCAAGATACATCGTGGATACGGTGCAAAAAGAGGTTGCAAGAGGCAACGCGGCCTACAAGGATTTTGCCGTCCTCTACCGCACCAATGCGCAGGCAAACAGCATTGAAAAGGCGCTCGCTCGCGCGGCGCTTCCCTACCGGATCTTAGGCGGCATCCGTTTTTCGGATCGCAAGGAGATCCGCGACGCGGTGGCCTATCTGCAGCTCATCGCAAATCACGCCGACAACCTGCGCCTGAACCGGATCATCAACGAGCCAAAGCGCAAGATCGGCGCAAAAACGCTCGAGGCCATCGCCATGATCGCCGTAGAACAGGGACTCAGCCAGTTTGAAGTCATGGAGACGGCTGACAAGTATGTTGCGCTCGAGCGCACCAAAGAAACCCTGTTGTCCTTTGCAAACATGATCAACGACCTGACGGCCCTTTCAAAAAAGCTCTCGCTGGACGCGCTGTTCGACGAGGTGATGGATCGCTCCGGCTACCGCCAGATGTTAAAAGACGGCGGCGAACCCGAGGCCGAACGGCTTGACAACCTGGAAGAATTCAAATCGAACATCCTCGAATATGTCAAAGAAGCCGAAGAACCGACGCTGACCGGCTTTTTAGAGGAGACCGCGCTGGTTGCCGACGTCGACCGTTACGACGAAAGTGCCGACGCTCTGGTGCTCATGACCATTCACAGCGCAAAAGGGCTGGAATTTCCGCGCGTTTTCCTTCCCGGCATGGAGGAAGGCCTTTTTCCAAGCCCGCAGGCGGCCATGGAAGGCCCCGCCGAACTTGAAGAAGAGCGCAGGCTTTGCTACGTTGCGCTCACCCGCGCCAAGAAAAAACTCTATCTCATCTCTGCCAAAACCCGCCTGCTCTACGGCAGAACGCTCGCAAACCCAATTTCGCGCTTTGTTGAGGAGATCCCCGAAGGACTCCTCAAAAAGGAACTGCTCCCGAGTCAAAGGACTTCTTCCTATACCGGAGCGTTTGCCAAAGGACACTCCGAAACATCCTTTTCGTCCTTTGGCAAAGCCACGGTGGGAACCAATATTTTCGAGAAAAAAAGCGCGCCGAAAGAACAGCTATCCCCCGGCGACAGAGTCCTTCACGCCACCTTCGGCGAAGGCCAGATCCTCTCGGTCAAGCCGATGGGCGCCGATCTTCTCTACGAGGTGCTCTTTGAGAGGGTCGGGATCAAAAAGATGATGGCGACCTACGCCAAACTGAAAAAACTATGAAACAGGCCGAAAAAAAGAGCGCCCCGCTTCCCTTTTTGCCGGTCAGCGACGCGCAGGCGGCAACCCTTTTGCGGCTGACAAGAGAAAACGTCACAAAATCTCCCATTCAGGGCTACGCGGGAGTGGGAACGCTGGGAGAGAAGCGCATGCACGCGATCCTCAAACACTTTTTGTGCGGGGACGAGGACTATCACGAGGTCGGCATTCTCGACACCAATTTTGTCGCCGACGTAAAACTCGGAAACACCCTCTACGAGGTGCAGACCTCAACCGTCTTTCCCTTAAAACCAAAGCTCGAGCATTATCTTTCGGCCACAAAGTTCGACGTTGTGGTCGTTCACCCGATGACCTATGGTGGAAGGATCACGCGGATCGACCCGAGAACCGGCGAGATCCTGTCGTCGAGAAGATCCCCGATCTACGAAACGCCGCTCGCCTTTCTTGCCGATCTCTACCCACTGCGCGCCTTTTTGCAAAACCCGCGGCTGTCCTTTTATCTTTTGTTTATGGAAGTCGAGGACTTTCGCCTGCCCTACCGCGGCAGAGGCAAACGGCAAAAAGTGGAAAAGATCCCGTTCTCGCTCTTGGGGCAATTGACGCTTGCAAAAAAGGAGGACTACGCCGCGCTGATCCCAAAGGAGCTTCCGTCCTCTTTTTCGGCAAAAGAATTTTCCACAGCCGCTCGCCTTTACGGCCGCGCGACCTATTCGGCGCTCCACGTCCTCGCCGCCGCAGGCGCTCTGAGGGAAGAAAAAGAGAAAGGAAAACCCTTTCTCTTTACGAGAATATAACCACCTGTTTTTCAAGCTTTTGAAAAAATTGCTGGGAAAACTTTTTTCAAAAAGTTTTCCCAGCTTCTTTTTTTATTCTTTTTTCTCTTCCTGTTTCTCTTTTTTCGGTTTGGATTGATAGAGCGCGGCGATCGAAGCCACCGGGATGGCAAGCGCGTAGAGGATCGAAAGGATCGAAGAGGTCGTCCTCAGCGCAGTGGATACTCTGCGCGTTTTTGACATTGGGATCCTCGGAAGAACCTCCACCACGCGAACAGCCTCGCGCCTTGCCTTCTCTTTTGCGGCGCGCTGTCTCTCAAGAACCGCCTTCAGCTTCTTTTCGCTCTTTTCGGCCTCTTCAAAACAGTCGATCGAAAGATCGCGGCTGTCGTGTCTGCCGTTGAAAAAGAGCAGACCGGTCAAAAGACAGAGGAGCGCAAGCCCCAAATAGGCGAGCAAAAGGAACCACCGGACTCCGAAAACGCCGGACCAGGCAAGGATCGCGATCACCGCGATCGCAACCGTTCCAAGCGCGCTGATCATGCAGAAAAGGAGCGCAAAGATCCCTCTGCGACGCGCCTGTTTTTGATAATGTTCGGCGAGCGTTCGATAAAGCTCAACCTCTTTTTTCAGGTCTTCCGCAGACCGAAGGCCGGCATCCCCCGGGATCGGTGCGGAAAATTCGGCGGATTTCATTGATTTGTTCCATCCTTGTACGGTTTTTTCTATTGTAACACGAAAGGCAAAGGAAAGTCAATCGGTTTTTGATTTTTTTGCGTAGAGTGTGATATCCCATGCCGGAAAGCCTTTTTTGCGGCGCAGGTAAAAGCTGTCATATTCCGGAAATTTTTCCTTTAGGAAAAGCGGCAGAAAGAAGAGATCCTCGCTTCTGTGATAGAGCGAGACCGCGAGCGTCGGAAAGCTCCTTTTGATCAGTCTTTCCGAGCCTGTGATCGCCTCTTTTTCGGCTCCCTCCACGTCGTATTTGATGTAATCGAGCCGCGCCTCCCCCAAAAGATCGTCCAGCCGTTCGGCCTGCACCGGCAAAACCTTGGGCGGTCTCCCAAAGAGCACGCTCGAGCGCGCCGAGAGGACCGAGGCGTTGCGGTTGTGACTGCCGTCAAAGGCGAGTTCTTCGCGCCTGTCCCACGCGCAGGCCCGGATCGGCACAATCTTTGCCCGCGTTTCGCTTTTTGCGTAGGTCTCCAGCTTGGAAAAGTTCTTTGGATCCGGCTCGACGGCATAAAGTGTAAGCGGCGCTTTGGACTTTTTGAGATCGCACAAAACCTTTGCCGTATCTCCGTCGTAGGCGCCAACGTCGCAGGCCTGGGAAAGTTCGTCCGTCAAAACCAATTCGAGAAGATCGTCGCAAGGATCGCTTGTCGCTTCTTTCAGATAGGAGAGCTCTCCCGAGAGCTTATAGGCAACCAGCGCGTCAAACAGGTCTTTCGAGCGCTCGTCGCAAAAGAGCTCTCTCGCCTTTTCCATCTCGGTCAGGTGTTCGTTGTAAAACGCCTTGTCAAACAGCACGTCCCCAAAGACCGGCAGATCCGGAAGATAGAGTTCGTATTCTCTTTCCAGCTCTTCCATTCTGGAAAACAGCTCGGGCAGGGGCGAACCGAAGGCCACGAGGATGAGAAGGTTCTCTTTTCCGTAGCGTCCTGTCAATGCTTCAAGAGATTCCACCGGGATGCCGCAAAAGCATTTCCCGCGGCCGAATCCCTCGCTCGAAAAGATCCCAGAGACCGGGATATTCCTTTTTTGCAGGACAGAGAGGAGCTTTTCGGCGCCGTTTCCCATGCCGTACAAAAGGATCGATTTTTTCGTTTTGGAAAGCCTGTCCCAAAGGTCTGTTTTTGCCCGATCCACGCGCCGCTCCTTTCCCGCTCGTCTTGACAAAGACCGCCCTTTGTTATATACTATAGAAAAAAGAAAGGCGGAAAAAAGGATGTCAAACGATTGTATTTTTTGTATGATCCTTGAGGGAAAAATCCCCTCGACCAAGGTTTATGAAGATGAATTTGTTTTTGCCTTCCGGGATATCCACCCGATGGCGCCCACGCATATCTTGGTGATCCCGAAAGAGCATATTGCCTCTGCTGACGAAATCACAGGCAAGAATTCTTCCTACGTCGCAAAGATTTTTGAAGTGATCCCGAAGATCGCGGCCGCAGAGGGCCTTGCAAACGGCTATCGCGTCATCACCAACTGCGGTGAGGACGGTTGCCAGTCGGTGAAACATTTGCATTTTCACCTGCTTGGCGGCAGAAAACTGCCCGAAACGCTGGCTTAATCTTTCAGCAAATCTCGCACGATCTCGCCCGCCATCACGTATCCCGCCACCGGCGGCACAAAGGAGAGAGAACCCGGCTCGGACACACCGGTTTTGACCGGCGGCTCGGGCGAGAAAACGACCTTGCCGTGCGTGATACCTCTGTCCTTGAGCTTCTTTCGCAAAATTTTTGCCAGCGGGCAGACCTCGGTTTTGGCAAGATCGGCCACGCGAAAGAGCGAAGGATCCAGCTTGTTCCCGGCACCCATTGCCGAAATGAGCGGTACCCCGGCCTCCCTGCACTTGACCCAAAGCTCGACCTTGGCCGGAATGTCGTCGATCGCGTCGGCCACATAGGAGTAGTCTGAAAAAGAGACGGCAAACGGCTGATCCGGCTTGTAAAAGGCGGTAATCGCTTCGACCTTGGTATCCGGGCAGATGTCGTGGATCCGCTCTTTCATCACTTCCACTTTCGGCTTTCCGATTGTGGAGTGCAGGGCGACCAACTGCCGGTTGAGGTTGGAGGGAGAGACGACGTCGCCGTCCACAAGCGTCAGCTTCCCGACGCCTGCGCGGGCAAGAGACTCACAAAGTGCGCCACCAACGCCACCAACGCCAAAGACCAGAACCTTGGCATCTGCCAGCTTTTCAATTCCTGCGTCCCCGATGATTCTGCGGGTACGCGAAGATTCCTCTTTGTCAAACACCCGGATCAACCCCTTTCTCTATCCCCCATTGTACCAGAAATCCCCTTGCTTTGCAAGGTGCAAAGAAAAGGTTTTTTATGAAAGACGATCAAGAACTCTACGAGGCGAAAGTCTCTTCCAAACCAATTTATGACGGCAAAGTCCTGCACCTCTTTGTGGACGATGTCAAACTCCCCGACGGCAAACCCGCCATTCGCGAATACGTCAAGCAGGTAAACGCCGTGGCGGTGCTCCCCCTGACAAAAGAGGGCGAGGTTCTCTGCGTGCGGCAATACCGTTATGCACACGAAAAAGTCCTTTTGGAGATCCCTGCCGGAAAGCTCGATTCTGACGACGAAGATCCCGAAGTGGGAGCCCGGCGTGAACTGCGCGAGGAGACCGGCGCCGAATGTGCAGCTCTGACTTTTCTCGGCGGCTTCATCGGCTCGCCGGCCATTCTGACCGAGGTCGTCTGCCTCTATCTTGCAGAGGGCCTTTCCTTCCACGCGCCAAGCCCCGACGAGGACGAATTTCTCGACGTCGTCCGGATCCCGCTGGGACGGCTTGTTGACATGGTGCTCTCGGGCGAGATCGAGGACGGAAAAACGCAGACCGCCATCTTGAAGGTGGCCGAACTGCTTCGCCGCAGAGGAGAGATGGCATGACCAAACGCACCGTTACCATTCGCATTGAAACCAAGCGGACCGAGCTTGCCGCATCCCTGTTTGAAGAGGACGGCACCGGAGAACTTCCCTTTGACTTTGGCCCCATGGAGGAAGAAGACGAGGCCGAGCTGCTTGTGGAAGGGCGGCTCGTTACCACGACAAACGAGGTCAAACTCCTTTATGAAGAGAGCGAGCTTTCCGGCATGGAAGGCTCTGTCACCTGCCTCTCTTTTTTGCGCGCAAATCCCGACGTTGTGACCATGACCCGCTCGGGAGAGGTTCGCACCGCACTCGTTTTTGAAGAGGGACAGCGCCACATCTGCGTTTACAATACGCCCTTTCTGGATTTTGAAGTTTGCATCAAATCCTATCGCGTGCGCAATTCGCTCCTGGAGCGCGGGCGGATCGACCTCGACTATATCGTGGAGATCCACGGCGCCAAAGCCGAGCGTTGCCGCATGACAATCAGAGTGGAAAGCCGAAAAGAACTGTTTGAGGAATAACCGAAAGCAACCGTAAAAGTTTTTGAAAAACGAATTTACTTTCCATTCATTACCCTCATCCGTCACGGCAAGCCGTGCCACCTTCCCCTCAAGGGGGACGAGAGCGACCGCCGCCTGTGGTGGAAAAAGGGAGCGCGAGGAGTGGCCGCGGTCGAAGAAAATCAAGCGGTAAAACCGCGCAGATTTTTTCGGGAACCGCAACAGGATGAAGGCGAAAAGTAGTTTTGCTTTGGTCACCCTCATCCGTCACGCTTCGCGTGCCACCTTCCCCTCAAGGGGGAAGGCTAAAGGAACGTGCATCGCTATCAGACAGAATACCAAACGAAAGAAAGCAGAAATTTGTTGCTTTTAAGCAAGAAATAATCAAAAACCGCAAAAACCTGAACTGCCGCAGAGTTTAAAAGTCTTCCCGTTTAGATTATTGAAACTCTTCCCGGCTACCATCATTGAACGGCTGTCTTCGTCAGCCTTCCCCCTTGAGGGGAAGGTGGCGGCCAAAGGCCGTCGGATGAGGGTGTGCAAAGCATAAATTTTTGCTATGTTTTTAGAAAGCTTTCAAACACATTCTCTGCTTTTCAATTAAAAACCTGAATAAAAAGGAGGGCCTTTGCATGTTCGGATACCTGCGTGTGGATGCCGAAAATTTGCGTCTGCGGGACTACGACTGCTACAAAGCCCTCTATTGTGGGCTCTGCAAAAGCATGGGGCATTGCACCGGTCAATGCTCTCGCATCGCACTCAGCTACGACTTTACCTTCCTTGCCGCCCTGCGGATGACGCTGGCGGCCGAGACGCCCGAGCAAAAGCCTTTCCACTGTGCCGTCAAGTGCTTTCGCAAGCACAAGGCCTTTGTCCACTCCAAAGAGCTCGACTTTTGCGCCGACGCTTCGGCGATTCTCAACCATTATAAGCTCCTCGACGACCGCTCCGATGAAAAAGGGCTCAAAAAACTGCGGGCGCACTTTGGCCTCGGATTTTTCCACAGAGGTTACCGCAAAGCCCGGCGTCGTCAACCCGAACTTGACGCGCTCGTCAAAGCGCACATGGAAGAGCTTTCAAAAATCGAAAAAGAAAAAGCCCTTGCCTCGGCAGATCGCCCGGCCGAATGCTTTGGAAAACTGCTCGGCGAGATCGCGTCTTACAGACTTCCCTCGCCTGCCGATCGCATTGCCCGCACCATCGGATGCTCCATGGGCAAATGGATCTATCTCATAGACGCCGCCGACGACTACGAAGAAGACAAAAAACGTGGCCGTTACAACCCCTTTTTGACCTACGAAGAGGGGCTGAACGAAGCCGGAAAAGAAGACCTGAAAGAGGCTTTGACCGCCTATCTTGCCGAGGCCGAAAAGGCCTTTGATCTCATTGACAACTATCCTGCCCCTGAGTTTGAAGAGATCCTCAAAAATCTTCTCTATCTGGGGCTTCCCAAAACCTCCTTGCGGATCCTCTTCCGCAAAGATGACAGAAAGGACCGCACATGAGCCGTTCCCCTTATGAAATTCTCGGCGTCTCTCCGAATGCGAGCGACGAAGAGATCAAAAAAGCCTACCGCGCGCTGGCAAGAAAATACCACCCCGATAAATACCGGGACAGCGATCTTGCCGACGTTGCAAGCGAAAAAATGAAAGAGATCAACGCCGCCTACGACGAGATCCAAAAGATGCGGGCGGGCGGAACGCGATCCGAATCGGCCGGCGCGTCCGGCTTCAATCCCAGAGCCAACGCGGGAGATCCCCGCTTTGCCGCCGTTCGCAGGCTCATCAACGAAGGGCAGATCGCCGAGGCCGAGCGCATTCTTGCCGGCATGCCGCCCACGCAAAAGAACGCCGAATGGCACTTTCTCACCGGTTGCGTGCTTTTGCACAAGGGATATTTCAGCGACGCCGTCCGCATGATCGACAAGGCCTGCCGCATGGATCCCTACAATGAAGAATACCGTGCCGCAAGGGAACAGATCCGCGCGCAAAGCCAGAGTTTTGGCGCCGATTATCAAAAAGGAACAGGCGACGACATAAACAGCGCCTGCAACTGCTGTTCCTCGCTCCTTTGCGCCGACTGCCTTTGCGAATGCTTTGGCGGCGACCTGATTCCCTGTTGTTAAACGCGCCGCAGGCGCTCATCACTTCCCGAAAGGAGAACCCACATGGCAAGCCGAGCTTCTACTCGCCTAAAAAAGCTGACGGTCAGCGCCCTTCTGGTCGCGCTCGGCGTGCTGTTTTTGTACCTTGGTTCTCTCCTTGACGTGCTCGACCTCTCCACCGCCGCGCTCGCCTCGCTCCTTGTGGCTTACTCGGTGCTCGAACTGTCCGGCCCCTACCCCTATTTTCTCTGGCTCGGAACTTCCCTCTTAGGGCTTTTGCTCCTGCCGCAAAAATCGCCCGCGCTCTTCTACGCGCTTTTTGCCGGCTACTATCCGATCGTCAAGGCGATCTTTGAAAAAAAGCTCCCCGGCTGGCTTGCCTGGATCTTAAAGATCCTCGTCTTCCACGTCTCGCTCGCCGCCTTTGCGGGCGTCTTAAAACTTTTCTTCCCGGGGGAACTCTCGACCTATTTTGAAAAGCCATGGCTGCCGCTTGCCCTCTACGGTCTTTCGCTCGTCTGCTTCGTCCTCTTTGACCTGCTTCTCTCCCGCCTCATCCCGCTTTACTATAACCGACTGCAAAAGTATTTGAGGATCAAATAAAGAATGAACCTGATCATCGACTTTTTCAAAAACCTGACCTGGCAGAGAGTTTTGATCGATCTGCTGGGATATACTGCAATTCTTTGCTCGGTGCTTTCCTTTCAACAAAAGACGCAACGTCGCATCGCCATTTTACAGGGAACTTCCAATCTCTTCTGGATGACGCATATGTTTCTCCTTTCGGCGCTCGCCGGAGGGTTGCTCAATCTCGTGGGGCTGTTGCGCGGAATTCTTTTTTCGCTTCGTGAAAAGCACGCTTGGGCAAGAAAAAAGATCTGGTATTTCGTCCTGCTTTCGCTCATCGCCGGTGTGACCGTCTTTTCCTGGATCAGCGGCGACGGCCCGAAGGCGCTCCTCCCGGCGGTCGCTATGGTGATCACCACCTTTTCGCTTTCTTTGGAGGATCCTGCAAAAGTGCGGCTTCTTTCCAGCCTTTCCTCTCCACCGTGGATCGTTTACAGCGTTTTTGCGGGATCGATCCCCAGTATCGTTGCCGAGCTTCTCAACCTCGGCTCGATTCTGATCGGCATTCTGCGGCTGGATCGAAAGAAGAAGGATGAGGAGGGAGAATAAGAAAATGCGGGGGTGCCTTTTTGAAAAAAGTGCACCCCCGCACCCCCTTGAAAAACTATTAACGCATGAAAAAACGCTTGCTTTGCAATCTGGCGAGCGTTCTGTTTTTTGTTCAAAGTTTTTGAAAAGGGTGCGGGGAAAACTTTTTGCAAAAAGTTTTCCCCGCATTCTTTTTTATAATCTTACAACCTCTTCTTCAGATCAAACAAGAAGGACATACACTCGAAGGGAGAGAGGGTATTGATATCGGTATTCCGCAGGTCTTCAAGAACCGACTGTTCCATGCAATCGTCGAGTGAGATGGCGCCGTCGTCCGGTTTGTTTTTTTCGGAGGCATCGGTTGCGGAAAGCGCTTTTGCGGTGGCTTCGACCGAGGCAAGCACCTCATAGGCGCGTTTTGTCACCTCTTTGGGAAGCCCTGCGAGCTTGGCCACCTCGATTCCGTAGCTGTCGTCGGTCGAGCCGCGGACGATCTTGCGCAGGAAGGTGATGCTCTCACCGCGCTTTTTGGCCGCGATGTTGTAATTGACCACGCCCTCGACCTCCTCTTCGAGCGAGGTCAGCTCGTGATAGTGGGTGGCAAAAAGCGTTTTGGCGCCGATCTTGCGGGCGGTGTATTCAACGATGGCTCGTGCAATGCTCATGCCGTCGAAGGTCGAAGTGCCTCTGCCCACCTCGTCGTAGATGATGAGGCTCTTTTTGGTCGCGTTTTTGAGGATGTAGGAGACCTCGTTCATTTCAAGCAAGAAGGTCGATTGCCCGGAAGCGAGGTCGTCCGAGGCGCCCACGCGGGTAAAGAGCTTATCGACAAGGCCGATCTCGGCCTCCTTTGCCGGAACAAAGGAACCGATTTGCGCCATGAGCGTGATGAGCGCGACCTGGCGCATATAGGTGGATTTGCCCGCCATGTTTGGGCCTGTGATGAGCATGAGGCGTCCGCGGCCGGTATCCAGCGTGGTGTCGTTGGGGACAAAATAGGAGTCCTTTACAAACTGCTCCACAACCGGGTGTCTGCCGTCCTTGATGACGATCCTGTCGCTTCCGTTGACCTCGGGCCTGACGTAGCGGTTCTTGGCCGCAACCGTTGCAAGCGAGAGATAGACGTCGAGCTCGGCCAAGATTGCCGCGGTCTTTTGAATCCTTGCGCTCTCGTCGGCAACAAAGGTTCTGACCTCCTGGAACAGATCGTATTCCAGGGCGCAGATGCGATCGGATGCGCCGAGGATGGTGGATTCCAGTTCCTTGAGTTCTTCGGTGATATAGCGTTCGCAGTTGGCAAGCGTTTGCTTGCGGATGTAGCGATCCGGCACCTGATCGACGAGCGATTTGGTCACTTCGATATAGTAGCCGAACACGCGGTTGTAGGCGATGCGCAGGGTTTTGATGCCGGTCGCCTGCCGCTCCTTTTCGGCAAGATCGTTGACCCAGTCCTTGCCGTTGTTCAGAATCGAACGGAGCCTGTCAAGCTCCTCGTTGTAGCCGTTTGCAATGATCCCGCCCTCGCGCAGAGAGAATGGAGGCTCCTCTGCAATGGCCGCGCCGATCTTCTCATAGAGATCCGAGAGCAGATCCAGGTTTTCGCCAAGCGTGTGCAATTGATTGGATTTGCAGTCAAGCAGGGCGCTTTTGACCTCCGGAAGCACTCCGGCAGTAGCCCATACCGCACGCAGATCCTTGCCGTTTGCCGAGCCGTAAACGATCCTCGTTACAAGGCGTTCCAGATCGAGAACGTGAGAGAGCCGCTCGGAGAGATCCTCTCTTTGCATATAGTTCCCGCACAGTTCTTCCACGGCATCCTGTCTGCCGAGAATGGCCGAAACCTTCAAAAGCGGGTGTTCCACCCAACTGCGGAGCATGCGGGCGCCCGCGGCGGTTTTGGTTTTATCCAATACCCAAAGCAGGCTTCCCTTCTTTTCCTTCTCCCGCATCGATTCGACCAATTCCAGGTTGCGGCGGGTGTTGAGATCCAGCTCCATATACTGGCCGCCCGAATAGATCGAAAGCTCTCTCAGATAGGAAAGATCGCTCTTTTCGGTATCGGCAAGATAGGAGAGCAGTCCTCCGACCGCGGGAACCAGAAGCCCGTCCGAGAGAGTCGCCTCTCCAACCGTTTCGGAAAACTGCGCGGCGACCCGCTCCCGGCACTCGGCAGGATCATAGCGGTTGCCCTCGCCGAGCGTAAGCATAAGACCGTTCCGTCCCCTCAAAAAGGGCGCCAATTCTCCAATGTGGTTCTCGGTCAGGTTGCAGATCAGTTCGCGCGGCGCATAGGTGCCGATCTCGTTTTTGATGCGATCCAGTACGCCTTCGCCCGAAATTGAGGTGGCATAGATCTGCGCCGTGGAAACATCGGCAAAGCAAAGGCCCGCGCCCTCTTTGCAAAGATAGAGCGAGGCAAGATAGTTGTTGGCCGTGTCGGTCAAAAGATTGGTTTCAATAAGCGTGCCGGGCGTGACCACGCGGATGACGTCGCGGCGCACAAGCCCCTTGGCCAGCGCCGGATCCTCCATTTGCTCGCAAATGGCGACCTTGTAGCCCTTTTTGATGAGCGTTCCGATATAGCTCTCGGCCGAATGGAAGGGGACGCCGCACATCGGCGCGCGCTCCTCCTCGCCGCAATCTCTGCCGGTCAAGGTCAGATCAAGCTCTCTCGAAGCCAGAATCGCATCGTCAAAAAACATCTCGTAAAAGTCGCCGAGACGATAGAAAAGGATGTAATCCTTGTATTGATTTTTGACTTCAAAGTACTGCTCCATCATGGGAGTCATAGGTCAGTTCCTCGCTTGCTTTGTAAATTAGTGACAGCCGCCACAGGTGCTGCAATCGTGCGTACAGCGCGATTCCTCGCCCGTGATCGCGGTCTCGATGGTACGGTTGACCTGGTTCATCAAATCGTTGACCGCCTGCTGGGTGCGGAGAAGCTCTTTATAGGAAGGCCGCTCCGAGATGAGCCGGTACAGCTCGTCCACCCGCCCCTGCAAGGTGTCAAGAAGGAGCGTGTCACGCTCGGTCTTAGCCATCTCTTGACCGAGTGCGAGCTGTTGAATTTGATATTCGGAAGAGAGCTTTTGCAGTTCTTCATCTGCTTCGTAGGCGGCCTTGGCGGCCGCAAAAGCGATCATGCGCTCGTCGGCGGCAATCGCCTGCCCGAGCGTTTTTGCCAATTCAAAAAGTTCCATGGATCATTCAGCCATCCTTTTGTTCGGTTTCATAGAGCGAATACGCGTCGGCGCGCTTTGGCGTGACGAGAACATACTGCCCGGTCATCTTTTTTGCATCGCCGTGGAAAAAGACGATCTTGCCGCCGTCGGTTCTGCCCGAGAGCAGGTTCGGATTGGACTTGCTTGGCCCGTCGCAAAGAATTCTCAATTCTTTGCCAACCAGCTTTTGATTGTTTGCAAGACCAATCTCGTTTTGCAGAGCAAGCAGGCGGTCAAACCGCTCGGCTTTGACATCTTTTGGAACCTGATCCTCTCTGCCTGCGGCCGGTGTGCCTTTCCTCGGTGAATAGAGGAAAGAGAAGATCTGGTCAAATTTGACTTCGTTCAGGATCGAAAGAGTATCTTCAAAATCCTCGTCGCTCTCACCAGGAAAGCCCACGATGATATCGGTCGAGAGCGTCACGTCGGGAATCTTTTCTCTCAAATATGCAACCGTGGCAAGGTACTTCTCCCTGTCGTAATGCCGGTTCATCTCTTTTAAGACCTTGTCGCTCCCGGATTGCAGCGGGAGATGAAACTGGCGCGCCACATGGCTTGACGCGGCCATCACGTCGATGAGCTTTTTCCCTGCGTCTTTCGGGTGACTGGTCATAAAGCGCAGGCGAAAGTCTCCGGGGATCGCATCGAGCCGTGCCAAAAGATCGGCAAAGTCGATCGGCGTTTCGAGATCTTTTCCATAAGAGTTGACGTTCTGCCCGAGCAGGGTGATATCCTTGTATCCCTCCCCGACCAGCGCCTCGACCTCCGAGACGATCTCGCTTGCCTTGCGACTGCGTTCTCTGCCGCGCACGTAAGGCACAATGCAGTAGGAGCAAAAATTGTTGCAACCGTACATGATCGAGACCCATGCGCGGTAGGAGTTCTTGCGTCTGACCGGCAATCCTTCCGGCATGGTCAGATCCCGCTCTTCGGGGCAAAAGACGCGTTTGCCGGACATGCGTTTTTCAAGGATGAGCTGCGGCAGGCGATGGCGCGACGCCGGAGAAAAGACGAGATCGACGTAAGGATATTTTTGCTTGATCTCTTCCCTTCTGTGCGCTTCGGCCGCCATACAGCCGGTCACGCCGATGATGAGGTCGGGGTTCTGTCTCTTGCAGGCCTTAAAGCCGCCGATGATCGAGAGCGCCTTTTTTTCGGCGTGCTCGCGGATGGCGCAGGTGTTGGCAAGGATCAGGTCGGCCTCTTTCGGGTCGTCGGTGATCTCGTATCCCATTTTTTGGCAAAGGCCGCAAAGCAGCTCGCTGTCAGCCTCGTTTTGCTGACAACCGAAGGTCAGAACATATGCGCGCGGCGCTTTCCCCGTTTCGAGAGAGCGCGTGTTATTCTGCTCTTTTACCTGTTCGCAGGCCGTCAAAACCTCCGAGGTGAGAGTGGTATATTCCTTCATAAATTTTCCTTTTTCCGGCATTTTCATTCTTATTTTATTGTAGCACCTTTTTGCCCCGCTGTCAAGAAACAAAAACGGCGGAGCATACGCTCCGCCGCACTTTTCAAGCCCTTATTTTTTGTAGTATCTGACTCCGCCGATCTCAATGAAGGAACCGTTGTCGTCCGAGCCTTGATTATAGGACTGCGTGCCGTTGAACAGGCTCAGAATACTTGCGTTCTCGTCCTTGGAAAAATCAAAGGTGATGGTCTTTTTGCCATTCTCGTCCTTGCCCATGGTGTAGGTGCCGGAAACCGAGGTGGTCAGGCCGAGCATCTTGACCGTAAAGGTCACTTTGGAGCCCGAGAAGGTCAGGTTGTAATCATTGCTACCGTAGGTGCCGGAAGGTCTTCCCGAGCAGGCGGCAAGAACCGCACCGAGCAGAACGACGACTAAAACAAGAGATAAAACGCGCGCTGTCTTTTTCATGATGAGTCTCCTTTTTGAAATAAAAATTTGCAACAGGTTTCCTGCAACCAAATTGTATCATAAGCAGGGGGAAAAGTCAAGTCATCTGCCGGCGATCCGGTAGATCTCCTTGAGGCGTTTTTTGTTGTCGTACATGAGATCGTCCGCACGCTGAAAAACCTCTCCGTAGGATTCCCCAAAGGAGGAGAAGGCCACGCCTGCCGCAACCGAAAGGATAAGATCCTTGCCGTCGTACCGGACTTTTGAATAGGTGAGCTGTTTGCGGAAGGCCTCCATATAACCGTCAAGCTTTTCGCAAGCGTCGCCCTCGGCAACCACCACAAATTCGTCGCCGCCGATGTGAAAGTGCTGACAGCCCGGGAAGATGGACGGGAGCCTGTGCCCCGCCGTGACGATAAGGTGGCACCCATAGCGGTGCCCGTAGGTATCGTCAGTCGCCTTGAGTCCGTTGACGTCCATGACCACCACGGCAAATTTCAAATTCTTTTCCTTGATCTCGGTATCCAGCTTTTGCAAAAAGCGGTAATAGGCGGTCTCGTTGCCAAGGCCGGTCAACTGGTCGGTAAAAGAAAGCTTGCGATAGTTGTTCCGGGCGCGGAGCAACTCTTTTTCGGTGAAGTCCCGCACCGTCTCAAAGAACATGGAAAGGAGCAGACAGGCGAGGTAGAAGAGCGGAAAACGCACATAGAAGGGCAGGCTGTAGTCGTACTGGAGCAAACTGCGCCCCGCCGGAGTCCAAAAGCAAAAGCCGAGGATAAGGAAAATGACCAGCGAGAAGATGGCGCCGCCTTTGCGCTTGAACAAAAGAACCGCCGCAAAGGGGACAAGCGCCGCCCAAAGCACCGAAAAGCCGCCGTTATCCAGCCGCTCCGGCCCGCCGACAATGATAAAGAGGATCAAAAAGGCGGGGATTTCCACGCAGAATAAAACCTTTGAAATGATCTCGGCCCGCTCGGTCTTGCGGAAGAGCAGATAGGCGTCAAGGCCGCACAAGGCGCTGAACAAAAAGGCAAAAATGGCGTATTGCCCACCGTTGTCGATGGTAAAGAGAATGACCAGAGTCATAATGAGCGAAAGCGTTGCAAACAAAAAATAAACCGACAGGAACAAAAAACGGGTTCTTGCCCGCTCTCCTGTCAGGTGCCGTCTGAGGAACTTGGCGAAAAAATCATCCTTCACCCATTTTCCCTCCTTTTTTGTTTGTTCGTTTTTATTGTACCACGATTTTACGACTCTTGCAAGACTTTTTTCAAAAAAGAGACAGAAACGTCCCGCCCGAAAGCCGGGCGGGACGCCGTGATCCTGTTGCGTTAGTCTTGCCAGAAGACGCCGTTCTCATCAAGCGTTGCACTGCTTGAAGATGCCGAAGCGATGTTGGCCGAGGTTTTTCCGAGCACCACGACAAGCGCATTCAGCGATGCCGGAAGCTTGACGGTTGCAAACCCTTCTACCACAAGATAAGCGTCCTTTTGGAGCGAGAGCGTTTTGGTGCTTCCGACCGAAGAAAGATTCTGGCATTTTGTCGATTCGTTCCCCATGCCGCCGCTAAGGCCGATTGCAACCACACTTCCCCCGGTGTAGCTGTAGCCCCGCTCGGTATCGATCGAAGAATTGCCGTTTCCGGTCGAGATCACCACGACGTTCCCGCCCGCAAAGCGGATGCCATCGTACTGCGCCTGACTGTTGGCATCCAGCCCGTCGCCGCCGGCATAGACGTAAATATTGCCGCCCGAGACGAGAATCCCTTCGCCGGTCGTCGCCTTTGCGTTGACGCCGTCATCCGATGCGACCACAGAAATGCTGCCGCCCGAGAGAACGACCGTGTTCCCTTCGAGGCCTTCGTAGCTCTTGGTCACTTTGACATTGCCGCCCGAGATGGTTAAGATCCCGTCGGCGTGGATGCCGTCGTCGTTCGAGGCGAGCACCAGAGTGCCACCCGAGATCGTCACGTTTCCAAGCGCGCTCTCGCCGTTTTCAAGCTCCTCGTCGGAGTTGGCGTGGATCGCGTCGTCGTAGGAGGCGATCGTAATGTTGCCGCCTGCGATGAGAATTTCGTTGTCGGCCTTCAGCCCTTTGGAAGAGGTATCGCTCTTATCCGAGTTGCCCTCGGTCATGCCTCCAAAGCCGCCTTGACCTCCGGGAAATCCACCCTGTCCGCCGGAAAAACCGCCCTGACCGCCTTGGCCGGGTCTTCCCTGCCCGCTCTGGCCGTTCCCTCCGAAACCACTCTGCGTGTTTCCGCCAAAGCCGCTTTGTCCCGTCGCCGTGTTGGTCGGCAGGATCGAGGTCGCGCTCGAAGCGGTTGACGTCGCTTCGGTGTACTTGGAATAGCGTTCGGTAAAGATCTGGAGATCAAGCTCGTCATTCTCTGCGATCTCGACGTTGTAGGCCGCGTCAATGCCGTCCTCGGCGGCGTAGATGAGGATCTTGCCGGCAAGGATGCTGACGGTGCCTCTCTGCTTGCCTTTGGAGGAAATATCGCTGTTCGAGGTCTTGATGCCATCGCCGCTCCGGGCGATCAGCGTAATGGTACCCGATTCGATCGTCAGGCTGTCGTTGCCCTTGAGCGCATTGTCCTCACACTCGACCTGCAGGGTCAGATTTTTGACCTTGAGATCGTCCTTGGTGTGGATACCGTTGTTGTGTTCAGAGGTTACATAGAGTGCTCCTTTCCCCTGCAGATCCAGGTCGCTTGTCACGTAGATCGCCGCAGAGACGTCCTCCTCTCCAACTGCTTCTCGTAGATCAAAGACGAGGTTCTCGGTCTCTTTTTTGGCCGAAATCGTGATCTTGTCGCCGCCCTCCACATAGATCGGGCAGGCATTGTAAGAATAGATGGTCAGTCCCTTGAGCGCGAGTTCAAGCTTGTAATCGTCGTCCACAGTCGCCACAATGTTGCCGTAGAAGACGCCGGAAAGCTCGATCACACTGTCCTCGGTGACGTTTTCAATCGTCAGCGTGTTGCCTTCCACTCTCCAAACCGCACTCCCTTCGGAGAGGGCAACGGTGAGCGTTGCGGTCTTTGTGCCGTCGGCATTTTGATAGGTGTAAGAATCCTCGGTGCTCTCGATGAGCGTAAAGGTTTCTTCTGCTTCGTCGGTCGTCTTGGTTTCAACCTCGTTGTCGTCCTCCACCGTCGTCCCTTCGGGGGAGGACTGGGAGGAGTTGCCCGGATCCCCGGAAGTTTCCGAATTTCCGGGCAAAAGCGAGCAACTTGCAAAGAAGACTCCCGCCGCGAGCAGAATCGATAAAAGAGTAATACATTTGCGTTTCATGGTTCAGTCCTCCTTTTTTAGGTAATTCCATCAAAGTTCGTTTGCATTTTCGATCGGTCTGCCAAGGAAAACCTCCAAATTTCCGTTTCGCGTGCGGAGGTCATCCAAAAAGGCTTTTTCGGAGGCGCCGCTTTTGAGCGTCACTTCATAGGAGAGCTTGAAGATGCTTCCCATACCGGCACTGCGCACCTGCGTCAGTTGATATTTGGATGCGTAAGTCTCGAACAGATCGTCAAAAACCGATTCGTAATCTAAGTTCTCCGGGATCGAGATCCGCAAGAGCTTTGCCTGCGTCCGTTTTTCTCGCGCCTCGGAAATAATGTGGATTGCAAGAAGCGCCGCACACATCACAATGGTGAATAAGAAGGCGTATCCCGCGTATCCAACCCCGAGAATGAGTCCCGAGCACATCGACATGAAGATCACAGCGATCTCTTTTGCCGAGCCCTGTGCCGAGCGGAACCGCACCAGTGAGAAGGCTCCCGCAATGGCAACGCCCACGCCGATGCTGCCGTTGACCATCATAATGACCACCGCCACAATGGCGGGAAGAAGCAAAAGTGCCACCCGGAAAGTTTTGCTTCCTTTGTTCTTGAACGAAAAGGCCGCAAAGTACATTCCACCAATCAAAAAGCCGAAAAAGAGGCAGAGGAGAAAAGTCCCGACCGAGAGCGTTGCACTCTCTTCGTTGAACAGATTAAGAAACAAGTTCTTCATAGTTGTCACAACCTCCTTTGTTGTTGAAATTCAAATCGCTGTAGGCTTTTCCATACTTGGAAAAGGATGTTTTGTTGATCTTTTGCTCCGAGATTGCTCTGCAAAGCCAAAGCGGAAGTGCTCCCGCACATTTGATTTCCATAAGCAGCGTTCCAGCGGGAATTGCAGACGCGCCGTAAACCCCTTTTTTCAGATCCAGATCGTAATCCCGATAAAGGATCTTGCGGTCGAAGGTGATGCGAAGAGAGGGATCGTCTTTCCCGCAAAAAGAAGTTCTTTCGTAAAAGAGCGCCATCGCCGGTTGCAGGCTTTTGTAAAAGCTCAAAAAATACGCGATTTCTTTTGTGATCTGTGAAAAAGGTTCCGGACTTTCCAAAAACTCTTCGGCCGAGGAAAGTGAGAAGGTCTCGCGCCTCTTGTAAACCACGTCCTCGTATTTTTTCTTGATCTCAAGGAAGACTTTGCCGTCGTCCATTGGGACTCCGTAGCTTCTCAGCCGCAATTTTTCTTTGTAAACCGGATGATCGAGCGACGCGCGGATGAGACTGTAATCCGGCGTATCGTAGTAGATGTTGCAAATGCTGGAGGTCGGATAGAGGTCCGGGCAGATCTCGTGGAAGATGCGTTCCATAAATTTTTGATACTCTGCCTCGGTCATCAGGTACTTGAGTTCATACCGTTCAAAAATCTTTTGTTCTGTCATTTTCGCTCCCTCCTTCCGGTGCTGTTTGTTTTTGACACCTTTATCATACCCGCCTTTTGTGAAGATTTTTTCACAATCCGGTGAAAAAAACAAAAAGAGTTCGCTTTTTTGTGTGAAGATTGTGGGAAAAACATACTACTCTATAAAAATAAAAAATCGCAGATTCAAAAACAAATAGCTTATTCCGATTGGCAACTACTCTCGCCTCCCTCCGAGAGGGAGGTGGCATTTTCTCCCGGAAAATGACGGAAGGAGCCTGCGCAACTTTGGAATTTGTACAAACTTTATTGTTGCGTGTGCTCCTCCACCCGCTACGCGGGAGCCCCCTCCCGGAGGGAGCCTTTCAAGTGCCTCTTTTTCGCAAAAAAGACAGCCTTTTGAAGTTGCAAAAAATAGCTTACTTCATTTCAGACTGTCCTTTTCAATATTATTAACTTTATCCTCGCCGAAAACGGAGGCTTTCACAATCGCATCAATGTATTCACATACCGAATCAAACTCCGTATCGATTTGCTGATTCGTAAATCGTATTACTTTTAATTGATATCCCTCCAAAATCTCTGTGCGAAATTCATCTTTTTGTTTACCGACTATTGTGCTATGTTGCGATCCATCTATTTCAATAATCAATTTTGCTTTGTGACAATAAAAATCCGCAATAAAATGATCCATTGCTTTTTGACGTTGAAATCGAATTTCATATTTTGACAAAAAGTCATACCACAAATGCTTTTCCTGCGGGGTTGCATTCTTGCGTAAATTCTTGGCAAGAACGATATTATTCTTTTGATAATCAAGTGACATTTTTCACCTTCTCCTCCGCAGGATCCCCGCGAGGATGGCGGCGCCGGAGAGAAGCAGGGCGACGCCGACGATGAAGACAGCGCAGACAAGGAAAAAGGATTCGGGCAGGATCTTAATGATCTCATCGGTCGCAGGGTCAAAGAGCCAGTTGTCTTTGCCCGGAAAAGCGATCATGTGGAACACTTTGAAAAGCGTGCCAAAATCGACGAGCGCAAAAATTCCCACCGCAAAAATCGAGGCGGCGCTCAGTCCTCCGCCGAGCGTCAACGGAGAAGGAAACCGGAAGGAGAGCGGCCGCAGGATCTCTTTGCGGCGCAAAAAGGCATACAAAAGAATCACAAAAAGAGACACGCCAAACAAAATCGGTTGCAGACGGAAGAGCGGAACGCAGTCGGCAAAATGCGCTTCCCCATCCGGGGAAAAGGCAAGCTCGCCGGTGCAAAATGGGCCGCCAAACCAAATGTAGTCCATCACGTCATCATAGGCCTCGCGCACCACTTCCGGGGAATATCCGCTGGTCTCGGGGATCTTCAAAAGATCCATCGAAACATAGTAAAAAGGACGGAAAACACAGGGAATGAGCGCCGCGGCAGAAATGCAGAACACCGGGATAAAGAGGATCACAAGGATCGCAAACAGAATGTCAATCGGTCGTCTTCTCATGGTAAAACCTCCCGCATGATATTGCAATCAAGGCCTGAGACGGCGCATAGAAAGCCCAGATCCAAAAGCTCACGCCGTGAACGCCGAGATTGGAAAGCCCCACGCAAATATCGCACCCGACAAAAAGCAAAAATCCAACGGCAAGGAGAAAACTTCTCATCTTTTCCTCACGCTCCCGGAATTTGAAAATGCCGGTTACATGTTCCAAAAAATTGCCAAGCAACTGCGGCGCGTAGAGGGCTACCGCAGTATAAAGCGGGGTCAGTTTTCCCACAATGCTCAAAACCGCTATGGCCGCCGCGGTCGCCCCAAAGCGCAGAGAAAAGCTGACAATTGCCTGCTTTTTGCTCCGCGGGATCTCGAGCGCGTGGAAAACTTGCGCCAAAAAGAAAGTGCAAACGCCAATGACATAATTTTTGTCCTGTACCAACAAAAACACGTCGCTGACCAGCGTCAGAATCATGGCAAAGAGCAAAAAGAGCCGGCGAAGCCAAAGCGCATCCTGCCGCTTGGTAAAAAGAAATTCGAGCGCCACATAAAAAAGCGCCAGAACGATCACCGCAAATTTCCAGGAAGTTGAGGAAAACAAAATCTCTTGTTCAAACAAATCGCAGGAAAGGAACAACAGATAAAACAGCCCCTCCGCCGCAAGGAAGCACAAGGTATAAAGTCTGATATAAAGCTTCAGTTTGCCGGTTTCGGCCATTTTCCGCTCCCTCCTTTTTTTGATGAATTGGTTTGATACTTTATTTTAACACAAAGCCGTCCGGTTTGCAATACAAAAACTCGCCCGCCTTCTTCCGGCGAGCGAAAAACCCTTTTTGTCCGTTTTTTCGGAGGGGACGAGTGCGACCGCCCGCGGCGCGGGAAACAGGGAGCGCGAGGAGTGGCCGCGGTCGAAGAAAATCAAGCGGTATAAGCCGCGCAGATTTTTTCGGGTACCGCAACAGGAAAGCGGGAACCGCTTTTTTCAAAAAAGGGTTCCCGCAAAATCCCACTCTTTCCTTTTCTTATTTCTTCCCCTTTGTATTTTGGCAATGCGAGAGGAGATAGTCCTTGACGAGGTCGTAGTCCTCGGGGCAAACGTACACCTGGTTATGGTTGAAGGGATGATTGACCTTGATGAGATGGAAGGCCGGGCGAAAGATGATGCGCCTGACCTTTGCAAACTCCGAATAGCGCTCGGTGTTCGAGGCGGCAATGCCGGCGGCGACCGTGCCGGGTTTTCCGGACGCGACCCCTGCGATCATTGTGACGTCCGCGAGCTTTTTTGCCTTTTTGGCCTGCGCGGCAGTCTGGCGGTGCAAAACGCCCTTCTCGTCCATCTCAAACTCAACGATGTACTTGCCCCCCATGATGGCGGCGTAAATGAGATAGCTGACAAGGACGAGCGCGATCATCACGATGAGAACGATGCCGAGGATTCTCAGATTGGTCAAAAAGGTGTCCATGCCCCTGCGCGCGTCGGCAATCGAGACCACTGTAAAAATTCCGAGGAAGATGCACAAAAAAATCTTTAAGATAAGCCAGAGAATGACCGGAGTCGTAAAGAGATTCAGTTCGTATCTCCAGCGATATTTGCCGTCCTTGCCGAGCGTGACGCGCTCGCCGAACAGCTCTTCTTTTTTGATTGGTTTCATTTTGATTTCCTCATTTCAAAAGCGGAATGTGACACTTGGAGCAGCGGTCGGCCGCAACCGGATTTTTTGTCCCGCAGCTCACGCAAGCAATGTAAGGCGCTTTGGACTTGTCGTGCTTTTCGTATGGAAAATTGAACTGTGGATGATATTTGAAACGGTCTCCCACGTCGAGATAGTGGTAGGCCCAAATCTGCGACCCTTCGCGCTCGAGGATCTTCTTTTGCGAGCCGTCGGCCTTTCTTACCACCGTGACGTATTCGGTCACCACGCGGCTGTTCTCCTCCGAGTTCGGGTGCTCGTAGACCTCTCTCGTCTGTTTGTCGATCACGGTCGCTTCATAGGTGTTCGAGGCGCGACTTCTCAGCATGCCGACAAGACCGAACGCAAGAAAGATGCCAGAGAGGATCAACCCAAAGAGCGCCGCCTGCCCCATGGGCATTTTGCCATCGCTCGCAGCCCCGTAGATGAGAAAACCGATCAGTGGCAGGGGCGCTATCACAAGCGCAAAAATGCCGGCCGCCTTTTTATTTTTCTTCATTGCGGCATGGATCTCCGGGTGGTTTACGCGATCCGAAAATCCCGGTGCAGGGATCCCCTCTCGCAGGTCGCCATTCCCGCAAAAATTTGGCTCGACCGGAGCCTTTGGCGGCACTTCCCCGCCTACCGACATCCCACAGTTTGGGCAAAAGCGGGTGTCGGGCGAAAGCGCGCTCCCGCACTTGGAACAAAAGTTGGCCATAAAATACTCCTCCCTTGGAATCTGTCTCTATTATACCGAAGAACGCGCCGCTTGTCAATCGATTTGGCTTTTCGGCGCTCAAAATCCTGCAAAAAGCAATTTTCAAAAGATTTCATGCATTTTTTCGCATATTTTTGCATAAACTGAACCGCTTTTCAAAATTCTATTGACATTTCCGCTTTTTTCCTGTATCATATAGGTGGATGTAAATCTATATTTCATAAAAAAGGAGAGATTGACTATGTTCTGTCCAAAATGCGGAGCACAACTCCCGGAAGATTCCAAGTTCTGTCCGGTCTGCGGCGCAGCCATGGAAGCAACCGAAGCTCCCAAAGCGGCCGAAGCTCCCAAAGCACCTGAGGCTCCCCAACCCACCTCCAATGTAAAGCCCGTGATCGGCTCCATGAAAACCTTTGGCCCCAAAGGCGCGTTCCGGATCCCCGATATTCTCGGCTTTATCGCCCTCGGTATTGCAACTCTGGCTTCTTTCTTCAGCTATATGCCGTTGTGGAAAGCCGTTGCAAAAGCAGCCGGGCAAAAGAGCAAAATGACCTTCAGCGTTTTTGAGGACGGTGCTTTTGATGCCAGCTTTTTGGTTGGCTTTGCAAAGATCTTTATGATCCTCAACATCCTGATCGCCGTCGCTTACTTTGCTTATTTCTTCATCGACTTTGTCAAGCTGACGAACAATAAGATCCCGCAAAAGCTCATGAACTTCCTGCCCCTCGCTTACTGGGGTACCTATGCAAGCTCGCTTCTCTTCCTCCTGTTTGGAACATTTCATGTCACCAGTCAGTACAACATGGGAGGAATCGTGAACTATCGTCCCGCTTTCTGCTGGTATCTGGCCCTGATGATCTGCGCCGCCGGAATCGTGCTCTTCTTTGTTCCCGGCCCATTCGCAAAGATCGTTGACAACGTGACCAAGAAGAACGACCAACCTCAACAGTAAAAACAAAATCAAGGGACCGCCGCTGCGGTCCCTTTTTTGATCCTTTTATTTCAGTTTGCCTCCGCATTTGGTGCAAAAGGCGTAGTCGCCGTTCAGGCGGGCGCCGCAATGACGGCAGAAAAAATTTTTTTGAATTCGGCCGGCGCCGTGCTCTTCCAGGTATTGGCGGATCTGCTCCACGCGTGCCTTGTCCCGAACAAACGGCGTGCCTTCCAGATTGGCCGTTCCCGCGGCAAGCGGAACGTACATAATTGTAATCGGCGTCACTTGGTTCATCCCTGCCACACAGTTGACGTCGCTTCCGTGCTGAACACAGTACACCACGTCGTCAAAGTGTTCGTGAAAGGTTGCATTATGAAGCACGGTTATTCCGTTCATTCCTCTGTATTTCATCAATTCGCAAACAGCGCGCGTCACTTCGCGCTCGGACGATTGAACCTTTTCAAGCTCACGGAGGCGTCCCAGGCAAAAGAACATCGAGGCGTCGTTGCTAAGCTGCAAATCGATCTTGGCTTTCAGGATGTAGATGCGATACTCGTGATAGCCGCTCAGAATGGCGGCATTCAGCATTTCGTTCGCCTTTTGGTAATTCTTGGTGGAAATCAAATATTCGGCCGAGGCAAGCATGCTTTCAATTTCGGTTTTTGCCTGGATATTGACGTCGCCGCCAACCGTGATCGACGTGTGCATTTGCTCGGATTTGATGACGTTCTTGCATCCACAATACTGGCAAAACACAAACGCGCGGTTCATATCCACATTGAGCGGTGCTCCACAGGAACTGCACCGCGTTACATTGTCTTCACTCATGGTCAATACTCCTATCGGATCGCTTCATTTCAGTTTGCCTCCACACTGCGGGCAGAAGGGGGTAACCTTTTCCAGGGGAGTGCCGCAATGACGGCAGAACTTCGGCGCCACTTGCGAAACTTCGGGCGCAGGAGCAAGTACAGGCTCCGGTTCAACGACAGGCTCAGGCTCCACTACCGATTCCGGCTCGACCACAGGTTCCGGTTCGACCACGAGCTCCGGTTCCACTACCGGTTCAGGCGCGGGAACAGATGGTGCGACCGGCGCCTCTTGCGCTTTCAGGACGCCACCGCACTTCGGGCAAAATGTATATTCGGCATCCAAATGTGCGCCGCAGTGGCGGCAGAACTTCGGAGCCGCTTGCGAAACTTCGGGCGCAGGAGCAAGTATGGGTTCCGGTTCAATGACAGGCTCAGGCTCCACTACCGATTCCGGCTCGACCACAGGTTCCGGTTCGACCACGAGCTCCGGTTTCACTACCGGTTCAGGCGCGGGAACAGATGGTGCGACCGGCGCCTCTTGCGCTTTCAGGACGCCTCCGCACTTCGGGCAAAATGTATATTCGGCATCCAAACGCGCTCCGCAGTGGCGGCAGAACCGGATCACCGGCTTCGGATCCTCGGCCTCCGGGGCCATTTCGGGCGCTTCCTCCACAGGTTCCGGGAAAACTTCTTCCGGCTCCGCGATCTCGGGCGCTTGCTCGACCTCGGGCTCCGGAATTTCTTCCTCGACCATGTCTTCCATCTCCGGCTCTGCCGCCTGAGCGGCATCGGCACTCAGCGCGCCGCCGCACTTTGGGCAAAAAGCATACTCGCTGTCCAGGTGCGCACCGCAACGCCAGCAGAAGCGCACAGCCACCTTGGAAACTTCTGGCTCGGGCTTTGCATCAGGAGCCGCGGCTTCCTTTTTGTTTTGGTCTGCCGCCTTTGCAATGGTGACCTGGTTCCCCGGGATCAAAAACTCCTCGATCGGGACATTGCAATCCTGAGGAGGAACCTGCAAAACGCCCACAACGTAGTCTGAAAGGTCCTTGTCGTGCGCTTTGATCCTGGCTCCGCCGAGCTGTGCCAGACTGTACCGGATGTCCACTGCAGTCCCAGTCTGATATGGCATGAAATGAATTGTGCAAGCGCCGCCGTTCATGCTGTACTTGATGGAATAGTTGAGCCCAAAGGTCAACGTGTGAAGCGGCTCGATTTTGCAGTCTCTCCCAAACCTTTGGGTCGCCGCCAAATAATAGGCGTCAAACACCTCGCGCAGGCCCTTTTCGTAGTAATGACAAACGTCTCTTCTCATAAAATTCTCCCACTCAAATGATTGTGATCTTTTATAAGAAGATTGTAACATAAAAATTCGATAAAATCAAGAAAGAATTGTTGTTTTAGATCTTATTCTGCTTCAGACTTGAAGCGGGCGACACCCTGTATTAACAACTCCGCTTCGCTTCGTCCGGCTTTTTCTTGCGAGCTGAACGCTCGCATTTGCTTTGCAAAACCGAAAAAGCCTTCGTCAGACCCCGCCGTTGGCGGGGCTTCCTATTGCGCGAGAGCGGCGTTGGTTCAAACACAGCAAGAGAAAAGCACAACT
>JAFSSP010000026.1 GCA_017450945.1 Clostridia bacterium | reverse complement strand
GGCGCCAGTCCCAAACTTCGGAACGAGCCTGCGAACCACGGGTTCACAGGCGTCGGTTCGCAGTCCCCGCCGAAGCGGCGTGCTTGCTTGCAAGGGCACCCGCAAGGCGAGGGACTCTTCGCCCCACAGGGGCGAAATTCCGACTGGCGCTGCGCCAGTCCCAAACGCTTCAAGATCGTGCGAATTGCCGCCGCAGGCGAAATTTCGATCAAAGTCCCCTTCCCCCAATTGATTTTTTATTCTTTTTTTGCATTTTTCTTAAATATTTTTTCAAAAATTTTGAAAAAAGCTTGCAAAACCGAAAAAATTCTTCTATACTATAATTGTACGATTATATGCATTCCCCAAAAATATCAATTTTCAGGAGGAGAAACATGAAAAAGACCCTAAAGCTCTTGATTGCTCTGGCTCTTGTGATCTGCATGGCAACTCTTTGCATGCTGGTGGCAAGCGCCGACTGTGACCACGACTTTTCCAAAAAAGTCATGATCACAGATCCCGGTTGCGACACCGCGGGAATGGTCCACTATCTCTGCATCTATTGCGATGAAGATGAGGGCATCGATTACTACACGAGCACCATCCATGAGATGATCTTAAACGGCGACTATTCCTACGCCAATGTCGAAGAGACTCCCGCAACCTGCACGGCGCCCGGTTCAAGACGCGTCTACTGCAAAACCTGCGATTCGCTCATCGACGAAGAGGAAATCGAGCCGCTCGGACATGCAACGACCGCTTACCGGATCGACTTTGAGCCGACTGCCGATCATCCCGGTCAGTACGCCGAATACTGCACCGCCTGCGGCATGGTGCTCAATCAGGAAAGCTTTGAAACGCATGAGCACACCTTTGGCTTTGAGTGCACCCTGAAAGAAAAGACCTGCACACAAGATGGCGAGATCGGCAAATACTGCGCTCTTTGCGGCGCGCTTTACGAGATTGAAGTCAAGGAAGCAGAGGGCCACTACAGCAGCGCGTTTGAATATTACTGGACCGAAATCGACGCAACGCTGGAAGACTGCATCGGTATGCGCGACGTGGAATACATTGCTCCCACCTGCACCGCGGCAGGCTCGATCGTCTTCCGCTGCAACGACTGCCACGGCGTGATCAATTCTTATGCGCTCGAACCGATCGGACACTCCTGCAGCGCGTTGAACGATTATATGGATTCGGGCGATGATGTAGAAGACTACATCGGATACTTCAACGTCGATTATGTTGCCCCGACTTGTACCGAATACGGAAAGATCTCCTTTGTGTGCGATAACTGCCAGGAAGTGTTCTGCTCGCTCGTACTCGAACCGGTCGGCCATTACAGTGACTCGCTCGACGATTATTTCAACGATCCCAACACAACGCTGGAAGACTACGCCGGGGCTCGCAACGTGGATTACGTCGCTCCGACCTGCACTACGGTAGGTTCGATCGCTTTCCGTTGCGACTCTTGCCGCGAAGTGATCCGTTCCTACGGCCTTGAGGCAACCGGACATTTCAGCTATGCTCTGTATGATTTTGAAAACTCGATCGGCGCAGAGCTGGAAAACTACATCGGTTGGGCCAATGTGGACGCTGTCCCCGCGACCTGCAAAGAGACCGGTAAAATTGAATTTTGTTGCGACGGCTGCCACGAAGTGCTCCGCTCCCATGTGCTGGAAACGGTCGAGCACGACGACGGCATCTGGAAGATCGACTTTGAGCCCACCCCGAATCACGACGGTCAGAAGACCCGCTACTGCACGGTCTGCGGCGCTGTTCTGGAACAGGTTCCCTTCTCTGCTCACGAGCATACCGAAGGCTACAAAAAGGTGATCAAGGACGCGACCTGCACGCAAAAGGGTGCCACCGGTATCTTCTGCGCCATCTGCGACGCAATGTATGAGACCGAAGCCATTCCCGCTCTCGGCCACCTGGACGGCAACTGGAAGGTCGATTTTGAAGCAACCGCAAACCATGACGGTCAGATCTCCCAGTACTGCGCAAGATGCGGCGCAGTTCTTGGCCAGAACATCATTACCCTTCACGAACATAAAGAAGGCTACAGAAAGCTGATCAAGAGCGTCACCTGCACCGAAGCGGGCGAAACCGGCATCTTCTGCTCCATCTGCAACGCGCAGTACGCCGTTGAAACCACTCCCGCAACCGGACATGACGAAGGCATCTGGAAGGTTCTCCACGAAGCAACCGGAGACCACGACGGACAGATGGCAAAATGCTGCTCCAAGTGCGGTAAAACGCTGGAAACCAAGACCTTCTCGGCACATGATCATACCAAGGGCTATGACCGCGTGCTCAAGGAAGCCACCTGCACCGAGGACGGTGAACGCGGAAGCTTCTGCGCAGAATGCGGCTCGCTCTTCAAGACCGAAGTTATTCCGGCAACCGGACACGACAACGGCGTCTGGAAGCTCGACTTTGAAGCAACCGCCGATCACGAAGGACAATTGACCAAATACTGCACGAAGTGCGGTGCGGCAGTTGAATCAAAGGCGCAAAAACTGAACGTCGGCTTGTACGTCTGCCTCGTTCTGGTCGCCCTGCTGGCTGTCGCCGCTCTGGTGATCGTCCTTGTGAAAACAAGAAAGAAGAAAAACTGATTTTCAAGAATAAACAGCAAGAAAGCGGCACGCAATGCGTGCCGCTTTCTTTTTTTCCGTTTTTTCTGAAAGGGTACGGGGAAACTCTTTTTTCCACAAAAAAGAGTTTCCCCGCATTTTCCCTTTGTCTTATTCCAACTCAAACGCGCCGGTGTAGAGGCGGTAATAAGTGCCTTTTTCGGCAATGAGTTTTTCGTGGTTGCCGCGTTCGATGATGCGGCCGTGGTCAAGAACCATGATCACATCGGAATTGCGGACGGTAGAAAGCCTGTGCGCGATCACGAAGACGGTGCGTCCCTTCATGAGCGCGTCCATGCCGCGCTGAACGATGGCCTCGGTGCGCGTATCGATCGAGGAGGTCGCCTCGTCGAGGATCATGACCGGCGGATCTGCGACCGCCGCTCTGGCGATCGAGATGAGCTGGCGCTGACCCTGCGAGAGGTTGGCACCGTTGCTGGTCAGTTCGGTATCGTAGCCCTTGGGAAGTCGGCGAATGAAGTCGTCGGCTCCTGCAAGGCGCGCGGCCTCCATGCACTCCTCGTCGGTGGCGTCGAGCTTACCGTATCGGATGTTCTCCATGACCGTGCCGGTAAAGAGGTTGGTATCCTGAAGCACAAGCCCAAGCGAGCGGCGCAGGTCACTCTTTTTGATCTTGTTGATGTTGATGCCATCATAGCGGATCTTGCCGTCGGCAATATCGTAGAAGCGGTTGATGAGGTTGGTGATGGTGGTCTTCCCCGCCCCGGTCGCGCCCACAAAGGCGACCTTTTGTCCGGGCTCGGCAAAGACGCTGACGTCGTGAAGCACCGGCTTGCTTTCCACATAGGAGAAGTCCACGTCGGTCATGCGAACATCGCCCATCAGGCGCGTGTAAGTGATCGTCCCGTCGGCCGAATGCGGATGTTTCCAGGCCCAGACGCCGGTGTGCTCTTCGGTCTCGGTGATATTCCCTTCGGGATCAATCTTGGCATTGACAAGCGTGACGTAACCGTCGTCCACTTCGGGCTTTTCATCAATGAGCGCGAAGATCCGTCCGGCACCGGCCGAGGCCATGGCGACCGAGTTGATCATTTGCGCCACCTGGTTGATGTTGCCGGTAAACTGCTTGGTCATGGAAAGAAAGGCGACAATAATCGAGATGGTGACCATTGTGTTCCTTCCGAAGATGGCGCCAATGCTTGCGTTCGGAATTCCGTTCACAAGGAACAGGCAGCCGACAATGGCCACAATGACGTAAAGAATGTTGCCGATATTCATGATGATCGGTCCCATCATGTTGGCGTAGGCGTGCGCCTTGCCGGCGTTTTTGCAAAGCTCTTCGTTGATCGTATCAAAGCCCTGTTGCGCGGCATCCTCGTGGCAGAAGACCTTGACCACCTTCTGGCCGTTCATCATCTCCTGCACATAGCCCTCTTCTTTACCAACCGAGTTTTGCAGTTTGATAAAGTGGAGCGCGGAACCTCCGCCAAGCTTTTTTGAGACGAGGATCATCGCCACAACGCCGACGCAGAGGATAAGCGTCAGCCAAATGCTGAAATAGAGCATGATAAAGAAGACCGAGACCACGATCACGCCCGCGCGGATGAGCGTTGGGAAAACCTGGCTGACCAGTTCCCTCAGCGTGTCGATATCGTTGGTATAGTAGCTCATGATATCGCCGTGCTTGTGCGTATCGAAATATCTGATCGGCAGATTCTGCATGCCGTCAAACATGGTCTTGCGCATCTTGCCGAGGAACCCTTGAGTCATAATGGCCATGATCTGGGTTTGCAGGAAGACGGCGGCAAGCGAGAGCAGATAAAGCCCGATCAACAAGAAGACCTGCGGCAAAATCTCGCCCTTGGCAACCGACCATGGGGTGCCGTTCTGGTAACAGAGATTGATGGTGTTGGTCACGCGCTCAAGGAAAAGCGCGGGAATGGTCGCGGTGATCGAAGAAAACAGGATGCAAACAATGGCGACCGGAACCATTTTGGGGTAATAGCGGAAGAGCATTTTGACCACGCGGCCGAGCACTTTGAAGTTGGCCTTTGGCCGTCCTCCCGGCATTCCGCCCGGGCCGCCCTTGGCGGGCATTCCTTTAGGCATTTTCGGCATCTTCATCGCCTCCCTTCGTCTGCTGTTCGTAAATCTCTTTGTAAATTTCGTTGGAAGCGAGAAGCGTGTTGTGATCTCCCGTGGCGACGATCTTTCCGTTGTCCATGACCAGGATCAGGTCGGCGTCCTGCACCGACGAGACGCGCTGGGCGATGATGATCTTGGTGGTATTCGGCAAATAGGACTTGAATCCCGCGCGGATGAGCGCGTCGGTGTGCGTATCCACCGCGCTGGTCGAATCGTCGAGAATGAGAATTTTCGGCTTTTTCAGAAGTGCGCGGGCAATGCAAAGCCTCTGCTTTTGACCGCCCGAGACGTTGGTGCCGCCCTGCTCGATATAAGTATCGTAGCCCTCGGGGAAGGTTTGGATGAATTCGTCGGCCTGCGCCAGACGGCAGGCTTCCTCAAGCTCCTCGTCGGTCGCATCGGGATTGCCCCAACGCAGATTGTCCCGAATGGTTCCGGCAAAGAGCAGATTCTTCTGGAGCACCATGGCAACCTGGTTGCGAAGCGTATCGAGATCATAATCGCGCACGTCCACACCGCCTACCGAGAGGCTCCCTTCGGTCACGTCGTAAAGCCGCGGAATGAGCTGGACGAGCGAGGATTTTCCGGCGCCGGTTCCTCCGAGGATTCCGACCGTCATGCCGGAATCGATTTTCAGGTTTACATCCGAGAGCGTGTTGATCTCGGCTTCTTTTGCATATTTGAAGTTGACATTTCGGAAGAGGATCGAACCGTCCTTCACCTCTTTGACCGGATCTTTCGGCACTTCCATATCCGGCGTCTCGTCGAGCACCTCGCAGATTCTGCGGGCCGACTCGGCCGAAATGGTCAGCGTGACATAGATCATCGAGAGCATCATAAGCGACATGAGCACCTGTACGCCGTAGGTGATGATGGCCGACATCTGCCCGATCATCACGCCCGACTCGGGGCGACCGATGGCAAGATAGGAACCGAGAAGCAGAACTGCCGCCATGTTGAAATACATGCAGAAGTTCATGAGTGGGTTGTTGACCGCCACAATGCGCTCGGCCTTGGTGAAGTCCTCGCAAATATCGTCGGCCGCCTTGCCAAAGCGCTTTTTCTCATACTCCTCGCGCGAAAATCCCTTGACCACGCGCATGCCGCGCACATTCTCCTCGACCGATTCGTTGAGTCGGTCATATTTTTTGAAAACGCGATGGAAAGCCGGCATTGCTTTTTTGGCGATGAGGATGAGTCCAAACGCCAGAACCGGGATCACCACGGCAAAGGTGAGCGAGAGCATACCGCCAAGCCGCGCCGCCATGATGACCGAAAAGGCGAGCATAAGCGGAGAGCGGATGGCAATGCGGATGAGCATCATAAAGGACATTTGCACATAGTTCACGTCGGTAGTAAGACGCGTAACGAGAGACGCCGAGGAAAACTTATCGATGTTGCGGAAGGTAAAGGTCTGCACGCGGGAGAACAGATCGTGCCGCAGATTTTTGGAAAATCCCGCGGCCGCCTTTGCGCTGGTAAATCCCGCGGCTCCTCCGAAGGAGAGCGACAGCATCGCCATGAGAACCAGGATGAGTCCGACCTTGAGGATCGCCGTCATTTCCACGTTTTCGCCGTTTTTCTGGATCTCGTTGATGAGGTAGTTTGCCGTAATATAAGGAATGAGCGACTCAACAACGGCCTCTCCGATCATCAAAAAGATGGTCAGAATGGCCGGCGCTTTATATTCCCTCAGGCTTTTTGCCAATTTTTTGAACATAGCCGAAAACAGAAATCCTTTCCAAAAGTATCAAAAAATCTACAGATTATTGTATCACAATTTTGGGGCCTGTGTCAATGCCGCAAAACAAATCTTTGAAAAAAATACCGGAACCAACCCCAAACGTCGGTTCCGATACCTTTCCTATACGAAAGTCGAACGCCGCATACGCTCCTCTTTCCCCAATAGAGGAGCGCGGCGAGAAGTAAACAAAAGTCAATGGCGCGAAAGCGAGTAAAAATAGAAGCTGTTGTCCTTGCGCAAAAGGAAGACGGCAACGTAGGAGACCGTCTTTTTTGCGTCGGTCAGTTTGAAATACATCCGGTAGGTGTGCTCGGTGCGAAGAAGCTCGGTGACCTGCAAGTCTACCGATGCCGCCCGAACCGGGACGGGAGACGTATAACATTTGATTGCGGGCAGGTATTCAAAGACTTCCCCGCTCTTGTTTGACACGCTGTTGCCGCCGAAGTTCCGGAACACAAAGGTTTCAAAATCTTCTTTCGGGATCAGAGTGCAAAGCGTTCGGTGCGGGTAGGCCTTTTTTGCCGAGGCAATCAGCTCGCTGTTGCAGTTGTAAAGCGCATAGTTGCGGCGGAGCATGGTAAGCAAAAGCTCGTCCCGATAGAAAGCTATCGCCCGCTTGCTGCCCGAAAAGGAGGAAAGATCCGCCGAGCCGCTCAGAATGGTCTCCACCATGCCGGTCAATTCTTTGGAAAAGTCACCCTCCGCCGGGAGCGTTTCGACCGGGGACTCGATTTGATAATTCTTCAAATCATACCCGAGAAAGCTTCTGACCCAAAGCGGGCCGGAGCCTGCCGCGCAGGAGACCAGAAAAACGGCAACCAGCAAGAGCAGGACCAAAAGTGTGCCGAGGTGGATCCTTTTTTTGCGCTTGCGATACTGCCGCATGATCCCACCTCATTTCTGCATCTATAAATAATTATAAATGTCATACGACATTTTGTCAAGATATTTTTACAAGATTTTACAAGATATTGTAAAATCTTTTTTCTTTTGTCACAATATATGCGGTTTTGCAAGGATATTTTCATATTTTTTGTCATCGGACACAAACCTATGACATCATCTACGACATTAAAACCAGCAAGAACGAAAAAAGAAGGCTTGGAATTCGGAAATTCCAAGCCTTCTCTGCGGGATTTTTGTCGTTTAATAGTTCTCTTCTCTTAGCTCAAAGTAAGCCTGCGGATGGTTGCAAACCGGGCAAACGTCGGGCGCTTTGGTGCCGACCACGATGTGTCCGCAGTTGCGGCACTCCCAAACCTTGACCTCGCTCTTCTCGAACACCTTGGCAGTTTCGATGTTCTTGATGAGCGCGCGATAGCGTTCTTCGTGGGCCTTTTCGATCTCTCCTACCATGCGGAACTTTTTCGCCAGCTCCGAAAATCCCTCTTCCTCGGCGGTCTTGGCAAAAGACTCGTACATGTCGGTCCACTCAAAATTCTCGCCGTCGGCGGCCGCATTCAGGTTGTCGGTCGTGTTGCCGATGCCGGCAAGCTCCTTGAACCACATTTTGGCGTGTTCCTTTTCGTTCTCGGCGGTTTTGAGAAAGATGGCCGAGATCTGCTCGTACCCTTCTTTCTTTGCGACCGAGGCGAAATAGGTGTACTTGTTGCGCGCCTGCGACTCGCCCGAAAAAGCGTCGCGCAGATTTTGCTCGGTCTTGGTGCCTGCATACTTGGTTTTACGTTCTTCCATTTTTCCTTCTCCTTTTTTTAATTATTCAAAAGAGACAGAAGATCCTCTTTTTTTCTGTAACCGACGGCCATATTGATTGCCTTGCCGTCCCGGAAGGCCACGATGGTGGGAATGCTCTCCACGCGAAAAGCCGAAGCAAGCTCGCCCTCTTCGTCCACGTCCACTTTGCCCACCTTGATTTTGCCTTCGTTCTCTTCGGCGATCTCTTTAAGGATCGGAGCAAGCATGCGGCAGGGGCCGCACCAGGTCGCAAAGAAATCGAGCAGAACCGGAATGCTTGATTGCAGTACCTCTTTTTCAAAATTGTCTTTCGTGATCTTGATCTCGGCCATGATTTTCTCCTTTATTCGTTGGATTTATAGTAGAGCATGCAATGGCAAAAGCCCTCAAAGGAGGGATCCTTCATTTGCTCCCGGAACTCTTTGCACATGCACTTGTAGTCCTCGGTGCGCTCTCTGCGGCAAGGACAGTAGCCGCCGGTGCGTTCCAGCCCTTCTTTTACCACCTTAACGATCTCTTCATCCGGGTTGAGCGTGATCTTCATGATATTTCCTCCATTCTCGTCTTTTGCACTTCTATTGTAGCATAAATCGAAAGGAGTTGCAAGAAGAATCTGCGCTCAAATTCGGAAAATTCGCTTGCCCTGCTTTTCTGCATACTGAAGCGCCGCAAAGGCTCCGCCGTATGAGTTCATGCAATAAACCACAACTGCATCCGAATTGCGAATCATCCATTCATTGCGTTTGACGATTGCATATCTTTTGGGAGTCTTCTCCAACGGAGGATATATAAATTCGTCATATCGAATCGTTGTATCAATCTTCTTATCTAAATAAGGCAATACTAAAACCATACGAATTTGTGGATCGTTCACTTTTTTCTTATTTAACACGGATGCCGCAAGTTGATCAAACTCTCCGTAATCCCCCAGAAAAAACCCGGTTGCGCCGTTTTTGATCAATTCGTCAATGCAAGTTGAAAGCCGGCTTGCGACTTCTTTGTTTTGTCCGTACAATTTTCTATGCCCGAATAATGAAACTGTCATATGTTCCTCTTTCAAAATATTTTAGATATACAGAATATCTAACAGGAACATTATAGCACAATTTCAAAATAAAATAAACATACAGTATGTTTATTGAGGTGATTTTATGGCAGTCAAAAGCGTATCCATTCGGATTGAAGAGGAAATGCTCAAAAAGATCGGGTCTGTTGCAGACTACGAGGGACGTTCGCTCAACAGTCATATTTTGGTTCTCATTCGCGAGAATATTCAGGCTTTTGAGGCAAAGCACGGAAAAATTGAAGAATCCTTCCCGGGGGCCGAGAACGTCAAGCCTCCCCGCAAAAGCAAACCGTAAGTTTTTCAAGATCTTTTTTATCGCCGTGTAGAATTTTTCCGATTCTGCACGGCTTTTTCTGTTGAAAATGGAAAAAATGTTAAAAGTGCCTTGAAATTCTTGAAAAAGTGTGGTACAATTGCAGAAAATTTGGAAACATGCACCAGAAAGGAGGCGCAGAGAATGGACGAACTCGATTATAAAATTCTCGGCTGCCTGAAACAAAACGCAAGAGCAAAACTATCTGCTATCGCAAGCGAGATCAATCTCTCGATCACTGCAACCACCGAACGCATCCACCGTATGGAGGCCGACGGCGTGATCACCGGCTACCGCGTGGTCATCGACGAAGGACACATGGGCAAAGACCTCAAAGCGCTCATCTCGGTCAGCCTCGAACATCCGCAGTATAACGAGGCGTTCGCCGAAATGGTCAAAAACCACCCGGATATTCTCGAATGCTACTACATCACAGGCGACTATGACTTCCACCTCAAAGTCTCCACCAGCGGCGGCGAGGGACTCGAAAAACTCCTCAATTATATTAAGGGCATCAAGGGCGTCTCGCTCACCCGTACCCTTGTCGTCCTTTCCACCATCAAAAGCGAGTTATAAGAAATGATGAGTTTGCGGGAGAAACTTTTTGCAAAAAGTTTCTCCCGCACCCTTTTCAAAAACTCCAAAAGCAATTTTTACCGCTCGCCGGCATGTTTGAAAAAACTCATTGTTCGTTTTTTCGGAGGGTGCGGGAACCGCTTTTTTTCAAAAAAGGGTTCCCGCAAAAATCCCTATAATGAAATGCGGGAAAAACTTTTTTCAAAAAGTTTTTCCCGCATTTCCCTTTCCTTTCACCCTCTCCCCTTCGCGCATTCCACGGCGAAGTTCATGAAGGTTTTGCCGGCGACCGAGATGCTGTCGTCGCCGCGATAGGCGACGCACATTTTCCGATAGACCGGCGGGGTGAGGCTCCGCAGTTCGATCTTTTGGTGATGGCGGTCAAGGACAAGCCGCGGCAGGATCGATACGCCAAGTCCCTCCTCCACCATGTTCATGATGGTATAGTCATCATAGACGCGGTACTCGCGACTCGGGGTGATGCCGGCTTTGGTGAAGTATTCCATAGGCTCGCTCTTTTTGCCCTGGTCGAGGAAGATGAACGGTTCATCGGCAAAATCGGCAAGACGAACCGTTTTTTTCTTTGTTGCCGGGTGCCCCTCGGGCAGCACCATGACCATTTCGTCCTCCATGAGCGGGATCTGCTTGAGATTTCCCGCCACGTCGGTGGTCAGAAAGCCGAAATCCACCGTGCCGGCCTGGATCCAGGCCTGAATCGTCTCATAGTCGGCTTGCAAAAGCTTAAACTGCACGGCGGGATACTCTTCCTTGAAACGCTTGATGACGGTTGGAAGAAAATTTGCCGAAACGCTTGCAAAGGCGCCGATGCGAATCGTTGCGCCCTCGAGACGGTTGATCGCCGAGCTCTCGGCCAAAAGGCGCTCATAGTCCTCGCAAAGCCGGCGCAGATAAGGCACCATCGCGCGGCCGTCCGAGGTCAAAAAAATGCCGTGTTTGGTGCGGGTAAAGAGCGTGACCGAGAGCTCGGTCTCAAGCGAGCGCACCATTTGGCTTATCGCCGACTGGGTGTAGCCGAACTCCTCGGCGGTCTTGGTAAAACTGCCATTCTCGACGATGCGTAAAAAGACTTGATAGCGGATCATGTTTTCTTCCTTTTTTATTTTTTCTTTGCTTTGATTTTGTCATTAGAAAAACTTATCACAACTATTATAAACATTCGTTTGACTTTTGTCAAGAGGAATGATAGAATAAGCGTGTTCAAAAAACTTTTCCAAGAAAGAGGAAACAAAAAATGAAAAAAGTACTTGCTCTCCTGCTCGTTGCTACCATGCTCCTCGGAGCCGTAGCCGCATTTTCGTCCTGCGCAAAAAAGAAGGATACTTTCACAGTTGGCGTTTGCCAGCTGGTTCAGCACGTGGCGCTTGACGCCGCAACCCAGGGCTTTATTGACGCCCTGAAAGCCGAATTCGGCGACAAGGTTGAAATCCTTGAGGAAAAGGGCGACGGAACGCCTGCAACCTGCACGACCATTGTCAACAACTTTGTTTCGAAAAAGGTTGATCTGATCATGGCAAACGCAACCCCCGCTCTTCAGGCAGCCGCAAACGCCACCGAAACGATCCCGGTGCTTGGCACTTCGATCACCGAGTACGGCACGGCGCTTGGCATTGATAACTTCAGTGGCGTGGTCGGCGGCAACGTTTCGGGTACTTCCGATCTGGCTCCGCTTGACGAACAGGCCGCTATGATCAAAGAGCTCTTCCCCGACGCCAATAAGGTTTCCATTCTCTTCTGCACTGCCGAAGCCAACTCGCTCTACCAGGTCAAGGTTGTGAAGGCCGAGCTGGAAAAAGCAGGCATCACGGTTGAAGAGTGCGGATTCACCGACTCGAACGACGTTACGGTTGCCGCTCAAAAAGCTGCACAGGCTGACGTGATCTACATCCCGACCGACAACACCTGCGCAACCTGCGCCGGAACCATTGACGGCGTCATTGGCAACACTCCCGTGATCGCCGGCGAAGAGGGCATTTGCGAAGTTTGCGGCGTTGCCACTCTTTCGATCAGCTACTACGACCTGGGCAAGACCACCGGTGAGATGGCTGTCAAGATCCTGAAGGGACAGGCTAAGGTCTCCGAGATGAAGATCGAGTACGCTCCTGCCGTTAAGAAGTTCAATGCCACCAAGTGCGCACAGCTCGGCATTGACACGGCCGCTCTGGCTACCAAGGGCTACACCGCCATCACCAAATAAGGAATTTGATAAAACAACCTGCGATTGCCGTTTATCGGGAACGATAAACGGCAATCGGCTTTTGAATGTTTGAGAGGATTTTACCCGCTTATGGATATTTTGAACTGGCTTGGGACCCTGCCGGGTGCCATTGGACAAGGATTTGTCTGGGGCATTATGGCGATCGGTCTCTACATCACTTTTAAGATTCTGGACGTCGCCGACCTGACGGTTGACGGCTCGATCACCACCGGCGCCGCCGTCTGCACAATCTTACTCACCAATGGCGTGAATGTGGGAATTGCCATGTTTGTCGCCTTTATTGCCGGTGTTTTGGCAGGACTGGTAACCGGACTGCTCCACACACTCTTTGGGATTCCCGCGATCCTCGCCGGAATTTTGACCCAACTGATGCTGTGGTCGGCAAACCTGATTATTATGAGCGGTCGCGCAAACGTGGCTCTCTCGCGTTTTCAATACAGCGATAAGGTGCTGATCGCCACCGGAACCTCGCAGATCGGCAAAACGCTGATCATTCTGTTTGGGATCATTCTTGCCGTGAGCGCCATACTCTACTGGTTCTTTGGAACCGAGTTTGGTATGTCGCTCAGATCGACCGGAAACAACCGCAGTATGAGCCGTGCACAGGGCATCAACACCGCCTTTACCACGGTGTTTGGACTTGCCCTCTCCAACGGCATCGTTGCGCTTGCAGGCTCGCTCCTGGCTCAACAGCAGGGCGCCGCCGATATCAACATGGGAAAAGGCGCCATTGTCATCGGTCTTGCGGCAGTCGTGGTCGGGGAGGCGATCTTCTCGCACATCTCCACCAACTTCTTTGTGCGTCTGCTTGGCGTGGTCGTAGGTGCCGTCATTTACTGGATCGTTTTCCAAACCGTCATTTTCCTGGGACTGCCCAGCGAATACCTGAAACTGCTCTCGGCTCTCGTGGTCGCGATCTTCCTCGGCGTTCCCTACCTCAAAAAGACCTTCTTTGCCAAAAAGAAAAAGAAGGAGGTAGCAAAGAATGCTTGAGCTCAAAAACATCACCAAGATTTTCAATGCCGGAACGGTCAATGAAAAGGTTGCCTTGAACAACCTTTCGCTGACCCTGAACGACGGCGATTTTGTCACCGTCATCGGCGGCAACGGCGCCGGAAAATCCACCATGCTCAACGCTGTGGCAGGCGTTTTCCCTCTTGACGCGGGGCAAGTGCTCATCGACGGCGTGGACGTCACCAAGCTCCCCGAATACAAGCGCGCAAAATACATTGGCCGCGTCTTCCAGGACCCGATGATGGGAACTGCCGCCGATATGTGGGTCGAGGAAAATCTTTCGATCGCCGACCGCCGCGGCAAACGCCGTCGCATGACCTGGGGAATCACCAAAAAGGATCGCGCACGCTATAAAGAACTTCTCGCGCAGCTCGATCTGGGACTGGAAAACCGTCTGACCTCCAAAATGGGACTGCTCTCTGGCGGTCAAAGACAGGCAGTGACTCTGCTCATGGCCACCATGGAAAACCCGAAACTGCTCCTGCTTGACGAGCATACCGCCGCACTTGATCCGGCCACCGCCGCAAAGGTGCTGATGCTGACCGATAAGCTCGTCACAGAAAACCACCTGACCGCCATTATGATCACCCATAACATGAAGGACGCGATCCGCCACGGAAACCGCCTTATCATGATGAACCAGGGCGAGATCATCTATGACGTCTCGGGCGAGGAAAAAATGAAGCTGACCAAGGCCGACCTCATGGCAAAGTTCGCCGAGATCGCAGGACAAAGCCAGGAATCCGATCGCATGGTTTTGTCGTAAAAAGGACTTTGAAAATAAGAATGCGGGGAAAACTTTCTGGAAGAAAGTTTTCCCCGCACCCTTTTCAAAGACCTTAAACGAAAAG
Source organism: Clostridia bacterium (assembly GCA_017450945.1). Taxonomy (GTDB): domain Bacteria; phylum Bacillota; class Clostridia; order Oscillospirales; family CAG-272; genus UMGS1865. Next base: position 69,306 of record JAFSSP010000026.1, on the reverse strand, counting down.
GCTTTACGCACGCCGGGAAGAAAATAAAAATTGAAACAGTTTTTCAAGGGGGTGCGGGGGTGCGCTTTTTTTCAAAAAGGCACCCCCGCATATTCCCTTTTTATTCCTTACTGATCTCGTTTTCCTTAATATACCGCGACCATTTAATGAGGCCGTAGGTGGTGTTGGTGAGGTAGCCGAGTTTATAGACGAGCAGAATCCACTGTCCCGAGAGGATATTGACGACTGTTTCGATGGCGATATAGAGGTACCAGGTCCACCAGGATTCTTTGGAGCGGAAGTACATGAGAATGCCGTCGATGATACTCATAATGGCGAGTGATGCGTCGAGGTAGGCGATGACCTTCCAGAGTGTTTCGCTTCCGTAAAAATCCGAGGGCGGGGTCATATCGGCGATGAGGTAGCCGACGCCGAAAGTAAAGCCGATGGTCACAGCAAAGATGAGCACGGTCTGCCACCATTTGAGCTTGCGGACGACGGTTTTTTTGTCATCGACGCGATCCTTATGCCGCCGCCAGACGAAAAATCCCATGGTGTGTGCCGGGATCCAGTAGAAGATCGCGGTCGCCATCGAGGCAAATCGCGAGCCGGTCAGGATGAGCGCAGCGATCTCGATGAGTTCGACAACATTATAAAGCAGGAACGCCCAGCGAAGCTGTTTGGAAAAGAGCAGCTCGCAGAAGTTCCCGATGATGACATCAAACACATAGAGAATGGTAATGACCACACCGCTCGAGACAAAGGTCACATTGCCGTTCGCATCAAAAAAGCTGACGTCCTCTTCCGGGAACAAAAAGGCCATCACGATTGCAAGGGCTGTCAGCGACAGGACCCAGATCTTTTCGTAGGTGGTAAAGCGGATGGTGAAAATCTTTTTGACGTTTTCTTTGAAAGTTGGTTTCATAAGGAGTCCTTTTTTATTTTTCGGTCAGTTTTGAAAAGGCCGCGCCAAGGGCGAGTTTGCCGTACTCGTAGGTCAGCGACCCCTGCAAAAAGACCTTGTAGGGGGCAACGACCGGCGCGTCGGCGGTCAGTTCAATGGTAGAGCCCTGCGAAAAGGTGCCTGCCGACATGATCTCCTCGTGCGGATATCCCGGCATTTCACAAGGAACAGAGGCGTACTGCGAATCAATTGGCGACACCGACTGGAGCGTTTGGCAAAAGAGGATCAGCTCGTCGGCATCTTTTAGGTTAAAGGTCTGGACGATATCGCTCCGACGGTCACAGGAAGCAGGGCAAACGTCGGTGTATCCGAGCTGCTCGGCAAGATAGGAAGCAAGGATCGCGGTTTTGACCGCGTTTGCCACCGTACGTGGCGCTAAGAAAATCCCTTTTAAGAATTTGAGATTCTGGTTGTAATTTGCGCCGAGGTATTTGCCCATGCCGGGCGAGGTCATGCGGTCGGCAACCTCTGCGATTAGGTCTTCCCTGCCTGCAATATAGCCGCCCGAGGAGGCCACACCGCCGCCAAGGTTGTGCATCAGCGACCCGGCAACAAGATCCACGCCCACGTCGCAAGGCTCTTTTTCTTCGACGAGTTCGCCATAGCAGTTGTCGCAAAAAACGATGACAGAGGGATCGATGCTCTTGACGAGTTTGGTGGCCTTTTCGATCTGTGCGATGGAGAGTCCCCTTCTTGGCGAATAGCCGCAGGAGCGCTGAATTTCCACCATCTTCACTCCGCCGCGCTTGATCCGCGCTTCAATGGCGGAATAGTCAAAATCGCTGTCTACCAGGTCAATTTCTTCGTAAGAGACGCCGTTACGGTTGAGAGCAAGTTGGCTTTCCCCACGGATGCCGACGATCTCCTGCAAGGGGTCATAGGGAGTACCCGAAATGGCGACAAGCGTGTCCCCGGGATGCAAAAGTCCCGAGAGCGAAAGATAGATGGCATTGGTGCCCGAGAGGATCTGCGGGCGCACCAGTGCATCCTCTGCCCCAAGCACACGAGCAAAAACACGCTCGATCTTGTCTCTTGCCTCGTCGAAAAAGCCGTAGCCGTTCGTCTCGGCAAAATCCGAGTAGGCAACTCTCTCGTCAAGAAAGGCCGCGAGAACCTTTTGGGAGTTTACAAGGCAGACCTCTTCCACCCGCGCAAATTGCCCGGCAAGCGCGCTTTCCGCCTTTTGCAGCAATGCCGCTACGCGCTCATTCGGTTGCAGATTTGCCATAAGGATCCCTCCCCTCCAAAATACCAAAGAGTATTTTAACACACTTTGACAGATTTGTAAAGGGGTTGATTTTCTTTTTGGAATGTGATATAATAAGGCGAAGAATAAACCAAGGAGGTTTCTTTATGAAACATACCAGACTGCTATCCTTCCTGCTTGCGCTGTTGCTCCTTTCTTCCTCGCTGTTCGGTTGCGGAACAAACGGCCCGGAACCGGCTCCTGCTCCCGATCAAACGCCCGACAAAACAGAAGAACCTGCTATCACCGTTTCCTACGAGCTTTTGGTCCCGAGCAACACCCTGCACTCTACCATGCAAGATGAATATCTCAATTCCAAAAACTACAATAGCCTGACCGACTTCATGAACGGCAGCGGCGAAAACAGCAGACCTCAACTGCTTCTCAAATGGGAACACACCGTAACCGGCGCCAAAGCGTCGGCTCTGAAAGAATGCGTTGTGATCAGCAAAGACGACGCCTTCTCGGATCCGGTCCGCATGGAAGCCTCCGGCGGCCGTTTGGATATCGGATCCCTCAACCTCGAGCTTGGCGAGACCCTTTACTGGTATGTCGAAGGAACCATCGGCAAAGAGGTGTTCAAAAGCCAAGTTGAAACCCTGAAAATCTCTGAAAACGCTCCCCGCAACCTCTATGTGGACGGCGTGACCAACTGCCGCGATCTCGGCGGCTGGGAAACCAAGAGCGGCGGCACGACCAAACAGGGACAGCTCTTCCGCACCGGACGCTTCTCCAAAGTCACGAGCAGCGGCAAAGAGGTGCTTTTGAACCAGCTGGGCGTCAAAACCGAGATCGATCTGCGTACCAAAAAGCAGGTGCAAGATCACGGCGACTCCACCGAAGAGAGCGCGCTCGGCAGCAGCGTCAACTATTACTTCCTTCCCATGGAGTACGAAAACATTTCCAACATTCTGACCGCTTCGGTCAACAAGGATTCACTCTTAAAAGTTTTTGAAGTGCTCGGAGACGAGGCAAACTACCCCATCGCCTTCCACTGCAGCATCGGCACAGACCGCACCGGTATGATCGCATTCCTCGTTTTGGGACTGTGCGGCGTTTCCAAAAAAGATCTCTACCGGGATTACCTTTTCTCGGGATTTGGAAAGATCGATAAAAAGCCGAGCATCGGCGCCATGGATCGCTATCTTGAAACCGTGGGCGCCGCCGAGGGCAGCACACTTGCCGAAAAGGTGGAAAATTACCTCCTTTCGATCGGTGTCAAAGCCGAACAGATCGCTACCGTGCAAAAAATGATGAAATGAAAATAGAGTAAGGAATTGCGGGGGAACCCTTTTGAAAAAGGGGTTCCCCCGCACCCCTTCCAAAAACTTTGAACAAAAAGATAAGCGCTCTGCCGACAGAATGGCTAAGCGCTTTTTTAATGTTTGAGTTTTTGAAAGAGGTGCGGAGAGAACTTTTTGCAAAAAGTTCTCTCCGCTTTTTCTTTTCCTCTCTTCCCTTTTAGTTTGCGATACCCGAGTGCTCGATGCCCTGAACCAAGAAGTTCTGGCAGAAAGCGTAGAGGATCACGAGCGGGAAGATGATCATAAGGCCGCAAGTATTTCGGATTGCGGTGTTATAGAGCTCGGTTCCGGCAAAGTTCGTTGTAAGCGACGGCGGCACCGAAACAATTTTAACGAGCAGGCTTGTATTCATTGAGCTGAAGAACATACCGGTGTAGAAATCATCGGTCCACTGCCAGCAGAACGCGAACAGGAAGACGGTGATAAGCATCGGAATGGAGTTCGGCAGAATGATTTGGATGAAGGTGCGGAAGGGGCCGCAGCCGTCCATATAAGCCGATTCCTCAAGTTCATCCGGCATGCCGCGGAAGAACTGGCGCAAAAGAAAGATGTAAAGTCCGTTCTTAAAGGCCAGGCCGCCCAGCGAAAGCAGGATGAGAGGCGTATAGGTGTTGAGCAGGTTAATGCCCTGCGGGGTGACCTCAATCCCCTTCTCGGTGATGGGAATGACGTCGGGCAGGATGTTGAGCTTTTCAAAGAAAGACGCAACGCCCGGGCCGATCTCCTTGACGTTCCAGCCAAAGAGCTCAATTCCGCCGCCTTTGAGCAGGCGAACGATCCCGAGAATGTCAAAATAGCGGAACTCCATATACATGGAGAGCTGCAGGGTTTGGTGCGGGATGATCATGGTCAGCATGACCAGAAGGAACAACAGGTTCCGTCCCTTGAACTTGAACTTTGCAAAGCCGTAACCAATGAGACAGCAAACAAAGGTTTGCAGAATGGCGCAGATGAAAGACAGGGCAAAGGTGTTGCCAAACGCCTTCCAGTAGCCGTTTTCCGCAATGATCGCTTTGTAAATGTCGAGCGAAAAGTTCTTCGGGATCAGCCGCACGGTCACGTCCACCAGATCCTCCGGGGCCATGAAAGAACCGGCTATTTTGGTAAAGAAGGGATAAAGGACGATGTAGGAAATTCCAACCATCAAGACGAGGCGGAAGATCCAGATCACAACTCTTGTGAGAAAATAGGTGTTGAGGAATTTTGCTTTGAGACGATCCTTGAGCGGGGTACGGTCAAATTCCACGCGGATGCGCTTTTTGCTTTCCCGTTTGATCACGGGCTGTTTATCAGCTTGTGCGTTCATTCGATCACCCCCTTAATCGTTCTTGCGTCCGTAGAAGACGAACGCAGAGAAGATTCCGGCAATCACCGCAACGATCACAATGACGAGCAAGAAGTAGATCCAGGACATGGCGGAGGATACCACCATACCGCCCGTTCTCGAATAAACGCTCGAAATATAGGTCATGACCTGGTTGGATTCGGTGGTAAACGAGTCGATGATGGTATAAACGGCGTTGACAAGGATCATCGGGCTAATCATCGGGAAGGTGATCTTCCAGAAGGTTTCCCAAGCCGTTGCACCGTCGATCTTGCAGGATTCGTAAATCGCGGGCGAGATGGATTGCAGGGCGGCAAGGAAAATCAGCATTTGCACGCCGGAACGGTTCACGATATCGTAGATATTGTTGATTGCCGATGTGACGTACTCGACAAGCTCGGTACCGACCTTCATGTTGGAGAAGAGCCGCTCAAAGTCCATGCTGGAGACGATCTGGTTGGTCGTATTTGTTCCCGAACCATCGTCAATTCCCGCCGACATTGCGGCGTTGAGCGTATCCGCCGCCGCAATACTTTCCATGATACCGGTTGCAAGAATGACCGGGAGAAAGAAGATTGCACGGAAGAATCCGCGGCCCGCCATTTTCTGGTTCAGCATCACCGCCATAAAGAGCGAGAAGATGAGGATTGCGGGAACGTCAAACGCAAGCTGTTTGAGTCCGGTAACAAGCGTTTGCGCAAAATCCGGGTCTACTAAAAGGGCGTTCCGGTAGTTCTCAATGCCGACAAAGGTCATGATGTAACCGGAGGAACCGTCCACGGCGGCATCCATTGTTTGGAAGCTCATGACCACCGAGTCAATGAACATGGGAATATAGATGAGCAAAAATCCCAGAACAAAGGGCAAAACGAAGAACCAGCCGGCTCTCGCCTTTCTGCGGTCGAGGGAGGCTATTTTGCGCCGTTTTTTCTTCGGTCTTGCATCAATGACTGCATTGTTTGTCAAAATATTGCCCCCCTTTCTCAGTCTTCCACAACGACGTATCCGCCGCTGGCAACCGTGTATACCCGGTCGCCATACTCAATGACGACCGCGTAATTATTGTAGTTGAGCAAGAAAGTCTTGTAGGCTTTCTTGTTTCCGGTTCTTGCACTTCTCGAGCCATAGGTCACGGCAACCAGACGGCTGTCCGGCTCTTCGAGAATTTCGGTTTCATCCGAGTCGTCGCCGTTCTGCTCTTCGGGAAGAGCGGCGGCGTCAAAGATTGCTTCCTGCACCAGTTCGTGCGCACCGCAGGCGGCCGCAAGCTGCGGATCCTTGGTGTATTCCGCGCTCTTTTCCACTGCGGTTTTGATCAGCGTGCCGATCAGGAAGGATTCTTCTTTCCCGGCAAGCTTCTCAGCCTCGGCATAAAGCTTCTTTGCATCTGCAATGCAGGAAGAAATGCGGGACTGCAACGTTTTCTTGACCGATGCGTCAAGCTTTGCGTCTTTGATGATCGCGGCACCGGCCTCTACCTCCGAGATCATGGATCCGATCCGATCCTTGAGCGTTTGCACATAGAGGAAATCGGAAGCGATCGAAGAGAGGAAAATGCCGATCGAATCGAGCGAGTTGTTAAAGGAAGCGATAAAGGCTTCCGCACTGCTCTTGGCCTGAATGAAGCTCTCGATTTTTTCTGCACGAGCGGTCAGCGTCTCCAGTTTGAAGAGCAGCTCCAGCTCGCTTGCAGAAAGGCTCTTTTCGTTGTCAAGCTGTCTTGAGAGAATGGCTCCGACAGTCGAGAGCGTCTCACGCAGTTCTGCGGCAAGCTGTGCAGCTTTTTCGCTGTAATGCGTTTTGACGGATGCCGGAACATCCTTCATGCCAAGGAGCAGGTTGGTCCCGACAGTCAGCGTCTCGAGCGCCTTTTCGGCGTTCTTTTCGCCGGTCTCCAGATCTCCCATCGTAGCCGATGCGATCTTTGCGACGTCGACGCTGTCAAAGTCTTCGTTCTGCGTCTCGTCCTCCACAAGGAGTGCGAGCGCCTCTTTCAGTTCCTCTTTGGTGGAAAGCAGGGCGAGCTTTTCTTCCAGCGCCGCTTTGTTCTCAGCGCTTCCAATGCCGTCGTTGAATTCCTCCATGGTTTTGAGGATCTTGCGGATATCGGAGGCCAGATTCTGAGCGTTGCTCCAGGCCGTTGCAATGGCAAGCAGCTCTTCGGTACGCTCTTTTTCGCTCTTTGCTTCCTCCTCGAGCTTGGCAATGAGGAGCTCGTCTTCGGTCTTTTGCTTCAATTCATCCGCGTCCAGAACGCGTTCGCCGGTCAAAAACTCATGGCCGATGATCACCTTGTTCTGAACGTCCTTGAGCAGGCCGTTGAGCTCGTTGTAAATCTCGATCACATCGTTCTCCCAGATATCATAGCGCACCGAATAATACTGGCTGAGGAAACGATCCTCTTTGAGAATATTGGTGTTCTGATAGGAGAGCAGGAAGGAAAGGCCCGCGCCGTTCTCGATTGCGCGAAGGATCGCACAATCGGTGTCACCCTCTTCGTTGAGGTAGGAACCGGCGAACTGCACATAGCCGTGAAGAACCACGCCGAGGAAGGGTACCGAGGCGCTGGATTTCACATAGCGGCTGGAGTCAAGCGGCAGATCCAGGATGTGATCCACATAAGCCCAGGTATAGCTGTTTCCACCCTCTTCCATGAGGCTGAATCCTGCGTCCAAGAGATCCTCAAACGCCTTTTGCGTATAGGTTTTGCTATCCTCGCGGTTGTAGGGATCCTTTTCATCAAAGTCGGAATTCAGCGTGTTTCCAAACGAGGAAACCGACATGGTGTCAAGACCGTAGGGTTTGTAATTTTCGATGAGCTTTGTGTAGAACTTGCTGTATCTCGAAGGAGATACGGCGAGTTGCCAGAAGCTCACATAGGATTGCTGGGTCGCGCTGTACTGGCGATAGGAAGTGTAGCGGTTGTCAATGGTGCGGATCGCGTCGGTTTTGAGATTGGTATCGTCAAAGGTGCTATCCTTTAGAACATAGGCAAAATCGAAATCCGGATAAATTCCGAAGTGCTTGCCCTCGCCCGAATAGTTGACTTCCTTTGCCTTGTCGATCAGCTCTTGCATTCCGCTCTTGCCGCCGATCGCCTTTTCCCATTTGAGTTTGGAAGGCACGGTGGAGTAAACGCCTCCGTTGGCAAACCCGGTCAATTTGAAATTGATGTTGCCGACGCCATTTTTGGAGAGCGAATCGTAGATGGAAATGATGTCGTCGGTCGTGGTCAGAGGCGTCATCACGTTGACCGGAATGGTGAGGATGGTTTTTTCGGTCTCCACAGCACCGAAAACGTCGAGGTAGAGCGGAATGTCCTCTTCCAGATCCTTTTTGGTCAGTCGCTTCAGAGCGCCCGAGGATTCCAGTAAGTCTCTGTAGGCTTCGGCCATGCCGAACCAGTCGGCATTATAATAGGTAAAGTTCGGATCCTTCGCCTTTGCGGCCTCCGCCTGCTTTTGATCGTTCAGGATGGTATACCGGATCAGGATACTGCCGGTATATTTCCGTTCGGACACCACCGTGACCGTAGAGGCCCCGCCGGAAACCGAAACGGCGTCCGACAGCCGATAGGAATCCTTCGGCTTGGGGTTAAAGTAGTTGATCATGGTGTTGTAACGGCTTTTCGGCCCTGCATGATAGGTCTCGATCTCGGCGAGCGTCTCTCCTGCCTCGATCACGGCAAAGTAGCCTCTCTGGTAGCTGCGCAGAGTCGGCTCGCCCTGCAGGGTCGCGCCCATGGCGGCGAGCTCTTTTTCCACCGTTTCTTTGGATTTGACGGTCGTGGAAACCGAGAGCGTTTCGATCTGTCCCGTTTTTGTGATGTAGCGGTAATCGTAGATCTTTTCGCTGGAGACCGTGCCGTAAACCGGCGTGCGGATCACCTTTTGGTTGGTAAGGCCCGAAATTTCGTGATAGGCGTAGTCAAGACCGTAAACCTTTCCTCTGACCGAGGTCACCACTCTGGTGTTCAGGTCTGCAAAGTCAAAGAGCGCGCCCGAGCCGTCCGGGTAAAAGTTGTAATCGTTGAGATCGTCGGTTTTGACCGCGTTGAGACTGTTCCCTGCTCCGAGATACGGCAGAATGCTGATGTTCTCGAGCATGTAGGTCGTCATGTCATAGCGCAAACCGTTGCAGGGCAGGCGGACAAGCATGCCGGTATCGGTCAGCGAATACTCAAGCGCCAGCTTGAAGACCGGGAACTGGTCGTCGGTGGCCTCATAACCAGTCTCTTCGTGATCCTTATCCATTTGCTCAAAGGTGTACTCCGAGCAATAGGCTTTGATCTGAGATTCGATCCAGTTGAGCTCCACGGTGGAAGCGTTCGGCTCAAAGGTCCAGATCACCTTTTCGGCGCAAATCGGATAAAGCCGGATGAGCTGATCCTTTGCGCGCTGAGAGGTTTTTGCGTTCACGTCCTGCTTGGTATAGTAGGTCATGAACTTTTTGTAAGCCTGCGCGGTCATGCTGCCGTCGGCAACCGAGGCTTCAAAAGGCTCTACAATGAATTTTTGGAAGTTTTCATCGGTGATCCAGCGCGGAACGAGCTTTCTCGATTCCTCACGGCCAATGACATACTCAATGCGGATACCGCTCTTGATCCTTTGCACCGAGATCTGCTCGCGCATCGCGGCTTCCTCAAAACTGTAAAGGTACTTGGTGGTTCCGTTATCGACGTATTGGATGATGATCTGAGAAAGGATCTCCTTTTTTGTTGCATCCGAACCGCCGCAGGTGGATACGTCATAGGGGTTGGAGAGCAGAATCGCTCCGGTCGCGTCCTCTACGCAGGCCACTTCCCCGCTGACGGGATCCACATAGAGTCGGTATCCGTTTTCCTCCAGCATAAGCGTCATGGAGGCAACCTTATCTTCCGGGGTGTTGAAGGAATTCTTGAGATAGAGATTCTGGATCTCTACATCCCGGTCTGCGGCCGCCGCCGATGCCGAAAACGGAATGACCGGCAGAAGCAGAAGCGCGGCAAGGAGGACCGACAACAATCTGATTGATTTTTTCACTTTGGTTCCTCCTTTCGTCAGACTCGGTACTGGATTTCTGTCACGATATTGGTAACAAATCCCACCAGTTTGGAGAGCAACATGCTGAAGAGCAGCACGATGAACACGATCACCGCCATGGCAACGATGGTGCCGAGGATGGTGATGAAGTTTTTGAAGAGCGAATAGTCATGGGAAACCATGGTTCCGCAGAAGAGGAGCAATCCCACCCAAATGAAGGACAGCGTACCGATGAAGGTCACAATGCTTGCTTCGGTGGTGGTCACCCAGTTGGAAGCAATGGTGGCCGGGATCACGAGAAGCGGAATGGGGATCAAGCTGTAGCAGGAGGCTACATAGATATCCTTGAAGCTCCCTTCGCCCTCAAACAGCGTGGTCAGACACCAGTTGGCAAGGATGAACAAAAATACCGGGATCAACACAGAGATGAGTTGATTGAAGATGGTCGGATAGCTGCGGGTCGGATTGAGAACGTAGCCTTGACCTATGCCCTGGTAGAAGAAGGTCAGCACCGTAATGCCGAGGAATACGGTTGCGGCGCGTACCGAGCCTCTGTGTTCATGCTTGAGGTCGTAAAAACCGTCAAACGGGTGGAAGATCACATAAAATCCGTAAATGAGCTCCTGCCCGAAGGTCTTGTGAAGCTGGCCGTTCGTTGCGACCCGCTTGTTGACCTTTGCGGCATAGGAGAAGAATTTGACCACACCGACGATCACGCCGATGATGATGACGATGAGAAGCAGGAACCACTTAGAGATCCAGTCTTTGCGAACTTCTTTATAGGAGTTCGACCAGTTTTCGGTATCATAGGCGACCCGATAGTATTCCAGCGATTCTGCATACTTTCCGCCGCGGTAAAGCGCGTTTCCGATTCCGACGTAGGCCGCGTCAAAGTTGGAGTTTCTCTGCAGGACTGCCTTCCAACACTCGATGGCGTAGGTGTAGTCAAGCGAGTTCTCGGCGGCAATGGCCTTGAGAAGCAGGTCGCCGTATTCGGTTCTGGTAAAGACCACGATGCTGTTGTTTCCCTTATCCAGAACCAAGAGGTTGGTTCCCTGGTAGGCAACCGCCTCGATGCTGGAAATGTTGCCAAGCACCGTACCCTTGTCGCCAAAGGCAAAGAGCAGGTTTCCGTTGAAATCGTAGGTATAGATCTTATTGCGCTTGGAATCGATGATGGTGTAGGTCTTTTCCGGTCCCTGCGCCACATCGGTAACGATCGACACGCCCTTGTATTCGGCGGTCGGGTTGTTGGAGTTGGAAAAATCGATCTCGCCGGCAGGCGGCCAGAATCCGTTGCGGCGCATGATCTCGTCGCCGGCAGGGTTGAGGAGCTTCACCGGCAGGTAGGTGCCGTCCTTGGTCTTGGAGCGAATGGCCGACTGCACCGTTCCTTCGGAGATCGAGGAAATGGTGGCGTAAACAAAGCCGTCCGAGCTGAGCGCAATGTTATTGTATTCGGTGGAAATGAAGGATTGCTTCAGCTTTTTCTGCTCGTCGGTCTGGAAGCGTCTCCAAAGGATCTCCCAGGCGCTGATGGTGACCGCCTGCGCGCCGATGAATCCGATGAATTCTCCGGAAGAACCCAGGACGATGATTCCTTCGTGGGTGGTGGGAGAAACCACATAGATCCGGCCGTACTGGTCAACCGCCATAGCGGTCGGCGTGTAGAGCGAATCCGACTCAAAGAGCTGGCTTTCGGGTTCGCCGATGATGCACTGGAAGTTCCCCGCTTTGTCAAACTTGACGATACGGGATTTTCCGGTGTCGCAGACCCAGATGTTCTCGTCGGTCACAAACACGCCCTGCGGCGCCTTGAGCTCGTCGTTGTTGCCGTTTTCATTGACAAAGGTCGTAATTTCAAACTCAAAGTCAAAGTAACGGGAAAGGACAAGAACGCGGTTGTTGCCGGTATCGGCAATGTAAACCTTTTGATCGGAATCGGTCACAAGGTCATGCGGGTTGGAAAGGTTTTGAGAGAGCCCCATCGCGGTGTAATCCACCGACCGGAAAGCGGTGTAAGCGTCCGGAGAGTAAAGGGCTTCCCCATCGATCGAATAGGTGTAGGTCTGGTAGGCCGAAGAGGCCGAGGCTCCGATGACAAGCATCGGGAGCAACGTAAAGAGCGCAAGGAGCAGCGCAAGGAAGGATTTCAGATGTTTCATGTCGGTCCCTCCTTAATCTTTCATGCCGCTCGCGCCCATGGTCTCAATGATGTTGGACTGGGTGATCACAAATACTGTGATCGGCACCAGCATCATGAGCACGGTAGCCGCGGCGGATGCGCCCTGACGCTTGATTCCGCCTGCGGTGATCTGCCCGATCGCGTAGTTAAAGGATTTTAACTGCTCGGAGTAGATGTAGGTGGAAGCGCCCGCGTTCCAAAGGGTTCTGAAACATTCAATGATCAACGTCAGCCAGGCCGGTTTAACCATCGGCATGGCAATGACCCAATAGGTGCGAAGCTCGCCCGCGCCGTCAAGCCGCGCGCTCTCCAGCACCGTGTCGGGAACCGCCGTATCCATGAACTGTTTCATCAGATAAAGTCCCAATGTGTAGCCCCAGGCCGGAACGATGATGGCAAAGTAGGTATCGATCATGTGCAGTGCGCTCATGAGGATAAAGCTCGTCACCGCCGTTACGGTCGAGTGGAACATCAGGGATGTTTGAATCGTTTTGAAAATCGCCCTGTGTCCCGGGAAGCGAATCTTGGAGAGCGCATAGGCGCACATCGAGGCGATGAACAGGTGTCCGAAAGTCCCGCAGAAGGTGGTAAAGATCGTATTGAAAATGTAGCGGGAGAACGGCACCCAGGAATCGTTCATGAGGGTGAACAGATCCCGGAAGTTCGAGAAGGTCGGGTTCATTGCGAAGAATCTCGGCGGATACATCCAAAGCTCATCCAGCGGTTTGATGGATTGGCTGATCACGTAGATCATGGGAAGGATCATAAAAAGGCCGAGAATGGTGAGCATGAAGGTGATGCCCACGTCGCCTCCCGCCGAGCGGGACAGGACGACTTTGTGTTTTCTGGTTCTGAGTCTTGCCATATCACTGACCCACCTTTGAAAGCACTTTTTTCACCACGCCGTTTGCGCCGATCATCACAAGGAACAAAATCGTCGCAATGGCAGAGGAGTAGCCGATCTCAAACCGCTGACCGCCGTAGTCCTCCAAATGGTGCATGATGGTGTGAGCCGCGTAGTCGACCGAGGGGAATCCGCAAAGCGCCGTAACAACGCCGCCGAAACCGAAGGAGCTGGTGATTGCCATGACCGCGCCGAACATCAGCTGCGGCCGCATGCTGGGCAAGGTGATGTACCAAAGCTCCTGCCAACGGTTTTTGACGCCGTCCACGGCCCCCGCTTCGTAAAGCGAGCGATCCACGCCCTGAAGACCTGCGATAAAGGAAAGGAAGGTCACGCCGAGCGAGGTCCAGAGCGCCACAATGATACAAAGCGGCATCACGTATTTTGCATCCTTGAACCAGGCGATCGGCTCGTTGATATATCCGATCTCCATGAGCGTCGCATTTGCCCAACCTGCCGAGTCGGCGCTGAAGAGCACGCCCCAGATGAGGTAGACCTGCCCCGAAATGGAAGGAGCATAGAAAACCAGTGTGACGATCGAACGGATCTTGGGGGAAAGCTCGTTGATAAACCAGGCAACGAGGAAGGACATCAGGTAGGACGCAGGGCCCACGATGCAGGCGAAGATAAAGGTGTTTTTGCAGGCGATGAGAAAGATATCGTCGGCAAAAAACAGGTTGATGTAGTTTTCAAACCAAACGATATTCGGCGTTTGGAGCATGTTGAAGTCGGTAAAGCTGATGAGGATCGAAAGCAGAACGGGAAGCACCGTAAAGAGCGTAAACACGATCACATAGGGCGCTATCATCACGTAAGCAAACCAGTTTCGCTTCATCTCTTTCCGAATCCACTGTCCGTAGGTCATATCTTTTCTGGCAACCGCTTGGTATTGCGCGTTTTTCTTAGACATGTGTTTTCTCCTTTTCTCAGAATGAAAGCAAAAATGGTTTAATAGGAAGCAAGCGCATCAGCGGCGTTTGCAAGACAGGTAGAGATGAAATAGTAGAGCTGCTGTTCAGTGAGATCCTCAATGCGGTAACCGCCGTTCTTGGAATCCGAAGTCTGTTTTCTCACGTTAAGATAATAGGAAGGAACCTTCATGGTGCTGCCGTCGGCCTTCACATAGTCGATGTCGCCGCTGTTGATAAGGAAGGCGGCAAAGCGCTCGGAAGTCTCGCGGAGCTGTACGATCTTGCGGTTTGCAATGGCGTATCTTGCCGCCTCGATCACCACCTGGATCTCCTGCGAGGGATTCTTCATCATTGTCATAGCCTTTTCGGCCTGCGCCATCCGCTTTTCGGCAAGCGTCTGACCGATCTCCAGCGTTTCAAGGCCGAACTCGGTGCGTTTGCGCGAAATCTCATTGTTGATGGTGTTGATATAGCTGAGCAGTTCGGTGCTGGGATCCGCATCGTTGTTGTAAGCGGCAAGGAAAGCGAACTCGGTATAACGGCCGAGAATGTAGTAGCCGGGATAGTTCGGCACGGCGGCCAGGTTTTCAAACTGCTTTTGCACTTCGGCGTATTCGGCTCTCGTCCAAGGCATCTGTGCGAGTGCCGTGCGGTTTGCGGTCGGGTGCTTTGCCGAGTCGCCGATGATGGCGACCATTTCGTTTGCGTATTCGGTCTGGCAATCGGCGCCGGTGTACCACTTGATGAATCTCCAAGCGGCCTCTTCGTTCTCCGAGCCGTTGATCATGACCGTGGCGAGAATGGTAGCGATCGACGCGTTGTTCACGCGGGTGTTGCCGTCCTCGTCAATGATCTTGTTGCCGTTCTCGTCCTCGATCTCATATCCGGGCAGCGGGACGAAGGTCCAGCTTCCGTCAATTTCGGTTGCAAACACCTTAAGGTGGTTGTAAAGCGCCGTGTAGTCGGAAATGATGATCGGCATTTCGCCGGTACGGAAACGGTTAGCCGCGCTGTAGGAGTAGGGGAAGGAATACTGCGTGAACATGTTGCACATGGTGTTGAACGCGGTCAGGCCTTCCACCGAGTCAAGGTTGATCCGCATACCCTCGTCGGCAAAGAGGTTTCCACCCTTTTGATAGAGGTGCATGGTGTAGTTGGTCGGAACACCGATGCTCATGTTGTTGGATTCCAGCGTGGACTGTGCGATGTAAACTTCTTCCCAGGTTCTCGGGATCTCAATGCCGAGGTTGGCAAGGATATCCAGACGGACGAACATCATCGGGAAGTCCTGGTTTTCGGGGAGTCCGTAGTAATGCATTTCGCCGTCCACGTCGGCGGTGCCGAGCACCAGCATGGCGGCCGAGTTGAATTCTTTGGTCGCGTCTTCAAAGCCTTCCATTTCTTCTACGTTGCGGAGCGCGCCGCGGATCGCGTAGTTGATGACGGTCGCCTGACCGAGGCCAAGGTAGACGTCCGGGCCCATGCCGGCAAGGATGGAAGGAAGCAGGGTGCTTCCGGCAACCAGCTTCAGGTTGACTGCCGTGCCGGTTGCGGGAGTGAACTCGTTGGTGCAGAGGTTGCGGATGACCTGCGACTGATCGCGTCCGTAAGCCAACCACACGTCGATGCTCGTGCTGTTTTCCGCATCCTCCATAGCGCCCATGCTGTTGTAGTCGCGCACAAAGCTCTGGAAGAAGCATTTGACTTCATGCCAGAAGGTTTTGAAGAAATTGCAGTTTGCCTGAGGGGCTTCGACCGAGGCAGGCTGGATCATCATATAGTCGAGCTGGAGCGGCTGGGTCTTGGCGTCGGTGAGGAAGGTGCCGAGCGAGCCGATGTAGCTCTTGAAGGTGTCCAGGTTCTTTGCGATGTTGGACTCGTCCTTTACCATGCGGCGGAGCAGTTTGGAGAGCTTGTCGCAGGTGCCGGAATAAGTGGAGGCAACGCCGCCGTTCGTTTTAAGGAATTCCGAAACAAGATCGAGCGCATCCGCCTGACGGCCCATGTCAATGAGCGTCTCGGGAAGGCGGCGGGTGAAGCTGTAATCCTGATAATCGTCCGGGCTGGTACCGGTCAATTTGATGATGCTGAGGTAATCGTTGTTGAGCGAGGTCAGAATGCTCTGAATGTTGCGGATCTGGTTGCTCATGGTGCCGAGCGTAACTTCGAGGCGGAGCGAATAGACCACGCCGCGCTCAAAGTAGAGCTTGTAGCTGTCGTAGCTTCCGTTGTTGTCGGCGTCGATGCCGGCCGAAAGATCGGTCACCTGCCATTTGTTGTCGTGGCCGTAGCGGAGAAGCGCCGCTTCGTAGAAGGGGAATCCGCTGTAGTAGCCTGCCGTGTTGCCGACGGCCTTTTTGTAAGCCTCTTCGCTCTCGTAGTTAGTGAAAACGCGGAGCGAGCGCGAAACGTACATACCGTCGAGGTAGCTCTGGCGGAAGCGGGAGAAGATGTCATACCAGCCGGAGGTCTCGACCGAGAAATCATATTCGACCCATTGGCCCGAAGTTTCCCATTTGGTACCGCCGATGGTGTTGAGCACGGTTCTTGTGGTATCCACGGGAGAGGTAACGGCCGAGGTTCTGTCCTCAACCGGGTAAACAACGTTGGTCGATGAGGTAGTGGGATACTCGGCTTCGAGCTTGATGACGTCCTTGCCCTCGGTGTTCCCCACGACCGCGGTGGTCGCGGAAAGATAATCGGCATAATCGCGGACCGATTCATAGGGCGTCAGAACGATCTTGGAGATCGCCATCGGCTCGTTGACGCTGCGGAGCATCATGCGAACGGTTCCGTCCGCTTCGGGCTCCAGAACAAATCCGAAGCTGTCGACGTAGTAGCCGTCGCTGTCGTGCAGAATGTAGGAGGTCCAGGCCGGCGTCTGACGCATGGTCGGGCGGATCTCGTTGTGGTCGGCGTCATTGGTGAAGAAGCGCAGACCGTACTTTTCTAAGAATGCAAGATTCTTTTCGGTCGTCACTTCGGGCTGGAAGAAGCAGATCGAGTCGCCGTCGGCGGCAATTTCTGCCTTCACGCCTGCCGATGCCGCTTCGCCGAGGATCGTCTGAACCGATTCACCTTTCTGCGGCATATAGATTGCGGTAAGACCGGCAGCTTTATCGGCAGCGCCGGAAGTCCAGAGCTTAGGCATTGTCAGCGCGCGCGCCTCGGAAAAGGGCGCCTGCTCTTCAATGCTGCCGTCGGCAAGTGTCCGAACGATCGAAAACTCGCGCTCGATGGCCGCGGCTTTGCCGAGGATCGGATAATAGTCGATGGTGATCTGGTAGAGTGACGCGTCACTCAGGCCAAGCGCGGCAAAATCCAGACTCCAGGTCACGTATCCGTTGCTCGGCGTGTAAAGCGCCGGAACACCGTCGTACTCGTCGGTGACATAAACGAGATCCTGGCGCTTAAAGCCTGCGGCGACCGCGGCTTCCACAGAGGTATAGACGACTCCCTTCGGCGTGGTCAGAGTCCAGTTGCCGTTTTCAATGCTAATGACATTGGAGGACGCCGCGTGCTTGCCGTCGCGAAAAACCCAACGGGTCGTCGCGTCGAAAGTCAGAGTCTCTGCCTTACCGCTCTCCTTTCCGGAAAAATCAGCGGCGTACTGTTCCTTGTATTCCGCATAGGAAATGGTGCTCATCGTTTCGCGGTATTCGGCCGAAGACTGGTTGGTGATATTATCGCCTACCACGTCGGCGGATACGCTGACGGCGAGACTGCTCACAAGGCACAATGCGGCAAGGATGAGTGCGATTGCCCTTGTGATTTTTGGGTGTTTCATCTGTGCTGTTCTCCTCCCGATGAAGATTGGCAAACGGAGCCGTGCGCCCCGCCGCCTCGATTCCGCCGACCTTTTACACACGCGCACGCGCACGTGAAAACGATGGCCGGCAGACGGCTACAAAATAGGTACTATAACTATACCACGAAAAGCCTTGTTCTGTCAAGGAAAATCAAGGATTTGCGCCCTGCTCTGCCCGGTCTTTTTTGCCAGATTGTTCATAGAATATTCAAACTTTTTTCGCTCTTTTTTTACACTTTTGGAAGCCTTTTCCGCCGTCCATTGTTTCCAAATAGGTTGGTAAACTCTATTTACTCTTTTTTGCTTCAAATCGCTGAGAATTCAATGATTTTTGTGAAAAATTTTCTTTCTTTTTCGCAAAATAATAAAAATATTTTCAAAAAGTAAATACAATTTACTTTATAAACAAAATTTTAAGACTGTGCATTTCCATCAACAAACGCCCCTGTTTTTGTGCGTTCCGCACAAAAACAGGGGCAAAATTTCTACAAAGAAAAGGGTGAAAAGAAGTAGATGCAGGGGAACCCTTTTTGAAAAAAGGAGTTCCCCTGCACCCCTTCCAAAAAACCAAAACAAAAAGGTTTGGCCGCTCTTCCCGGCGTACGGCAAACCCTTTTGGTAAGCGTTTTTGAAAAGAGCGCGAGAGAAACTTTTTTGCAAAAAGTTTCTCTCGCAAATCCTTTTTATTCTGTTGTTTATTGAATCTCCAAAAACGTCTTTCCCACGTTATAGCCGATCTCCAGATGGTCGGCCTGTTTCCAGTGGTACTCATCCGAGCCGAGGACCTTCGGGGAGCTGGGGTGAGACGGGTTGAATTCGGAAATCTTGTACTGCGAATTGTCGACGATATAGCAATTCGACACGACCGAAGGAAGCGTTTTTTGCATTTCGATGAATGCCTGGTTGGTGGCCAATGCATCGGCGCTGTTGAGGTTCTGCGTCTCGGAGATCAGCCCCACGAGGATCGGCATATCTGCCGCTCCCCGATCGTCTCCACCGGTCAGCCCGCGCACGATCTTTGCAACGTCGCGACGAATATCCGAAGCAAAATCTGCAAAGGCCACTTTGTATTCATCCGGATTGTTGCGGTCGTTCTCGCCCTGCATCCAGTAGAGGCCTTTGATGTTGATGTTGGTGTATCCGAGGTCGGCGAGGAATTTCAGCTTTTTCTCAAAGATCTGCAAGAACTCACGGTAGAGCTCGCCGGTGCGATCCTCGCCCGCATAGTAGACCTTTTCGTTGATTCCGTATTTCCGTTCGGCATAGGTGGGAGAAACCCATGTGCCGTATTTGTTGGAATCGCCGGCCGCCATGGTCGAATAAGACCGTTGCAAAAGGCTGGTGCCGCCGTGGCCGTACTTGAAGATACCGGCGATCTTGCCGCTCTCTTTGTTGTAGACCTCGGATAACGCCTTGGCCATGCCGACTTCGGGGCCCATTTTATCCTTGCCGTTTCCAACTCCGAATCCGAGTTCGGTCGCTTTCCAGTTGTAGCTATCGTTGTAATGCACACTGCCGCCGTCATGCCAACGGGTGGCGCCTGCAAACAGAACGTTCGAAAACTTACTCGTTCCCATATAATCTTTGGCCGCCGTTTCATTCACAATGTCGGTATATCCGACCGCGTTCGACTGTCCTAAGATCAGATAGATGTCGATCACCTTGTCTTCGCTATTGAAGAGCGCGTCGGTTTTAGGATCTTCCTTGGTTTCGTCCTGCGTCTTATCTTTGTCGTCCACGTTGGTATCTTCTCCATTCGGTTTGTTTTCGGGTTCGGGGGCTTTGGGCGTGCAGGCAACGATGCCGAGCGCCATCACGCAGACCAGCAGCAGTGCAAAAAACCGTTTCATAGTAGTCCTCTTTTTTTCTTAATACCCTCATCCGTCACGGCAAGCCGTGCCACCTTCCCTGTGGGGGGAATGCTATCGGGGGTGCAATTCATCGTACTAAATTCAGTTGCGTATTTTCAGGGCTTTGCTCACTTTGAAACGAGCGGTTAACCTTTTGGTCAAAGTTTTTGAAAGGGGGGCGGGGAAAACTTTTTTTCAAAAAGTTTTCCCCGCATTTTCCCCTTCTCCTCTTCCTCTCTTACCTCAAAAATCCGGAGATGATTTCTTCCTCGGCTTCTTTTTCGGTCAGCCCTAGGGTCATGAGCTTGACGAGTTGTTCGCCGGCGATCTTGCCGATGGCGGCCTCATGGATGAGCGAGGCGTCGATGTGGTTGGCTTCGATCTGCGGAAGGGCCGTGACAGAAGCCTCGTCCATAATGATCGCGTCGCATTCGGTATGTCCGGAGCAACGGTTGTTGCCCGAGACGTGCGAGAGGAAGGTTTGGCGGGACGAGTCCTTTGCGACCGAGCGCGAGATGACGTGCGTGCCACAGCCGACGCCGTCGAGATCGACGTGGAAGTCGGTTTTGGCAAACTGCTCGCCGTGGGTCATGATCTTTTCTTTGATGATGAGCGTCGCGCCGTCGCCGAGTTTTGCGTTGGTGGTACGCACGGTGGAATCCACGCCCTTGATCTGCGTGGTTTCCATTTCCATGTAGCTGTCGGGCTCCATAAAGACAACGGTTGTGGGGTTCATCACCCGCTTGCCGTTGCCGTCGCCCTCGCCGTAGTGTTTTTCCACGTATTTGAGCTTGGCTCCGCGACCGACGTAAAAGGTGTGGATACCGCTGTGCTCGCTGTCCTGCACCCCGCAGTTGTGGATGCCGCAACCGGCCACGATGACCACGTCGCAATCCTCGCCAATATGGAAGTCGTTGTAAACCGTCTCTTTGATGCCGGTCTCGGCCAAAAGCACCGGAATATGGACGCTTTCGTTTTTGGTTCCCGGTGCGATATAGATATCAATGCCGGGTTTGTCCTCTTTTTTGACGATTTTGATATGGGCCGAGTCTTTCTTTTCGCGAAGCGCGCCGTTGACTCTCAGCGAGTAGGCTCCCTCTGGCATTTCGTGCAGGTCGGCCACCTGTTCGAGCAGGCGTTTTTCAATGCTGTCCATTGGCGACCTCCTCCTTTACGAAGCGGCAGGGAGATACCGTGCCAAGCAGTCCGGGCAGGATCTCCTCTTTGGTGCCGGACGCACTGATTGTGCCGCCCGAGACCACGATGATGCGGTCGGCAATATCGAGAATGCGCTCCTGGTGCGAGATGATGAGAATGGTCCCCTTGGTTTTCTCGTACATTTTGCGAAAGACCTCGATGAGGTTGTTGAAGCTCCAGAGGTCGATGCCGGCCTCGGGCTCGTCAAAGACCGAGAATTTGGTGCCGCGCGCGTTGATCATGGCGATCTCAATGCGTTTGAGCTCGCCGCCCGAAAGCGAGGCGTCCACTTCCCTATCGACGTAGTTTTTGGCGCAAAGTCCCACTTCCGAAAGATATGCGCAGGTCTCGGAAAGCGTGATTTTTCTCCCCGCGGCAATCGAGATGAGATCCTTGACCGTAATCCCCTTGAAGCGCACCGGCTGTTGAAAGGCAAAGCTGATGCCGGCTTTTGCGCGTTCGGTGATCGAGAGGGTTGTGATGTCCTCGCCATCGAGAATGATTTTGCCCGAAGTGGGCATATAGATGCCTGCAATGAGCTTTGCAAGCGTGCTTTTTCCGCTTCCGTTGGGGCCTGTGACCGCCACAAACCGCTCGTCGATCGAGAGGTTCACGTCACGAAGGATCGCGTGTCCGTCGGGAAGCACATAACTGACGTTTTGAAGTTCTAACATTTCGGTTTCCTGTTACAAAATTTTCTAAAATAAGGATCTCCCGCTTTTTTTCGAAAAAATCAAAGCGCCTTGAGTTTTTTCAGGCAAGCGGCGCAAATGGTCTTGCCATCGTATGTCGTTGTGTTCTCCATCCCGCCGCAAAAAATGCAGCCGGGCTGGTATTTTTTGAGGATGATCTGTTCGCCTTCCACAAAAAACTCAAGAGGGTCTTTGACCTCAATGCCGAGGCTTTGGCGGATCTCGGCGGGAAGCACGATCCTTCCGAGCTCGTCCACTTTGCGTACCACACCGGTGGATTTCATTCTGAGTTGTCTCCCTTCCAGGGCCATTTTTTTACATGTTTATTGTACTCTTTTTCTTTGCTTTTGTCAAGAGCGCCTGCCGAATTTTATTGCCTGTTGTCGGAAAAACTGTAAAATTTTTCCATTATCCAAAAAGATTTGACCGAGCGGCTTAACCGTGCCGGTTTTGGGATATCCTTTTTATGAAAGCGAGGTGATCTTTACGATACGAGGCGCGCAAAAACAGGTGATCGTGGTCAAAACAGAGGGGAGCCGACTGTTTGAAGAGGCTTATTTTATTCTGCGCCGGGAGCTTCCAACCTCGCGTCCCGACAAAAAAGCCATTTTGGGAGAAGCCGAAAAAATTTTCAATGAATCGGCCCCCGGCGTTCGTCCCAGACGCAGCTTTCGCGCCTGGATCTTTTTCCTTTTCGGGATCCTTTTCGGCGCGCTTGCCTTTTTTCTGGGATTCCTTTTGAAAAAAGGCGGGCTGTAAATTCAAAAATCGGCCTTGTCGCCTATTGACTTTTTACAAATAATATAGTATAATGAATTTTGTCTATGAGATCATTCCGGCGCCGCGGCAAGGCCGCGCGTCGTTTCAGATTGCTTTCGCCCCAGGAAAGCACCGGTGCACAAGAGCGTCCGATGCACCAAACGATTCAGAAAGGATTGTACATGCCAAGAAATACCACAAGAAATACCGAAGGAAACACCACCAAAAAAACGACAAGAAAAACCTTTTATAAAAAGCCGAGAAAATCCAAGCCGTCCGGGAAGATCCGCATCATCCCCTTGGGCGGCATCGGAGAAGTCGGCAAGAACATGACGGTGATCGAATACAACGAGGAGATCATCATCGTCGACTGCGGCCTCGGATTTCCCGACGAAGATATGCCGGGCATCGACCTTGTCATTCCGGATATCACCTATCTGGAGGAAAACAAAGACCGCATCAAGGGCCTGTTTTTGACCCACGGCCACGAGGATCACATCGGCGCCCTTCCCTACTTTCTGCGCACGCTGAATCCCCCGATCTACGGCACGCCGCTGACGCTGGGGATCCTTCGCAACAAGCTCGAAGAGCACAGCCTGCCCTGGAACCCGAACCTCAAAACGGTGGCTGCGGGCGACCGGGTCAAGGCCGGCTCCTTTGAAGTAGAGTTCATTCACGTCAACCACTCGATTGCGGACGCCTGCGCGCTCGCCATCCGCACGCCGCTCGGAACGCTGATCCACACCGGCGACTTCAAGCTGGATCCCTCGCCGATCTACGGCGAAATGATGGATCTTGTCCGGCTTGGGGAGATCGGCAAAGAAGGCGTTCTGCTTCTCATGTGCGAATCGACCAACGCCGAGCGGCCGGGACACACGCCCTCCGAGAAAAAAGTGGGCGCGTCTCTCGAATACATTTTCTCCACGCACACCAAAAAACGCATCATCATTGCAACCTTCTCCTCCAACGTGCACAGAGTTCAGCAGATCATCGACGCCAGCGCACGTCACGGCAGAAAGGTTGCCATCGCCGGCCGAAGCATGGTCAATATCGTGCGCGCCGCGACCGAGCTGGGATATATGAAAGTCCCGGAGGGAACGCTGGTTGATATCAACGATATCAAGCGCTTCAAACCGACTGAGTTGACCATCGTCACCACCGGAAGTCAGGGAGAGCCGATGTCGGCGCTCTACCGCATGGCATTTTCGGATCACGCGCAGGTCACGCTGGATGCAAACGACCTCGTCGTGCTCTCGGCAAGCGCCATTCCGGGCAACGAAAAACTGGTCGGCAGGATCATCAACGAGCTCTCACGCAGAGAGGTCGAAGTGCTCCACGACGCTGTGGTCGAAGTTCACGTTTCAGGACACGCCTGTCAGGAAGAGCTCAAGCTCATGCAGGCACTCACCAAACCAAAATATTTCATGCCGGTGCACGGCGAAAGCCGCCACCTGGCCGCCAACCGCGATCTGGCCCGCTTTATGGGCATGAAAGAAAAGGATATCTTTATTCCCGAGATCGGCAAAGTGCTCGAGATCGACTCGACCGGCGCACGCTGGGCAGGCACGGTTCCCTCGGGCAAGGTGCTTGTGGACGGCTACGGTGTGGGAGACGTGGGAGACATTGTTCTTCGCGATCGGCTCCACCTCTCGCAGGACGGTCTGATCGTGGTGGTCGCCACGGTGGACGTCGATATGGGCCTGCTCCTTTCCGGCCCGGATGTCGTCTCGCGCGGATTTGTCTACGTCAGAGAGTCCGAAGACCTCATCGAGGAAGTTCGCAAGGTTGCCGCCGACTCGATCGCAGACGTCCTGCGGCGCAGAAAGGTCGACCGCATCCAGCTCAAAAAGCGGGTTCGCGACGATCTGACCAAATACCTTTACAACAAAACCAAGCGCAAACCCATGATCCTACCCGTGATCATGGATGTGTAAAAAGTTCTTCATTTTTACACAAAACCGTCACAATCAAAGGCTATCCTGTTTGCGGGATCCATTTTCTTTCCCGGCAGACATTGAATATTTGGCAAAATCCAACTTTGGAAAGCGAAGGAAAACAATCATGGCAAAACAAGCAAAAACCCAAAAGAAGAGCGTTCTCGACTGGCTGGTACCGGTCATTTGCATCGTCGTTGTCATCGGCGCCCTCATCGGCATCCTCATCGGGCCGATCCAGAAACGCATTGACAACAACACCGTTCTCATTGAAAGCGAAAACGGCGAAGTCGTCGTCAAACGCCCGATGGCGCAAACCATCACCTGGCTGCAGCTCGTCCAGTCCTTCCAGCAGAGCTACAGCAACTACAGCATATACAAATACTATAAGAGCATCTTCGGCGACGGCATTGATCTCTCGAGCATCATTTCGGATTCCGAAATTTCATGGATGGAGCAGAACATCGCTTACATGAATGCCAATCTCGGACTAAACTTCTACACGCAGGTCGACGTTTCAAGCGGCGCCGCCACTTCCGAGGACGTGGAAAACAGTGCCGTCGCGTTCGCCGTCTACATGGCAAGCGGCGTCAAAACCAACTTTGGCTCTTACTTCACCAGCACGCTGGAATCGGTAAAGCACTATGCTTCGATCGGTGCGGCCGCAAAATCCGCCGGAGTGACGCTGGATGACGAAGACCGTGCAAACATTGAAGAATCCATGGAGAGTCTCCGCGATCTGGCAAGTGCGATCTCCTACAACGGTTCTCTCAAGAAATTCATCAAAGAGTTTATCGGCGACGCGGTCAAAGAATCCACCGTAACCGAGGCTTATGAGCTCATGGCACTTGCCAGCAAGTACAACACCATGATCTCGAACCAGAACTACGACGCGGCTACCGCCTCTGACCTTTCCGCCTATGTGGAGGAAAACAAAGACGAATTCTATACCGCAAAATACCTCAAGTACGTCACCGAGAATCCCGATCTGGTTGAGCTGCTTGAAGCCGCAACCGATAAAGACTCCTTTATCGCTGTTGCCGCAAAAGAGATCATGGACAAGCGATACGCCGCAGTGATTGCAGAATGGGAACAGTCCCACCTGCTCCAGGGCGAAAATCTGCCTGAACTCGTAGAAGAGGAAATTGCAAGCGCAGGCTTTGGCGAACTTATCACCTATGAAAAGGGCGTAAACGATCCCGAAACGGCTCTTGCCGACGCAATCTACACCGATGAAGAAAGATCTTCCAACTTGCTTTACCTTGTGGAAGGCACCGAGAACGTCTATCTCGTCTGGTTCAAATCCGCTTCGGCCGGAAAATCCGAAGTGCGCCTGAAGGCCTTCCCCTACGGCGGTCTGGAATCCTACGACGACATTGCAGACTTCCGTCAATCGGTCTATCTTGACGTGCTCACTTCTCTCAAAGAAGGCTCCACCACCTACACCGACAGAGAAAGCCTTGCCTATATGGAGGCTGTAGACGAACTGCTGAAAGCTGTAGAAGAAGCCGCTCCGTCCGAAACTTCCGCCTCCTACAAGGCGGATGCCGAAAAGGATTCCTTTGAAGAATGGATCTCTTCTTCCACTCGCAAAGCGGGCGATATCCGCAAATCCGAAACAAAAGAAGACGGAAGCTTCAAGAGCTGCGAATTTGAGCTTGTCCTCTCGCCGATGGCGCTCGACAAAGAAACCACCGTTCACGGCGGTTATATCGAGTATGAAACCGAAGACGCCGCAAATGAAGGCAAGGAGAAGCTCTCCGGCAAGACCGGCATTGAGCTGATCTCGGCTATGCAGGATCTCTCGGACGACGCCATGGTTGGTACCGCCATCAAGGAAGGCGATTTTGACGAAGAGGATGAGGATCTCAAGAACTGGTTCTTCTCTTCCGATCGCAAGAACGGCGACGTTGCCATTCTGACCGGCTCTGCCGAGAAGACCGAAACCGATGAAAACGGCGAAGAGACGACCGTTACCAAAACCGTTTACTACCTCGTTTGCTTCCGCTCGACTCAGGAGGCCTGGGTATCTTACGCAAATACCTCCTTTGCTTCCGACAAGACCAACGATTGGGTCGAAGCTCTTGAAAAGACGCTGAAGGTCAACGAAAAAGCGCTGGTCAGCTTCGGCGTGGATCTGGAAGAAGCTGAGCACGATCACAGCGCAGATTGATCAAACAAAAAAACAAGCAGGCACGGAGCCGCTCTGCGGCTCCGTGCTTTTCAACACCCGCGCAATTCTCTCTGCATACAATGTAGTCGTAAGCAATAGAAAGAAAGATGGAAAGAGGATTTTACACATGGTTTTGCCGGAAAAACGAACCACTTTTGCCTACCGTTGCCCGCACTGCGGGAGCGGCGTTCTCAGCGCCATTGACGTTTTTTCCTTTGGAAGCGGCATGGTCAAACTCAAATGCACCTGCGGCAAAAGCGAGGCTTTGATCGAGACCACCGAGGATCATAAGGTTCACCTAAGCGTTCCCTGCATCCTTTGCAGATCCAGCCATCATTTTACCCTTTCGTCTTCGCTCTTTTTCGGCAAAGAGCTCTTTGCCCTCCCCTGCCCCTATACCGGCATCAACATCGCTTTTTTAGGGGAGATCAACCTCGTCAAAGCCGAGCTGGCCAAAAGCGAGCTGGAACTGCTCGATCTCATGGAACAGAGCGGCATCAAGAGTTTTGAACTCTCCGAGGAGGAAAAGCAGAATAGCATCACCGATCCGCAGATCCGCGAGGTAGTCATGTTCGTCATAAATGACCTCGACGCCGAGGGCAAGATCGATTGCAAATGCAAAAAAGAGGACAACGGCCGCCAGTATGACGCCGAGATCCTCGACGACGGCATTCTTGTAACCTGCCGCAAGTGCCGCGCAAGCCGCTTTATCCCCACCGATTCGGGACTGGCCGCAAACGCCTTTCTCAACATCGACAGATTGCACTTAGAGTGAAAAAGCGCTGGACAGACGCTCGTCTGCCCAGCTTCTTCTTTTTTTCTTCTATTTTTTCAAGAAAACCTATTGACAAACCTGTCTCTGTTTGCTATAATAACAAAGTCGCAGGAAAAATGCTGGCATAGCTCAGTCGGTAGAGCACGTCATTGGTAATGACGAGGTCATCAGTTCAAATCTGATTGCCAGCTCCAGAACGCCCCGGGTGCAATCGCGCCCGGGGCGTTGGATTTTTTATGGGAGTAAAAGAGAGAGAGAGACGGGGAGAGGGGGAAACTCTTGCAAGAGTTTTCCCCTCTCCCCGTGCCCCTCTTCCCTTTCAGAACCTTGAACGAAAAGGGTTTTGCCGCTCGTCCCGGCGTGCGTAAATTTTTTTGTTCTCGTTTTTTCGGAAGGTGCGGAAACCCCTTTTTTTCAAAAAAGGGTTTCCGCAATTTCTTCCTAATAACTCTTATTCAATCGTAAGAATGTCAGAAAATCCGGTCACGTCGAAGATCTCGTTTACGACCTCATTGACGTGGCAAACCTTCATTCCGTCGCGCCCGCTCATCAGCTTTTGTGCGGAAAGCAAGACGCGCAGGCCGGCCGAGGAAATATACTCCAGCCCGGCAAAGTCAAGGGTCAGCGAAGTTACAGAATCCGGAATCGCACGGATCTCTTTTTCCAGTTCCGGAGCCGTTAAAGTGTCCAGTCTTCCCACGGGGGCAAGCAGAAGTGCATTCCCTTGGTTCTCAACACGAATTGTCATACTGTTGTCTCCTTTCCGATCAAAACGCTTTGATCACAACGATCTCAGCGGTTTTTCCTACAATTTTGACCTTGACGTCGTCCGCGATGTTGGCAACGATGGATTTTTCCAATTCGTCCCAGGCTTCCGACTCCGCTTGGCCGTCCTTTGCGTGCTTTTTCAGCTCTTCTTTGTAATGCACCATCGACCATCCGCCGGCAGAAAGGCTGTCATAGCCACTCCCTGCAAGAACTGCTGCGGCGCCGACCATCGAATTTGGAATTGCTTCCTTGGCGGAAAGCAAAAATCCTGCGATCATCACCCGGACTTTTCCCATAAAGCCTCTGGCCGCATCATTTTTGCCGCTGGTCGAGGCGGCAAGGAACTGCTCCTTCATCTGCGGCGTCGCCTGGATCTCGGATTTCATATGAAGCTCCATATTTTTTTCGGAATAATCGATCCAATACTCGGCCTCGATTTTTCCGGCAATGCCGCGAAGCATTCCAAAAAGCTCCTCGCCGAGAAGACGCAAATGCAAATTGGATTTTTGATCCAGCCCGCAGGTCTTTCCGACTTGTTCGGTCATGGCGAGCGCTTCGCTCATGCCGATCCCGTCGCTTGTAACAATCATTGGCGCAGTTTTCATCGTGGTTCTCCTTTTTTGGAATTGAATTGTAACCGCAATTTCGCAGCTCCGTTCGCCTTTATTATACCAAATGATTTTTTGAAAATCAAGTGGGTTTATCAAATTATGAAAAAATGCGGAGGAACCCTTTTTGAAAAAAGGGTTTCTCCGCACCTCTTCCAAAAAATTTTTCACGAAGAAGTTTCAACACCGCTATCCGGCGTGCGTGAAATTTTTTTGGTAAGAGTTTTTGAAGAGGGTGCGGGAGGAACTTTTTGCAAAAAGTTCCTCCCGCAAAGTCTTCTAATACTTCTTATTCGTACAGCTTGCCCATTTTGACAAGGCGTTCGTAGCGAGCCTTAGCGGAGGCATCGGCCTTGGCGAAGAGTTTTTCTGCCCTCTCCGGGAAGGACTGAGCCAATCTCGCGTAACGAGTCTCGGACTTGATGAAGTCGATATAATCGGCAGTCGGAGCCTTGGAGTCGATGGTCAGCTTGTTGGCTTCGAGCGTCGGGTTGTAGCGGAACATCTGCCAATAACCTGCCTCGACCGCCTTCTTCATCTCGAGCTGGCAGTTCTGCATGCCGCCCTTGACGCCGTGCATTTCGCAGGGAGCGTAGCCGATGATGAGCGACGGGCCATGATAAGCCTCGGCCTCTTTCAGCGCCTTGAGGAGCTGGTTCATATCAGCACCCATAGCAACCTGAGCGACGTAGACGTAGCCGTAGGACATGGCGATCTCGGCGAGGTTCTTTTTGCCGATGGCCTTGCCGGCTGCGGCAAACTGAGCAACCTGACCGATGTTCGAGGCCTTGGAAGCCTGTCCGCCGGTGTTGGAGTACACTTCGGTATCGAAGACGAAGACGTTGACATCCTCGCCGGAAGCCAGCACGTGGTCAAGGCCGCCGAAACCGATGTCATAAGCCCAACCGTCGCCGCCGAAGATCCAGACCGACTTCTTGGAGAGGTAATCCTTCTCGGCAAGAATCTTGGTCTTCAGCTCGCCCTTGCAATCGCAAGCTTCGAGCATATCGACAAGCGCTTTGGTTGCGGCGGTGTTCTTCTCGCCGTCGTCCACGGTTGCAAGATATTCGTCCACAATGGCCTTCTTAGCGGGATCTTCGACCTTCTCGGAGAGTTCCTTCACGTAGCCGATGAGCTTCTGGCGGATGGTCTTTTGACCGAGGGCGATACCAAGACCGTGCTCGGCGTTGTCCTCAAAGAGCGAGTTTGCCCAAGCCGGGCCCTTGCCGCTCTCTTTGTTGACCGTGTAAGGCGTTGCGGGAGCCGAGCCGCCCCAGATGGAGGAGCAACCGGTTGCGTTGGAGATGTACATTCTCTCGCCGAAGAGCTGGGTGACCAGGCGAGCGTAAGAGGTCTCGGCACAACCTGCGCAGGAGCCCGAGAACTCGAGCAGAGGCTGCTTGAACTGGCTGCCCTTGACGGTGGTGTTGATGAGTTCGGGTTTCTCCGAGACGTTGGCAACGGCATAGTCGAACGCGGCCTGCTGAGCCGATTCTTTTGCCTGCGGAACCATCTCGATGGCGAGCTTGGGAGCTGCGAGCTTTGCTGCTGCCTTTGCGGCGGCCTTTGCATCAAGCTCGGGCTGCTCTGCGGCAACTGCCTTCTGAGCGTCGGCCAGAGCCTTGTTGGAAACCGGGCAAGCCTTGACACAGAGGGTACAACCCATGCAGTCGAGCGGGCTCACTGCCATGGTGAACTTATAGGTGGTCTTGATGACCGGCTTCTCGCAGAACTTGGTCACTTCGGGTGCCTTGGCCGCTTCCTCTTCGTTCATGGCGAAGGGACGAATGGCTGCGTGCGGGCAAACGAACGCGCAGTTGTTGCACTGGATGCAGTTTTCGGGATGCCAGGTCGGAACAAGAACTGCAACGCCGCGCTTCTCATAAGCGGCGGCACCCTGCGGGAACTGACCGTCCACATAAGGCGTGAATGCCGAGACGGGGAGCTTGTCGCCCTGCATAGCGTCGACCGGCTCGACAACCTTGTTGACGAAGTCAACGAGATCTGCTCTCGGGCCTTCGGCCTCTGCCTTGGGAGCATCCTTGCCGGCCTTCTTCCAAGCGGCGGGAACGTCGATCTTCACAAATGCGTCGGCACCTGCGTCGATTGCGGCATAGTTGAGGTCAACCATGGCCTGTCCTTTTTTGATGTAGGACTTGTATGCCATCTTCTTCATGTACTCGATGGCGTCTTTCTCGGGCAGGATCTTTGCCAGACCGAAGAAAGCGGACTGAAGCACGGTGTTCTTGACCTTTGCGTTGCCGATCTGGTTCATGGCGATCGAGGTCGCGTTGATGGTGTAGAAGTTGATGTTATTGTTGGCAATGTAGGACTTGACCGATGCCGGCAGATGGGCGTCGAGTTCCTCGGGAGTCCACTGGCAGTCGAGCAAGAAGGTGCCGCCCGGGATCAGGTCGGAAACCATGTCGTATTTGGTCAAATACGCCTGGTTGTGGCAAGCGACGAAGTTTGCCTTGTTGATGTAGTAGGGGCTCTTGATCGGCAGGTCGCCAAAGCGCAGGTGCGAGATGGTGATACCGCCGGTCTTCTTCGAGTCGTACTGGAAGTAAGCCTGAATGTATTTGTCGGTGTGGTCACCGATGATCTTGATCGAGTTCTTGTTGGCACCGACCGTACCGTCACCGCCAAGACCCCAGAACTTGCAGGAGATCGTGCCTTCAGCCGCGGTCACGGGAGCCGGCTTCTCAGGGAGAGACAGACCGGTGACGTCGTCCACGATGCCGATGGTGAAGTTCTTCTTCGGCTCTTTTGCGTTGAGGTTTTCATACACGGCAAAGATGGATGCGGGAGTGGTGTCCTTGGAACCAAGACCGTATCTGCCGCCGACGACCTTTGCGTCCTTGCCGGTCTCGGCAAGAGCGGCAACCACGTCGAGGAAGAGCGGGTCACCCAGAGCGCCGGGCTCTTTGGTGCGGTCAAGCACTGCGATCTTCTTTGCGGTCGCGGGAATGGCTTCGGCCAGCTTTGCGGCCACGAACGGACGATACAGGCGGACTTTGACAAGACCGACCTTCTCGCCTTTTGCTCTCATGTAGTCAATGACTTCTTCGATGACGTCGCAGACCGAGCCCATGGCAACGATCACACGATCGGCATTCGGATCGCCGTAGTAGTTGAAGAGCTTGTAGTCGGTGCCGAGTTTGGCGTTGACCTTGTCCATATACTCTTCGACGACTGCGGGAAGCTCATCGTAGAACTTATTGCAGGCTTCTCTGTGCTGGAAGAAGATGTCGCCGTTCTCGGCGGAGCCGCGCAGAGCCGGATGCTCGGGATTCAGAGCGTGTTTGCGGAATGCGGCAACAGCGTCCATGTCCACCATGTCGGCCAGGTCTTTGTAATCCCAGACCGAGATCTTCTGGATCTCGTGCGAGGTGCGGAAACCGTCAAAGAAGTTGAGGAACGGAACGCGGCCCTTGATCGCCGACAGGTGAGCGACGGCGCCAAGATCCATGATCTCTTGCTGGTTGGTCTCTGCCATCATGGCAAAACCGGTCTGACGGCAGGCGTAAACGTCGGAGTGGTCGCCGAAAATGTTGAGCGCGTGCGATGCGACGCAGCGTGCGGAAACATGAATGACGCAGGGGAGAAGCTCGCCCGCGATCTTGTACATGTTCGGGATCATCAGGAGAAGTCCCTGGGATGCCGTGTAGGTCGTGGTCAGAGCGCCGGCAGCAAGAGAGCCGTGAACGGCACCTGCAGCGCCTGCTTCGGATTGCATTTCCATCACCTTGACCGTCTCGCCGAAAATGTTGCGTGCCGGTTCGCCGAACACGTTCTTGTCGGTCGCAGACCAGGTGTCGGTCACTTCCGCCATCGGAGAGGAAGGAGTGATCGGGTAGATGGCCGCCACTTCGGTAAACGCATAGGATACGTGCGCCGCCGCAGTGTTGCCATCCATGGAAAGTTTTTTACGTTCGATTGCCATGTGTAAATGACCTCCTTGAAATATGTGATTGATTGATTTTAATTTAGGCTCATTTTTACCCATCATTTATAATAACATATCAAAGAAAAAAAGTAAAGGGATTTTTGAAAGAAATATCAAGAAATAATGCGGGAAAAACTTTTTGAAAAAAGTTTTTCCCGCACCCTTTTCAAAAACATTAATAAAAGTTTTTTCGGGAAGGGGTACGGGGGAACCACTTTTTTTCAAAAAGGTGGTTCCCCCGCCTATTTTTATTCTTCTTTTTCTTCCTTATTCTCTTCTTCCGTCGCTTCTTCGGGTTCTTCGGCAGGGGCTTCCTCGGTGCTTTCGGCTTGTTCGGCCTCGGCGATTGCCTTTTCTGCCTCTTCCTGCTTGCGGCGGTTTTCTTCGGCCTTAGCCTCGTTGTCGCGCTTGGACTGTTCGGCCTTTTCGGCGGCGATCTGATCGAGTTTTTCCTCGGTCGCATCGTCCCCCATCGCGGCGCGGAACTGGTCGCCGTCCATGCTCTCGTGCTTGAGCAGGTAGCCTGCCACAAAGTGAAGTTTATCGAGGTGTTCGGAGAGGATCTCCTTGGCTCTTGCATAGCACTCGCCGACGATGCGTTTGACTTCCTCGTCGATGGCGGCGGCAGTCTCTTCGGAATAGTTGCGGCCGGTGCTGAAATCGCGGCCGAGGAAGACCTCGTCAGCCGAATGCTCGGAGCCGTAAAGAACCGTGCCGAGACGATCGCTCATGCCGTAGCGGGTGACCATGTTCCGCGCGACCTGCGTGGCCTGCTGAATATCCGAGGAGGCTCCGGTGGAGATATCCTCAAGGATGAGCTCTTCGGCAATTCTGCCGCCGAGGCTCATGCGGATCTCATCGATCATTCTGCCCTTGGTGACATAGGAAACATCCTGCTCGGGCACGCTGACGGTCACGCCGCCCGCTCTGCCGGCCGGAACGATGGTAATAAACTTGACCGGGTCGGTATGCTTTAAGAAGTGCGAAACCACCGCGTGGCCTGCTTCGTGATAAGCGGTCAGGCGATTTTCGTCGGCGGTGCGGATCTTGGACTTCTTCTGCGGGCCGAGCAAGGTCTTCATAAAGGACTGCTCGATCTCTTCCATGCCAATGAGTGACTTTCCGCGCTTGGCGGCAAGGAGGGCCGCCTCATTGAGCAAATTGGCGAGGTCTGCGCCGGTAAAGCCGACCGTGGTTTGGGCGATCTTGTGGAAATCGACCGTGGACTCCATCGGCTTCTTTCTGGCGTGAACTTTGAGAATCTCTTCCCTGCCCTTGAGATCGGGATAGTTGACGGTCACCTGACGGTCAAAGCGTCCGGGGCGCAGCAATGCCGGGTCAAGGATATCCGGGCGGTTGGTCGCGGCCATGACGATGATGCCGTCGTGCGAACCAAAGCCGTCCATTTCAACCAGCAACTGGTTTAAGGTTTGCTCGCGCTCGTCGTGTCCGCCGCCAAGGCCTGCGCCTCTGTGACGACCGACGGCGTCGATCTCATCGATGAAGATGATGGCGGCCGGGGTCTTGCGCGCAGTCTCAAACAGGTCGCGCACGCGGGACGCGCCAACGCCGACGTACATTTCAACAAAATCCGAGCCCGAGATCGAATAGAACGGAACGCCCGCTTCTCCTGCAACAGCCTTTGCAAGCAGGGTTTTACCGGTACCGGGAGGGCCTACGAGAAGCACGCCGTGCGGAATACGCGCGCCGAGTTTGGTAAACTTGGCGGGATCGCGCAAAAATTCAACGATCTCGACCAGCTCTTCCTTTTCCTCGTCGGCACCCGCGACGTCGGCAAAGGTCTTTTTATCCTTGTCGTTGGCGTCAGCCGTTTTGGTGCGCGCCTTGCCAAAGGAATTGAATCTG
Organism: Clostridia bacterium; assembly: GCA_017450945.1. GTDB lineage: Bacteria > Bacillota > Clostridia > Oscillospirales > CAG-272 > UMGS1865. The sequence goes on along the minus strand of JAFSSP010000026.1, from coordinate 35,089 downwards.
CCGCCCTTGCCGTTCATGGCGCGGAAGGAGACAAAATAGATCACCACAAAAACGACGAGGATGAGGATCCAGGGCAGGTAGGAAAGCCATGCGGGATAGGTGGTTTCGGGAACCGGCTGATAGTAGGTGATGATCCCGCGGTTGACCTGATCCAGGATCTTTTCTTCCAGATCGTTTACAAAAAGGTTGAAGCTTGCCAACTTGTAGGTGTAGGAGCTGCCGTCCTGGAGCTTTAAGGATACAACGCCCTTGGCGCTGACCTCGACCTCTTTGACCTGCTCGTTTTCAAAATAGGCCACGAGCTTATCGTAGGAGGCGATCTCCTTGGGCTTATTGGAACTCCAGTTGCCGTTGATCGAGGTAATGACCACGATGATCACAGCAAGGATGATGACGTAAAAGAGGATCTCTCTTATAATATTGTGTTTCTTCATTGGGTTCCTCCGGTTTCTTTATTCGCTTGCGTAAACCGAGCGCTTGAGGATCCCCACATAGGGGAGATTGCGGTAGCGTTCGTTATAGTCGAGTCCATAGCCCACCACAAATTCGTCGGGGATCTCCATACCGGTATAATCGGCCTTGAGCGGTACCTGACGGCGCTCGGGCTTGTCGAGGAGCGTACAGCACTTCACGCTGTGCGCGCCGCGGTTGGCGAGCAGGTGGGAGAGTTTTTCCAGCGTTCTGCCGCTATCGATGATGTCTTCAACGAGGATCACGTCGGCGTCCTTCACGTCACGCTTCAGATCCACATGCACCTGGATAAAGCCCGAGGTGGTGGTTCCGGCTCCATAGGAGGAGACTTTCATAAATTCGATGTTGCAATCGAGTGGGACTTTCCGGATGAGGTCTGTGGCAAAAAAGATTGAGCCTTTGAGAATCACGACGAACACGAGATCGCGCCCCGAATTTTGATAATCCTTTGTAATGGTTTTGGCAAGGCGGGTGGTGATTTCGTCGATCTGTTTTTCGTCGGCAAGGATGCGCTCCACATCCGGATGTAACTGCTGCATGGTGGTAAAATCCTTTCTGTTTGGGTCAAACAAGTTCTTTCAAATTTCCTCGTCGGGCAAAGATACCCGAACGGTGTATTGGGGTTTCTCGTTTTGATTCATTCCGTCCCTTAGTCCCACATAGGGGGCAAAGGCGACTCCCGCGTCGTCGCAAAGCAGGGGCATGCGCTCCCGGAAATAGGGAGAGACGCCGGCTTCGCGATAGCATTTTCTCAGCTGTTTGTGATGCTTGCCGAGGAGAATGGTCTCGCCCGGCCGTCTCAGTCGCCACACAGGCGGATGCGCGGGATCGATCGCGATCACACAGGCGTTTTTTTGTTTGTGGGCAAGTTTTGCCCCCGCCTCAACGCGCACTGTGATCCCGTTTGTGATCCACTCGCCTTCCGAGAAGGGCGGGAAATCGGCCTGCGGCTCCTCTTTGGGCGGATAAATTTTCAGTTTTTTTCCTTCCGCGACAGCCCAATTGCCGCCGGATAGTTCGACTTTTCCGGTTTTTCTTTCGACCATCGTCAAAAGGCTTTCCAGGTGCGCCCCGCTCGGGCTTTTGCCGGTATGCGCCTCGGCAAAGCGGCCGAGAATGCGGCGCAACAGCGGCTTTGGAAGAGCCGAAAGCTCTTCTAAGGGCAGGCCGGTTTTTGTCGGATCGATCCCCGACTCCTCCGCAAGAGAGGAAAGGTAGGCCTCGTCTTCTCTGAGCCACTCGGCCGTGCGGTAGGCTCTGTGCTCGGGATCGTCAAAAAGCTGTTTTAGCCCGGGGGCCAGATTTTTGCGGATCAAATTGCGCGCATAGGAAAGCTCGGCGTTGGTGCTGTCCTCGACGTAGGAAAGGTTTTCTTCTTTGCAGAGGGCAAGAAGCTCCTCTTTTGAAAAAGAAAGCAACGGCCGAACCAGATATCCGCTCCCGAACGGGCGTGACGGCTGAATTCCTCCGAGCCCCGAGAGGCTGGTACCCCTTGCAAGCCGGAACAACAGCGTCTCCAGATTGTCGTCGGCGTGGTGCGCGGTTGCAAGGATCTTCGCATTTGCCCGCTCCATCGCATCCTCAAAGAATGCGTAACGCGACATGCGCGCCTCTTCTTCGAGTCCGCGCTTGTGTTCTTTTGCCAGCGCCGGAACATCGACGCGCTCCACAAGGATCGGAAGACCGTAGCTTTTTGCCGTTTCGCGGCAGAAGGCCTCGTCCCGGTCGGCTTCGTCTCCGCGGATCCCATGATTGAGATGCGCCAGCGTCAGAGAAAAGCCATATTCTTTTGCCTGTCCCGAAAGTAGGTGCAAAAGCGCCGTGGAATCGGCGCCGCCCGAATAGGCTAAAATCACGCCGGTGTCTTTTGGAAGGCCGCAAAGTGAAAAGGGGGTTGGAACGTCCTTTTTGCAAAAGGACTTTTTTGTTTTCATTGTCCGTCTTCCCTCGTTTTGTCGATCGAGATAAACTTGGTATATTGACCGCACCAGCCCATGTGAACAGAGCCGGTAGCGCCGTGACGGTTTTTGGCAATGATGATCTCGGCCGTGCTTGTGGAAGCGGTATCTTCGGGCTTATAGTATTCGCTCCTGTAAAGGAAAATAACCACGTCGGCATCCTGCTCGATCGCGCCCGAATCGCGCAGATCCGAGAGCATCGGCTTTTTGTCGGTTCTCGACTCGGTTCCGCGGTTGAGCTGTGCGCAGCAGATGACCGGCACGCCGAATTCTTTTGCCATGAGCTTGAGGCCTCTCGAAATATCGGCGACCTCCTGCACGCGGTTCTCGCTCTTGCGGTCACCGGCCATAAGGCCGAGGTAGTCTACGACCACAAGGCCGAGGTTCTTCTGCACGCGTCTGAGCTTTGCCTTCATGGCGGCAACCGAGGTGCCGGGCGTGTCGTCGATGAGAATATCGCAGCCCGAGAGTCTGCCCGAGGCTCCTGCAAGGCGCGACCACTCTTTGGAATCGAGCTGGCCGGTGCGCAGTTTGCCGTTATCGATGGTCGCTTCGCTTGCAAACATTCTGGTCACAAGCTGTTCGGCCGACATTTCAAGCGAAAAAATGCAAACCGTCTTTTTGGAGCTTTTTGCCACGTTGGCGGCAATGTTGAGCGCAAACGCGGTTTTTCCCATACCCGGGCGGGCGCCGACCAGAACCAGGTCGCCCTTGCCCATACCGGTCAGGATGCGGTCAAGCCCTTCAAAACCGGTTTTGGTGCCCTGCAGGGCCTCGGGATCGGTGTTGAGCTGCTGGAGACGCGCGTAAACGTCGGTGGCAACGTCCTGAATATGTACAAAATTTTTGGTATCCCTTCCCTGCGCCACGTTGTAGATCAGCGTTTCGGCATGGTTGATGATATCCTCCACCGAATCCTGCTCGGAGTATGCGGCCTCGGAGATCTCGTTTCCGGCGCCGATGAGCTGGCGCAAAACGCTTTTCTCCTTGACGATCTTGGCATAGTCGCGCACGTTCATGGCGTCCGGAACAGCCTCGGCAAGCGTTCTGAGATAATCCTCGCCGCCGGCTTTATCGTACACGCCGCGCGTGACAAGCATATCCATGAGCGTGACCACGTCAATGTTGCGGCTGGTCAGAAAAAGCTCCTGCATGGCAAGATAGATCTGCTGATGCTCGGTCAGGTAAAAGTCCTCGGCCGTCAGGCGGTCGGCCACCTGGTTGATCGCCTCGGGATCGATGAGAAGCGATCCGAGAAGCGACTGCTCGGCAGGCGGCGAAAAGGGCATTTTCCGTACAATGTCTTCCATGCCGATCACTTTTCGCAGACAAGGAGATAGACCTTGCCGTTGACCTCGGGATAGAGTTTTGCCTCCACCTCATATTTTCCGTATGTGCGGATGCTGTCGGGAAGCACCAGCTTCTTTTTGTCGATTGCGATTCCGAAATCGGCTTCGAGGCGCTCGCTGATATCCTTGGCCGTCACCGAGCCGTAGAGCTTACCGTCGGCTCCCGAAGAAGCCGCAATCTTGACCTGGATGCTCTCGAGGCGCTTTGCGATCTCTTTTGCCTCTTTTTTCTCTTCTTCGATTCTGTGGAGTCTTGCTTCCTCCTGCATTTTCCTATCATTGAGGGCTTTTGCGTCGGCCGGTTTTGCCAGACGCTTTGCAATGAGGAAATTCCGCGCGTATCCGTCGGACACCTCGATCACTTCGTTCTTTTTGCCCTGTCCCTTCACGTCTGCAAGTAAAATGACTTTCATAATGTGTTCTCCTTATCGGTGGGTTGATGATGGATTCAGGCGCGCCTTGCGCCCTTTTCCTGTTCATATTCGTTGTCAAGATAGTCGTCCAGAATGGCTTTGAGACGCACACAGGCTTCCTCAAGATTGGTGTGCGTCATCACGCCGCCCGCCATATCGTAATGCCCGCCGCCGCCCAGACGCTTCATGATCACTTCCACGTTGATCTTGTTGCGGCTGCGCGCCGAAATGGAAACCGTATCCTCATGCCTGAGCAATGCAAAGGAAGCCTCCACGCCTTTGATGTTCATCAGGCGGTCTGCCGCTTTTGCCATGTTGACGCTGTCGTTCTCGGTCGCCGAATGATCCAGACTCTGCCAGGTGATGGCGATCTTGCCCCGGTAGATGCGCGTGTGACTTTCGATGTCGCAAATCGAGTAGAGATCCTCGACGTTCTCGGCAAAGAGTCCTTTGACCACGTCGGCGTTCGCACCTCTCGAGTAGAGGTACTCGGCGGCAAGGAAGGTTTGCGGGGTAACGCCCAGCGTAAAGTTTTTGGTGTCCAGCATGATACCGGCAAGAAGCAGGTTGGCCTCTTCCTTGAGCAGTTTGTCGTAGTAAGGGCTCTGCTGGATCATCTCGCTGACCAGTTCGCCTGCGGCCGGCACCTTGGGACGAATGTAAACCAGAAGCGGCTGCTTTGTGTAAAGCTGGTCGGGACGGCGGTGGTGATCCACAATGACCACCCGACAGGTGTTGCGCTCGTTCTCGCCTTCCGGGCTCTTGATGGCGCAAACCTTTTCAAAGAGCTTGGGCGACTCGGTATTGGCCGGATTGCTGACGTCGGTAAGGATCAGGAGCGTATCCTCCCGCACCGCGTCTGCCTTGGCGGTGTCTCCGTTGATAAACAGCTGTCTGTATTCGGGATATGAACCCAGAATATCGAAGCAGGAACGGAAATTCTCGTGCGAACGGTCCACGACCACACGCACCTTGGAAGCGTCGCCGCCTCTTGCGGAAATGGCGAGTCGGGCAAGTCCCACACAGGAACCGATCGAATCGTAGTCGGGATTTCTGTGGCCCATGATGAGCACGTTTCCGGCTTCGCTGATGAGCTTGCAAAGGTAGGCCGAATTGACTCTTGACGTGATGGTGGTCGATCCGCCGATGGCGTTGACACGACCGCCGTAAATGGTGATGCTTCCGTTGTTGACGGCCGCTTGGTCGCCGCCCTTCTGAAGCGCGATATCCAGCGCGTCGCTGGCGGCTCTTGCTTTATCCTCCACGCTTCCCTCCACGGCGCCGACGCCGATCGAAATGGTCACGGGGAAGCTGTTGTCGCCAAGCTGGATGTTGCGAATGGTATCCAGAATCGAAAAATGATCCTTCAGACACTCCTCCAGCGCCCGGCGGTTAAAGACCAGCAGGTATTTTTCGCGTTCGTACTCGCGGATGAGTCCCTTCATCCCGGCGATCCAGTCGCGCAAGCGGATCTCGATCTCGTTGACGGCGGTCTTGTAGTTGACCCGCACATACTGCGTGAGCTCCTGCAGGTTGTCGATGACCACATAGGCGACCACCGGATCCTCTGTGCGCAGGCGATCCTTGGCTTCTTCCAGCTCTGTGGTATCGTCGAAGATGATGAAATAATAATCCTTGCCGTGCGAGCGCATTCCGAAACAGCGCAGATCGTATCTCCGCCCATCCAGAATCGTGAACATGGGATGCTCGCGGCGATCCTCCACACCGTCGGTCGAAACGTCGACGTCCGCGGCTACCTTGCCGGTTTTGACATAGGTCACAACATCCTCGATCGGCACGCGGCAGAAGGAGGAAAGCGGTTGGTTACAAATGGGAGAGGCAAACTGCAAAATCTCCTGCAGGCGGTTGCTGACGATCTTCACCATACCCTGCTCGTCCGCGATGGCGTAAGGAATGTTCACCACATAGCGGAACATATCGCCGATCTCGGTCGTCATGAGCTCGGCGGCCTCGTTTGCAAGCGTGATCCTCTTGTGCCGGAGCAGATAGATGGTCAGCACATATCCGGCAATGATCAGATAAACGCAGGCAGTCACAATGCCATAGGTAAGCAGAGTCTTCCATGCGACAGAGTTGATGATCATCATCTTCAGCGTCAGAACGGTCAGTATCACGTAAAAAATCAATAGCAGAAGGCCAACGACCGCCACCACGACAAGCGGCAGTCTCAGGTCTGCACTCTGCGTTGTTTTTCTTAGTCTTTTCTGCATAAAGATCTCCTTTCCTGGAAATCGCTTGGAATCGGTCAATCGCTTCCGCCGTCGTCCGCGCCGTTTTTGCGGGACAGCACCTTTTTGCGGATCGGCGCGAACACGGCGTCAAAAGCGGCGTAAAGCGCAAGCAGCTCCACCACGCCGACCGAAAGGCAGCAGGAGAGCGCGAAGAACAAAAGTAAGAAAAGCCATCGCATCCCTTTGGGAGCCAAGAACATGAGCGCGATGACGCGCTGGAATCCCGAAAAACAGAACGGGAGCAAGAGGATGATCGAAAGGTTTTCGGCCACGGCGTAGGCAAGCGAGCCGGTGTCGAGAAAAATCGTCAACAGGAGCGAGACGAGGTAAACCACCGCCGAAGGAATCCCCATGGAAAAGAGCACCGCGTCGGGGGTTTTGGCAAATTCATCGTCTTCCCTTTGCCGGATGGTCAAAAAGAGCGACTGCCCGAAAAAAGCGGCAACACCGCAAAGCGCGGCGGCAACGCCGGGCAACAGCACCGTGACGGTCTGCACAAAACTGCTAAGAGTCGCGTCCTCCAGAAGCGACTGCACGGCGGCAGGGATCTCAAGCCCTGCTTCCGCAAATGTTGCATTAAGCTCGGTCCGCAAAAGCCGGAGCGTTTCCAAAAACTGCTCTCGGAACCCGTCCATCACGCCAAGGATCGTCTCGCGGTTCAAGGCGCCATAGGTTTTGATGAAGTAGGCGGCGGTCAGCGCCAACGCCACCAGAAGGAATCCGGACTGCGCCGCAAGGACTTGGATCGATCTTCTCTCCTTGCGGAAATGCGCCAGTGCAAGCAGCAGATAGGCGGGCAGAGCAAAGAGGGCCGGGAGCGCTCTGGCAAGCAGTCCGCCCGAAACCAGAGCAGACAGGCCAAAGGCCAGCGCGGACGCAAGCAGGGAGAAAACAGGCGTCTTTTTGAGCAAGGTCAGCGACGCGCCAGCGGCGACCGCAACATACAAAGCGAGGAAAAAGGCTCCGGGAAGAAAGGCGGAAAGCGTGCCGCCAAAGAAGAAGGATCCCGGCAGGGCAAGCGAAAGCGCGGCCATCAAAATCGGGCCGGGGCGCCGGGTCATTAGAACCACATAGGCCACCAGCAGAGCCGCGATCGGAAGCGAAATGTAGGGCAAATCGGGAAACGCGACCGCGACAGAAGCCAGCGCAAGCGCCGCAAAGGAAAGCCAGGCCGCGATGTTTTCCGAAAAAGGGGCGCGCTGTTCCATTGAAGTTTGAGTCGGTTGCCGGTCCATCCTGCGCTCCTTTCCGAAATTTTGAAAATTTGTATAGCTATCTAATTTAGTAGTATAGCATAACTTTGCCGCTTTGTAAACACTTCCATCCACTTTTTACAATTTTTTCACGAAAAAAACAGATTCGGCAAAACAAATTTCAAAAAGGGCTACACAAAGCGGCCGAATTGTGATAAAATAGGGATAACTATAGATTTGATCCAACATCTTCGGTCTTGCCCCCGCAAGACTTTCCGGAGGCCCTATGAAAGAAACCAAGCCTTTGCAAAAAAAGAATACCAGGGAACGCAAAAACCGTCCTCCTTTTTCGCCGGAAGCACCCCGGGAAGCAGGCGACGTGATCGTCGGCCGGAACGCGGTGCGCGAACTGCTTGCAAGCGGACGGACGATCGATAAGATCCTCGTCCAGAAAAGCGGCGACCGCTCGGGCTCGATCCTCATGCTCATCCGGGAGGCGCTCGAACAAAAGATCCCGGTGGTGGATACCGAAAAAAGCAAACTCGACGCGCTCTCGGGCGGCATTCCCCATCAAGGGATCCTCGCCTTTGCGGCAAAGACCGAATACGTGTCTGTCGAGGATCTTCTGGAGGTTGCAAAAGAGCGTGGAGAAGCACCCTTTCTCGTGCTTTGCGACGGGGTGACCGACCCGCACAATCTCGGCGCCATCATCCGCTCGGCCGAATGCTGCGGCGCGCACGGCGTCATCATTCCCAAGCGCAGATCGGTCGGCGTGACGGCTGTTGTGGCAAAGGCCTCGGCCGGGGCGCTCGAACACATCAAAATCGCAAAAGTTTCCAACCTCAATGCAACGCTGGAATTTTTGAAAGAACAGGGCGTTTGGACTTACGCGGCCGAAGCCGGCGGCGAAAGCATTTACAAAACCGATTTTTCCGGCCCCTGCGCCATTGTGCTGGGCAGTGAGGGAGACGGCGTTTCCCAACTGGTCAAACGCAACTGCGACCGCGTGGTCTCTATCCCGCTCTACGGAAAAATCAATTCATTTAACGTTTCGGCCGCCGCCGCCATCCTGCTTTCGGAAGCGGCAAAGGCCCGCCACCCCGGGGAGTAAGCGCTCCCGCATCATTTTAACGAAAGGAGAAACCCATGCCGGAGAAAAACGATTCGGAATCGAAAAAGCTGTTTGAAATGCTGCAAAACCTCAAAGACCGTTACGGCGTCAAAGAGCCGGATCCGCCCGCAAGCGAAGAGCCCGACGAAGAAGCCGACGAAACCAAACTCGGCCTGACCGATCGTCCCGCGGTTTCTCCCAAAGCAGAAGGAACAGACGAAACCGACGATCTTCCCCTTGCCGCAGAGGATGAAGAACCGCTTGAAACAGCAGAAGAGCCCGACGAATCCGATCTGATCGAAGGGTCCGAGAAACCGGATTTTGCGGAAGAACCCCTCGATGAGTCCGAGGAATCGACCTTTGACGAGCCGGAGGAATCCGAAGAGGATGAAGGTGAAGGCCCAAGCGCCGAAGAACTGACGCAGGCGATCGCATCCACGCTGGATTCGGGATTCTCCGAGGAATCGCCTCTTGTGGCCGAATCGGCCGAAGAGGAGTCCGCAAAAGAGGATGAGCTTTCCGAAGACCTCATCTACGAAGAGGGCGCGTCCGAGGAATCCGAAGAGGAAACCGAAACGCCCGAAGAGGAGGAAGAGGACGCGGGCCTGGAAAACCAGATCGCCATCGACGTGCCCGACGCCGAAGACGCGGTTCCCGCAGAAGAAGCCGAAGAACCGGCAGAAGAAGAATCGCAGATTCCCGAAGAGCAACCTGTTGCGGCGGCCTCCCTTACCCCGCCATCCAAACAAACGCAGACCCCCGACCGCGAAGCGGAAGAATTCCGCCCCATGCGTTCCATTCCGCTTGCCCGCGAGCAAAAGCCGATCGCGGCCGAGCAGCTCTCGCTGGTCAATCCGCCGGTCATGAAATCCGACGGTGCACAAAAATCCGAGGAAGCGCCTTCGGTTGAAACGCTCGAACGATCGGTGCCGGATCTCTCCACCCTTTCGGATGAAGAGCGCAAGCGCCGCAGCGGTCTTTCGGACGAGGACATCCGCATGATGATCGAATTCGGCTACGAGGACGATCTCAACCGGGTGCTCGGATACCGCACGGTCAGAAAACAAAAATACAAGTTGCGCAAAAAGACCGCTTCGTCGCGCATGGATCTTACCCCCTTCGCCTATTCGGGCAAGGAATACGACGGCTCGATCGAGGGAAGAAACGAGATCCTTCGCGCCTACCGCAAGGATAAAATTTACCTACTTTGGCGTTCCGCACTGACCCTGCTCTTTTCCATTCTTTCGCTTGTTTGCAGCATTGCGCGAGTCTTCTTTTTTGAAGGCTTTGTACGCCCCGCCGACAACATGAATGAATACTATGATTTCCGCCCGATCCCGATTCTCATCAGCATCACTCTTTTGGTTTTCATTGCGCTCTTCTCGCACAAAACGCTGATCGGCGCTTACAAGAGCCTACTGTTTTTCTCTCCGACGCCGCACGCGATCCCGGCGCTTCTTCTGCCGGTCGCCCTGGTGTGCGAAACCCTCGTATTCTTTTTTGTTTTCGCGTCGGCGAACCCGCATTCAAACCCCATTCCGGAACAGCTGCATAACGCCTCCGCGGCAATCGGACTGATCACGGCGCTCGCCTTTCTTTTGTCGGCCGTGGGAGATTTGCTCCGCTTCTCGACTGAGCGGCACTCCTTCCTCGTACTCTCAGCCGCCTCGCAGAAGATCGCGCCCGATCCTTACGTGCGCCGCAAAAAGAAACTGCAACGCGGCGAAGAGATCGTCAGCCTCATCGACGACAGCTCGGATCAACCCGAATACCGCATTCGCCCGGTCGATCGCATTACCGGATTCTTCCGCCGTTGCGGCAACCTTTCGGACGAAACGAGACGGTGCTCGATCTTACTCTCGCTCTCCTTCGGGCTGTCGGTGTTCAGTGCGCTTCTGTTCTGGGCTTTCTGCAGCGACAGCATAAATCCCGACATTTTGCTCATCTTTTTCGCCTTTATCAACGCATTCCTTTTCTCGGCGCCGCTCGCCTCGATCTTTGCCTTCTTCTATCCGGCAAGTCTTGCCTCCCGCAAACTGTCGCGCAAGCGTTCCGCCATCATCGGCGAGGAATCGGTGGAAGAACTGACCCGCAAAAAGGCCCTGCTCTTCTCAGACGACAGGGTTTTCAAAGCGGGAAAGTGCGTGCAAACGCCTCTTCGGAGTGATTCTGACACCAAAGAAGATCTGCGGCTTTCCGGCATCCTGTTCCGCAAGATCGGCGGTGTGCTTGCCCAGATCGCAACGCCGCTCTTCCCCGAAGGCCCCGATCCCTCGGTCTCGATCCTCCGCATCCGGGACGGCGGCGTGGAAGCCCTTGTGGACAACCGTTACCACCTCCTTGCAGGCAGTCGGGAATACCTGGTGCGCTACGGGATCCGCTTCCCATCGCAAAAGGAAGAGCCGGGATGGAAAAGCCCCGACTCGGCAACTTTGTACGTTGCCATCGACGATGTGCTGAAACTGCGCTATGAGGTCGAATACCGTCGACTCGACGAGTTTGACGCGCTCTTAAAGAAACGCAGAGACGACGGCACGACCATCGGCGTTTACACCTACGACCCCAACCTGACCGAAGCCTTCTTAAAGCGGCTTTACGGCGATGACCCGGCTCCCGTTCTTGCAAAGCCGGGCGCGTTTGACGAAGAGACCGAGGTCTCTGTGACCGAGGCTCCCGCCGTCACGCTGGACAAAGAAGAATCCCTGGCCGAGACGGTCGTTTACGCGGGCGCTCTTAAGCGGGCGCGCACGGCCGGATTCTGGACGCAAATGGCCGCCTCCTCGATTGGCGCTCTGCTTGCAACGATCCTTTCCATGACACAGTCCATCGATATTCGGGTGTGGTTTATCCTGCTTCTCGCATTCCACATTCTCTCTTTGCCGCTGATTTTCTGGATCGTGCTTTTCAAATTCAATCAAAGCTAAATTTTACATTCGGTAAAACTGCCGCCCCCGGGCGGCAGTTTTCGGGAGAACTATGAAAAACGACAACAGCAGCATTCTCAAATCGGTCTCCAAGCCCGGCAGATACTCGGGCGGAGAATACGGAGAGATCGTAAAAGACAAATCGGCCGTCAAAGCGCGGTTTGCCTTTTGTTTTCCGGATTCCTATGAGATCGGCATGTCCAATCTCGGCGTGCGCATTCTCTACGGTGTGCTCAACGAGGACGACCGCATCTGGTGCGAGCGCGCCTACGACCCCTGGGTGGATATGCAGGAAAAAATGAAGGAAAACGGGATCCCTCTCTGCGCCCAGGAGAGCGGCGACCCGCTCTCGGTCTTTGATTTTGTCGGCTTTACCCTCCAGTACGAGATGTGCTACACCAACGTGCTCAATATGCTCGATCTGGCAAAGATCCCGCTTGAGGCAAAAGACCGCGGAGAACAGGATCCGATCATCATCGGCGGCGGCCCCTGCTCCTACAATCCCGAGCCAGTTGCCGACTTTTTTGACCTGTTTGACATTGGTGAGGGCGAAGAACTGCTCCCTGCCATCGTCGATCTCTACATTCGCATGAAAGAGGCGGGAACCTATACGCGTAAGGGCTTTTTGCACGAAGCGGCAAAGACGATCCCCGGCGTCTACGTCCCGGCCTTTTATCGGGTGGACTACTACGAAGACGGCCGCATCTCTGCCATCACGCCGCTCTACGACGATATCCCCAAAACCGTGCAAAAACAGATCATCAAGGATCTTGACAAGTCGTACTATCCCGACAAGGTGGTGCTTCCCTACATCGAAACGGTACACGACCGCATCATGCTCGAGGTCTACCGCGGCTGTATCCGCGGGTGCCGCTTCTGCCAGGCCGGCATGATCTACCGCCCGGTGCGCGAAAAGACGCCCGAGGTGCTCAACCGTCAGGCAAAAGCACTCTATGAAAGCACAGGATATGAAGAGATTTCGCTCTCCTCGCTTTCGATCAGCGACTATACCAAGCTCGAACCGCTCTGCGAAAAACTGCTTTCCTGGACCGACGACAACATGGTCTCGCTCTCGCTCCCTTCGCTCAGAGCCGACAGCTTCAGCAAGGAACTGCTTGAGCGGATCGACTCGGTGCGCTCCTCGTCGCTGACTTTCGCTCCCGAGGCCGGAACCCAGCGCCTGCGCGACGTCATCAACAAGAACGTGCGCGAGGAGGACGTGCTCCACGCGGTGGGACTTGCCTTTGACGCGGGCAAAAGCGCCGTCAAACTCTACTTTATGAACGGACTTCCCACCGAGACCGAGGAGGACATCCTCGGCATTGCGGCGCTTGCCGAAAAGGTGGTCGAGGCTTTTTGGAAAAATCCCAACCGCAACCGGCAAAAAAAAGTGCAGGTCACCATCAGCGTCGCCTGCTTTGTTCCAAAGCCCTTTACCCCCTTCCAATGGGAGGCACAGGACACCATGGAGCGCCTTGCCGAAAAGCAGGAATTTCTCAAAAAGGCCATCACCAACCGCCACGTGCGCTACCAGTACCACGACGCAAGAGTCTCGCGCGTCGAAGCCATCCTGGCCAAGGGCGACCGCCGTCAGGCAAAAGTCTTGAAACTCGCCTTTGAACGCGGTTTCCGATTTGACGCCTGGGAGGAATTTTTCAACTACGACAACTGGATGAAGCTCTTTGAAGATGTAGGTCTTGACCCCTCCTTTTACGCCAACCGAAAGATTGATCCGGACGAGATTTTGCCCTGGGATATCATCGACTGCGGCGTCTCAAAAGAATTTTTCAAACGGGAGCGCGAAAAGGCCTACGCGGGGATCACAACCCCCAACTGCCGCGAACAATGCTCGGCCTGCGGAGCAAACAAACTGGGCGGTCTTCGCGCCGTCTGCCCGGGCTGTCACGAGGGCTGGTCAAAGGAAGAAGCGGCGGCAAAAGAGGAACCAAAAGCAGAGTCCCCCTACCCTGTCGTCAATCCCTTCTTTACCTATCGCATCAAATTCAAAAAGGTGGGGAGCCTGCAATACATCTCGCACCTCGATCTGCAGCGGACGATCCTTCGCGTCTTGATCCGCGCTAAGATCCCGGTCTGGTACACGCAGGGATTTAACCCGCACCCCAAAGTGATCTTCGGCCTTCCGCTCTCGGTCGGCACCGAAAGCCTGACCGAGTTCATCGATCTCCGCCTGTGCCGCAGAATGCCGCCCGAAGAAGTCCGCGACAGGCTCAACCGCGAACTGACTGAGGAGATGGCAGTCGAGCGCGTCTACGAATCGGAGACCCCCTTCCGTGAGATCGCATACGCTTCCTACGAAATGGCCTTGCAGCTTTCTGAGGCCGACGACGGGCTGGTCGAAAACCTGAAAACCCTTTACACCAAAGGGCCGCTTCTTGTAACAAAAAAGACCAAGTCTGGCGAAAAAGAGATCGACGTGGTCGAAGGGATCAAAGAGATTTCGCTTGCAAGAGAAGAAAACACAATCAAAATTTCGGCGCTTCTCTCGGCAAAAGAGGACTCCTATCTCAACCCCGAGTTGCTTGTCACCGAGGCCAAAAAAGCCTTTGGGATCCTCGCAGATCCAAAGGAGACCTACTCGATCCTTCGCACGCACGTCTACCTTGCCGACGGAAGAGAATTTGAATAACAGAATCCTAAAAAAGAGGCGTTTTCCAACTGGAAAACGCCTCTTTTTTTGCATATTCTGAGAATAGGAAAACCAACAAAAAATTCCAATGTGATTTTTGTTTTTCCGCGATTAAAAAGACCTTCAAAAAGGCAAAAATAGGGATAGACGGGAAACAAGTATTTCCCGAAAAGCCGGAAGGAAGTAAAGCGCGATGAACATAAAACGCGGAGATATTTACTATGCCGATCTGAGCCCTGTCGTCGGCTCCGAGCAAGGAGGACTTCGCCCGGTGCTCATCATTCAGAACGACGTTGGCAACCGCTACAGTCCGACCGTGATCGCGGCGGCCATTACCTCGCGTCTTGGCAAAACCAAACTGCCCACGCACATCGGCATTTACGCCTCGGAAGTGGGACTCACAAAGGATTCCGTGATTCTTTTGGAACAAGTCCGCACGCTGGATAAGCGGCGATTAAAAGAAAAAATGGGGCATCTTGACGAGCGGCAGATGCGCGACGTCAACACCGCCATTTCGATCAGCTTCGGCCTTGGAACGGTCGAAGAGGACGCCGCCGCACGCGCCAGAATGCAACGGGAGAACGCCGAGGCGATCACTCTGAGAACGCCCAAACGTCAGGAATCGCTCGGATAAATCAAAAGAAAAGCACCTGCTCGCAGGTGCTTTTTTATGACCTTCTTTTCTTTTTTGCTTTGCGCCGCTCGAGTTCGGCCTGCAGTTCCAGAACCTTGTTTCTTACCATCTCGTTGAGCTGTTGGATCTCATCGCGCGAGGGGTCTGCGGATTTGCAGTAATCGCTAAGGTAAATTGATTTTCCAACGATCGCATGCGTCCTTTTGAACAGGCTGTACTGTCCGTCCACCACCAGCGGAACGATCGGGACTCCCGACCGCAGGGCAATGGGAATGTAGGTCGGCTTAAAGTCCTGCACTTCGCCGGAACGCATGGTGTCGGACTCTGGATAGATCTGCAGCAGTTTGCCGTTTTTGAGAATTTTGACGCTCTCATCCATAAAGCGCAGGCGCTTGATGTCGCGGTCGGCGCGGATCGCCCCGATGACGTCCATAGACCAACGCATAAACCCGGATTTTTGAAAGATGTCCTCCAGCGTGATCACATAGATCTTTCTGCCGAAGTACTTGTAAACCGTCACGATATAGTCAAGTCCGGAAATGTGGTTGGAAACGATCAGCGCGCCGCCCTTGATGCGCTTGTTTTCCTTGGTTTTTTCGTCTTCGTAGTAAAACTTTGTTTTATAGACCAGCGCGTAGAGAGGCCAGCACACCGTGATCGCATGCCAGCGCACCAACTCGTTCAAAAAATTCAACAGCATAAGCGATTCTTTACTCCCTGTGTAAGCTCGTTCAGACTGTAACCGGCGCCTTTTTCCTCAAAGTTCATCGTAATGTCAAAGCGGTTGTCGATCATGCTGATGAGCGTCAGATAATCGAGGCTGGATCCCCCCAGATCGTAGAAGAAATGCGCGTCGTCCCGCACCTCTGCCGGGTCGATCGAAAGCACTTCCGCAATCATGGATGCAAGGATCTCTTTGACCTCGTCACGCTCGTTTGCATCCTCTGGCGCGGACCGGCCGCAATCCTCAAACAAAACGACGCTTCCGTCATTGATCCCGGCTCTGAGTCGGGCGCGGCTGACTTTGACTCCTCCGAAGACAAGCGGGCAAACCGTGAAAAACACCTTTTGCACCCGGTATGCCGCGGGGAGCTTCTGGTTGCAGATTTCACACGCCGTGCGGATCTGTTTTTTCTGAAACTCCAAAAGGCCCTCCTGGATCTGGACGACCAGAATGAGCTTTTCGTTTTGTTCGTCGCCGAGTACCGAAAAGGCGGTAGCTCCCGGGAGGTCGAACTCTTTTTCAACCAGCTCCGGATTGAGCTTTTCCCCCGCGTCTCCGAACACAAGATCCGAGCCTCTGCCGCAAAAATAGTATCTGCCGTCGCCATCGCACTTCATCAGATCTCCGGTGGAAAACCACTCAGAGGGCTCCTTTTTGACCCCACCGATATACAGGTGTTTACAGATCGACGACCCGGAAACCTTGAGGATCCCGTCCTCGTCGATGCGATAGTTGACCGATGCAAAGGGCTTGCCGATGGAATTTTTGATCCGGTCACAAAACCGATGCGAAAGCTCGACCGAGCCGATCCCGATCTCGCTCATGCCATAGCCGTTGCAAAGCGGATAACCCAGCGCGTTGAAAAATTCAAGCGTCGAGTCGTTCAAGCGACTGCCGCCCGAAATGCAGTAGCGGATGCGATCCCCGAACAGCTCTTTTCGCGCCGATTGGAAGGCGCGTTTTGCATAGGCATTCCCACGCCGGGGGTAGAGCGATTGCAGTCGGATCGATTCTTTTATGGCTTTGCCAAATTCTTCCTGCTCTTTTTGCGGTTTTGCACGCAGCCGGCGTTTGAATTCTTTTTCGACCGTGCGCCAAAAAAGAGGCACTGCATACACATGCGTGACCTTCCTCTCGCGGATGGTCTCAAGGATCGAAGCCGGAGTCTGATCCGAGAGAAAAACAAAGGTCGATCGGAAGATGATATACCAGAGAAATCCTGCTTCCAAGCCGAAAATGTGGTAGAGCGGGAGCAGCATGAGCATCCGGATGGTTCCGTGATCCCCGGTCAAGATCTCGCGGTTCTCGCGAAAGATCTGTTCGCAATTCAAAATTTGCTCCGCGATCTCTTCGCCACTGTAAATGCAGATCTTCTCCTCCAGCGTCGTTCCGCTGGTGGTCAGGGCAATTTCGTTGCCGAATCCCACGCCTTTGAGCCTGTCGGTATTTGTCCCGGCGTCGCTTTTCCCTTTTTGTACCAGCTCTTCATAATTGATCTCGATCGCGGCAAGCCCGGGGGCGGCCCCGATATACAGCACCGTATCGACCTTCAGGGTGGACAGGATGCGCCCGATAAAACTTTTCGGCTGAACGGTGTTGATCAGATAGGGCTTGTTTCCGCTCTTGAGAATGGCCCAGAACAGCACGAGCCAACCGGCGCAGTTCTCGGCAAAAAGACCGACAAAGCGGCCGCTCTCTTTATTTTTTTCCAGCAGGCGCAAAGCCGCAAGATCCGAGAGCGCATCGACCTCGCCATAGGACATACTGATCATGGCGCCGTCCTGTGTGTACTGCGCCATTGTCCTCTTCGGCTCTGCAAAGCTGATCCGATAAATATCTTCCAGTCTGCGGGCCGAAGCGCGCAGGTTTTTGCAGCCGTCCTTTACCAGTTTTCCTATCGTTTCCATACCGTTTCGCCAAATCCGTTTTTTATAGTATTGGTTCGGTTTATAGTATAACATATGTGGGATACGCTGTCAACTCGATATTTGTTCTTCTCTGACGAAATTTGTAAAAATCCGAAATGGCCTCTTTGGAATACAGCTTCCCGTTTTTTCGGCCGCATCTGCTTTGCGTTTGGAAACTTTTGATTTTCCTCTTGATTTTATTGCAAAAATACGATAAAATACAAAGTGGTATATTGTAAGGATCGGAGGATCTATCATGGAACGGGTTTCCAAGCAGAATTACTACCTCGATATTGCGCAGACGGTGGCCGAACGCTCCACTTGTATGCGCCGGATGTTCGGAGCGATCATCGTAAAAAACGACTCGATCATTTCGACCGGATACAACGGCGCGCCGCGAGGGCGGAAAAACTGCTCCGACCTCGGGATCTGCATGCGGGACAAGCTGAACATTCCGAGAGGCGAACGCTATGAGCTTTGCCGCTCGGTGCATGCCGAGGCCAACGCCATCATCGCCGCTCCCAGAGAGCAGATGCTCGGCGCCACGCTCTACATGGTCTGCGTCGATCCGAAAACGCATACGGTTCAGGCTGGCACTTCCTCCTGCATGATGTGCAAGCGCCTTGTGCTCAACGCCGGCATCAAAACCGTGGTGGTGCGCGACACGCCGGATACTTACAGAGAGATCGACGTTGCTTCCTGGATCGAGGACGACGACTCGCTCTCGGGCGTGTTCGGTTATTGATGCTCCCATGAAAAAAGTCCGGTTTTTGATCGCGCTTCTTTCGCTTCTTCTGCTGTTTTGCGCCTGTGCAAAGCTCCCGACCCTGAAGCCGACCGGCAAGGGCGACTATAAGAGAAGCGACAACGGCACGCACTATCGGGAGGCGCCGCTCTCCTATCTTGTCACCGCGCATCTCAAAGAAGCGGTGGCAACCGTAAAAGACAAGGCCGGGGAGCGTTCCCTCTATTCGGTTGGAAACGACTTTCTATGCGACGACGCCGGCAACCTTTATTTGCCGGACGGGGTCACTCTGCCCGCGTCTTTGGAAGCCTTTGCGCCGCAAAGTTTCAGCATTTGCAAAGAGGAAAAGCTCTTGGCGGAGGTCGTCTCCTCAAGAGATGCTCTTCTCATCGATTCGATCCTGCACGCCGCGGATGCGGACGAGATCCCCGCGGGGTTTTCCCAATCCCGTTATCTTTTGATCTTTTTTGCGCCCGATTATCCGGGACTTTGCTATCGGCTGGAATACCTCGTTTTCCAAAAAGGGGAGGACCCCTACGGCGAATGGGACTTTTCGGACGAGACCTGCGGTTTTCTCTATGACAGGGAGCAAAACAATTACAAAATCGCGCCAAACGCGCTCTATGAACTTCTGACGGGAGGCAATTCTTAATGCAAACGCTCTTAGAAAAGGCTTCGGTTCCCGAAAAGGAAAAGGATTCGTCGCCGCTTTTTCGCGTCTGCTTTGTCTGCACCGGCAACACCTGCCGCTCGCCCATGGCCGAGGCGCTTTTTAACGCGCTCGAAAAAGAGTTTCCGCACAAAATGCCCATGGAAGCCTTCAGCGCAGGCCTTTATGCCGCCGAGGGCGAACCAATTTCCAAAAACGCCCTGCTGGCACTGACCGGAGCAAACATTCCGGAAGTTCACCCCTATCGTCTGCACCTCTCGCACAGGATCACCGAAGCAGAGGCCGCGACCTACGATCGCCTGATCGGAATCTCCCACGCGCACGCCGCCGAGCTCTTTTTGCGCTTTCCGGGACTTGCGCAAAGGATCACAAGTCTGCCAGAAGATGTCCCGGACCCCTTTGGCGGCGACCTTGCAACCTATGAAAATTGTCTGAATCAGTTAAAAAAGCAGATCGCTCTGCTCTTTTTCCCGGAGGCCCTCCAATGATCCCGCAAAAGATTTTGGCAGAACACTTAGCCGGGGTCGCAGAGCTGGAAGCGACGACCTTTTCCGAGCCCTGGAGCCGGGAGGCACTGGAGTTGCTTCTTTCCGACCGGGCCACAGGCTACTGCCTGACCGAAGGCAAAACCGTCGTCGCTTACGGGAGCCTTCTCTACGCGCCCGACGAGGGACAAATTCTGAACCTTGCCGTCGCTCCTGCCTATCAGAGGCGCGGCTATGCCAAGGCGATCCTCTCCGCGCTCGAAGCCGACGCACGCGAGCATGGGGCGCTCTCGCTTTTCTTGGAAGTCAGAGAGTCCAACCTGCCTGCGATCTCTCTCTACAAATCCTTTGGCTTTTCGCTGGTCGGAACGCGAAAAAACTTTTACCGCGCGCCGACCGAGACCGCGCTCATCTTCAAAAAAGACCTGCTTTGAAAGGGGGAAACACCCCAATGTATCTCTTGGGAATTGAAAGTTCCTGCGACGAGACGGCCGCCTCCATCGTTGAGATGGGCGAGGGCGTCCGCCGCATTCATTCAAATATCGTCGCCTCGCAGATCGAGACGCACAAGCTCTACGGCGGCGTGGTTCCCGAAATTGCCAGCCGCGCGCACATCGAAGCAATCTCCAACGTCACGCGCGAGGCAATTGAAACGGCCAAGATCGGGCTATCCGAGCTCGGCGCCATTGCCGTGACCTCGCATCCGGGACTCATCGGAGCCCTGCTGGTCGGCGTCAATTTTGCAAAGTCACTGGCCTATGCCAATTCAATCCCGCTCGTTCCGGTCAACCACATCCACGGACACGTTGCGGCAGCCTATCTGTCAAATCCCGATCTCGAACCGCCCTTCCTCGCTCTTGTCGTCTCGGGCGGCCACACCTCGCTCTACAAAGTAACCGATTACACCGAATTTGAAGAGATCGGCTCGACGCGCGACGACGCGGCGGGCGAGGCCTTTGACAAGATCGGACGCGTGATCGGACTTCCCTACCCCGGTGGCGCCGCGCTCGACCGCCTCGCCTGCGAGGGCGATCCCACACGGGTCCCGCTTCCTTCCCCGGCGCTCCCCGGAGAAACGCTCGACTTTTCCTTTAGCGGCATCAAGAGCGCCGCGCTCAACTATATCAACGAAAAACGCATGAAGGGCGAGGAGATCGACCGCGCCGATCTTGCCGCTTCCTACACCTTCCGGATCGTGGAAGCATTGACCAAAAAGGCCGAGCAGGCGCTCGAAAAAACCGGTCTATCTACACTGGTTTTGGCCGGAGGCGTGGCCGCAAACAGCCATTTGCGCGCATCGCTCGAAGCCCTTTGCAAAAAGAAAAAGATCCGCCTTGCCATGCCGGATCGCACCCTTTGCGGCGACAACGCCGCCATGATCGCCACCGCCGGATACTATGAATTTTTGGCGGGCAGGACTGCCGGAACCGACCTCAACGCCTTTGCCTCGGACGAGGGAATGTAAAACGATTTGTCAAGTCCTTTTTCAAAAATTTTTTCCAAAATTTTGAATTTCGTCGCTTTTCACGAATTGTAAAAGAAATAAAAATTTTTTCTCGCGATTTGGTTTTCCACAGGACTTTTCCACAGACTGTTGAAAACTTCCGGAAAGTTTTTTTGCTCTTCTTCCCACCACAAAATGTGCGGTCCTGATCCACAAAAGACCACCAAATCTTGACGATTTTCCCGAAAATACGACAGGAAAGTCCTTGTGGAAAAGATTTTTCCAATTATTTCCATTCCATTTTTGGCTTCGTCAGCCTGCACAAAAATGAAAAAATACAGGGCTCTATTCATTTCATTTGACCTCACCGAAAGGATTCTTCATTTATGAAATCCACACAGAAAAGATCCCCCAAAAAACAGAATCACGTTGTCTCCAGCGCGGTCATTCACCGCCTTCCCCGCTACTTTCGATACCTGCGCATGCTTATGCGCGAGGGCAAAACCAGAGTCAGCTCGGGCGAGCTTTCCGAACTCATGAACGTGACCGCCTCGCAGATCCGTCAGGATCTCAACTGCTTCGGCGGCTTCGGTCAGCAGGGGTACGGATACAACGTTTCCTTCCTTTATGCCAAAATTTGCGAACTGCTCGGCGTTGGCGCCGGTTTTTCGGCTATTGTGGTGGGAGCCGGCGACCTCGGCCGCGCGATCTCGCGCTCGGATATGTTTGAAAAGCGCGGCGTCGACGTCATCTCGCTCTTTGACGTGGACAAAGCGCTCATCGGCCGCACCATCAACGGCGTTGCCATCCGCGATATGGCCGATCTCGAATCCTTTTGCCGGGACAACCGGGTCGATATGGCCGTGCTCACCGTCCCGAAAGCAAAAAGCGAAGAGGTGGCCGCCCGCCTTGCCGCCTGCGGCGTCAGAAGCATTTGGAATTTTACCGGCAACGAGCTTTCCTCTCTTGATATCCCGGTGGAAAACGTCCACCTCGGCGACTCGCTCATGATCCTTGAGTACCGCCTCAACCAGGCCGACGAAGAAACAGAAAGGAGGACCCTCTCTTGAGTTTGCAGTTTGAATACCGGAATGCGGTCCTCACGCTTCCCGCGCAGGTGGCAGCTGAGCTTTCGGACGCTACGCTGACCGAGCTTCGGGTACTTGTGGCGCTCGCCGCCGATCTCTCGCTCTCGGAAAATACCAAAGAGCTGGCCAAGGCGGCCTCCTGCCGCGAAAAGGAGGCAAAGGCCGCGATTGAACGCTGGAAAGAGGCCGGAATCTTAAGAGAAACCGACGAAAAAGCCGCTCCCAAAAAGCCGGCAAAGCATTTGCGCCGCGCCGACGAGATCCCGCTCTATTCCACCAGCGAGCTTGCCGACCTTTTGGAAAAAAGAGAGAGCGTCCGCGCACTGGTCGGGGAAGCGCAATCCATCCTCGGAAAACTCTTTACCCCCTCCGAGACCAATCTTGTCATCGGTCTTGTGGATTATCTCGGCCTTTCGGAAGAGGCGGCCCTGCTCACGCTCGCACACTGCAAAAAGATTGGCAAAACCAATCTGCGCGCCATCGAAAAATATGCCATCTCGCTCTGCGACAGAGGGATCACCGATCCCGCCGCACTCGAGGAAGAGTTTTTACGCGAAGAGGCCTTACACTCCTTTGAGGGAGAGTTGCGCTCGCTCTTTGGCATGGGCGCACGCGCGCTTTCTTCCAAAGAGGAAAAGTTTTTCAAGGCCTGGACCGACTACGGTTACGAACTTGGCGTGGTGAAAAAGGCCTATGAGATCACGGTCAATTCGACCGGCGACGCCTCGATCCCCTATACCAACGCCATCCTTGAGACCTGGCACGCAGCGGGCCTTTCGACTGCCGAGGAGATCGACCGCTACCTTGCCGAATCCTCCGAAAAGAAGACAAAAGGAAAATCCAAAACCGGGCCGACGCTCGGCAACAGCTTTGACACCGACGAGTTTTTTGAAGCGGCGCTTCGCCGTAGCTTTGCCGCAAAGAAAAAAGGAGACTGAACATGGGATCAAAACAGGAAAATTTCCGGCGCGTCCGGGAAGAATACGCGGAGAAAGCCCAGCGTGCCGAGGCAAAAGCCGAGGCGCGGCGGGCGGAAGTCTCGCAAAAATTTCCGGATCTTGCCCACGTGGAAAATGAGCTCTCGCACTTTGGCGCAAAGCTACTGACCCTTTTGCGCGCAGGAACCAACCCGAAAGAACAGGTCGCTCGTCTCCAGCGTGAAAACGAGGAGCTTCTCGCCCGGCGCAAAAAACTTTTGCGCCAGCACGGATACCCGGAGAATTACTGCGATATTCAGTATGAATGCCCCAAATGCGGCGATACCGGCTATCGGGATTTGAAAATGTGCAGTTGCATGAAGAGGCGACTCATCGAACTCGGCATGGAATCCTCCGGCATGGCAAACCTCTTGCGCCGGCAGAATTTTGAAAATTTCTCGCTCGACTATTACAAGGATTCCGAAAAGACCTACGAAATTATGAAAAAGAATCTGGAGGGGGCAAAAGAGTACGCCGAATCCTTTACGCAGAATTCGGATAGCCTGCTCTTTTTCGGC
Organism: Clostridia bacterium; assembly: GCA_017450945.1. Taxonomy (GTDB): domain Bacteria; phylum Bacillota; class Clostridia; order Oscillospirales; family CAG-272; genus UMGS1865. The sequence goes on along the minus strand of JAFSSP010000026.1, from coordinate 11,579 downwards.
GGCACCGGACTTGGGAAAACCCACCTGTCCTCGGCCATCGCCAACCGGGTCCTGGCAAAAGGCTATGACGTTTATTACAACAGCGCCGTCGGCATGATCTCGGATTTTGAGCGCCGCCGCTTTGGAGCCGGAATGGCCGAAGAGGGCGACGATACCGCAAGATATACCGAGTGCGACCTGCTCATCATCGACGACCTCGGCACCGAGGTGGTCAACCAGTTTACTCTCTCCTGCCTCTATTACGTCATCAGTACCCGGCTCAACCTCCAAAAACCAACCATCGTCAGCACCAACCTGCTCTCCTTCTCGGAGCTCAGAAAAACCTATAGCGACCGTATCGTCAGCCGACTCATGGGCGAGTACGTCCTCTTCCCCTTCCTCGGCACCGACGTCAGAAAACAAAAGCTGCAATAAAAAGGGAAAAATGCGGGAAAAACTTTTTTGAAAAAAAGTTTTTCCCGCACCCTTTTCAAAAAACCAAATCAAAAAGATAAGCGCTTCGCCAGGTTGTGTCGGCAAAGCGCTTTTTTTAATTGGTTTGAAAGTTTTTCAAGGGGGTGCGGGGGTGCGCTTTTTTCAAAAAGGGACGAATGCGACCGCCGCCGGTGGCGGAAAAAGGGAGCATGAGGAGTAGCCGCGGTCGAAGAAAGCAGGCATGGTGAATCCCATGCCTGCTTTTTCGGGCACCGCAATAGTTGGCACCCCCGCATACCTCTTTAAAAATATCAAAGCTCTTCAAAGAATCTCTCGATCGTTTTCCAAAAGGCTTCGGCCGAGTCGAGGTCGAGGCGTTCGTCTGGTGAATGGAGGTCGTGGACGCTGGGAGAGATGGAGATCATATCCATATCCGGGACTTTTCCGAAGATCTCGCCGCACTCAAGGCCTGCGTGGATGATATTGACTCTTGCCTCTTTGCCGAGCGCGTGTCGGTAGGCGGCAAGGTAGCGGTCTCTGAGATCCGAGACGGGGGCAAACTCCCAGCCGGTGTAGCGGTTATGGCATTTGACTGCGGCGCCGTTTTTCTTTGCCAGCGCGGTCAATTCTTCTTCCGAGGCGTCGAGCTGAGACTCGACCGACGACCGCGAAGAAAGAAGGATCGCTACGTCGTCGTCCTCTGTGGTCACGACCCCGAGGTTCTGCGACCACTCGACAAAATCCGGCTTGGCTCGGCTCATGGCGATCACGCCGGTCTTCGATTCGGTCAAAATCGAAAGCAGGCGCGCGGTGTCCTCTTTGGTAAAGCAGAAGGCGTCCCCAAAAGATTCCACCGCAAAAGTCGCGCCCCGATCGATCGGGAGAAGGCCGGAAAGATAATCTTTTGCAAAGGCCTCGGCGGCGTCTGCGAGGGCATCGGGATCATCGGCGCCGACGATCGCTTGGCAAGCCCTTGGAATGGCGTTGGTTTTTCCGCCACCGTCGAGCGACGCGATCCGAAAACCGGGCAGATCCGAAAGCGACTTCAAAAGAAGTCCCATGGCGCGGATGGCGTTGGCGCGGCCTTCGTGAATATTTTCGCCCGAGTGGCCGCCCGCAAAGCCGGAAAAGGAGAGCTTCAGCGCCGGGCGCAGGTCATCCTCGCGTTTGCCGCGAAGCGTCATATCGGTTCTGAGTCCGCCGCAGGAGCCGCAGGTCACAAGACCGAGTTCGTTGTTGTCGATGTTGAGCATTCTGCGTGCGGTAACAAGCGAAAAATCAAACTCGCAAACCCCGCCGAGCCCAACCTCCTCGGAGGAGGTAAACAGACATTCAACGACCGGGTGACGCGGGATCTCTCCGCTCAGCACCGTCATGGCGACCGCCACTCCGATGCCATCGTCGGCGCCGAGCGTCGTTCCGTTTGCATGCAGGAAGTTCCCATCCACAACAAGATCAATGCCGTCGGCCATAAAATCGTGCTCGACGCCCGCATTCTTCTCGCAGACCATATCGGTGTGCGCCTGCAGAAGCACCGGCGGGATCTTTTCGCAACCGGGCGTTGCCGGCATGCGGACAAAAACGTTGTTGGCCTGATCACGAACGGCAAAAAAGCCGCGCTCTTTGGCAAAATTCTCAAGAAAAGCCGCAATTCTCTCCTCGTGGTAGGAGGGGCGTGGAATGGCGCTGATCCTTTCAAAATTCAAAAAAAGAGCATCCGGTTTTCTTCCGATGATTTTGCGTTCCATCTGTAAAATCCTTTCTGCAAAAGGAATACCGCACAAAGGTGCGGCATTCTCGTTTGATCATTTTCTTCTGTCACGTGCGAGATTGAGCGTTCCCTCCCGCAAAAGATCCAGGTGCTCGAGAGAGAGCCCAGTTCCGATCGCCACGCAGGAAATCGGATCCTCGGCCACGCGTGTGGGCATGTGAGTGACCTGTTCAACGAGCTTGTCAAAGCCCCAAAGCAGGCTTCCGCCGCCTGTCATTACAATGCCGCCCCTGAGAATATCGCCAAGCAGTTCGGGCGGGGTGTTTTCAATGACAAAGCAAATGGCGTTGAGTACTTCGGTTGCAGGCTCGGCAAGGGCTTCGATCATTTCGGTCGATTGCAGTCGGATGACCTTGGGAAGTCCTGTGTTCATGCAGCGCCCTTTGACGTCGACCGCAACCGTTTGCGGCCGCCGATAGACCGAACCGATCTGTTTTTTGACCTCTTCGGCCGTCCGCTCGCCGATGAGCACGTTGTAGCGACGGCGCACATAGCGCATGATGGCTTCGTCAAATTTGTCGCCTGCGATCTTGATCGAGCGCGAGACCACCACGCCTCCGAGAGACAGGACAGCGACGTCGGTCGTGCCTCCGCCGATATCCACCACCATGGTGCCTTTGGGTTGATAAATATCAAGCCCTGCCCCGATGGCGGCGGCTTTTGGTTCTTCAATGAGATAGCACTTGTGGGCGCCGGCTTCCTTTGCCGCGTCGACCACCGCGCGCTCCTCTACCTCGGAAATTCCCGAGGGAATGCAGATCATCACACGCGGCGGGAAAAAGAGGTTTCCGCAAGCCCTGCGAATGAAGTACTGGATCATCTTGAGCGTGACCTCGTACTGGCTGATAACCCCTTCGCGCAAAGGACGGATGGCGGCGATGTTACCCGGCGTTCTGCCAAGCATCTGCTGGGCTTCGGTCCCTACTTTGAGAATCTTATCGGTGTTGGTGTCAATGGCCACCACCGAAGGCTCCTGCAAAACAATTCCCTTCCCCTGCACGTAGACAAGGACGCTCGCAGTTCCGAGGTCGATGCCGATGTTCCGGCTGAGGTTGTAGGTGTGGAGCTTTTTCGACCATTTATCAAGAAACTTCGGCTTGTGTTTTGCCCACCATTTTTTGATCCGCGCTTTGAGTTTTTCAAACCACTCCATGGACGAAGACGCTCCTTTCTGCAAGAATTTCAACTATATTGTACACGATTTTTGGGGAAAAATCAATCTTTTTTGCAAAAAATCAAAAATAGGGTCTGGTGGAAACCGGCGCCTCTTTCGGGAAACGGCCGATCTCGTCAAGCGTAAAGGCAACGCCAAGCACCCTTGCTGCCCCCGCCTCTTTGAATAGCTTTGCGGAAACTCCCATGGTAGCGCCGGTCGTGACCGTATCGTCGACAAGCAGGATCGTTTTGCCCGAAAGATCGAGCCCCTCCTTGATGGAAAAGGCCGCTTCGGCATTCTTTTGCCGCTCGGAGGCATTCAGTCTTTTCTGAACCTTGTTTTTGATCGGGTTCCGCTCGAGCAGGGCCGACTGTTTGATTCCGAGCTCTCTTGAGAGTTCTTTGGAAAGCAGTTCGGCCTGATCCACTCCGGCCCTGAAAAAGGCGCGCTGGTGTCTTGGCGCAAAGGTCAAAATACAGTCTTCCAGCGGGATCTTTTTCTCCAGAAGATAAGGAAGAATCTTCTTTGCAAGCGGTTTTGCCGCAAAGGAATAGAGCGGGCGCGCCCCGGACTCCTTCATGCGAAAAAGGATCCGGTCGGGGCAACTTTTCTTCCCCGCCCTGTAATAGGCGAGCTTAAAGAGCGTCGACACACCCGCGCGTCTCATGCGCGGCGTGGCGCAAAAGCACTCGCTCACCGGCCTCTGACAAAAGCCGCAGGGTTCCAGCGTCTCCTTTTCCCACTCACCCGCACAAGTCTTGCAGAGTGGGAGAACGGTGTCATACGGCATCAGCTCCCGACAGCAAACGCATTTCGGCGGGAACAGAAGCCCGCGGATCAAAGAGGCCGCCCGCTTCATTTGAATTCTCCCAAGCGCTCGGCAAGGCCGGTATAGCGCAGACTCTTTTGATTGTTCTCCACCATTTTCCGGATGAATTCCGACCGGCCGACGAGGATCACCATGAGCTGGGCGCGGGTGACCGCCGTGTAAAGAAGATTGCGGAAGAGCAACATCGGCGGTGTAGATCCAAGCGGTAGGATCACGATCGGATATTCGGATCCCTGACTTTTGTGCACGGTGATGGCATAGGCAAGCGATAGATTCTCAAGCAGAGAAAAATCATAAAATACGGTTCTCTCGTCAAAACGGATCTGCAGTTTTTCGCTCCGCTTGTCGATCGAAAGAATCACGCCGATATCCCCGTTGAAAATGCCGAAACCTGCCGCGCCGTCGTCGCGCTTCCATTCGAGCATATAATCGTTTTTGGTTTGCATCACGCGGTCACCCTCGCGGAAAATTTGATCGCGGAACCTGTATTCGGCTTTCTCATGCGACGGCGGGTTGAGCGACTCCTGCAGAACGCCGTTAAAGGAATCGGTGCCGGTTTTTCCTTTGCGCGAAGGGCAAATGACCTGCGTTCCGCTCTCGGCGATCTCGCCATAGGTACGCGGAAGCCGCGTTTTGCAAAGCTCGCGCACGGTAGAAAGGATCTCGCCGTCATCCTCTCTTGCAAGGAAGAAAAAGTCCTTATCCTTTGCGTCAAGGCGCGGCATCTCGCCGCGGTTGATCGCGTGTGCTCCGGTGACGATGAGGCTCTCTTTGGCCTGACGAAAGATCTCGGTGAGTCTGACCGTGGCGAAGCACTCGCTTGCAATCAGATCGCGCAGAATGTTCCCTGCCCCCACCGAGGGAAGCTGGTCCGAGTCGCCGATGAGAATGAGGCGCGCCCCGGGTTTGATCGCTTCGCAGAGGGCGCTCATCAGTTGATTGTCGATCATCGAGGCCTCGTCGGCGATGATCACGTCCTCGTCGAGCAGATTCTTTTCGTTTCTGCCAAAGCCGAGAACTCCGTTTTCACCCGGCCCGTAAAGAAGCAGGCGGTGAATGGTTTTTGCCTCGCAGGAGGTGGATTCGGAGAGTCGTTTTGCGGCGCGTCCTGTGGGCGCGCAGAGCGAGACGCGCGCATCCATGCTTTGAAAAATGTGCAAAAGCGCCCGCACCACGGTGGTTTTACCGGTGCCGGGACCGCCGGTCAGGAGCATGACGCCGCTCTCCAGCGCCAGTACGATGGCGCGGCGCTGAAGCCCCGCGTATTCGATGCCGCTCTGCTTTTCCTCTTTGTCGATCAGGCTTGAAATATTGGCGGTGTCAACAGCCGGGCAAAGCCGGTTCAAAAGCAGAAGCTTTTTGGCAATATAGCGCTCGTTTTCATAAGCGCTTTTTTCGTAAAAGAAAACCGTCTCACCGCGTCGATCCGCAATCAGCCGCCGATCTTTTTCGAGCTGCCCCAGCGCGGTCTCCACAATGGAAGGATCCACCTCCAAAAGCTGTGCCGCTTGTCTGATCAACTCTTCTTTTGGCAGGCACAAATGCCCGTCCTGCGCGGCTCTATCCGAGAGGATATAGAGGATCCCGCTGCAAACGCGCGGCAATTCCTCTTTTCCAAAACCGAGTTTTTGCGCCATCCGATCGGCCTTTTCAAAACCGATGCCGGAGATCTCTTCGCAAAAGCGGTAAGGGGTGTGCTTGGCGATCTCGATTGCCGCGCCGTGATATTTTTCGTAAATGCGCACGATGAGCGCCCCGCCGAAAAAGTCGCTAAAAAAGAGCATGGCGGCGCGGATCCCGGCTTTTCTGCGGAATTCGTCGGAGATCTCATGCGCCCGCTTGTGGGTGATACCGGGAATATCGGCAAGCCATTCCGGATGGTTCTCCATGACGTCAAAGGTCTCGTCGCCGAATTTGTCCACGATCCGTTGCGCCGTTTTGGGTCCTATGCCGCGGATGTTCCCCGAGGCAAGGTAGCGGCGGATCGCGTCGGCGCCGACCGGCATGGTTTTTTCAAAGCTTTCCACCTTGAACTGTCTGCCGTATTTGGGATTGTGGACCCAACTCCCGTGCACGGTCAAAAGGTCGCCCTCTTCCACGTAAGGAAGCGTCCCCGTGATAGTCACAAGCTCGTTCTCTGGTTCGAGTCCAAGCTCGCAGATGGCGTATCCGTTCTCGCGGTTGGAGAAAATCACGTCCTCCACACTGCCGGATAGCGTCAGCAGATCGCCCTCGTCGACAGGGCCTTGCATAAAGTATTTTCCAACTTCTCCGTTCATGGGAGCCTCCTTTCTGAAAAGAGACACCTCATCCACCGCTTCGCGGTCCCCCTTCCCCCGCTGGGGAAGGCTAACGGAAGCGATTCTGATGTCCTTTTCGGATCAATTTCAATTTTGCTTTTTTATCATTTAGAAATCTATTTTTAGGCGCTAGTTTTTTCGCCTTCCCCCTTGAGGGGAAGGTGGCACGGCTTGCCGTGACGGATGAGGGTTGAGAAAGCAAAACTACTTTTCTTTTTTATAGTAAGTTTTTCATGGAAACCCTCATCCACCGCTAAAGCGGTCCCCCTTCCCCTCAAGGGGGAAGGCTGGCAAAAAACGCCATTCAAAGCACAAAATCCGAATGCTTCAAACGATTCCTGATTATCCCACCAGTTTTTTCAGTTCGGGAACAAGGTCACAATTCTCCCAGGGTGCGTTCAGGTCTTCCCTACCCATGTGGCCGTAGGCGGCCAGGGCGCAGTAGATCGGGCGGCGCAGATCAAACTTTTTGATGATTGCCGCCGGGCGCAGATCGACCAGCGTTGCGAGCGCGTCGGCAATTTTTGCATCCGAAATTTTGCCGGTTCCAAAGGTGTCCACTCTCAGAGAAACCGGTTTTGCCACGCCGATAGCATAGGCAAGCTGGACTTCGCACTTGTCGGCAAGCCCCGCTTTGACCACGTTCTTTGCCAGATAGCGCGCGGCATAGCAGGCCGAGCGGTCAACCTTGGTCGGATCCTTGCCAGAAAAGGCTCCGCCGCCGTGACGCGCGTACCCGCCGTAGGTGTCGACAATGATTTTTCTGCCGGTCAGCCCGGTGTCTCCCGAGGGGCCGCCCACGACGAACCGCCCGGTCGGGTTGACGTAAATTTTGGTTTTGTCGTCGATCATGCCCGCAGGAATGATTGGTGTGATGACTTCTCTTATAATATCCTTGCGGATGGTCTCAAGAGCAACATCGGCGGCGTGCTGAGAGGAGATCACGATCGTGTCGACGCGAACCGGTTTGTCACTTTCGTCGTATTCGACCGTCACCTGCGTTTTGCCGTCCGGACGCAGATAGGAAAGTGTTCCGTTCTTGCGGACTTCGGTCAGCCGCTTTGCCAGCGCGTGCGCAAGCGAGATCGGCAAGGGCATGAGCTCTTTGGTTTCGTTGCAGGCATAGCCGAACATAAGACCCTGGTCGCCGGCACCTGTGTCGAGGCCGTCGGTGTCGGTTCCCTCTTTTGCCTCGAGAGACTTGTCCACACCGAGCGCAATGTCCGGCGACTGCTCGTGAAGCGAAGTAATGACCGCGCAACTGTCGCAGTCAAATCCGTATTTGGCGCGGTCGTAACCGATCTCGCGAACCGTCTCTCTGACGATCGCCTGAATATCTACGTCGGCGTGTGTCGTCACTTCTCCCATCACCGCCACCATGCCGGTGGTCACAAAGGTCTCGCAGGCCACGCGGGACATCGGATCCTGGCGGAGCATCTCGTCCAGGATCGCATCCGAAATTTTGTCGCAAATTTTGTCGGGATGCCCCTCGGTCACCGATTCACTCGTAAAAAGTTTTCTGTTTTCGTTCATTGTCGTCATTCCTTTCTTTGGCAAAAAGAAAAGCTCCGCAAGACGGAGCTATTTTTTTGCTCTCATCTGTCAGGATTTAGCACCTTACGAAAGCCTCTTCGCAGGTTGCTGTAGCATCATCGTGCCTGTCACTACGCTACTCTTGATAAGAAATATGAAATTCTTGGGTATAGTATAGCACACTCAAATTGAAAATGCAAGAGGTTTTTATTTGTTGTCGTCCGATTTCGTATCAATCTTGCCGTTTTCGCTTTCAAAATTTTTCACACATTGCCGAACAAGATACAGAACTTGCCCATTGATCGAACGCCCCTCATATTCGGCAACATACTTGATTTTTTGATGCAACTCGGGATCAATTTCAATTCCCAAATGCTTATTTGCTTTGTTTCTCATATCGTCCCCCACAAAATTATCTTAATTCAAGTACATTTTAAGATTATTTTGTGGTATAATGTTTCAAGTATACTTGATACAAGTATACTAAAATGGAGGAAAGATATGGGATGTACATTTTTTGGTCATCACGATTGTTGCAGTTCAACAAAACCAATGCTGTTTGAAACAATCAAAAATCAAATCAAGAAGGGAACTACACAGTTTTATGTCGGCACTCATGGAAATTTTGATGCCATGGTGCTGTCTTGCTTGCGTAGCTTGAAACAAGAGTATTCCGAAATCCGATATGCTATCGTTCTCGCATATCTTCCCGATGATGCTGGAATTTATCTGCCGGACGAAACAATTTTTCCGGAAGGAATCGAAAGGGTTCCAAAGCGCTATGCAATCGACTATCGCAATCGTTGGATGGACAATGCGGACACTGTTATTGCATATGTTGCTCGCTCTTATGGTGGTGCAGCAAAATATATGGCAAGGGCAATCAACCGCGGAAGAAAGGTAATCAACCTTGCCGACGATGAAAAAATTGATGAGGTCGCTTTAAGAATTTTGAGAGAACACCATAAAGCCTTCGAGGAATTGGCAAAATAACCCCTTTTCAACGTTTTTGAAAAGGGGTGCGGGGAGAAACTTTTGCAAAAGTTTCTCCCCGCCTTCTCTTTCTCTTCCCTTTTATGTCACCGCGCTCTTGATCAAATACGAGCCGATCGTCATGATCGTGCAGGAGATCGTAACGCCAAGTGTTGCGGCAAGGGTGGATTTTTTGACGTCAAGCCCAAGGAGGGCGGCGATGAGCGAGCCAGTCCACGCGCCGGTACCGGGAAGCGGAATGGCGACAAAGAGGACAAGCCCCCAGTAGGAATATTTTTCGATCTTTCCCTTGTGTTTTTCCACCTTGCGGCGAAGGAAGGAGGCAAATTTTTGAAAAGCTTTGACCTTGGATTTTTCCATCCAAAGGATGATTTTTTCGATGAGCAGCAGGATAAACGGCACCGGCAAAAGGTTGCCGGCAAAGGAAAGAAGAAAAGTCCAGTACCAAGCAAGGCCCAGTCCACAACCGAGCGGAATTGCGCCGCGGCACTCGATCACGGGGATCATCGAGCAAAAAAAGACGGCAAGCTCTTTTCCGACCGAATTGGTAAAAAAGCTCTCAATGGCCTGTATCATAGCCCGATTCCCCCTTTCCTGTTTGTTTTCTTATTGTAACGCAAAAAGCGATGATTGTCAATTGTAAAATCAAATGCCGAACTTGAAACTGCCGTTGAGCAGTCCGAAGATCACGAACAGCGAGGCGGCAATGAGCAAAATCGCCGCGAGCATGACAAGGATCGTCCGTGCGTCAAAACGCAGTTTTGCCTCGGACTTCGGCAAAAATCCGATCCGGCGCAGAGTTGACACAGTCGGCTTGTAGAGGAGCAGAACGATCGACGCGTTGAAGAGTCCCTTGACCAGATTGAAAGGCAACAGCAACTTCGGGATCATATTCCACACGACCGAAACATCCACCCCGGGCGTATAGAGAGGGATGATGAATAGATCGGCGACAAGCATGACGGCGGTCATGGCAAACACTCCGGAGACAAGTCCCAGGATGGCCGAAAGGAAATTCTTGCGCCATTTGTAAACAAGACTTACAGTCACCGAAAAGGCGGCAGTGCCAAGGAAGTTCATAAGCAGCCCATAAAGACCGGTGCTGCTGACCGGCAGTTCTGCAACTGCCACAATGAGCGAGGACACAAGCGCCCAGACAGGGCCAAAGCAGAGACCACAAAGCGTGATGATCGCGTCCTTGGGATCAAGCGTCAGAAAAGACACCTTGAAATGGATGAACAGCATGGCAACATAGGCCAGCGCGCTGAAGATGGCAACGCCCACGAGACAATAAATTTTCGCGTGCGTGTTTTTTGCTTGATTGGTTTGCATAAATTTCTCCTATTACAAAATGAACGGAGAAAAGAAAAAGCCCGGGCATTCCCGGGAAATCGACAAGAGCAGCCCTCTTTAGGCTACCTGTTTTCTTTTCTCATCCGGACTGCGGGTTCATAAGAACCGTTCACCGTCGGTTCGGGAATTGCACCCGATCGGCGCCAAGGATCCCCTCAGCGTTCGCAGACTTTACTGCCGGTATGGAATTTCACCATTCCCCAAAGAATTTTTTATAAATGATGGAATCGTTATTTCGGGGAACGGCAAAAGCCGTTCCCCGAAAGGTTTTTAGAAATTACTCGACGATCTTCGAGACGACGCCGGAACCAACGGTTCTGCCGCCTTCACGGATAGCGAAACGGAGACCCACTTCGCAAGCGATCGGCTTGATGAGTTCAACGTTCATATCCACGTTGTCGCCGGGGCGGCACATCTCAACGCCTGCAGGCAGGTCGATGTTGCCGGTAACGTCGGTGGTGCGGAAATAGAACTGCGGTCTGTAACCGGTGAAGAAGGGCTTCGAACGGCCGCCTTCTTTTTCGGTCAGAACGTAAACGTGACCCACGAATTTGGTGTGCGGATGAACCGAACCGGGTTTTGCAAGAACCTGACCTCTTTCGATCTCGTCCTTTGCGATACCACGGAGCAGAGCGCCGATGTTGTCACCAGCCTCAGCCTGCGGCAGGAGCTTGTGGAACATTTCAACACCGGTAACGGTGGTCTGCTTCTTCTCTTCGGTCAGACCGACGATTTCAACAACGTCGGAAACCTTAACGGTACCACGCTCCACACGACCGGTAGCAACGGTACCACGGCCGGAGATGGAGAAGACGTCCTCGACGGGCATCAGGAACGGCAGGTCAGCCTGACGCTCAGGGGTCGGGATATAGCTGTCAACGGCATCCATGAGCTCAAGAATGCACTTGTACTCGGGAGCATTGATATCGGTGTTGGTGGATTCGAGAGCGTCACGAGCGGAGCCGCGGATGATCGGAATGTCATCACCCGGGAAGTCGTACTGAGAAAGGAGGTCGCGGACTTCCATCTCAACGAGGTCAAGCAGTTCGGGGTCGTCAACCAGGTCGGTCTTGTTCAGGAACACGACGATGGCAGGAACGCCAACCTGACGAGCGAGCAGAACGTGCTCGCGGGTCTGCTGCAGAGGGCCGTCGGTGCCGGCGACCACAAGGATTGCGCCGTCCATCTGAGCGGCACCGGTGATCATGTTCTTAACGTAGTCGGCGTGGC
>JAFSSP010000025.1 GCA_017450945.1 Clostridia bacterium | reverse complement strand
GATCCTGATCCCGATCCTGATCCCGATCCTGATCCTGATCCCGATCCTGATCCCGAGGAACCCCAGTATGGGTTGATTGCTGTCCCCGAAGCAGAGCTGGATGATTATCTTGCACAGCACGAGGGCGCAAGACTTGCAACTGCTGAAGATATGGTAATCGCCGCGCTTGGTCACGACTGGGATTATGATAACGGCGTTGTGACCGATCCTACCTGTAGCACGGAAGGCTACACCACCTATTCCTGCAAGCGTGAAGGCTGCACGGCAACTTATGTTCCCGATGACTCCAAGATCTCTGCCGATGGAACTTCGCACGTGTGGGTGATTACGATTGAGGCCGTTGAGGCTACCTGCACCGAGGGTGGCTCGTCCGCAGAATTGAGATGCAAATACGAAGAGACTTGCCATGCAGCTCCCTATGCAGTGGTTGAGACGGTTGACCCGCTTGGCCACAACTTTGACGATCCCGATGACGACGACGAAGATCCTGACTGGATCGATGAAGTTCCCGCAACCTGCACCGAGGACGGCACTGTTGGCCATTATCACTGCTACCGTTGCGGAAAAGACTTTGAAGAAGACGGAGAGACCGAGATTGAGAATCTCGTAATTGAGGCGCATCATGTATGGGTTGACAATGGAAAGGTTGATCCCAAGTGCGAGGAGGAAGGTTACAGCATTCATCAGTGCGAGAGATGCTTTGCGACTGAAAGACACACTAATGTCCCTGCAACCGGACATACTTGGGACGATGGCGAAATTACCACCGAACCCACCTGCACCGAAAAGGGTGTTAAAACTTTCACCTGCACTGTTTGTGGAGCTACTAAAGACGAAGATGTCGATGCACTCGGCCACCTGAAAGGCGATTTTGTGATCGAAAACAACGTTGATCCTATCTGCGGCGTAGCAGACGGCTCTTATGACAAAGTTTACTACTGCCAGAGAGAAGGCTGCGGCGAAAAACTGGAAGATGAGACCGAGCACGTTGTGGTTGAAAAGACTGAGCACAATCTGGTTCACTATGATGCAAAAGATGCAACCTGCACCGAAATCGGTTGGGATGCTTATGATGCTTGCTCCAATGAAGGATGCAACTACACCACCTATGTAGAAATTCCCGCGCTCGGCCACGACCTTGTCGACGTTGAAGCTGGTATTGCTACCTGCACGGAGGCTGGTTTTGAAGCACATTCCAAGTGCAGCCGTTGCGGAAAACTCTTTGATGCAGACGAGAATGAGATCGATGCTCCTGTCGAAGTTGAAGCACTTGGTCACCTTGCAGGTGAACCGGTTATAGAGAACGTCGTTGATGCTACCTTTGACGCACCCGGTTCCTATGAGCTTGTTACTTATTGTCAGAGAGATTGCTGCCAGGACAACCCTGTTGAAATTAGCCGTGAAGAGGTTATCATTCCTGTCAAAAACGAAGCGATCTCCTTTACCTACGAAGCAACCGGCATCAACGGAAGCGATGTGGCTGTCAACTCCGGTTACGTCACGCTTCATGTTTACATGAATGTTGAAAGCGACATTGCAAGACTGTTTGGTGTGAACTTTGCACTCAGCTTTGACGATGCCCTCTGCCTTGAAAAAGTAGAGCGTTGCATCTTTGAAGTAGACAAGAGCACGAAGATCGAAAAAGCAAACAATGATCGCCTTGTTATTCTGTTTCAATCCATGAGCCTTGGCAATGATGCAAAGGTGTTTGAAAAAGGCACCTACGAGTTTGCAACCTTGACCTTCAGAGTTGCCAACGATTGCTACCTCGAGGATGTCAGCATCGCTTTTGAGGAAGGCTACAACGAAAAGGCTTCTCATATCAACTTTGCCAATGAGCTGACCTGCGATTTCGGCGAAGGTGCTACCATCAATGTGGTCATGCTTGGTGACGCGAATGAAGATGGCATTCTCGATACCGACGATGCAGCAATCTTCTCGGCTTGGTTTGCTGCCAACACCGATGACGATGCTTACTTTACCTGCTACGATATGGATAAGAACGGCACCATCAATGGCGACGACTTCTTCCTCCTTGCCGATGCAGTAGCCGGTAATGACTATTATTTGGACCTGAACTAATTTTTCGGAGGTATAAGAAATGCAACTCAAAAAAATCGCTGCGATTTTTTTGGCTGCTGCTCTGATTCTCTCGGCGTTTACTTTTACAGTAACTGCTGAAGATTCCGAAACCGAAACTTTTGAGGTGGGAGTGGTGGCAGAGACCACCACTCCCGTCTCCCTTTCTCCCGCTATTTATAACAGCGGAGAAGAGGTTACGGTGACGATCAGTGCAGTCCAAAATACCGGAATTAAGCTCCTTCAGTTTCGTTTGGTCTATAATGCAGATGCCCTTGAGCTGACCGGCGATTGCGTCAAAGGCGAGTCCTTTGCTAATGGAAGGATTACTATAGACGAAGAAAAAGGCATCATTCAATATTTTTCTTCTTCAAATGAGATCCTTGATACAACCGGCACCATCTTTACGGCAACCTTCACAAGCAAAGAGGATTATTGCGGAGCGGTAGAGCTTTCTACCATGCTTCCCAAAAACAACGATCCTTCTTACTGCACGAAGGGCTATAATCAGTATGTCCCGTTCGTTGGAGGTTCTGCCTCCTTCCTCGCGCACAACATTGATGCGGAAGCTGGCAAACTGACCGCTCCCAAATGCGTGGAAAACGGCTACACCACCTACCACTGCGCAACCTGCGGTGAGGACGTGATCGGCAACGTTGTTGGTTATCCCGGCCACACCCCTGCAGATGCAGTGGAAGAGAACCGCGTGGAAGCAACCTGCACCGAAGACGGTTCTTATGACACGGTCGTTTACTGTTCGGTTTGCGAAGAAGAGCTGGAGCGCGTAACCACTGTGCTTACTGCTCCTGGACATGAGCTTGAGCACCACGAAGCACAAGAGCCAACCTGTACCGAAATCGGTTGGGATGCTTACGATACCTGCTCCAAATGCGATTATACCACCTATGTGGCAATCCCCCCGCTTGGACATCTTTCTCAGGATGGGGTGGAAGAGAACCGCATTGAGCCCACTTGCGAGGCCGACGGCTCTTATGAATTCACCGGCTATTGCCAGCGCTGCAATCAAGTGCTCACTCGTGACCTTGTCGTGATTCCCGCTCTTGGCCACGACTATGTTTCCCACGAAGCACAAGAGCCAACCTGTACCGAAATCGGTTGGGGTGCCTACAACACCTGCTCCAGATGCGATTATACCAGCTATGTGGAAATTCCCGCTCTCGGCCACACTCCCGGCGAAGCTGTCGAGGAGAACCGCGTGGAAGCAACCTGCACCGAGGCAGGATCTTATGATTCCGTGACCTACTGCACGGTTTGCGGCGATGAACTGACGCGCGAAACCATTGCAATCGCAGCTCTCGGCCACACTCTCGGCGAAGCTGTCGAGGAGAACCGCGTGGAAGCAACCTGCACCGAGGCAGGATCTTATGATTCCGTGACCTACTGCACGGTTTGCGGCGATGAACTGACGCGCGAAACCATTGCAATCGCAGCTCTCGGCCACACTCCCGGCGAAGCTGTCGAGGAGAACCGCGTTGATTCCGCTTGCGAAGTTGCAGGGTCTTATGACATGGTTGTGTATTGCTCGGTCTGCGGCGCAGAACTGAGCCGTGAGAGCTTTACCACCGATCCGCTCGTCCATATTCCGGCCGAAGCTGTCAAAGAAAATGAAGTGGCTCCCACTCCTACTGCTTGCGGCACCTATGATATGGTCGTGTATTGCTCGATTTGCGGTAAAGAACTGAGCCGTGAGTCCTTCGAGACCTATATCCTTGGCGACACGGATGGCGACGGAAAAGTTACCAGCAAAGATGCAATCAATCTTCTGTATTACACTCTGTTCCCCGCAAACTATACTGTCAACCAGGTTTGTGATTTCAACGGAGATGGCGTTGTAAACAGCAGTGATGCAGTTTATTTGCTGTATTTCACGCTGTTTGGCGGTGAGCAATATCCATTAAATAATGCGCAGTGAGGAGATTGATCCATGAAAAAAAGTTTATTTTTGATTGTATGTCTGGCATTGATCTTTGCAATGTCAATCACGGCTTTTGCGGCAGAAGATGCAAAAGTCACTTCCAAAGTGGAAGTGCAGACGCTGACGTTTGGTGACGAAATTACCGTCACGGTTCGCATGAGCGATTGCGCTCCTCTCCTCTCCATGGGCTTGGAGCCTATTTATGATGCCAACGTCTTTGAACTGGTCTCCGGCGAGTGGCTGATTACAGGGCTGATGTCCGATTTCAATGGAACCCAGGCAGTCATCGCGTTCCTGCAGGAACAAGATGTTAACGGCGAGATTTTCAAATACGTTTTGAAGGTCAAAGCGAATGCTATTTTGGGTGATACGACCATCCAGACCAAAGCACCGGCTCAAAATGAAGCTGGCGATGTTGTCTGCACGCCGATTCCCACTGTTGTTACCGTGGTTTGTGTGAATCACAACTTTGGAGCATGGACTTTCTCCAATAACGATGTTCACGAAAAGGCTTGCTTGATTTGCGGTCTGAAGGAAACCGAAGCCCACACTTGGGACAACGGTACGGTGACAAAAGCGGCCACCTGTAAAGAGGCAGGCACTCGCACCTACACCTGTAGCGTTTGCGGCGGCACCAAAACCGAGACCATTGCAAAAACCGAAGATCACACCTTTGGTGAATGGCAGCAAACAAAAGCGCCCACCTGCAGTGAAAAGGGTAGCAAAACCAGAACCTGCTCCACTTGCGGCAAGGTGGAAACCGCCGAGGTGGGAAAGCTGAGCCATACCTTTGGTGCATGGCAGCAAACAAAGGCGCCTACTTGCAGCGACGAAGGTAGCCAGACCAGAAAATGCTCGGTTTGCGGATATGTTGATACCGAAGAGATAGCAAGACTGCACCACAACTTTGGTGCATGGAAACAGGTTCAGGCTGCTACTTGCAACGCAGAGGGCTCTGAATCCAGCACCTGCTCGATTTGCGGAACCACTGAATACAGAAGCATTCCGAAGACCAGCCATGTCTATGGCGCTTGGAAGCAGACCAAAGCTCCCACCTGCAGTGAAGTGGGCATCAAAACCAGAATCTGCTCGATCTGCGGCAATGCTGAGACCGAGGAGATTGCAAAAGGCAATCATGCCTATGGCAACTGGGAACAGACCAAGGCTCCTACCTGCACTGCTGCAGGCGAGGAATCCCAGGTTTGCTCAATTTGCGGAAATGTGCAAACAAGCGTGCTTCCGGCACTTGGCCATAAGTATGGCGAAGCAGTGGTGACCAAAGAGGCCACTGAGACCGAAGATGGCGTTAAAACCGCTACTTGCTCGGTCTGCGGAGATAAAAAAGAAGAAGTGATCCCCAAGAAAGCACCGAGTGCAATTGATAAGGATCCTCAGGATGGCGCGGAAGAATCGAGCGACAACCGAATTGTTTGGATTGTTGTTGCAATTGCTGCTGTCGTTCTTGGTGGCACCGTTATTGTGATTGCCATTGTAATCAAAAAGCGCAGATAAGCGAACCATAATGGTGTAAGCTGCACGGGTCCTCCGGCAGCCAGACCAAAAAGAAAAAAGCACTTGCCAGCGGCAGGTGCTTTTTTCAGTTATATGCAAAGTCGCAAATCCATTATTTGCCATACCGGGAGAAATCATCTTGCATTCTTTTCATTTTTGTGCTACAATGCACGCAGAACCTGTTTGCAAAGGAGAGAAAAGCTATGTCGTCCAGCAAAGAATACCTTGACTATATTCTCGATTGTCTGTCACTCTGCGACGAGGTATCCTATCGCGCGATGATGGGCGAATACATCCTTTATTTTCGCGGTAAGGTGATCGGCGGGATCTACGACGACCGCTTCCTTGTCAAGGTGACCGAGGTTTCCCGGCGGCTTTTGCCGGACGCGCCGCTCGAAATTCCTTACGAGGGCGCAAAAGAGATGCTTCTCATTGAGGACGCTGACGACCGGGAGTTTTTGCAGACGCTTTTTCTTGCCATGGAGAAGGAATTGCCGTCACCAAAGAAAAAGTCAAAATGATTGAAACTTTTTGTAAACTAAATTTTTCAAAAAACGCTCACCGATCTTTCCGGCGAGCGTTTTGCTTTTGCTTTAAGGCTTTTGAAGAGGGTGCGGGAGGAACTTTTCGCGAAAAGTTCCCCCCGCATTCTTTTCTTATTTGTCAGTTCGCCACGTCCTGAGCGACCTTGTAGAGGTGCTGGATCTCGTTCTGGCGTTTTTTGCAGAGCAGGCGCATATCCTCGAGTTGTTCGGGTGTGAAGGGATCGAGGTCGCCGGGCTGCAGTTTGCTTTTATACATTCTGTCGGCGATGAGGGCAAAGGAAATATCGACCGGGCAGATCTTGCCGTCCAGCTCGCACATGACCACGTTGCTGATGCCTTCGTGGAGCAGTTCCACGGCGGCAATGCCCATGCGCATGGCAGTGGAGCGCTCTCTTGCAGTCGGCTCTCCGCCTCTGACGATGTGTGCAAGACGCACAAATTTGGTCTCCACGCCGGTCTTTTCGGTGATGGTGTGACGGAAGGCTTCGGAGTAGGGCGTACCGTCCGGATTGGTGACGCCTTCGCAGACGATGGCGATCATGCCGCGTCTGCCGTCCTCGCGCAGCTTGCGGATCTTCTCGAGTGCGGCCGCCTCGTCAAAGGGAATTTCGGGAATCACGACTGCCACAGCGCCCGAAGCGATGCCTGCGTAAAGGGCGATCTGGCCGCAGTTGCGTCCCATGACCTCGACGACGTTGAGGCGCGCGTGAGATTCGCAGGTGTCGCGCAGTTTGTCGATGATCTGCATGGTGGAGTTGATCGAAGTATCAAAACCGATGGTGTAGTCGGTAGCGGTAATGTCGTTGTCAATCGTGCCGGGCAGACCAATCGAGGGAATGCCGTGTCTTGTCATGTCGGTGGCGCCGCGGAAGGTTCCGTCGCCGCCGATGCAGATAAGCGCGTCAATGCCGTTGTCGCGGCAGGTTTTCACAGCGGCCGCCATGCCTTCCTCGGTTTTGAACATCGGACTGCGGCTGGAATAAAGAATTGTGCCGCCGCGTCCGAGAATGTTTGCTACGTGTTTGGGGAGAAGGGGACGAAGGTCCCCTTCGATGAGTCCTTGATATCCGCGGTTGATGCCGACCACTTCCACGCCGAGCGTAAGTGCCTTGCTGACGACCGCTTTGATGCAGGCGTTCATACCCGGCGCGTCGCCGCCCGAGGTCAGAATACCGATTTTGCGAAATTTAGCCATGTCTTTCTCTCCTTCTTTTGAAAACGGGTTGGTCGCTTGGCAAAATTTTGTCAAACTATACATCATATTGTAATATATTTTATAAAAAAAATCAAGTAGAAAATTGATATTTCTTTTGCTTTTTTGCTTTTGACGAAAAGGGGCTTGCCAAGAGATGCGAAATGTGGTAAAATAGAGGGCGAAACGAGGTGATCGTATGCGCAAAAAGGGAACGAGAGATACCAAACGCAAGATCGTTGCCGCCGCCTGGAAGCTCTTTTACGAGCAGGGCTATGACAACACGACGGTGGACGATATCATCGAGGAATCCGAGACTTCCAAAGGATCCTTCTACCATTATTTTAACGGCAAGGACGCGCTTTTGTCCTCGCTCTCCGAGGTCTTTGACGAAAAGTACGAGGAGCTCGCCGAGAGCCTCTCTCCCGAGCTTACGTCGATCGAAAAGCTCCTTCTTATGAACCGCGAGCTCTTTCGCCTGATCGAGGACAGCATCTCGATCGATCTGTTGGCAAGACTGCTTTCTTCGCAACTGGTCACCAAAAGCGAAAAGCACCTGCTTGACCACAACCGCACTTACTATAAGCTTTTGCGCGCAACCATAAGAGAAGGGCAGGAGAAGGGCGAGATCACCAAGGACGAGTCGGTCAACGATATCGTCAAAGCCTATGCGCTCTACGAGCGTGCGCTGATGTACGACTGGTGCTTGTGCAACGGCGAGTACTCGCTTTCGGATTATTCCCGCCGCATGTTGCCCAAATTTTTGGCCGGATACGGCGCGGAACGTGGTTGAAATTTCACAAAATTAAAAGATTATTTTTTGAACATTTTTTCGTACAGACTATAGTCTAATAAAAATCCGTTTATAATCAATAAAAAATTGATTTTAGCGGATTTTTTATTTTTACTTTCGTATATAATTTGTTCTGTATTGCATTCTATTAAAAGTTGTGTTATAATAACAGCTATCAAAGCAGAAAGGAACTCTTTTTTATGCTTGCAGCTTTTATACTTTATTTTGTTCTGATCATCGGGATCGGCGTCTTTTTCTTTTTGCGCACCAAATCGAGTGGGCAAAAAGAATACTTCCTTGGCGGCAGATCCATCGGCCCCTGGGTGACCGCAATGTCGGCCCAGGCTTCGGATATGTCGGGCTGGCTCCTCATGGGCTTCCCGGGTTCCATCCTCGCCTTCGGACTTGGTAAGGTCTGGATCGGTATCGGCTTGGGTCTTGGCACCATTGCAAACTGGATCCTCGTGGCGCGCAGACTGCGCCGTTTTTCGCAGGAGGCCGGCGACTCGATCACGCTTCCGCAGTATCTGACCAACCGCTTCGCGTCTCAAAAGAAGGGGCTCAAGGTCACCTGCGCCATCATCTTTCTTGTCGCCTTTACCATTTACGTTGCTTCCGGCTTTAACGCGGGAACTGCTGTGATGGTGGCTGTTATTCCGGCACTGGCCGGGAAGGAGCTACTCGCCATGGCGATCTTTGCGGCGATCATCCTCCTTTATACCTTCCTCGGCGGTTACAAGGCGGTTTGCTGGACCGACTTTTTCCAGGGCATTATGATGCTCTGCGCTCTGCTCCTTGTCCCGATCGTCATGGCCACCACCGGTAAGTTCGATAACACCTTTGCCGGCGCGTTTGTCGAAGGCGTCAAAGAATTCGGCGACAATCCGTTCAACGCTTCGGCTGGCGATATCATCAGCGGCCTCGGCTGGGGTCTTGGTTACTTTGGTATGCCGCACATTCTTGTCCGCTTCATGGGCATCAAGAGCGCAAAGCTCGTCAAAAAATCGGCAACCGTTGCCTGCTCCTGGGTAGTCATCACGCTCGGCGCGGCCATTGCCATTGCGATCCTCGGCAGAACCTATCTGCTCGGCGACGGAACCTCTCTTGCCGCAAGCCTGCTTCCTGCCGGCGCACAGCAGAACATCTTTATCGTGATCGTCAAGAGCCTCTTCCCGGGCTTTATTGCCGGAATTCTGCTGGCGGCCATCATTGCCGCCGCGATGAGTACGGCCGACTCTCAGCTTCTTGTTGCTTCCTCTTCCTTTACCAGCGATATTTATCAGCCGATCATCCGCAAGAATAAGGCCTCGGATAAAGAGACCATGTGGGTGGGCAGAATCGTTGTGGCGGTCGTTGCCATTGTCGCGTTTATCATTGCCGCCTCCGGTATCGGCAAGGCAAACTCCTGGGCAAGCAACATCATGAATATGGTGGAGAACGCATGGGGCATCTTTGGAGCGGCATTTGGACCTGTTGTGATCCTCTCGCTCTTCTGGCGCAGATTCAACTACGCAGGCGCAATGTCGGGTATCATTTCGGGCGCTGTCGTGGATATCCTCTGGCTGATTTTCCTGACCGGCAAGACCGGCGTCTACGAGATTGTTCCGGGATTTGTCGCAGGGCTGATCGTTTCGGTCGTCGTGACGCTTTGCACCAAGGCTCCGGAAAAAGAAGTGACCGCCATTTTCGATGCGGCCACCCAAAAAGAAGAATGATCTTTGCATCCACCGATCAAATCTGATTTCATCATTTACTCCTTTTTGTGGGGGATCGACTTTTTGCCGATCCTCCTTTTTTCTCTCTCTTTTGCATTGACAAAATTCACTTTTTATATTATAATATAATGTGCATTTTTGTGAATCGATCAAAACAGATCAAGACCCTTTCAAAGAGAGGAAAAATATGAAAAAGTTCAGTTTTCGCGGCGGCACGCACGTGCGTGAACACAAGGACACGGCCGCCATTCCCGCAACCAGACTTCCCGAGCCTGCAACCGTTGCGATCCCATTGTCCCAACACATCGGCGTACCGGCAAAACCGGTGGTCGCTCCGGGCGATCATGTCGATATCGGTACGGTGATCGGCACGGTGGAGACCGGTCTTGGATGCCCGGTGCATTCGAGCGTTTCGGGTACGGTCAAAGAGATCACTTCCTACAACAACGCGCAGGGTCAGCCGGTGCAGAGCATTGTGATCGAGAATGACAACCTCCGCACCAGAGCCGCCACGGTGGTCCCTCCCGGAATCAAGCTCGAGGACGCTACTGCCGAGCAGATCATTGAGATCGTGAAAAACGCCGGCATCAGCGGCCTTGGCGGCGCCACCTTCCCGACCTATGCCAAGATCCAGAGCGCCATCGGCAAGGTCGATAAGGTCATGATCAACTGCGCCGAGTGCGAACCCTACATCACGGCAAACCACCGCTTGCTCCTCGAGCGCGGCGAATACATCATCGACGGCCTTGAGATCCTCATGCACGCGCTTGGCGTGAAAGAGGGAATCCTTGCTATCGAAGACAACAAAATGGATGCCGTGACCGAGATGGAGTCGCTTCTCAAAGCAAGAGACAACGTAGGGATTCGCATTGCGGTCATGAAGACCAAATACCCGCAGGGCGACGAGCGTCAGCTCATTTATGCCGTCACGGGCAGGGAAGTGCCTGCCGGAAAACTGCCTGCCGACGTCGGGTGCCTGATCGTCAATGCCGAGACGAGTGCGGCCATCTGCCGTGCTTTCTATCGCGGGATCCCGCTGGTCAGCCGCATCGTCACGGTCGAGGGCGACTGCGTGAAGCATCCGAGAAATGTTCGTGCGCCGCTCGGTGCTTCCTATATGGATCTTATCAACTTCTGCGGCGGCTTTGTCAAAGAGCCGAAGAAGATCATCTCCGGCGGTCCCATGATGGGGCAGTCGCAATGGGACTTCAATGCGCCGGTTACCAAAGGCACGAGCGCCGTGCTCGTCTTCTCGGAGGAGCACGACAGGATCAACACCATTCACACGGCTTGCATCCATTGCGGAATGTGCGTGCATCATTGCCCGATGCACCTAATGCCAAACTATTTGGCCGAGTTTGCAAAAGAGAAGAGATACGACGAGGCCGAAAAAATGAACGTCATGAGCTGCGTCGAGTGCGGGACCTGTTCCTATAACTGCCCGGCCGGCGTCCAGATCGTCCAGCAGATCCGGGTGGCCAAGGGCGTCATCCGCGCCAAAAAACGATAAGGAGGGGAAAGTATGGATCAGAATACCGATTTTCAGAACAAACTGCTCACCGTTTCCCCCTCTCCGCACATTCACAGAAGAGGACTTTCGACGGCGTCTGTGATGAAGGACGTTTTCATCGCCCTGCTTCCCGCCGCCATTTGGGGCTCCTACGCCTTTGGCTGGCGCGCCGCGGTGATCCTACTCATCTCGGTCGTTTCCTCGGTCGCCTTTGAAGCGCTGACCGAGATCCTGCTTCGCCGCACGGTCACCATCAGCGATTGCTCGGCCGCCGTGACAGGGCTTCTGCTTGGCATGAATCTGCCCTCCTCGGTGCCATTCTACATCCCGGTGCTTGGTTCGGCGTTTGCCATTATCGTGGTCAAACAGCTTTTTGGCGGCATCGGCAAGAACGTGATGAATCCGGCGCTTGCCGCTCGCGTTTTCCTGACGCTCTCTTTTGCCGGGAAAATGACGATCTTTTACCCCTTCCGTCAGACGGTTGACGCGGTCGCCTCGGCGACTCCGCTTGCCTCGCTCAAGACGGGCGCGCTCCCCGAAGGCACGACGATCTGGAACCTCTTTTTCGGACAGACCGGCGGTTGCATCGGCGAAGTCTCGGCCCTGCTCCTCATTGTGGGCGGCGTTTATCTGCTCATCCGCAAAGTGATCCGCTGGCAGATCCCGGTCGCCTTCCTCGGCACCGTGGCGCTACTCACCTTCCTCTTCCCGAGAGGAGGGCTGACCGCCTTCTCGGATCGCCTCGACTTCATGCTCGCCTCGCTCCTTTCGGGCGGACTGCTTCTCGGCGCCATCTTTATGGCGACCGACTATGTGACCTCTCCCGTCACTCCCTGGGGCCGCGTGATCTTCGGCGTCGGATGCGGCGCGCTTGTCGTGTTCCTGCGCTACTTCTCGGCTTATAACGAGGGCGTTTCCTTTGCCATTCTCATCATGAACGCTTTTGTCTGGTATCTCGACAAATTCACCATGCCGCGCGTCTACGGAAAAGAGCGGCGTGAAAAGAAGCCGAAGGCGTAAGGAGGGTGTTATGGAAACAAAATCTGTCAAAAACATTCTCCTGGTCGGGCTCAAACTCCTTCTCATCTGCGCCGTGGTCGCGGGGGTCGTCTCCTTCGTCTATGCCGTGACCGAATCCGATTATCAAAAGAATCTTGATACCACCAAGCGCGAAGCCGTGGAAGCGATCTTCGGCGAAACAGGTCTTGACCTCTACGAGCTTGGCGAGGATATTTATGAAGTTAAAAAGTCCGGAAAGCTCCTCGGTTACTCTGCCAAGGGAACCGGGATCGGCTTTGGCGGCGAGATCGAAATGATGGTCGGATACGATGCGACCTTTTCGATCAAAGGAATCAGTGTGATCAGCCACAGCGAAACGCCCGGTATCGGGGCCACGCTTCTTGAAGAAAACAAAACCTACTTTGAAGCCTACATGGGTCAGAGCGGGGAAGACGTGGACGCGGACGCCTACTCGGGCGCGACCTACACCTCAAAAGGCGTAAAGGCCGCTGTAAAGGAAGCGACCGAGCGCCTGATTGCTGCGCTCGGAAAGTAAAGGAGGTGCCGATATGAATAAGATTCTCAAACAGTTCAAAGAAGGCCTCCTTGACAACAACCCGACGCTTGTGCAGCTGCTCGGCATGTGCCCGACGCTTGCCACGACCACCTCGGTCAAAAACGCCTTCGGTATGGGGCTTGCCACGACCGCCGTGCTCATTTGCTCCAACCTGTTCATCTCGCTTCTTCGCAAGTTTATCCCCAAGCAGGTGCGCATCGCCGCTTACATCGTGGTAATCTCGGGCTTTGTGACCGCCGTGGAACTCCTCATGCGAGCCTATTTCTACGACCTTTACAAGAGCCTTGGGCTCTTTATCCCGCTTATTGTGGTCAACTGCATCATCCTCGCTCGCGCAGAGGCCTTTGCTTCCAAGAACAAGCCGCTCCCGAGCGTGATCGACGGCCTTTCGATGGGTCTTGGCTTTACGCTCGCGCTTGCGCTTCTCGGAGCCATCCGCGAACTGCTTGGCTCGGGAAAACTCTTTGGCTATCAAATTCTGCCCGACGCTTACGAGCCGATCACGTTCTTTATTTTGCCGGCAGGCGCATTCCTGACGCTTGGATTTCTCATCGCGCTGGTGCAGAAGATCCGCAATAGCGTGGAGGACAAAAAGCGCTTGCAGGAGATTCAGGAAAACCGTGCGGCTGCAGAACATGAGAAAAAGGAGGAAGAAATGGTATGACATTCGGTTCTGTTCTTCTTCTCATGTTTTCCGCGATCCTTGTGGAAAACTTCATTTTCTCGAAATTCTACGGTTGCTGTCCTTTTCTCGGCGTTTCCGAGCATCCGGATACCGCGCTCGGCATGGGCATGGCCGTGACCTTCGTCATGACGGTCTCGGGTGCCGCTACCTGGGCGGTCTACCACTTCTTCCTCGCTCCCTTGCACCTCGAATACCTCAAAACGGTCGCCTTCATTCTTGTGATCGCGGCGCTCGTGCAGTTCATTGAGATGTTCTTGCACCGCTTTGTTCCGGCGCTTTACAGTGCGCTCGGCATCTACCTGCCGCTCATCACGACCAACTGCGCGGTGCTCAGTTCGGCGCTTCTCATCGTGCAAAAAGAGTATAACTTTGTAGAAGCCGTTTGCTTTGGATTTTCGGCCGCGCTTGGCTTTACGCTTGCCATCGTGATCTTTGCGGGACTTCGTTCGCGCATGACCATGGCAGACCCGCCGAGAGCTTTCAAAGGCTTTCCGCTCACCCTCATCGCCGCAGGACTTCTGGCCATGGCCTTTTCCTGCTTCTCGGGCGTGCAGTTCTAAGGGGGTGGAAACATGGTTGCTTTAATTCAGTTTACCGACGTTCTCATTCCTGTCGGCATCTTCGCCGCCCTCGGCGTTGTTCTGGGACTGCTCCTTGCGGTCGCGTTTAAGATCTTTTCGGTCAAGACCGACGAGCGGGCAGAGAAGATCCTCGAGTGCCTGCCCGGCGCCAACTGCGGCGGATGCGGATACTCGGGCTGTTCCGGCTTTGCAAACGCGCTTGCCAAGGGTGAGGCCAAACCCGAATCCTGTCGAAGCTGTAAACCGGCCGAGCTTGCTAAGATCGGCGAGATCCTCGGGGTCGAGGTCAAATCCTCGGCACCGATCCACGCGCGCGTCATGTGCTCGGGCGACTGCAATACCGCAAAACAGCTCTATGTGTACGAGGGCGTGATCGACTGCTTTGCCGCCGCCAAAATGGGCGGGGGAGGGAAGATGTGCCCCAACGGCTGTCTTGGCCTTGGTACCTGCGTCTCGGCCTGCCGCTTTGACGCCATCCACGTCGAAAACGGACTTGCTGTGGTCGATCCGGATAAATGCACCGGTTGCGGCGCCTGCTCCAAGGTTTGCCCCAAGCAGATCATTTCAATGATCCCGGTCTCCAGCGCTTATTTCGTGGCCTGCCACTCGGTTGAAGTCGGCGCAAAAACCCGCAAATACTGCGACGCGGGCTGTATCGCTTGTAAGATCTGCGAAAAGAATTGTCCCGTAGGAGCCATTACGGTTAACGACTTCGTCGCTTCCATCGATCAGGCCAAGTGCATCGGCTGCGGCCTCTGCGCCTCTAAATGCCCGAGAAAGATCATTAAGAAATTGCATTGATTTTTGGGAAAAAGATGCGGGGAAACCCTTTTTTGAAAAAAAGAGGTTTCCCCGCACCCTTTCCGAAAAAACAAACAAAAAAATAATGCTGGCATTCCGTCAGCATTTTGAAACCTTTTGACAAAGGTTTTTGAAAAGGGTGCGGGAGAAACTTTTTCCAAAAAGTTTCTCCCGCAAATCTTTTTTAAATTCCTATTTTATCCTCTCGTCTTGCCGCCGGCGACATTGAGGGTGACGCCGTCGATGTAGCCGGCCTTATCGCTGGCCATGAAAGCGACGGTTGTCGCGACCTCGGAGAGCTTGCCGGAGCGGCCCATCGGCGTAGTATTGGTCTTTTTATAGCCCTCGCGGAGCTGTTCGACCGTGATGCCTCTGGTGTAAGCGAGCGCGCTCTCATAGGAGATGGTGCGCAGACCGGTTGCTTCGAGGATACCGGGAGCGATGCCGACGACGCGGATGCCGTGGCGGCCGAGCTCCTTTGCCCAGGAGCGGGTCAAGGCGTTTACGGCAGCCTTGGAGGCGGCGTAAACGCTCTGTCCCTCGGAGCCTTCCAGGCCGCACTCGGAGGACATATTGATGATGACGCCGCTTTTCTTAGCCTTCATGATGCGGGCGGCCTCCTGCGAGCAGAAGAAGAGACCCTTGAGGTTGACGTTCATGACCTTATCCCAGACGGCCTCGTCGAGTTCATATTTGCCGGCCTCGTCGACGAGCAGTCTCGGAATATTGATGCCGGCGTTGTTGACCATGACGTCGACCGTGCCGAATTTTTTCACGATTGCCGCAAAAGCCGCTTTCACGTTTTCAAGCGAGGTGACGTCGGTTTTGACGTACAGGCAGCTTTCGTCGGTAGCACCCGGGAAGGCGGGAGCGTTATCCGCGATATCGCAAACGGCAACCTTTGCTCCGTCGGCCAAAAGCTCTTCAACAACCGCGTAGCCAATGCCGCTGGCGCCGCCGGTGACCACAATGACTTTGCCTGTCAGATTCAGCCAGTTTTCCATAATTTGTTTCCTCCGAATGATTCAAAACTTTGTGGGAAAGCCCCACATTCTACGCCCTATATTGTAGCATGTTTTTTCTCGTTCTGTCAAGGCTTTCGGGCAAAAAAACCTCCCGCAAAAGCGGGAGGGATTTTGTAAAAAAGGTCAGTCGGTGACGAAAGGAAGCAGAGCCATGTTGCGCGCGCGCTTGATGGCGGTGTTGAGCTCTCTCTGGTGAACGGCGCAGGTGCCGGACACGCGTCTCGGCAGGATCTTGCCGCGTTCGCTGATGAACTTGCGGAGCTTGCCGCTATCCTTATAGTCGATAAATTCCACTTTATCTGCGCAGAAAATGCAAACCTTTTTTCTTCTGCGGTTCTGGTTCATCGGACGAGCCGGACGAACGACCGCTTCGGTTTTGGTAGTGGTATCCATTCTAACAGATTCTCCTTATCTTAGTATTTTGCCGCTTGATTAGAAGGGCAGATCGTCATCCGTCTTCAGCTCTTCGAACTTGGGCGCGGAGGCCGGGGAAGAGGAGAAGGACGGTGCACTGTAATTGTCGGCGGGAGCGCCGCCTTCGGACTTGCTGTCCACGAACATGGCTTCATCGGCGACCACTTCGGTGGCATAGCGCTTTTGTCCCTGCTGATCCTGCCAGTTTCTGGTCTGGATCGAGCCGGTCACGCAAAGAGCCGAGCCTTTTTTGAAGTATCTGCTGATGAATTCGGCCGTCTGACGCCAAGCCACCACGTTGATGAAATCGGCGGTGGACTGAGCAGGAGCACCGTCTGCGCCCTTGCCCTGGTAACGACGGTTGATTGCCAATGTGAAGGAAACGACTGGAACGCCGCTTTGGGTTTGCTTCAGTTCGGGGTCGGCGGTCAGTCTGCCGCACAGGACCACTTTGTTCAGGTTGAGACTGGACATGCTGAGAACTCCTCCTTCAGATTTTCGTGTCGCTTATTCTTCTGCCGTTTCGACAGGAGCGGCTTCTTCTGCGGGAGCAGCTTCGACCGGGGCTTCTTCCTCGGCAGGAGCGGCTTCTTTTGCAGGAGCCTCTTCTTCTTCAGCGGGAATCTCTTCTGCAACCACGGGAGCTTCTTTTGCTCTCTCGGCTGCATCGTATTCCAGGCGAATCACCATTGCGCGCAGAACGCTTTCGTCAATGGTCATAAGACGCTGAAGCTCGGTGGGGAATGCCCCATCGCACTTGAAGGTGACGACCGTGTAGAACCCGTCGGTCATATCCTGGATCGGATATGCAAAACGGCGTTTGCCCCACTCGTCAATCCGAATGACTTCCGCATTGTCGGAAATCAACTTTTCGAATTTGTCCAGGGTCGCCCTTGTGGCTTCTTCGCCGTTTGCAAGGCTGACGATGAACATCCCTTCGTAAGAATTGATCAGTTTCTCCATGTTTTTTACACCTCCCTATGGACTTTCGGCCATGCTGAAAAATTTGCATGGCAGAGAGACGGACTTTCGTCCGCATCACTTGGCAATTATAGCATCTTTTTCCCTGTCTGTCAAGAGTTTTTTTCTCTTTTGCGGTCAAACTTGCATTTTTTTACAAAATCTGTTATAATAAGCGAAAAGAGGGGAGGGGTGGTATGAGATCCGCAAAACGCTATCTTGCGCTTCTCCTTGCGCTCTGCCTTTTGTTTTTGCCCTCCTGTCGCTGGTTCCAGCGAGCGCCCGCGGTCGAGGATGGTTTTCTTGTGATCACCTTCCTTGACGTCGGTCAGGGCGACGCTATTCTTTTGCAAACGACGGACGGCGCGATTCTCATCGACGCCGGTACCGAACGCTCCGAGGAGGATCTGATCCTTCGATTGAAGGCGCTCGGCATTTCCTCGCTCTCGCTCTTTGTCATGACTCACCCGGATGCTGATCACATTGGCGGCGCCGACGGTGTGATCAACGCTTTTTCCATCGACGAGGTCTGGTACTCGGGAAGCCCTTCGACCGGCAAGGCGGCCGAGCGCATGGAACGCGCGCTCGATGCTGCCGATCTGGAGGCCAAAGTTGTGACAAGAGGAACCACCTATGAGTTGGACGCCCTCGAGATTCTGGTGCTCTCGCCGGTCACGCCCACAAATGACACCAACGCCTCCTCGGTGGTTCTGCTCGTCTCTTTTGGCGAGACCGATCTGCTCCTCATGGGCGACGCCGATAAAAAGGTCGAGGCCTCGATCCTGAAAAGCTATCCCGCAGACAGGCTCGACTGCGAAATCCTCAAGGCCGGGCATCACGGCTCCAAAACAGCAAGCTCCATGGCATTTCTCGAAGTCACCACGCCAGAATATACCGTCATCAGTTGCGGGGCGGGGAACTCCTATGGACACCCGCACGGCGAGGTGCTCGATCGGCTGGAAAAAGTCGGCTCCGAGGTTCTTCGCACCGATCTTTCGGGAAGCATTACGATCAAGACCGACGGCAACACCATGTCAGTCGATAAATAAAGTTTGGAAAGGAAGTATCCTATGAATATTCTGGTTACCGGCGGCTCGCGCGGCATCGGCGCTGCCTGCGTCAAAGCCCTTGCCGCCGAGGGGCATCGCGTGGCCTTCTTCTATCGCAACAATAAGGAGGCGGCCGAAAGAGTTGCAGCCGATAGCGGTGCTTTTGCGATTCAAGCAGACGTCTCGGATTCCGAAGCGGTTGCAAAAGGAATTGCCGAGGCCGAGGAGAGGATCGGGCCGATCGACGCGCTCGTCTGCAATGCGGGGATCTCTCAGAGCAGGCTGTTTACCGAAATTACCGACGAGGACTTTCGCAGAATGTGCGCCACCAACCTGGACGGCGCCTTTTATGCGGCGCGCGACGTTGCTCGCGGCATGGTCAGGCGGCATTTTGGCAGGATCGTGTTCATCGGCTCCATGTGGGGCAAGAGCGGAGCGGCCTGCGAGGTGCATTATTCGGCCACCAAGGCGGCGCTCCGGGGCATGACCACAGGGCTTGCCAAAGAGCTTGGCCCCTCGAACATCACGGTCAACTGCATCGAGCCCGGCGTGATCGACACCGATATGAATAAGAACCTGACCGAATCCGACCTCGCATCCCTCATCGACGATACCCCGCTTTGCCGCGTGGGTACCCCCGAGGATATCGCAAACGCCGTCTCCTTCTTCCTCTCCGACAAAGCCTCTTTCATCACCGGGCAGATGCTCGGCGTCGACGGCGGCTTTGCAATTTAAGGGCTTTCAAATGTCAAAAACAGCCGACAAATTTGTCGGCTGTTTTTCGTTTTACACAAGACTGTAAAAAAGTGAAAACAGGATCGCCGCAAGTACCCCCTGCAAGAGCTTTACCGGCAGGTAAAATTTAGGCGAGAGATCGGCCTTGTCTGTCAGGGTCAGGACTTGGAAATAGAAGGAAAGGCCCGAGAAGCCGACGGCGAAACCGCAAAGGGGCAGGGCGAGTGCGGGCGCGAGCGCAGAGGCTTCTGCTACTCCTCCCGAGAGCTCAAGCGCGCAATAGAAAAAGGCCGAGAGTGCGAGCGGGATCGAGAGCGCCGAGAAGCAATAGGAGAGCGTTTCGAATAATGCCGAGAAAAAGACGATGTAGGCAGAAACCAACAGGACGCTTTTGACCGCCGAGACGATCCCGCCGCCGAGTAGCGAGGAAAGCTTTTGCGGGGCTTGCAAGGGCGGCGCAAAGGGAATTCTTTCTTTTTCCTTTCTTCTTGTCAGCAAGATCGCCGCAAGCAAAAGCCCCGGAAGTGTGGAAAAAAAGAGCAACCAGCCGAGTCGTGTGTCCCCGAGAAAGGCGCCGCCGACGATCCCGACGACAAAGGGGAGCGAGGGGCAGGATACGAGCGGAAGGAGTCGCTCGGCGTCTCTTTTTGAGAGCCTGCCGGCTCTCACGGTTTCAGCAATATAAGAGGCTCCCACCGGCGCGCCGCAAAGAAGTCCCAGCAAAACGGCAGAGAAAACCGACGGATTCCAAAAGAATTTCTTTGCAAAAGGCGCAAAAAGAAGCGAATCGTAACCGCCTTGCACCAAAATCGAGGAGAGCACCAAAAAGGGAAAAAGCGAGGGGACAACATTTTTTGCCGCGAGCGAGAGCCCTTCCCACACAGCCCCGGCGGCGACCTCGTGGTTGCGTAAAAACAGGGCATGCAAGAAAAAGAGGGCAAGGCCAAAGAAAAGGCGCCCCGGGGTCACGGTCGGCTTTTTTCTCTCTGTCATGCGCCCGCCTCCTTTCTGCATAGAATATTTCGATCTACTTTACGAAAAAGAATCCGCTTTTATGACAGGAGGCACCCATGCGCTTTCGAAAAAAAGAATCAAGCGATCAAACGATTTGCAAACCGCAACGGCCGGGGAGCGACTTCTTTCCGGGGAGTCCTCTTGTCGTGCTGGAAGGAAGAAAAAAGGCCGTGCTCTACGACTGCAAAAAGATCCTTTGTTATGCGCCGGATGAATTGATCCTCGCCTGCGGCAAGGAGCGTGTGCGCGTCGTCGGAAAAGACCTCTATTGCGCCTCTTTTACCTGCGGGACGCTCTCGGTGCGCGGTGCGATCGACTCGGTCGCCTTTGTGGAAAGGGAAAAGATATGAACCGATTGTCAGCCGTTTTCGGCCGCGTGCATTTCTCGGTTCCCATAGGCGATCTGACCGCGCTCTACAACCTCTTTCTTTTTGAGAGCCTCTCCTTTTCGGATTTTCAGAGGGGGGAGGAGGCTGCCGACTTCTGGGTGCTTGCAACCGATGCGCGCCGCCTGCAAAAAGCGGCCGCCTGTCGCGGGATTCGGATCAAAAAGCTGGAGGGGAAAGGCCTTCCGGCGCTGGTTTTGACCTATCGCCGCCGTCCGGGACTGATCCTCGGCGGTCTTGCCGCGGTCTGTATTCTGATTGCCTCCACCTTTTTTGTCTGGGATTTGCGGATCGTGGGCAACGAGCGGATCCCGACCGAACGAATCGAGGCGATCCTCTCTGAGAACGGGCTTTCGATCGGTACGCCGATCAAAAGAATTCACGCCGGCGAGCTGGAAAACCGGGTTCTCATTTCCACCGATGAGATCTCCTGGATCTCGGTCAATCTTCACGGCACGGTGGCGCAGGTGCAGGTGACCGAGGCGATCCCCGTACCCGCCGAAGAATCAAAAAACCCGGCCAATCTTGTGGCGGCCGTCGACGGACAGATCGAAGTTATCGAGCTGTATCGGGGCAAGAGCACGGTAAAACCCGGGCAGGCGGTGCGCGCGGGGGAACTGCTGGTCAGCGGAATCTCGGACAACCGGAACGGCGGCTTTTTCTACACCCGCGCTTCGGGTAAAGTCCTTGCGCGGACGACGCACGAGTTTTCGGTGGAGGTACCCTTTGTCACAACGGAAGAGCGGGTTGTCGAAGAGGGAATTGCGGAGATCTCGCTCAACTTCTTTTCCGGGAAGGCAAAAATTTACAAAAGGACTGGAAAAAACGAGGAGGGTTGTGCTATAATAGAGACAAAGAGGGGACTGGACGTGCTTGGCCTTGCAAAGCTCCCGCTCTCGCTCTCGGTTTTCAGGTTTCGCAGAAGTGAATTGGCAGAAGTTGCAAGGGACGAGCGGCAGGTTTTGGAGCTTGCCTACGCCGAACTTGCAGGGCGTATAAAAGAGGCCCTTGCCGAAGCCGAGCTCCTAAAAAAAGAAGTTTTGACCGAGTGGACCGACACCGGCGTGAAACTTACCTGCCGGGTCGAGTGCATCGAAGATATCGCAAAGCAGGTAGAGTTTGAAATTCTGCCGTGAGATCCCAAAAAGAAAGGACAAAAAGCGTTTTATGACTCGAAAAGTGATCCCGGTCGCTCTGCCGGACACCATTGCAAAAATTTTCGGCGATCTTGACGCCAACGCGCGCCTGATCGAATCGCGCTTTGACGTTGCGCTCCGCAACCGCGACGGCGCGATCGTCATCGAAGGCGGGAGTGCCGAAGCCGTGAACGCCGCGGCACAGTGCATCGCCTACCTCTCCGAGCTTGCCGACAAAACCGACGTCATCGGCGAGCAGGCGGTGCAGTATGCGGTCGACACCATCGATTCGGGCGAAGGGGCAAGCCTCACGGCGCTCGGCGACGAATGCGTCTGCGTGACGGCAAAAGGCAAACCGATCAAGGCAAAAACGCTCGGACAGCAACAGTATCTTGAAACCATCCGCAAAAACGACATTGTCCTTGGCATCGGGCCTGCCGGGACCGGAAAAACCTTTCTTGCCGTCGCCGCCGCCGTGCGCGCGCTCCGGCAAAAGCAGGTGTCAAGGATCATCCTGACCCGCCCTGCCATCGAGGCAGGAGAAAAGCTCGGCTTTTTGCCCGGCGATCTGCAAAGCAAGATCGATCCCTATCTGCGGCCGCTCTACGACGCGCTCTACGAAATGCTCGGCGTGGAGACCTACCAGAAGTTACTCGAAAAGGGAATCATCGAGATTGCACCGCTCGCTTACATGAGAGGACGGACGCTCGACGACTCCTTTATCATCCTCGACGAGGCGCAGAACGCCACCGGCGAGCAGATGAAAATGTTTTTGACTCGTCTTGGATTCGGTTCTAAGGCCGTCGTGACCGGAGATTTGACTCAAACCGATCTGCCGCACGGACAAAAGAGCGGACTCTTTACCGCCGTGAAGATTCTCGAAGGCATCGAAGGCATTGGCATTCACGCTTTTAGCGAGCGGGATGTCGTGCGTCACCGACTGGTGCAAAAAATCATCAAAGCATACGAAAAATACGATCGGGAACTCGAGCGCAAGGAGGCCGAACGCCGCCGCGCCCGCACCGAGAAGAAACAAAAAGCAGGAGAGAAAAAAGAATGAACGAAATCATGCTGCAACTCGATTTTGAAAACAAGCAGGAAGTCCTTCCGCTGACCTACAAGCTCAAAATGATCTGCCGGAGAGCGGTCCTGGAAACGCTGACCGCCGAGCAGTATCAGAACCCCGCCGAAGTCTCGATCACCTTCATCGACGACCAGGGGATCCGCGAGCTCAATAAAAACTTTCGGAACATCGACAAGGCGACCGACGTGCTTTCCTTTCCGCTCTTTGATTACGAGGGCGAGAGCGACGAGCCGCCGGTGGACGAGCTGGTCGGCATGCTCGGAGACGTGGTGATCTCGCTGGAGACGGCAAAACGGCAGGCAGAGGAGTACGGTCACAGCCTCGAAGAAGAGGTCGCGTTTTTGACCGTTCACTCGACGCTTCATCTGCTCGGCTACGATCATGAGACGGGTGCCGAGGACGAGCGCGAGATGTTTTTGCGCCAGGACGAGATCATGAAGCGCATGGGATTTGCGCCCCGCTATTGATTCGCCTATGAAAAGAACCGGATTTTTCGGCATCGTGGGCCGCCCCAACGTGGGCAAATCCACCCTGCTCAATTCCATTTTGGGGCAAAAGATCGCCATCGTCTCGGACAAGCCGCAAACGACGAGAAACCGCATTGCCGGCATTGAGACGCGCGGCGAGGATCAATTTGTTTTTCTTGACACGCCGGGAATTTTCTCGGCCAAGAATTCGCTCGGCGACTATATGGTCAAAAGCGCAAGCAGCGTCATGCAGGAGGCCGACGCGGTAATCCTTGTGGCCGACGCCGGATTTGAGCCTGCCGACGTAGAAAAGCGGGTGATCCGCTATCTCAAACAGTCGGGTACGCCCGGGATTTTGGTGCTCAACAAGACCGATCTTTACCGCGGCGAGGCGATCGGCAAAACCATCCTTGCTTACGCTGCGCTTCACGACTTTTTCGCCGTGATCCCGATGAGCGCAAAAAAAGGAAAACAGGTCGAAGACCTGCTCTCGGAATGCGCAAAACTGCTCCATGAGGGCGAGTGGTTCTACGAAGAGGACGACCTGACCGACCAGCCGCTCAAACGGATCGCCGCCGAGATCATCCGCGAAAAGATTCTCCGGACGCTCGACAAGGAAGTTCCGCACGGCGTTGCGGTGGTCATTGAAGAATACAAGATCGAGGAGGGCGTCACCCGCGTGCGCGCCGAGATCTTCTGCGAGAAGGCCTCGCACAAGGGGATCCTGGTCGGCAAAGGCGGCGAAACCTTAAAACGCATCGGCTCCTATGCCAGAGAGGATCTTGAAAAAATGCTCGAGGGAAAAGTTTATCTCGATCTTTGGGTCAAGGTCAAGGAGAACTGGCGGGACAGCCAGCGCGACCTTGTGGAGTTCGGATTTCAGGACGACTGAAGTTGATTTTTGAAGGGAGGGGAGTGCCGTGCAGCACGAAGCTGTTGACGGCGTGGTCATCCGGGTCAAGGACTTTGGCGACCACGACCGCTATCTGACGCTGCTCACAAAAAGCGGCCGCATGACGCTCCTTGCCAAAGGCGCACACTCGCTGAAGGGCGGTCAGCGCGGCGTCAGCCAGCTTTATACCTACGGGAACTTTGAGTATTACCGCAGGGGCGCGACTCTCCCCATTCTCAAAGGAGGAAGCCCGATCCAGCCCTTTTACGGCCTTTCGACCGACCTTGAAAAACTGCATCTGGCCGCCTATTTCTGCGATCTTGCTTACGAACTCAGCGACGAAGGGGAGGAGTCGGAGGAACTACTCAGGCTACTGCTCAATGCGCTCTATGCCGTAAGTCAGGATCGCTATCCGGCCGATCTGGTCAAGGCCGCGCTCGAATTCCGGCTCTCGGCCATCTCGGGTTATGCGCCGGATGTTGGAGCCTGCGACCTTTGCCACACGGTCGACGCGGACTATTTTTACCTGGACGTGATGAACGGCGCGCTGATTTGTTCTTCCTGCCTCTCAAAAAGAAGCGGGATCAAGGCCCCGACAGACGATCCTTCAGAGGCAAGCCTGCTTTGCCGCTTATCTCCCTCGGCGCTTATGGCGCTTCGCTATCTCATCTCGGCTCCCGCCGAGCGGCTGTTTGCCTTCTCGCTGGAAGAGGGCAGGGAGCGCGAAGAATTTTGCCGCGCCGCCGAGACCTATTTGCTTTCCCACCTTGAAAGAGGGTTTGATTCGTTGCAGTTTTACCACAGTTTGCAGGAAAAAGGATGAAAAACATGATCGCATCGGAACGTGCCATCGCGGCTCTGGAATTTGATAAAATACGAGCACTTCTTGCCGACGCGGCTCCCACAAAGGGGGCGGCGTCTCTGTCTCTTTGCCTGACCCCTTCCGACGACCGCGACGAAGTGGCGCGCCGCCTGCAAAGAACGACCGACGCAAAAAGACTCTACGACGCAAAAGGCATGCCGCCCTTTGGAAGCGTTCCCGAGGTCGTCGGCGCCTGCGAGCGCGCCGAGAAGGGAGCGGTGCTCTCGCCGAGAGAACTGCTGGACGTCTCGCGCATTCTGCGCTCCTCCCGACAGGTCGCCGACTATTTCAGACAGAACCATCTTTTCCCGACGGTTCTCGATGAGATCGCCGACAGACTGCTTCCGAACAAGCACCTCGAGGACACCATTACCCGCTCGATCCTCTCGGAGGATATGATCGCCGACGAGGCAAGCCCGGCGCTTGCCGACATCCGCCGCAAGATCCGCGAGGCGAATCTCAAAATCAAGGAGACGCTCCAGCGCTACGTCAGCGGTTCCTATTCCAAAATTTTGCAGGACAACATCGTCACCATGCGCAACGGCCGCTATGTGGTGCCGGTCAAGGTCGAATGCAAAAACGATATCAATGGGCTCATCCACGACACCTCCTCCTCGGGAGCGACCATTTTCATCGAGCCTATGGCGGTGGTCGAGGCCAACAACGAGCTTCGCATGCTCCAGTCAAAAGAGGAGCGCGAGATCGAAAGGATCCTCTACGATCTTTCCTCGCAGGTCTCTGCCTCGGCTGAGTCGTTAAGACTCAACGAACTGAATCTGACCGATCTTGCCTTTGCGTTTGCCTGCGCGCAGCTTTCGATCCGCATGAAAGGAAACGAGGCGACATTGACACGCGACCACAGCCTGTCCTTGATTCGCGCAAGGCATCCGCTCATTGATCCCGGGGCAGTTGTTCCCACAAACATTCAGGTGGGAAAGAATTACGATACACTCATCATCACCGGTCCCAACACCGGCGGCAAAACCGTCGCGCTCAAAACGGTCGGCCTCTTTGCGCTCATGACGCAATCCGGTCTGCACATTCCGGCCGAGGTCGAGTCAAGCCTCCCGGTGTTCGACCGGATTTTGGTTGATCTCGGCGACGAGCAAAGCATCGAACAGTCGCTCTCCACCTTTTCCTCGCACATGGTCAACATCGTGCGCATCGTGCAGAACGTCACAAAGGATTCGCTTTGTCTCTTTGACGAGCTCGGAGCCGGAACCGACCCGGTCGAGGGCGCGGCGCTCGCACGTTCGATCATCGAAGAAGTCCGTGCGGCCGGCGCCATCTGCGTTGCTACCACGCACTACACCGAGCTGAAAACCTACGCGCTCGAGATCGAGGGGGTCGAGAACGCCTCCTGCGAGTTTGACGTGACCACCCTGCGTCCGACCTATCGCCTGCTCATCGGACTGCCCGGCAAGTCGAACGCCTTTGCCATTTCGGAAAAGCTGGGACTCTCAAAAGAGATCATCGAGCGGGCAAAATCGCATGTCAACGAAGAGCACCATCAGTTTGAGTCTCTCCTTGGCGAGCTGGAGGAGCGGCGCATTGCCGCAGAGCGCGCGCTGGAGGATGCAAACCGTCTGCGAGCCGAATATGAAACGCTGAAAGCCGGCGCCGAGGCCGAACTCAACCGCAAGCTCGCAAACGAGAGAAGAAAGGTCGAGGAGGATCGCCGCAGAGCCGAAAACATCCTGCAAAGCGCCAAATCGACCAGCGAATTTGTGCTCGCCCAGCTCGAAAAGGCCAAAAAAGCCGAGGAGGCCGGAAAACTGACCGAAACGCTCGACGAGACCCGCCGCGCCGTCAGACGTGCCATCCGTGAGAACGACGATCGGGTCAACCCGGTCGAAGAGCGCGAGAACAAGGGCTACGTTCTGCCGCGTGCGCTTCGCAAAGGCGACCGGGTCAAACTCGTAAACCTCGGAACCGAGGCGACTGTACTCGAACTGCCGGATTCCTCTGGGAATCTTCTTGTGCAGGCCGGTATTCTCAAAACCCGTACACCGCTTGCCAACCTGCAACTGATTGATGAGGAGCCTACCGTGACCATGGGAGGCAAACGCCGCCCGGTCTCGGGCTTCAAACGCTCTCCCGCCGCCGATTTCAGAGATGAGATCGACCTGCGCGGAAAGCTCGGGGACGAGGCCTGGGGCGAGGTAGATAAATACTTTGACGAGGCGCTCTTGACCGGTTTCCGCAAGGTGCGTCTGATCCACGGCAAAGGTACCGGCGCGCTCAAAAAGGCTCTTTGGGAGCGTTTGAGAAAGGATCGCAGAGTCGCGTCCTTCCGCATGGCCGAGTACGGGGAAGGGGACGGCGGCGTGACGGTTGTCGAGCTCAAATAAAAAGGATCAACTCAAAGCGTCCTTCAGCTTTTGAAGGGCGCTTTTTTCAATTCTGGAGACGTAGGAGCGCGAGATGCCAAGCAGATCGGCAACCTCTTTTTGCGTTTTTGCTTCGCCGCCGGAAAGCCCGTAGCGCAGTTTTACGATCTGCCGCTCGCGCGATGAGAGAACCGTCTCAAGACTTCTTAACATTGAGGTCGTCAGGATCTTTCTTTGTACTTCTTCGGCAAAATCCTCCTCGGTGCAAATGACATCCATGTAGGAGAGCGGATTGCCGTCGCGGTCCACGTCGATCGTCTCGTTGATCGAAACGTCCGAGGTGTGCTTTTTTTGCGCGCGGAAGTGCATGAGGATCTCGTTCTGGATACAGCGGGCGGCGTAGGTGGCAAACTTGGAGCCGCGCTCCTCGTTGAAGCGGTCGACCGCCTTGACAAGCCCCACCGTGCCGATCGAAATCAGGTCTTCCTGGTCGGCCGATGCGGCATAGTACTTTCGGACAATGTGTGAGACCAGACGCAGATTGTGAAGGATCAACTTCTCGCGCGCCTCTTCGTCTCCGGCTCTCATGCGCAAAAAAGCGGCCTCTTCCTCTTCTTTTTTCATGGGCGGCGGAAACTTTTGCGGGGTGGAGATCCCAAGGATCATGTGAAAGACTCTTGTAAGGAATGAAAACAGTGCAAGAAACATAAAAGCCCTCCATTCGTTTTTCTCCTGATTTTATGCTCGATTTTTACGCCGTTTGCTTGTACCGGCTGTTTTTTGTGATTCTTTCCAAAAAAGAAAGATAAAAAAATCAAAAAAAGTCTTGCAATTCTGAAAAGACTGTGTTATAATGCCTGCGTATGACTCTGTATGAGTCCCCGATGTCAAAGAACATCAAATTTTTGGAAATGAGGAAAAAACAATGAAAGACGGAATTCATCCGAAGTACGAGACCTGCGTGATTCGCTGCGCTTGCGGAGAAGTGGTCGAGACCAAATCCACCAAGGGAAGCGAAATGAGAGTGGATATCTGCTCCAAATGCCACCCTTTCTTCACCGGCAAACAGAAGTTTGTTGACGCCGGCGGACGGGTCGATAAGTTCAAAAAGAGACTTGCTTCGGTACAACAGAAGTAATTCATCCAAAAAAGGGGCTGTCCTGCCGGTTTCGGGGGAGGCCCCCTTTTTCTAAGCAATAGAGAGTTGAAAGGAGGGGAACCTTTGGAAGAACTGACAAAAGCCATATTGGTGGGGATCTGCACGCCGAAGGATTCTCCCGAAGCGGTGGAAAAGAGCTTTGACGAGTTGGAGCGCCTGCTTGAGACTGCCGGCGGCTCCTGCTTTGCAAAACTGCTTCAAAACATCGAAAAGCCAAACCCGGCGACCTTGATCGGTTCGGGAAAGGTTGCCGAGCTTGCTGTTCTCTGCAACCTCAATGAGATTACGCTGGTCATTTTTGATGCCGAACTCTCACCCTCGCAGATCAAAAATCTCGAGGATGCGCTCGGAGAGAGAGTCCGCGTGCTCGACCGCTCGATGCTCATCCTCGATATTTTCGCTCTCCACGCGGTCACTAGAGAGGGAAAACTCCAAGTGGAACTCGCGCAGCTGCAGTATTCGGCGCCGCGTTTGTACGGGCAGGGAAAAGATCTTTCGCGTCTTGGCGGCGGCATCGGTACCAGGGGCCCCGGCGAGAGCAAGCTGGAATCGGATCGGCGGCATATCCGCAGACGCATTACAGCCCTCGAAGAGGAGCTTGAGACGCTTGACAAAAACCGCCGCACCATGCGGCAGTCGCGCGACAGGGGCGGCATTTTTAAGGTCGCCATTGTGGGATATACCAACGCGGGAAAATCCACCCTGCTCAACAGGCTGACCGACGCGGGGGTGCTTGCCGAGGACAAGCTGTTTGCCACGCTTGACCCGACGACGAGAAAATACGCTTTGCCCTCAGGGAGACAGATCCTGCTTACCGACACGGTCGGTTTCATCCGCAATCTGCCACACCATCTCATCAAGGCCTTCAAATCGACCCTCGACGAGGTGGTCTATGCCGACGCACTTCTCATCGTTCTCGACGCCTCCGATCCGGACTGTCAGGCGCAGCTTGAAGTGACCGAGTCGCTTCTTGCCGATCTTGGTGCCGCCGACAAACCGGTGCTTTATGTCTTCAACAAATGCGATCTTGGCATGGCGCAGTTGCTCTCACCCGGAAAGCATGCCGAGCGCGACCGCACGGTCTTCCTCTCGGCCAAAACCGGGCAGGGAATGCCGCTCCTTGAGACGGCGCTTGAAGAGCTTTGCAACCTCGGACGGCGGCGTGTGGTCTTCCACATTCCCAATTCCGACGGCGGCGCTCTGAATCTGCTTTACAAGGGCGCGGACGTCGAATCGGTGGAGTATACAGAGACCGGAATGCTCGTGGCGGCCGTTGTAGACGCAAAACTGCACGGGCAGCTCAAGCAATACGATCCCTCCTATCCGAAAAAGGGGGAAGACTGATATGGAAAACCGTCTTTATACCACGCTCGCGGGCGAAGGGCGCTCGGAATACACCGAAAAGAAATCGGTTTTTCTCGGCTACGCCAAACGGATCGAAAGCGAAGAGGAAGCGCTCGACTATTTCCGTGCGATCAAAAAACAGCATCCCGACGCGCGTCATACCGTTTGGGCCTTTCGCAGGAAGGATGGGATCGTTGCGCGCTATTCGGACGACGGCGAGCCGCAGGGAAGCGCCGGAGTCCCAATGCTCGAGATCTTGCGCAAAGCCGGAGTCAATGACGCGGCGGTGGCCGTCGTGCGCTATTTTGGCGGGATCTTGCTCGGCGTCGGCGGGCTTTCGCGCGCCTACGGGAAAGCGGCAAAGGACGCGATCGAGGACGCCGGGATCGTGACCTACGAACCCTACGCGGTCTATTCGCTCGGCTGTTCCTACGGCGATTATGAAAAATACCGCGCCGAGTTTCCCAAATTCGGTGTGCTGGTCGACGACGTCCTGTTTTCCGATCGCGTAAAGGTGATCTTTGCCGTCAAAGAGGAGAAAAAAGAGGAGCTTTTGGCAAGGATCCGGGAGATGAGCGGCGGCGCCGATTGCCCGGAGTTTTTGGAAAACCGCTACGACAAAGGTTGAAAAATCGAATAAAAAAGTTTTTTTGCGAAAAAAAGAAGGGAAAAAAGGATTTTTCCTTCTTTTTTCGTATCTTAATTATGGTATAGAATTTCGCCAATGAAAAAATAGAAAAGCAAAAAGGAGAGGGCGCATGGAAAAAATCAGTGATCTGTTTTTGGAACGGGAAAAGAATACCCTCTCGAAGTATGCCTTTTTGACCGCCAACACGCGCGGGCGCGATTACCCCTGCGAGCCGACCGATATGCGCACCGAATTTCAGCGCGACAGAGACCGCATCATCCACTGTCAGTCCTTCCGTCGGCTCATGAACAAAACGCAGGTTTTCCTCGCTCCCGAGGGAGATCACTACCGCACGCGGCTCACGCATACGCTGGAAGTCACACAGATCGCCCGCATCATGGCACGCGCGCTCTGCCTCAACGAGGATCTGACCGAGGCCGCGGCGCTCGGGCACGATCTTGGGCATACGCCTTTCGGACATTCGGGCGAGGCCATCATGCAGGAGTTGTTCTCGCCGGATTTTGCCCATTATAAGCAAAGCCTTCGCGTGGTCGAAGTGCTCGAGAACAACGGCGCTGGACTCAATCTGACCTGGGAGGTGCGCGACGGTATCCTCAACCATACCGGCAAGTGCATGGCCTCTACGCTCGAAGGCGTGCTGGTCAAATTTGCCGACCGCATCGCTTATATCAATCACGACATCGACGACGCCTGCCGCGCGGGTATCTTAAAGCCGGAAGAAATTCCGAAGGAGCTTCGCGAGATCCTGGGAAATACCCATAGCAAACGCATCAACACCATGGTGACCTCGGTCGTGCTCTCCAGCCGGGACAAGCCAGAGATCTCCATGGCTCCAGACGTGCAGGAGGCGACGAACGCCCTGCGCAAATTTCTCTTTGAGCGGGTTTACACCAGCCCGGTGGCAAAAGGGGAAGAGGGCAAGGCAAAGGAAATGCTGGCCCACCTGTTTTACCATTTTGAGAGCCACCCGGAGGAACTGCCGGGAGTCTATGGAAGAAATCTCGAGCGCGACGGCGTCAAGCGCTGCGTTTGCGACTATATTTCTGGTATGACCGACCGCTATGCCATTGAAAAGTACAAAGAACTCTTCATCCCGCGCGGATGGAGCCTTTGACGGGAGGGAAACATGAGATTTCCCGAAACCTTTATTCAGGAGGTCGTGGACAGGACCGACATCGAAGAGCTGGTCAGCCGTTATGTGACCTTAAAGCGTTCCGGCTCCAACCTCGTTGCTTGCTGTCCCTTCCACAGTGAAAAGACTCCCTCCTTCAACGTCAATCCAACGAAAAAAATGTTCTTCTGCTTCGGCTGTCACGCAGGGGGTACCGTGATCACCTTCGTGCAAAAGGCCGAAAATCTGGATTTTGTTGACGCGGTCGAGTTTCTTGCCAACCGGGCGGGGCTTCCGCTCCCGCGCGAGAGCGAGGCCACAAAGGAGACCGGCATCCCTCGCCGGCGGATCCTTGACGCCAATCTGGAGGCGGCAAAGTTTTTCCGCGCCTGCCTGTTTGACGAAAATCTCGGAAAGGAGGCGCGCGCCTATCTTGCCGGTACCCGCGCTCTGAGCGAGGCTACGATCAAGCATTTCGGCCTCGGCTTTGCACCGAACTCCTTTCACCTTCTGGTCGATCACATGAAGGAGAAGGGCTTTCGCGAGGACGAGCTTGTCGCTGCCTGCCTTGCAGGCCAGAAGAACGGACGCACCTACGATTATTTCCGCAACCGCGTGATCTTTCCAATCATCGACCCGGCAGGGCAGGTGGTGGCCTTCGGCGGCAGAGTCATGGACGACTCTAAACCGAAGTATCTCAACTCTTCGGACACGCCGGTTTTCAAAAAGAGCCGCCAGCTCTTTGCGCTCAATTTTGCAAAGAACATGTCGGCTGAGCGCATGATCCTCTGCGAGGGATACCTCGACGTCATCGCGCTCCA
The DNA here is from genome assembly GCA_017450945.1 of Clostridia bacterium. GTDB lineage: Bacteria > Bacillota > Clostridia > Oscillospirales > CAG-272 > UMGS1865. Next base: position 21,809 of record JAFSSP010000025.1, on the reverse strand, counting down.
CCAGGCCGGGTTTGAGTTTGCCGTTGCCACGCTTGGAACTGCGATCACGCCCGAGCACGCAAGAATCTTTACCAAATACACAAAACGGGTCATCATCTCCTACGACGCCGACGAGGCCGGTCAAAAGGCCGCAGAGAAGGCCATGCGCATTTTGGGAGATGTCGGAATGGAGGTTCGGGTGCTCAAAGTATCGGGCGCCAAGGACCCGGATGAATTCATCCGCAAATACGGCGCCGACCGATTCGGGCGGATTCTCGACGAAAGCAAGACCGGTTTTGACCACAAGGCCGACCGCATTCTTTCGGCTTACGATCTGACCGTGGGGGTCGAACAGATCCGCGCCACAAACGAGATCTGCTCGCTCATTGCCGATTACAATTCGCCGGTCGAACGCGAGGTCTACATCAGCGATGCTTCCAAGCGATTGGGACTGTCGACCGACGCGCTCAAGGGACTGGTTACGCAGTTCCGCAAAAAGCGCGCGAAAGAACGTGCGGCCGAGGAGACAAGGGAAGCGCAGGCAACGCTCAAAAACTTCCGCGATCCCATCAATCCGGACGCGGCCAGGCACTTTCAGGCGGCGGCTGCCGAACGCGCGGTCTTGGGGCTACTCCTTCGCTATCCCGAATACCGGACGATCGTGGAGAAAGGCGAGATCGGGCTTGCCGAAGAGTCCTTTTTGACCGAGTTCCACAAGCGTGTTTTTTCGGCCCTGATGGAACTGCACAAGAGCGAATACGGATTCCGCTTTGAATTTCTCGACGAGCGCTTTACCCCCGAGGAGGTCGGCCGCATCCGACAAATGGAAGTGGAACGCGAACAGCTCACAAACAACGGCATCGACGTTTTCCGTTCGGCTGTGGAGGCCCTGAACAATATCCGCGAAAAAGAAGAATCGGCCGGCGAAGATCTTTCGGCCAGCATTGAACGACTGCGCAAAAAAAGCAGGAAAACAACATAATATGGAAAGGTTTTGGATTAGAACATGAAAAAAGAACCGACAAACGAAGAACTGCTTGACCCCGAACTCGAAGAAGAGACCGAGTGCTCGGAAGAAGAGAAACGGCAGAAGGTCGAAACGCTTCTGGAAAAGAGCAAAAAGGGCAAGCTCTCCCGCGACGAGCTCGATGAAGCGATCGAAGAGTACAATCTGGATATCGACAGCATCGACAAGCTGTATGAGACGATCGAAGACAGCGAAGACAATTTTGAGGAAAACCTTTCCAGCGAAGATCTTTCCGAAATTGAAAACGAGGTTTCCCATTTCGGCGGCGGCGAGAACATGGAGCACCTGCTTGAGCAGGAGGGGCTTTCGATCGACGACCCGGTGCGCCTCTACCTCAAAGAGATCGGCAAGGTTCCGCTGCTCTCTCCCGAAGAGGAAAAAGAGCTGGCGCAAAAGATGATGGAGGGCGACGAAGCGGCAAAGAACAGCCTGGTGGAAGCCAACCTCAGACTCGTTGTCAGCATTGCAAAACGCTACGTCGGCCGCGGAATGTACTTCCTTGATCTGATTCAGGAGGGCAATCTGGGACTGATGAAAGCCGTCGATAAATTCGACTACGAAAAGGGCTACAAGTTTTCCACCTATGCAACCTGGTGGATCCGCCAGTCGATCACCCGCGCCATCGCAGACCAGGCGCGTACCATCCGCATCCCGGTTCACATGGTGGAGACCATTCACAAGGTTTCGCGCTATTCAAGGCAGATGCTCCAGGAGCTTGGCCGCGAAGCGACCGCCGAGGAGCTTGGCGAAAAGATGAACATGAGCGCCGACAAGGTGCGCGAGATCCTTAAGATCGCGCAGGATCCGGTCTCGCTTGAGACTCCGATCGGCGAGGAGGAGGACAGTCACCTCGGCGATTTTATTCCGGACGAGGATACCCCGTCTCCTGCCGAAGCGACCTCCGCAAACATTCTGCACGAGGAATTGGAACGTCAGCTCAGCACCCTGACCCCGAGAGAAGCGAGTGTCATCAAACTGCGCTTCGGACTTGTGGACGGCAAGACCCGGACACTCGAAGAAGTGGGCAAGGAGTTTGACATCACGCGCGAACGCATTCGTCAGATCGAGGCAAAGGCGCTTCGCAAGCTCCGCCATCCCAGCCGCGCCCGCCACCTCAAGGGCTTTATGGAATAAGCCTTTACATCACAGATTGGAGAAGCGATATGAAAAACAGATGGATTTGCTTACTTTTGTGCTTTGCACTCCTCTTGACGCCGATTCTTTCTTCCTGCTCGTCCAACGAGAATGATGCGGAAGAGAATATCAGTTCCGACGCCTCCGAAAGCGCGGTGACGCTTTCCTTGTATCTCGTTTCCGAAGAGCCGGTTTCGGCCGCGACTGCCGCCGCCATCAGCGAGCGGGTCAACGCCATCACCAACGCCAAGTATAAAACCAAAGTGGTTTTGAAGTACTTTACAAAAGACGAATACCGCGCAACGCTCGAAAAGAGCATCCAGAACTATGAAATTGCAAAAGGCATTACTCCGGGTGAGCTCGATGAAGAGGAGGAAAAGCCTGCCGCAGCTCCGCAAAAGGATGAGACCGAGATCAACGAATACGGCATGTCGGTCATCAAATATCCGGAGTTGGAAGACAATCAGGTCGACGTCATCTATCTCTTTGGCGAGGATTTCTACCGGGATTTTGTCAACCGGAAATGGCTCTACGCACTGGACGCCGAATTGGTGTCTTCGGCCGGAAAGATCGCGGAATACGCTTCCTCGAACCTGCTTTCCGCTATCAAGGAGAGCGGTGTGACCTATGCGATCCCCAACAACAACGCCATCGGCAGTTATACCTATTTGCTCCTCGATAAGGAGCTGATGGACGCAACCAGCTTCAACGGATATGTGCTCAAGGATACCATTGATGGCTTTTATCATCGCGACGTCTACAGCTGCCTTTTCTTCTTTGCCGGAAATTCTTCCACCGTTGCCATCGATAACGACGTGATCGGCAGCGAAACCGACGCTTACGAATTCTGCCAGAAGCTTTTGGCGCAGTATTGGGGCGTTGACGAGCTTATGAACCTGACCGACGACTTTTCGGTCTTCGGTCATGCTTATGAGGACGGGGAAGAGATCAGCCGCGGCAAGATCTCCCTGACCTGGGAAAATCTTTTTGCAAACAAAACCTTTGCAGAGCGCTATCTCAAACTGCAGGAGATGAAATTTGACGGCTATTTCGGAGATTCGGGCGACAAAAAAGCACTTTTGCGCTTTGCTGTGGGCGACGCCAATCTTTTGGATGAGTACAACGCCCGCCTGCCCGGCCTTTCCGAAAAGGAATATGAGGACGCCGATTATTATGCGATCCCCATTGCAAATCCGGTGGCCACATCGGAGGATATCTATTCCAACATGTTCGCCGTTTGCCGTTACACCAAAAACCGTTCGCGCAGCATGCAGATCATCACGCTCCTTAACACCGACGTGGAGTTCCGCAATCTCATTCAATACGGCGTGGAAGGGTTGCATTACAAAAAGCTCAGCGACAACCAGATCCAGCTTATGAACTCGGATTACAAGATGGATCTTTCTGCAACCGGAAACGAATTTCTTGCCTACCTGACGCCGGATCAGCCCGCAAATCTTTGGGAAAACGGCAAGGTGCAAAACAGGGATTCCTCCATCTCGCCGCTGCTTGGATTTGACCTTGGGATCGAGGCTTCTGCCAAGCTCGTGGATTATGATCTTGTCGCCTATCTGCACCGCCTTGATACAGCGCTTTGCGCAAAGCTCGATGCCTGCGCCTCCTATGCAGACGCGGAGCGGCTGGTCGGGGAGATCGCAAAGCTCCTTGATCCGAACGATCAAAGCGAGGCAAAGGATTTTGTCCTTTTGAAAGACTTGATTCAAACCGGCGTTATTGCAGGTGACCTCGATACGCTGCGTACCAATCTGAAAAACGCTTATTCCACCGAACAGATTCCTGCCGCAAGCGAGGAGCTTTCCCCGATGGATACGCCCAATTCGCTCTACTATGCCTGGGCATCCGCCAACGGATATCTGCCGGTCGAATAAAAGACAAAATAACGATTTTTTGAAGAGAGTAACATTATGTTTGGAGATCAAAAAGTTTCCTTTTCCGGCGTTCAGCCCAGCGGCAACCTGACCATCGGAAACTACCTCGGCGCCCTGCGGAATTTTTCCGCCTACTCCGAGGCCTATAAAACCTTCTACTGCGTGGTCGATGAGCACGCCATCACGGTGCGTCAGGTCCCGGCCGAGCTTCGCCGCAGAACCTACGAGACGCTCGCGCTTTACATGGCCTGCGGACTCGATCCCGAAAAGAACACGCTCTACGTGCAGTCCATGGTGCATGAGCATGCCGAGCTTTCCTGGATCCTCAACTGCTTTACCATGTTCGGCGAGCTCTCTCGCATGACGCAGTTCAAGGATAAGAGCGCCAAGCACGCGGATAACATCAACGCAGGGCTCTTTACCTATCCCGTGCTCATGGCGTCGGATATCCTGCTCTACCAGACCGACGTCGTGCCGGTCGGTGTGGATCAAAAACAGCACGTTGAGCTCTGCCGCGATATTGCCACACGCTTCAATCAGGTCTATCCGGACACCTTTACCATTCCGGAGCCCATCGTGGCAAAGCAGGGGCGCAAGATCATGTCGCTTGCCGAGCCCGAAAAGAAGATGAGCAAATCGGACGAGAACCCCAACGCCGTGGTTTATATCCTTGACGACAGGGACACCATCATTCGCAAGTTCAAGCGCGCCGTCACCGACTCGGAGAGCGAGATCCGCTACGACGAGGCGGCAAAACCCGGCGTGAGCAACCTCATCACCATCTATTCCTGCTTCACCGGAAAGACGGTGGAAGAGATCGAGCGCGAGTTCGACGGAAAGGGCTACGGCGATTTCAAGGCCGCCGTGGGCGAGGCCTGCGCCGACGCACTCGCTCCCGTGCAGGCCGAGTTCAATCGCAGACTTGCCGACAAAGCAGGACTCGAAGCCCAAATGAAAAAGGGCGCCGAGGAAGCCTCTTGGTACGCCCGCCGCACGCTTTCCAAGGTGCAAAAAAAGCTCGGGTTTGTCCAGATCCGTTGAAAAAGTCTGCAAAAGGTATTTACGTTTCTTTTATCGGCATTACTTGCACGATAATCCTGCGTGGTTAGAGCAATGCTTATTGAAAGGCTCCCTCCGGGAGGGAGGCTAAAATGGTTGCTTACAGATCGTAAATACTCTATAAATAGAGTTCCGGAGGAGTTTTTCAAAATTCCTCCGGAGATTCTTTTCAAGCCTCTTGACAAGAAGAGTCCGATGTATTATAATGAGAGCACCCCGCGGATGTAACTCAATGGCAGAGTGTCCGCTTCCCAAGCCGAATACGCGGGTTCGATTCCCGTCATCCGCTCCATAGAAAAGGCCTCCCAACCGGGAGGCCTTTTCTATGGAGCGGATGACCCAAATGCGAACCCGGTTTGCGAAGCAAACTGCGGGTTCGCATCTTGGCACCGAAGGCATGGTGTCCGCTTGCGAGACACCTGCGAGGTGCCAAAGATATTCGCCGCAGGCGAAATTTTCGTCAAACGCCTCATCCGTCACGACTTCGTCGTGCCACCTTCCCCCACCGGGGAAGGCTTATGAGATCGGCTTGCTTACGCAAACACAGTTTTTCTTGCAATTCTTCCGCTTTTATGCTACACTAAGGCTGTAAAGCAAAAGGAAAGCGAGGGAAGAAGATGGCCAAAAAGAAAAAGGTTGGTATCATTCTTCTCTCGTCTTTTTTGACGCTTGCGCTCGTCTGCTTTCTTGCCGTCTATTTTTTGTTTTTGCACCACTATCGAGGAAGCCAAATTGACAATCCGTGGCGCGAGGAAGATGATTTTTCGATCTCATCGATTGCCACGGTCGAGAAGCGCGAGGGCGAGCCTTTCGTCATTCTCAACCTTGCCGACGTGCAGCTCTGCGATCTGGAAGATTTGTTTCATCTGAACAAGACCAAAGAAAAAATTACCGATCTTTTGGAGCGGGCGCATCCCGATCTCATCACGCTGACCGGTGACCAGACCTGGAGCAACGAAAATTTGATCTCGCTCAAATCGCTCCTTTACTGGCTCGATTCTTTTGAAATTCCATATGCCCCGGTCTTCGGCAATCACGACTGCGGCAACGAGAAGGATTCCGCTGTGCTCTCTCGCGCCGCCTGTTGCGATCTCTACGAGGCGGGAAAGTATTCGCTCTTTGACCGCGGCCCTTCCAATCTCGGCAGTCTCGGGAACTACGTTGTGAATGTCACCGAGAACGGGAAGATCGTAAAAACGCTCTATTTTCTCGATTCGGGCGAAGAAGAGCGAATTTCCGACGAACAAATCTCTTGGATGAAGTGGCACGCCGAAGGGGTCAAAGCGACGCAGGGCGGGGAAGCCGTCGCGGGTATTTGCTTTTTCCATTTGCCCCTGCCGGAATATCGAGAGGCCTACCTCCGCTATCTTGCAGGCGACGCAAGCGTGGAGGCTTTGGGCGAGGTCTATGTGACCTACTCGCTCTCGGGGTCGGAGCAAAACGGCTTTTTTGAAGCGGCTAAGGAAGTTGGCGTGACCGATATCGTCTGCGGTCACCAGCATGGCAACTGTTTTACGCTAAAATACGACGGCGTGCGCCTGACTTTTTCGCTCAAAACCGGGAAGCTCGGCGGCACCTATGAGAGCGAGGAATTCGCACTGGACGGCGCGACCTGTATTTCGTTTGACGGTGACAGCACGAAGATTGAGCCGATCTTTTCGGAAAAATAGACGTTTTGCCTTGCGAAAAGAAGTCTTTTGTGTTACAATAAAAACAGAAATCAAAAAGCAATTTGGAGATCTTTTATGAAATTAACATTAGAACAGATTCACACCATTACAAAGGGTGTGGTCAACGTCACAGAAGAGGCGGGACTCATCCGCCTTTACCGCTTTACCGAAGCCCAGTCGCAGGCCTATTTTGACCGCGGAAACATGGATTTTTACAAAAAGACCTATGCTTCGGCCGGCGTGCGCTTTGCCTTTGTCAGCAACACCGAGCACCTCTCTTTCTCTTTTGAGCCCCACATGGCCTCGAGCCGCAAATGGTTCTCGCTCGACGTTCGCGTGAATGACCGCATTGTTGCGCACAAGGAATATCGGCGGGACGAAGATCCCGAAAACTTCCGCTTTGAGGCGACGTTTGGGGCAGGGGAGAAGAGAATTGAGGTTTACCTGCCGTTCTCGGCGCGCATGGATTTTAAGGAAATCGCGATCGACGACGGTGCGACGCTGAAACCCTTGCATCGCACGCACACCATGATTGAATTCGGCGACTCGATCACCCACGGCTACGACGGGCATTTTCCCTCGCTTTCCTACGCCAACCGGCTGGCTTTTCTCCTGGACGCCGATTCGGTCAACAAGGGCATTGGCGGTGACACCTTCTTTCCGGAATTGATTGCCGCCGGTGGAGATCTTTATGAGACTCCCGACTACATCACGGTGGCATACGGCACCAACGACTGGGTGCTTTTCTCTCCGGACGAACTGAGACAAAACTGTCGCGCTTTTTATAAGGCGCTTTCCGAAAAATATCCGAATGCGAAAATTTTTGCCATCACGCCGCTCTGGCGCGGAGATTTTAAGGATCGCCCGAGCGGAAAATTCGGAGCGCCGCTTCGCGAGATGGATGCCTTGATCGGCGACTCCGTAGCCGACCTTGGCAACGTGACTTTAATCCTTGGCGAACAGCTCGTTCCGCACGAGCCGGAGTTTTTCGCAGAGGATTTTCTGCATCCGAGCGACCTCGGATTCTGTCAGTATTCGCAAAACCTCTTTGACGAGATCAAAAAACATATCTAATCAAAAAAGGAGAAAACGACCATGGCTCAATCGAACCCCTCGGGACTGAAACTGAACATCAAGCGCACCATGCTCATCGGCTTTGCTTTCTTTGGAATTCTGCTCCTCTGGCAGGTCTACGATTCCTGGTGCCCCACTTTCCTCACCGACATCTTTGCGCGGAGAATGTACGGCCTTTCCTCGGCCGCGCTCAAGAATGCCAATCCGGAAAAGATCCTCAACGTGCAGTGGATCGTTGGCATCATCATGGCCTGCGACAACCTCGCGGCGCTCATCCTGCTCCCGATCTTCGGTTCGCTTTCGGATAAGACCAAAACCCCGATCGGCAAGCGGATGCCCTATATCCTTGTCGGCACCTTTGTGTCGGCGGTCGCGTTCCCCTTTATCCCGCTCTTTTTCCACTACAACAAGATCGGCGGCATGATCGCCATGATGGCGATCGTCCTCATCTTCATGATGATCTACCGCAACCCGGCGGTGTCTCTCATGCCGGATATCACGCCGAAGCCTCTGCGCGCCAAGGCGAACGGTCTTATCAACATCATGGGCTACTTTGGCGGCGCGTTTGCGACCGTGCTGGGGCTTTTCCTTGTGCTCTCCAAGTATATCAATGCCGAGGATGAAGCCAGAAAGCTCTGGATCATCGAGATTCCCTTTGTTGTCGCATCGGTTCTCATGGTCATCTCGGCGCTCATACTCTTCTTTACCATCCGTGAGAACAAGCTCGCCGAAGAGCTGAAAGAGGATATGGCAAAAGGCGAAGAGCTTGCCGCCATCGAGAATCCTGTGGATGACGACGCGCCCATGTCCAAAGCCAACCGGCGGATGCTCCTTGCGATCCTCGGAGCCGAGTTCCTTTGGTTCATGGCCGACAACGCGATTGGCACCTATATCGGCAACTATGTGATCTATCACCTCAATTCTTCTTCCAGCTCGACGATGCTGCTCACGATCCTCGGCGGTGTGGCGAGCGTAGCCGGCTTTGCGGTTGCCGGGATTATTGCCGACAAGATCGGCAGAAAATGGACGATCTCGACCGGTCTGGGAATTACAATTGCAGCGCTTCTTGTCATGTGCTTTGTCGGGCCGACCGGTGAGGTTGCGGCGAAAGCTACCCATGGTGAATTTACCTTCCCGGCGCTTCTCTTTGGCGTCTGGGTGCTCAAGGGATTCGGCATGGCGCTCGTGCACAACTGCTCCTTCCCGATGGTCGTTGAGCTTTGCTCAAGCAAAAAGATTGGCAAATTCACCGGTTACTACTACGCCGCCAGCATGTCGGCGCAAACGGTCACACCTGTGCTGCTCGGCTTTGTCTTTAACGCCAGCGGCAAGTGGGGCGTGCTTCCGATCTACTGCACCATTCTCCTCGTTTGCAGCTGCGCGGTTTTCACATTGCTTGTCAAAAACATCAAAGCCAATAAAGTGACCAACGCGCACGGACTCGAAGCGGTTGGGGGAGACGACTGATGCAGGGCTGGCTCATCGCACTCATCGTCGTCGCATCGCTCCTAATTCTTTTGCCGCTTTTCTGCTTTGCTCCGGGAATTCCGTCTAAAAAGAAAAAAGCCGCGTTTTACGGCAAAAATATTGCCCATAGAGGACTGCACGAAAAAGATCAGAGCATTCCAGAAAACTCGCTCTTAGCATTTTCGCGTGCAGTGGAAAACGGCTATGGCGTGGAGCTTGACGTGCAGCTCTCGCGTGACGGCAGAGTCGTGGTTTTCCACGACGACGATCTGTCGCGTGTTTGCGGCGATGGGCGGCGCGTGGATGAAGTGGATTTTGACGAACTTCGGACGCTTTCGCTTTGCGGCACAGAAGAGAAAATCCCGCTCTTTGACGAGGTGCTTGCAACCATCGCGGGCAAAACGCCAATCATTGTCGAGCTCAAAACCGGTCGGCGCAACAAAGAGCTTTGCGAAAAGACGCTTGCGGCTTTGCGCGCTTATTCGGGCAAAACCTGCATTGAGAGCTTTGACCCCTTCATCGTTGCCTGGCTCCGTCTTCACGCAAGAGACATTTTCCGTGGGCAGCTTTCCCAGCCGCCAAAGTTTTACCGTGAAGTCGGGAAGTCGCCGCTCGTCAGTTTCATTCTCGGCACGACGCTCTTTAACTTCCTCGCTCGGCCAAACTTCATCGCCTATCGGATTGGCAAAAAGACCTTCGGTGTTCGCCTTGCCGAATTTTTTGGAGCCGTGCCTGTTGCCTGGACGAGCCATAGTGATGTGACCGAGAAGGATTACGACGTTGTGATCTTTGAATACTATCGCCCCAAAACCGAGTACAAATTTCTCAAATAAAAAGACAGGAGTTCTATGGAGAACCTGATTTTACAAACCGTCGATCTTTCCAAAAAATATAAGACGGTTTACGCGGTCAAAAAAGTCAATATGCACATCGAGCGCGGGGATATCTACGGCTTTGTAGGCGAGAACGGTGCAGGCAAAACAACGATCATCCGCCTTGTCACCGGCCTTGCCGCACCAACCGAAGGAAGCTTTTATCTCTTCGGCGAAGAGAGAAACAAGGCACTGAAAAAGCACCGCATGGCAGGCATTGTCGAAAACGTCTCGCTCAATCGGTCGATGACGGCGCTCGAAAACCTCAGATACCAGTGCTATATCTGCGGCATCCAAAAAACCGATGCCGAGCTGGAGAGCCTGCTTTGCGACGTGGGCCTTAATCCTGCCGAGATCGCCAAACGAAAAATCAAAAACTTTTCGCTCGGAATGCGTCAGCGCATGGGGCTTGCCTCGGTGATGATCGAGGATCCCGAGTTCATCCTGCTCGACGAGCCGATGAACGGGCTTGATCCCCAGGGTTTTGTGGAGATCCGCGAAGCGATCCTGCGCCTCAACAAAAAAGGGGTTACCTTCCTTATCTCCAGCCACATCCTCTCCGAGCTCGATAAGATCTGCAACAAGATCGGCTTTATTTCGGGCGGGGAGCTGGTGGAGGAGCTTTCGATGGGCGAGCTTCACGAAAAATCGCGGGCGCGGATCATTTTGACCTTTGCAGAAGAGGAAGAGGCCAAAGCCGCGCAAGAGGCGCTGGCTTCCTACCCGGTCTTTGCGGGGAGCGAATGCGCGGGGAAGGCGATCACGGTTTACGGCGAGCGCGACGTCAACGAGATCCTGGCGATCCTTGTGGAAAAGAAGGTTCGCATTTCTTCGATCAACGTCAAAGAAGAATCGGTCGAAGAGTATTATATTGAACAGCTGAGGAGACGCCATGGGTAAACTGATCAAAGCGGATCTTTTCCGCATTCTCAAAAGCAAGCTCTTCCTCATTGTGGCGATCATTTCGCTTGCCTTCCCGGTTTTTATGACGCTTATGTATCTCGCGCTCGACAAAATCCTTGTGGCAAGCGCAGGCCTGACCGGTATGTCGGGACTTGGAATGACTGGGCGGGCATTGCTCAGCGAATCTTTCGTCATGTCGAGTAACATGGGGCTCATCCTGCCCATTTTCATCACGCTTTTTATCGCCATGGACGTTTCAAACGGAACGCTCCGCAACAAAATCATTGCCGGGCGCAGTCGCAAAGAGATCTATTTCTCTCATCTGATCACGGCCTCGATCGTCAGCGGAGCTTTGATTCTTGTTAACGTGTTGCTGTTTATGGGGTGTATCTGCCTGGTGTATGGCTACGGCGTTCCCATCAACGCCGAGGAATTCGTTCGCCTGGTCTATTTCTTTGTGACCGGCCTTGTGACCTTTGTTTTCTCGGCGGCCGTCTCGACCGCGATCACGCTCTCGATCCAAACAAGCGCACCGGCCGTCATCATCAGCACAATTGTCGGCATGGGACTTAGCCTCATCACCTCAATCCTTCACACGGCGGATCTGACGCTTACGAACAAATGGTTCTGCCTGATCCCGACCTACACCAACAGCACTTTTCTTGCAAGCGGAACATTCGATGCCGGCTCCTTTTGGCTCGGCATCCTCTCTTATGCGGTTGTCGGGATGCTGATCACCCTCTTTGGGCTGACCGTTTTTTGCAAAAAAGATATCAAATAGAATCGCAAAGCATTATCGCAAAAGAAAAAGGCAAAGGATGTTCCTTTGCCTTTTTTGCACCTTTTGCAAGGATTTATCGTTTTGCGAGAACTTCTTTTTCGTATTGTTTGACTTCCTCAAACCAAACGCCGTCGCCGGGTGTTCCGGCTCTCTTGCAGAACTCGGCCCAAACGTCGCCCATCGGCAGGAGTTTGCACTCTTCCTGGCGAACCATGAGCTCGGTGAAGTTGCCGGCATCCTGCAGGGCTTTCAGCTCCTTATTCGGGAGCAGAAGCGCGCCGAGAAGCGCCTTTTGTACCGAGCGCATGCCCACGACCCAGGCCGCAATGCGGTTGATCGAAGCGTCAAAGTAGTCGGTGGCGATCACAACGCGGTCGAGCGCGTCACAGCGGACGATCTCTTTCATCATCTCCTGTGTCTCGTCGTCGTAGCGGACTACGTGGTCAGAGTCCCAGCGAACCGGGCGAGTGACGTGCAGAGCAATCTTGTCGTTGAAGCAGAGGAGCGCCGGGATCTTATCCGAAACCACCTCGGTCGGGTGATAGTGGCCGTTGTCCATGAGCGGAACGATCTTTCTCGTCATGGCGTAGGAGAGCGCAAACTCGCCCGAGCCTGCCGTGTAGGACTCCAGTCCAATGCCGAACACTTTGGATTCGAGTGTGACGTAGACGAGCTTTTTGTCATAGCCGCAGCCAAGGATCTGGTCAAGCGAATCCATATATCTCATTCTCGGCCCAAGACGGTCGGCGGGAATGTCCTTCATGCCGTCGGGAATCCAGATGTTCATCACGCAGGGGAATCCGGTCTCTTTTGCAAAGTATTCCGAAATGCGGATGCAGGCGATGCCATGACGGATCCAGAAGGCGCGAATCTCTTCGTTCGGGTTGGTCAGCGTTCCGTGCTCGGCAAGCGGATGCGAGAAGAAGGTCGGGTTAAAGTCAATGCCAATGCCGCGCTTTTTGGCGTAGTCCACCCAGGGGGCAAAATGCGCAGGGGTCAGTGCGTCACGGTCGGCGATCTTGCCGTCCGGGAAAATGCCGTAGCAGGCGTGGACGTTGATCTTGTGCTTGCCGGGAATCAGCGAGAAGGCCTTGTCAAGGTCTGCCATGAGTTCTTCGGGCGTGCGAGCGGCTCCCGGATAGTTGCCGGTCGTCTGAATGCCGCCGGTCAGCGCCCCGGCGTTCTCAAAGCCTTTGACGTCGTCACCCTGCCAGACGTGCATGGAGATGTGAATGTTTAACAGCTTTTCAATGGCGGCGTCGGTGTCAACCCCGATCGCCCGGTATCTTTCTTTTGCGGAATCGTAAATGCTTTGCATAGGATCCTCCAGTTTTCATTTTTCGTCTCTATTGTAGCATAAATTTTCGGAATATACAAGTGCTTTTTCTTTACTTTTTCGCCGGGTTGTGTTATACTGAAAGCAGAATACCGAAAGAACGGAGTACACCATGGAAATTTACGTGATCCGCCACGGCGAAACCGACGGAAACAAAGAGGGAATCATGCAGGGCTGGCTGGATCTGCCGCTCAACGACTTTGGCCGCAAGCTCGCCATTGACACCGGCCGTGCGATGAAGGGAATCCACTTTGACGCCGCCATCACAAGCCCGCTCTTGCGCGCCAAAGAGACTGCCGAACTTTTGCTCAAAGAGAGCGGAAACACAGAGACGCCGCTTCTCTTTGACGACCGACTCAAAGAGGTCTTTGCCGGAGAGTGGGAGGGGAAGTGCTTTAGACCCGGCCACCCCGACGAGGCGGCGCTCAGCGAAGAGGCCAGAAACGCCCTGTTCGGCAACCCGCTGACAGCGCCCCAGTATCCCGGCGGAGAGTCGATCCGGGACGTGATCGCCCGCACGCAGGAATTCCTTTGGGAGCTTGTAAAAGAGGAAAAATACGAGCGCGTGCTCGTCTCCACCCACGGCTGCGCCCTGCGCGCCATGCTCAATTTCCTGTACCCGGATCCGAGCGACTTCTGGCAGGGGCATATCCCCTACAACTGCTCGATCAGCATCCTCTCGGCCCACAACGGCAAAGTAAAGCTCCTCGAGAGCGATAAAATCTTCTATGACCCCGCCGACTGCGTGGATCGGTACAAGTTTGTGAAATAAAAGAGAATAAGAAAAAGAACAGGCGGGGGAACCCTTTTTTTGAAAAAAAGTGGTTCCCCCGCGCCCCTTCTAAAAAAACGAACGATCAAGAAAAACGAGCAGGTTTATTCGAGCCTGCTCGTTTTTCTTGGATAGGGGTCTTTGACGTCGGTCAGACCCAACAAATAATCCACCGAGGTGGAAAAGTATTCGGATAGACGAACGAGCATGGGAAGGGGAATTTGACGAGCGCCGCTTTCGTATTGCGAGTAGGTGTTTTGCCGGATGTGGAGGAATTCCGCCAGCTCGCGCTGGGGCAAATCTGCATCTTCCCGCAAATCCTTCAGGCGCATACCTTGTCCCTCCCGTATCGTAAAAGTTTTCACTTTTATTATACGAATCTCAAAATGAGATATTGACAAATATCTCATTTTGAGATAAAATAGAAAAAAAGGTGAAGAAGGAAAGCTTGGAAAATGGATGATTGTAGAAAAAAGATTTTTTTCGGTCCGGAATCTGGAATAACAAGAAATTCTTTTTCTGATATTTTTGCGGATCCGGACTATGAGTATTGTTCCTATGGAAATCGCCATAGAAGCAGGATCAATGATATTTTGTTATCAAAAAAGTGCATGAAGCTTGCAAAAAGCAGATTCATCAAAAGAATGATCTACTGGAAAGTATTCGGATATCATTTTTTGAAGAAAAAAGACGCTGCCGAGTATATGTTTATATTTTCCAACGGATATGAATTATATGGCGAGCAGACGGCTTTTTTGGATTTTTTAGATTATCTCAGAGAAGATTTTAAAAATTGTAAACTCGGTATCCATTTGTACGATGCGATGCAAAGAAAAGATACCATAAAATTTTTATCGGAATACAGAAATAAATTCGATATTATTCTTACTTTTAATCGATACGATGAAATTGAACATGGATTGGAATATTACGGTCCGGTTAGCGAATCCGGTATTGTCGAGCCGCAAGGGGATGGCGAAGATTCCGACGTGTTTTATGCCGGAGCCGCGGGGTGGGCTCGATACGATCTTATTCTCGACACGTTTCGGTGGCTTTCGGATCAAGGAAAAAAATGTATCTTTTTTGTTCCAGTTGGGGATGCATCAATCAGAAAAGAGTATTTTCAACGTTTGTGCAAATGTCTCGAAATTCAGGCTGATTATGCAGAAGAAATTTGTTTAGCGTATAAAAACTCAAAATTTTATTTTAACAGATATCTTGCTTACGCTTGGACGTTGCCATATATCCATAAGACAAAAGCAATATTGGAGATCGTTATTTTGCCGGAGGGAAGGGCGTCCTGCACCAATCGATTGGCACAAGCGATGGCTTACGGCAAAAAACTGCTTACCAACAGCGAAATCACCAAGGAAGAACCGTACTACAGCAAAAACAGCATTTGCGTTTTTTCCAAGCCGGAGGAGATTGATCTGACTTTCTTTGATCGTGACTTTGAAAAGCCGAAAAGAGATTTTTCCGGCATTTATATGCTCAAATATATGGAATACAAAACGTTTGGGAATCTTTATGATCCAAAAACGAAAAGCTATTTGCCCAATTTTGTCATTTAAGGAGATTAATATGGTATTGTTGAGTATCATCATCCCGGTTTTTAATAAAGAACATTATTTATCTGATTGCCTTGACAACATCTTTGAAAAGCAAAATGTTCAATTAGATAGTTTTGAAATCGTTTGTATTGATGACGGAAGTACAGATTCTTCTTATAATATTTTGCAACAATATTCTAAATATAATAATCTAAAGATTATAAGACAAGAAAATAGAGGCGCTTCTGTCGCTCGAAACGTTGGAATTCGTAACTCTACCGGACAGTATATTTGGTTTGTAGATGCCGATGATTACATTTTTCCCAATGTCTTGGCAGACTTGATGAGCGCTCTGAAAACAGGGTTTGATTTATATACAATTGGTGTTGCTACAGATTGTACTCAACAATATAATGGATTTTGCAATATTAGCGACAGTGCAGATGCTATCCCTTCCCCGTACACTTTTGGGAATATTGTCAAAAGAGAACGAATAGGTAATGCAGATATTCAATTTGACGAAGAGATAACCTATGGCGAAGATACGCTTTTTTGGTTACAAGTTGGAGTTTTTTGTCAAAGCATAAGAAGAATAGATTCTTATCTGTATTATTATAGAAAATCAAATGGATCAATAATGGAAAAATTGAAAACCAGCGAATCGGCACGCTTAAAGCAATTCTTAGATACTATTAAGGGATGCCATAAACTTGTTTTACTGATCCCAAAATGCAAAAATGTTATTTTAAAATCCAGAGTTATTGATGCATGTTTGACTTATAATCTCTGCATATTAAATTCGAATTTCATCGGTTTATATAAAGAAAATGTAAAATTATATTATCCACTTCCGTTTTTTTGCAGAATTAAGTACTTTTTCTGGTATAAAGAATTAAGTATAAGCAAAAAAACACAACTCGTGTTTTTACCGAGATTCTATCTGCAGAAAAAAGTGAAACGCAGTTTACGTTGAACTAAAGAAGCAAAAAGTCGGCAAACCAAAGGGTTGAGTATCATTTGTAGGGGTTATGGCGAACGCAAAAATATTTTGTTCCAGTTTTTTCGGAGGGTGCGGGAACCACTTTTTTTCAAAAAAAGGGTTCCCGCGAATCCTTTCATCAAAAAAGCGGGAAGAACTTTTTGCAAAAAGTTCTTCCCACATATTTTTTTCTTTTTCTTATATCGGCAATCCGTTTTGGTAGGAGGTGGACATGCCTGCGTGATAGAGGTGCGAGTCGTTGGAGAGCTGGAGGATTTTGGGATAGACCATACCGTCCCCGTAGACTTTGAAGTGGATCGCGGTGACACCGGTATATCCAAAATCGAACTCGGTGCTAAAGATGGGGTAGGGAATATCCATGACGACCGAGAGAAAGGCAAGCCCGAAGCCTTGGTGGGCGAAGAGGGCGATGCGCTCCTCGGTGGGGGCAATCGGGATATAGCGGGCATTCTCGACGTCGTGCTTATATCCGAGGCTCTCAAAAAAGGCGTCGGATTCCTTGCGGATGCGCTCCAGCCCATCGTGGAAGGTCTCGTTTGCAAAAGCCGGGTGTTTCCACCAGTTTTGTCCCATGGCGCGGACTTCCGGGCTGTGGAAGAGCTCCACGTAATCGTCGAGCTGGAAGCACCAGTAGTGATGCATCCGGTCGGGGCCCGGGCGCAGGTGCATAAACTCCTTGGTTGCAAGCTCCTCCATGCACCAATCGAGCGGAATGATCTCTTTTCCGAGCGCGCGAGCGGTCGGCTCAGCCGTCTGGATGGTGCGGTTGTGCGACGAGGCGTAGATGCGATCCAACCCGTGCAGAGCAAAGCGGGGAGCAAGCGCCTCGGCCTGCTCATGCCCCAGCTCGGTCAGCGAATCGGGTTTGTAGATCGGGTGCCCGTGGCGGACGAAGAAGAATAACATATCGGTTCTCCTTATTTCAGTTGTGCGGCGAGGATTTCCTCGGCCTTTGCGAGCGCCTCTGCGGTTTTGGCGATCTCTTTGCCGCCGGCCATGGCGTTGTCGGGACGGCCGCCGCCTTTGCCGCCGGTCACAGCCGCGACCTCTCCCACGAGCTTGCCTGCGTGCGCGCCCGAAGCGACTGCGTCTTTGCCTGCGACTGCAAGGAAAGTGACTTTATCCTCACCCTCAACGGCAAGCACTGCCACGAGGTCGTCGTATCTGGCCTTGATTTCGTCGGCAAGGCTTCTTGCGGCATCCATGCCGGTACCCGAGAGCTTGGAGGCGACGAGGCGAATATTCTTTACGGGAATCGCAGACGCGATGAGCGCATCCAGACCGGAAGCCGCCAATTTTGCGTTAAGCGTATCGATCTCCTTGCGTGCGGCAGAGAGGTCGGCAAGCACTTGTGCGGCCTTGCGCGGCAGATCTGCGGCTTTTTGCGCTTTGAGCTCTTTTGCGGTGTCGGTAAGAAGCGCATTCTTTTCGGCAAGCAGTCTCAGTACTCCCTCGCCGGTGACGGCTTCAATACGACGAACGCCGGCCGCGACCGAGGATTCGGAAAGGATCTTGAACATGCCGATTTTTGCGGTGTTGTCGACGTGCGTGCCGCCGCAGAACTCGACCGAATGATCGCCCATGCGGACGACGCGGACGATCTTGCCGTACTTTTCGCCAAAGAGGGCAAGTGCACCGAGCTTTTTGGCTTCTTCGATCGGCATGGGAGTCATAGAACCTGCTCCCGCCGCAAAAATATCTTCGTTGACGAGCGCTTCGACTTTTTCCAGTTCCTCGGCAGAGAGCGCCGAGAAGTGTGTGAAGTCAAAGCGGCAAACGCTGTCAGAGACGTAGGAACCTGCCTGCTCGACGTGGTCGCCGAGCACTCGTCTGAGCGCGCTCTGTAAGAGGTGGCAAGCCGAGTGGTTGCGCATGATGGCGGCTCTGCGGTGCTCGTCCACAAGCGTCTTAACGGTGTCACCCACCTTGATCACGCCGTGCTCGACGCGGCAGACGTGGATATACACGCCGTCGGTCTTTTTGGTGTCGAGGACCGTCAGAGCGGCCTTGTCGTTCTCCAAAGTACCGGTGTCGCCAACCTGACCGCCGCCCTCGCCGTAGAAGGAGGTGGCGTCGAGAATGATCGAGCATTCGCCCTCGGAGAGCTCTTCCACCGATTCGTCGTCGGTCAGAATGGCAAGGACTTTGCCTTCGCCCTTGGTGGATTCATAGCCGGTAAAGTTGGTTTTTGCAAGCCCGGCCAGAAGCGTCTTGGAGGCGTTCGACCAGCCGCTGATGTTGGCTCTTGCCTCGCGTGCGCGCACCTTTTGCGCGTTCATGAGCGTTTTGAAGGTCTCTTCGTCAAGGCCAAGGCCTGCTTCTTCGGCGATCTCTCTTGTCAGATCAATCGGGAAGCCGAAGGTGTCGTAAAGTTTGAAGACGTCCTCGCCCGAAAGAGTGGTTTTGCCGCTCTTTTTGGCGTCGTCCATAAGGCCGTTCAGAATCGAAAGTCCCTGGTCGATGGTCGCGTCAAAGCGCTCCTCTTCCATGGCGATGACTTTTAAGATATAGGCCTGCTTTTCGGCAAGCTCGGGGTAGGCGCCCTTGGATTCACCGATGGCGACAACGCAAAGCTCGGGCAGGAAGGAACGGTTGATGCCAAGCAGTTTTCCGTGGCGGCAAGCTCTGCGCAAAATGCGGCGCAGGACGTAGCCGCGGCCCTCGTTGGAGGGAATGACGCCGTCCGAGATCATGAACATGGCCGAGCGGATGTGGTCGGTTACCACGCGGATGGAAATATCGTTTTCGGCATCTTTGCCGTAAGTTTTGCCTGCGATCTTGCAGACCTCGTCGAGAATTTTGCGGATCGAATCGACCTCGAACATGTTGTCCACGCCCTGCATGACGCAGGCGAGACGCTCGAGTCCCATACCGGTGTCGATGTTCTTTTGCGCGAGCTCGGTATAGGTGCCGTCGCCCATGTTGTTGAACTGCGAGAAGACGTTGTTCCAGATCTCCATGTAGCGGTCGCAGTCGCAACCGGGTTTGCAATCGGGTTTGCCGCAGCCGTACTTTTCGCCGCGGTCAAAATAGATCTCGGAGCAGGGGCCGCAGGGGCCGGTGCCGTGCTCCCAGAAGTTGTCCTCTTTGCCGAGGCGCACAATATGAGCCGGGTTGACGCCGACCTTGTCCGCCCAGATATGGTAGGCTTCCTCGTCGTCTTGATAGATGGACGGCCAAAGGAGATTTTCCGGAATTTCGAGCGTCTTGGTCAAAAATTCCCAAGCCCACGGAATGGCCTCTTCTTTGAAATAGTCGCCAAAGGAAAAGTTGCCGAGCATCTCAAAAAAGGTGCCGTGACGCGCCGTGTGTCCCACGCGCTCCAGGTCGGGTGTGCGGATGCACTTTTGGCAGGTGGTGACTCTGTGACGAGGCGGCTCCTCTTCACCGGTGAAGAACTTCTTCATCGGCGCCATGCCCGAGTTGATGAGCAGCAGCGAGGGGTCGTTGATCGGCACCAGAGGATAAGAGGGAAGGCGCAGGTGTCCTTTGGATTCAAAGAAAGAGAGGTATTTTTCTCTCAGTTCGTTGAGCGATGTCCATTTCATAGTAAAAATTCCTTTCGGATTTTCCAAAAACTTCATAATAGTATAGCATATTTCTATATATTTGTCAAGGAGACGGACGGCAAAAAAGGACGCGCGAGTTCTCTCGCGCGTCCTTTTTTCTTTTTTGGCTCTGTGTCAGATCTGCTCTTTGACCTTGGAGGCTTTGCCCACACGGTCGCGCAGATAGTAGAGTCTTGCCCGTCTGACCTTACCGGAACGGATGGTCTCCACTTTTTCCACATTGGGGGAGTGGAGCGGGAAGGTCTTTTCCACACCGACGCCGTAGGAGATTTTTCTCACGGTAAAGGTGGCGGAAATGCCGCCGTCATGCTTTGCGATGACGGTGCCTTCAAACAACTGCGTTCTTTCGCGGTTGCCTTCCTTGATCTTGTTGTAGACACGAACGGTGTCGCCGATCTTGATCGAAGGAACTTCGGTCTTCAGTTGCTCGTTTGTAAAAGCCTCAATCAAATTCATTTTTGAGTCCTCCCAGTCACCGGGTGTTCATGCGAGCAATGCAGCGGACCACCCTAAATATCTTGCGCTTTTTGGGCGCAACGCAGGTATTATAGCATACTTCTTTCTGTTTTGCAAGAGTTTTTTTCAAAAAACGGGAAAATTTATGCCGGATTCTTGTTTTTTCCTGTGCGCGGGCGTCTGCGGCGGCGGTGGAAGCTCTTGGGACTTGTTCTTTTTTTCTTTTCTCTCTGCACCGGAATTGCCTCTCCGCAACATTCGGGGTAGGCGGCGACCATCATATCCGGAGTTGCGTGTTTCGATTGGCAGAGCGCTTGGAACAAGCACATGGTCGCGTAGGCGTCTCCGTCGCTGCGGTGCTGGTTTTCCGGGTCAAAGCCGCAGTAGGCTTTGACATACCCGGCAAGCCCGTGCGCACCTCTGTGGAGGTTGTCCGACTTGCAGAGCGGTTCGAGATCGAGATAGGGAAACTGGATCTTTGGCAGTCCGTAGCGGTCGCAGTCGCGGCGAAGCTCGCGCGTATCGTTCCCGGCGGCAAAGCCCACGGCGATCTCGACCTCGTCAAAGAGGGCTCTGATCTTTTCGTAGGCGTCGGGGAAGGTCGGCGAGGCCTCCACGGTCTCCTTCGGATAGGCGAGGATTTTATGTTCCACGTACTCGTTCCATGCGCAATCCGGGTTGATGAGAAGATCGGTCTGCGGAACGAGGATATGAAAGTCCTCGTCGGTCATGAGATACCCCATCGAGTAGATCGATCCGGGGACCTGTCCGTTGGCAAACTCCATATCAAAATAGAGAATTTTCATGAGGGGATCCTTTCTTGTAATCTTTTTTCATTGTAGCATGATTTTTCGGTTTTTGCAAGCAAAAAGAGAAAAAAGGGGAGCAAAGCGTAGGTTCCATAGGGATTTTTCAAAAAACAAAAATTCAATAGAAATTGCGCTTTCAAACGGGCAAAGCAGGGCGTTGGTTTTGAGATCATCTCGAAATCAACGCCCTGTTTTTGCATCTTCCCCCCCTGTTTTTGCATCTTCCCCCTCATGTTTTTGCATCTTAACGCTCCTGCTTTTTCCTATTTAGTCGATATCATTCAATGGATCAATTCTTTGAAGCCACAAGTTTTATATAGAAATTTTACATCTACAATACTTGACAAAAGGTTGTTTTTTTGTTAGAATATATAAGTAAAATAGGATTTTATGCAAAAAAGGGGTTGACAAGTTTCGTGGAACGTGTGATAATCTCTGACAGATAGACAGACAGACAGACAG
>JAFSSP010000024.1 GCA_017450945.1 Clostridia bacterium | reverse complement strand
TAACCCGTCGGCCATGCAATACAGATCATTCCTGCATTCAAAAAGCCAAGGCAGTCCAACGGACTGCCTTGGCTTTTTGGTTGCGGGGATGGGATTTGAACCACATGACCTCCGGGTTATGAGCCCGACGAGCTACCAGACTGCTCTACCCCGCGATATAGAATGATATGAAATTGTAATTGGCGAAAGAGGTCGTGACCTCCGGGTTATCGCTTTGCGCCACCTTGCGGTGCCCGAAACGATCTACGCGCTTGCGCGCTTGTTAGTTTCGACCGCTACGGAATTTGTTTCCCTGCTTACTCCGCCACCGGCGGCGCAGGGGGCACAAATCCCAACGAGCTACAAGCCTCTCTACCCCGCGATAGGGGAATGGTGCCGGTGACCGGGATCGAACCGGTACGATACAAAGTATCACGAGATTTTAAGTCTCGGGCGTCTGCCAGTTCCGCCACACCGGCAAAGCCGAAGAAACCTCTCTTTTTCGGTTCGCACTGCTCATTCTATCACACAAGGGGGTATTTGTCAAGCCCTTTTCGGGAAAATCTTTTCGACAAAAAGGAAGAGCCTTTTTGCCGGTAAAAACCGAAAAACGCTTTTTCTTCCCAAAATTTTTTTCCATTTTCCTTGCAATTTTCATGGAAATCCAGTACAATAGGAGCAGAAATCATTTTCCAAAAGGAGAAGGGTATGTATAACAGCATCCGTCCCGGCAAAGAGTGGCTGGATACCAACGGCAAGCACATTCAGGCGCACGGGTTTTCGGTTTTTTACGACGAAAAGAACGAACAATACGTCTGGTACGGTGAGAACAAGGAAAAGACCGACGGCAAGGGTACGATCTGGCATTGGGGCGTGCGGTATTATACCTCAAAGGATCTTTACAACTGGGAGGACAGAGGGCTTCTTATCCCGCCCACGCCGGATGATCTGACCTCTCCGTTGCATCCGACCTACTGCATGGATCGCCCGCACATTCTCTATTGCAAAAAAACAGGGAAGTACGTTGCCTGGCTTAAGATCATGCTGAGCGGTCACAACCAGTCGATGTGCATTCTGACTGCCGACGAGTTCGGCGGGCCCTATACAGTCGATAAACTGCTTTACAAGCCCTTAAAAATGAGCTGCGGCGACTTCTGTTTGCACGCCGATCCGGACGGCAAGGCCTACATCTGGTTTGAGCGTCCGCACTTTGAGATGATCTGCGCGACCTTGACCGACGACTACACGGCGGTGACAAACGAATACAGCGTGCATTACCCCAATCTACGCCCGCCTTTTACGCGGGAGGCGCCGACCTATTTTGAAAAGGACGGCAAACGCTATCTCATCACTTCGGGTACGGGTGGATACTATCCGAACCCTTCGCAGGTCTGCGTGTTCGAGAACCCGCACGGGGAATATCGCGACCTCGGTGACCCCTGCATTGACGACAAGGACGGCACGAGCTTTGACGCGCAGTTCACGAGCGTGCTGAGACTTCCCGAAACCGACCAATATATCGCCTGCGCCGACCGCTGGATGCCGCGCGCCTGCGACCGCCGCAAAACCAAGGCCTTCATCGCCCACATGGACGAGGTCTTTGCCGATTACAAGCCCAATCGGGAGCCAAGAGAGGTCACGCCGATGTCGGGCAAGGAGGAGAAGCACGAGGAGAACACCTCGATTTCGCAATACGTCTGGCTCCCCATCGAGTGGGAAGGCGAGAAGCCGGTCATTCGCTGGAAGAGCGAGTGGAAAATTTGAATATAAAAAACGAGCAACTCAAAAAGTTGCTCGTTTTTTTACGGCTGTTCCGAAACCCACTTTGCTCTTGACAATTGCATTGGGTTCTGTTACAATATAATTGTGATTTTATACGTTTATGATACTGCGGTAAAATACACCGAAGGAGAAGCAGAATCGTGAAAAAAATCAGAGTGCTGTTTCCGTACGTTGAATCCGGATTCGGGCATATCATGCCGATGCGGTCGATCGTAGAGACTTTCCAAAAGAAATACGGCGACCGGGTCGAGGTGATCGCTCCGAACTTTTATGCCGACAGCGGCGTGAAGAGCCTGGTTCGCTTTGAGCAGATGATGGCCGGTCAGGTTCGCCTGTATAACGCCAATCCCGTGATCGGGTACATTGTCAACATTTTAGGAGAAATTGGCGGCTCGCACTTGTCTTCGCTCTTTTCCATCCGCATGATCGCGCCGCGCGCTTACCGTGCCGGGATCAAACACATGGATGAGCTTGCGCCCGACGCCGTTTTCAGCACGCACTGGGCAACCAACTACTATGCGGAGCATTGTAAGAAGAAACCGCTGACCGTCATGTACTGCCCGGACGCGCGCATGAATAAGCTGTTCAAGTACCGTTGTGACCTGAATATGATCAGCATGCCATACGGCTACGAAAAAGCGCTCAGAAAGCGCAAGTACAACATTCACAATCTCAAATATGTTCCGTTTTTGATCCGCAACGAAGCTTTTGACGTTTGCCGGGACAAAAAAGAACTTCGCAAAAAGCTCGGCATCCCGGAGGACAACTTTACAGTGGTGCTGGTCGAGGGCGGCTACGGGATCGGGAAGATCACCGCCATCACCAAGCTGCTGATCAAAGAGCACCGGCCTCTGACCGTGATCTCGATCTGCGGCAAAAACGAAAAGCTCTACCGGCAGTTCCGGGAACTGACGCCGACCGACGAAGTGACTTTCCTTCCAAAACAGTTTGCCGAGAACATTCTTGAACTTGAGGCGGCTTCCGATCTTTTTTGCGGCAAAAGCGGAAACATGGTTGCCGAGGCTACTTTCTTTGGCGTGCCTTCCATCATTACGAACTGCACTACCACGATCGAGCACAACATTGCCGATCACTATATCAATACGGTAGGTTGTGCAATCAAGGAGTTCTCACCGAAAAAGGTGGTTCGCTTCATTGAAAGATTTTCCGACGATCCCGCGATCTTGGAGCCCTACCGCAAGGCCGCAGAGAATTACCACCCCCATTTCGGCTCCGAGCAGGCGGCCGATGTATTGTGGGAAAAATTGCAAAAAACCTTTCCCGAGCTGAGATAAATCAATCAAAAAAGGGCAGACAAAATGGGTTATTTTGACATTGTATCTTTGATCATGAGTATTCTGTTTACGCTTTTCGGCCTTGTGATGGCGCATTTTATTGTGTTTGCCATCGTTGGGCTTTTTGCGCGTAAAACCTATCCCGTGACCGAAAAGAAAAATCGCTACGGCATGATCATTCCGGCGCGCAATGAAGAGGCGGTCGTAGCCGGGCTTATTGAGAGCATTCAAAAGAACAATTACCCGCAAGACAAGCTGGAAATTTTTGTGATCGCTCACAACTGCACCGACAGGACCGAAGAGGTCGCGCGCAGTCTCGGCGCTACGGTTTACCGCTACGACAATCCGGATGAAAGAACCATGGGATATGCGTTCCGCTATCTCTTTTCCTGCATTGAACGCGACTTTGGCACACAGAATTTTGACGGTTTTTTCCTCTTCAATGCCGACAATCTGCTCGATAAGGATTACGTCAGCCGGATGAACGACGCGTTTGAGTACTTCGGCGGCAACAGTGTGATCACCTCCTACCGCAATTCCAAAAATTTCGGTTCCAACCTGATTTCCGGTTTGTACGGAATGTATTTTGCGACCGGTTGCCGGCTTGAGAGTTGCGGCAGAACCGTTCTCGGCTGCTCCACCCGCGTGCAGGGAACAGGATATCTCATCAACTCGTCGATCGTCAAGGACGGTTGGCCCTACTTCTCGCTGGCCGAGGACTGGGAGTTTTCGGCCGACCAGGTTTTGCAGGGACATATCATCAAGTATTGCGACGCCGCGATCTTTTACGATGAACAGCCTACCTCGCTGCGCATCATGTGGCGTCAGCGCGTGCGCTGGTCGCGGGGACATCTCATCGTCTTTTATACCCGGATCAAGGATCTTGTCAAGAGCCTGTTCGGGAAGGGAACCAAACGCAGATTTTCGGTTTACGATATCTTCTCCAACGTGATCCCCTCCACGCTCTTTTTCTTGGTGTTGCAAATTTTGCAGATCGTGCTTCTCTCAATCGCGCCGCTGATCGATCCCGGCGTGACCTTTGCGCAGGTCTTTTTTGGGAACTTAACAAACCCGATTTTGTCAAACGGCCTGTTGTTCGTTTGGCTGCGCTCGCTTGTTACCTCCTATATTACCGTGTTTGCGGGCGCGATCGTGGTGTTTGTTGCCGACCGCAAACGCATCAAGGGCGTCAGCTTTTTCAAAAAGCTCTGCATCGCGCTGACCTGGCCGCTCTTTTTGGGCATCCAGCTCTTCATGGACGTTCAGGCGCTCTTTTCGAAAAACCTCGGCTGGAAGCCGATTCCCCACAGCGACAAAACTTCTTTCGAGCATGTCAATGCCGAAGAAAAGACGCCGGAAAAGGTCAAATAAAACAATACACAGGAGGTTGCCATGCTCGGAAATTTTTCTTACAAAAACGCAACCAAGCTCTATTTCGGCGAGGATTCGCTCAAATTTCTGAATGAGGAGTTGCCCAAGTACGGCAAGAACGTCGTGCTCATTTACGGCGGCGGCTCGATCAAGAAAAACGGCATTTACGAGGCTGTGATTGAGATTCTCAAACAGAACGGCAAAAAAGTTGCCGAGGACGCGGGGGTCATGCCCAACCCGACGATCGAAAAGGTGCGCGAAGGGGTTAAAATCGCCAAAGCGCACAAGGCCGACCTGCTCCTTGCCGTGGGTGGCGGCTCCTGCTGCGACTACGCAAAAGTGATCTCGGCCTCGGTGCATTGCGACGAGGATCCCTGGGAAAAGTATTTTCTCCGCAACGAAAAGACGATCGAAAAAATCGTTCCGGTCGGTTGCGTTCTGACTATGGCCGGCACCGGCTCCGAGATGAACGCGGGAGCGGTCATTACCAATCGGGAAACCCACCAAAAGCTCGGTCACGGATTCGGCGAGGAGGCAGTCCCGCGCTTCTCGATCCTCAACCCGCGCTTTACCATGTCACTTCCCAAGTGGCAGATGGTTGCCGGGATCTACGACATCTTCTGCCACATCTGCGAGCAGTATTTTTCGGGCGAGGACGATAACGTCAGCGACGATCTCGCCGAGGCGCTCATGAAATCGGTCGTGCGCAACTCGCTGGTCGCGGTCGAAAATCCCGAGGACTACGTGGCGCGCTCCAACATCATGTGGGCGGCGACCTGGGCGCTTAACACCTTGATCTCGCGCGGCAAAAAGACCGACTGGATGGTGCACAAGTTAGGTCACGCGGTCAGTGCCTATACCGACGCAACGCACGGCATGACGCTCGCGGCCGTTTCGCTTCCGTATTATAAGATCATCCTGCCTTACGGACTGCACAAGTTCAAGCAGTTTGCAATCAACGTCTGGGGCGTAAACCCGGCAGGGAAGAGCGATACCGAGATTGCAAACGAAGGCCTTACCAAAATGGAAAAGTGGATGAAACAGATCGGCGTCGCCCTGCACACCTCCGAGCTCGGCGTGACAGAAGACATGATCGAAGGCCTTGCCGACGCAACCTTTGTGATCGACGGCGGCTACAAACGCCTGACCCGGGACGAAGTGCTAAAAGTCTTCCGGGAGAGTCTGTAAAGGAGAAGCCCTATGAAAAACATTCTTATCATCAACACTTCGCCGCGCAAGGGCGGTAACACCGAGGCGCTGGCCGAATCCTTTGCCGCAGGCGCAAAAGAGGCGGGGAACAACGTCGAGATCGTCTCTCTGCGCGATAAAACCATTGCCTTTTGCCGCGGTTGCTTTGCCTGCCAAAAGCTCGGCAAGTGCGTGATCAAAGATGACGCAAACGAGATCACAGATAAAATCTGCAACGCCGACGTCGTGGTTTGGGCAACCCCAATCTACTACTACTCGATGTCGGGGCAGATGAAAACCATGATCGACAGAGCCAACTCGCTCTATTCGAGAGACTACAAATTCCGCGAGGTCTACCTTCTTTCGGTCGCGGCCGACAATGATCCCAAAACCGACGAGGGCGCGGCAAAAGGCGTGCAGGGCTGGGTCGATTGCTTTGACGGCGTAACCTTTGTTGATCGGCTCTTTGTGGGCGGCGTCAACGATCCGGGAGACATCAAAGAAAAAGAAGGCCTTACGAAAGCTTTTGCACTTGGAAAAACGATAAAATAAAACAAAAAACCACGTCGCAAGACGTGGTTTTTTATGATCGGTTTTTGGATCAGGATTTGATCGCTTCGAAGACCTTTTGGAGACCTGCGATTCCACCGGTTGCCAGGAAGATGACCAGAGCGACGATTGCAATCAGAACGAGGATGCAGAAATGAGAACGAGCATAGTTCTTCTTGTTGACGTTTGGCGAACCGATGGCGTGGATGATCAAAACGATGAGCCCGATGATCGGAATGTTGTAAAGCACATTCAGCCAAAAATAAGTCCAAGGGGATAGCGGTTGAAATTCATTGGGGAGGTTATCATAATGTTGCGCCATGATTTTTTCTCCTGTGATTTTATTTTGCACCGAGGTGCAATTACAATATAGCATGATATTTGTCATTTGTCAACATTTTTTTCTCTTGGCGAAACCGAGCAATTTTTGAAAGAACAGAAAACACTTGCAACTTTTTCAAAAATGTGTTACAATAAACTGAAAAACTTTGGAGGCTTTGAAACTGGTTTATGAAACTTTCTGAATGGACTGCGGCACTGGAAAACGGAGACTTTGACGAGCGGCTTTCCGGCCTTTACGGAAAAGAAAATCTCGACGCGGAGAAGGAGCGTTATCAGCAGGCGCTTTCCGAGTTTTCGGTTCGCTATGGCGACGCAAGGGATGTGACGCTCTTTTCGGTCCCCGGCCGGAGCGAGCTTTCTGGCAACCACACCGACCACAATCACGGCCGCGTGATCGCCGCCTCGGTGAATCTTGACGTCATTGCCGTTGTGGCCATGCGCGAGGATCTTTGCATTCGCGTCAAGAGCGAGGGACACGAGGAGGACGTGGTGGATCTTGATTCCTTTACCGAACCCGATCCCGCCCTCTACGGACGTTCGTCGAGCCTCATTGCAGGCATGGCAAACGGATTTTCGGATCTTGGCTACAACGTCGGCGGCTTTGACGCTTATACGACCTCGAATGTGCCGAAGGGCTCTGGGCTTTCCTCCTCGGCGGCCTTTGAGAATTTGATCGGAACCGTTCTCAACCACCTCTACAATGACGGCGCGGTCGATCCCGTGACCATTGCAAAGCTCTCGCAGAAGGCCGAGAATGCCTATTTCGGCAAGCCCTGCGGTCTTATGGACCAGGTGGCTTGTGCGATGGGCGGCATTGTGACCATCGATTTTGCAGATCCCGCGGCTCCGGTGATCGAAAAGATCCCCTTTGACTTTTCGGCCGAAGGCTATAAGCTCTGCATCGTCAACACCGGCGGCAACCACGCCGATCTGACTCCCGATTACGCCGCCGTTCCGGCCGAGATGAAATCGGTCGCGCGCTTTTTCGGTAAAGAGGTGCTAAGAGAGGTTCCGGAAGGCGACTTCATGGCCAAGATCGCCGAGCTCCGCGAAACAGTCGGGGACAGGGCGATCCTGCGCGCGCTCCACTTTTATTCGGAAAACCGCCGGGTGGAAAAGCAGGCGGCGGCGCTGAGAGAGGGAAGACTCGACGAGTATCTGAAACTCACGCTCGAATCCGGGCGCTCCTCCTTCTGCTATCTGCAAAACGTTTACACCAACCAGAACGTGGCCGAGCAGGGGCTCTCGCTCGCTCTTTGCCTTGCCGAAACCCTGCTTGCGGATGAAGAGGCCGCCTGGCGGGTACACGGCGGCGGCTTTGCCGGAACGATTCAGGCTTTTGTTCCCGAGCGCATGAGCGAAGTCTTCTCTGCTTCCATGGAAGAGGTCTTCGGCAAAGGTTCCTGCATGGTGCTCTCGGTTCGTCTCGAAGGACTCGCAAAAATTTAACTGACAAGGGGAGCTGTGCCTCCCCTTTTTGAAGAATTATGGATCAAATTCGACTCATTTCACTTTATTCCGGCTCGTCCGGCAACGCCTTTTTGGTCTTGACTCCTTCTGGCAACCTGCTCATCGACGCCGGCAAAAGCGCAAAGCGGCTGGTGACCGATATGGAGTCTGTCGGTGTCGGCCCGGACTTGCTCTCGGCGCTCTTTTTGACGCACGAGCACAACGACCACATCATGGCGCTCCCGGTTTTTCTGAGGCACCACCCGGTGCCGGTCTATCTGCCGGCGCGCTCGGCGTGCGTCTTTGCCAAAGAGGAAAAAATCCAACCCTGCCTGCACCCCGAAGAGCCGGGCTTTTTGATGACCCTTCCGTGCGGCATTTCGGTGCGCTCCTTTGCCACCTCGCACGACAGCATGGGCTCGATGGGCTTTCGCTTTGAGATTCCGACAGTAGGCGGCAAGACCTTTTCCTTTGGATACGCCACTGACCTTGGCATTGTGACAAAGGAGGTGGAAAGCACACTGCTCGGCTGTGACGCCGTCGTGCTTGAGAGCAACCACGACCGCGAACTGCTTCAAACAGGGCCCTATCCCTACTATCTCAAGCGCCGCATCCTCTCGCGCGCGGGGCATCTTTCCAACGACGACAGCGCATCCTTTGCCGCAAAGCTGGTCGAGAACGGCGCAAAAGTTCTTTTCCTTGCCCACCTGAGCCGCGAGAACAATCGCCCCGAGCTGGCCTACGAAGCCTGCCTTTCCTCGGTTGGCGGAGCGGCAAACATTCTCGTTCTCGAACCCGAAACCCCGGTCGAATGGAGTCTGGAGGTCTGATATGGTACAACTGACGCTCATCGCGGTCGGCTCGCTCAAGGAATCCTACCTGCGCGAGGCCGCTGCCGAATACAAAAAACGCCTCTCGGCTTTCTGCAAACTCACCGAGATCGAACTCAAGGAGCACAAGCTCCCTGAGGATCCGACCGAGAAGGAGATCGCTTCGGCGCTTTCCGCCGAAGGGAAGGAGATTCTTGCCGCAGTCCCACCAAAGGCTTATAAGATCGCCCTTTGCGTGGAGGGCAAACGCTTTACGTCCCCCGCGTTTGCAGAAAAGCTTGGGGAAATCTTTGCCCGCACCGGGGAGGTGGCTTTTATCATCGGTTCCTCCCATGGGCTTTCGGAGGAGGTCAAACAGGCGGCCGATCTCTCGCTTTCGGTCTCGGATATGACCTTTCCGCACCAGCTTTTTCGGGTGATGCTTCTGGAAATCCTTTACCGCAGTTTTCAGATCCGGCGCGGCGGAAAATATCATAAATAAGCGAAAATCTCGCAAAAAGGCTTGCAAGACGGCCGCCTTTTGTGATACAATACCCATAGAGCGTGTTCCGCACAAGGAGGAAACAGAACTTGATCGTCGCATTGGAAGAAGCAAAAGCAAAACTGACGGCGCTCCGAAAGGATCTTACCGAGCTCGGTCTTGCTTTGCGCATTGAAGAAACCAAAGAAAATCTCGTGGACCTCGAGGCGCAGACCCAGGCCCCGGATTTTTGGAACAACGCCGAGACCTCCAGCAAAAAACTGCAGGTCATCAAACAGGCGCAGGATAAAATTGCAGGCTACGAAAAGCTCGTCGCCCGTCTCGAGGATGCCATCGCCCTTTGCGAAATGGGCATTGAAGAGAACGACGAATCGGTCGTCGAAGAGGTACAGGCCGAGCTTGCCGCAGTCGTTGCCGAGGAGGAGCACCGCAGGATCGAGGTTCTGCTTTCGGGCGAGTACGATAAGAGCAACGCCATCGTCTCCTTCCACCCGGGTGCCGGAGGCACCGAGGCGCAGGACTGGGCGCAAATGCTCTACCGCATGATCACCCGCTGGGCAGAAAAGAGCGGTTTCACTGTGAAGCTGACCGACTGGCTGGATGGCGATGGCGCCGGCATCAAGAGCGCTACGATCTTTGTGGAAGGTCTCAACGCTTACGGCTACCTCAAGAGCGAGAACGGTGTGCATCGGCTTGTCCGCGTCTCTCCCTTTGACGCTGCAGGCCGCAGACAAACCTCCTTTGCTTCCATTGAAGTCATGCCCGAGTTCGAGGACGTGGATAAAGTCGTGCTCCGCGACGAGGATCTTGAGATCACCGCGCACCGTTCGTCGGGTGCCGGCGGCCAGCACATCAACAAGACCGACTCGGCCATCCGCATCCTGCACAAGCCCACCGGCATTGTGGTCGGCTGTCAGACCGAGCGTTCCCAGCTCCAGAACAAGGAGACGGCGCTCCACATGCTCAAAGCAAAACTCATGGAGATCAAGCTCAAGGAGCGGCTCGACACCATCGAGGAGATCCAGGGCAACAAGACCAACATCGAGTGGGGCGCGCAGATTCGTTCTTACGTGTTCATGCCCTATACGCTCGTCAAGGATACCCGCACCGGGTATGAAACAGGCAATATTCAGGCGGTCATGGACGGCGACCTCGACGGATTCATCAACGCATATCTCAAAATGAACGCAAAATAATTGACACACGGAAGGAGAGCACCATGGATAAAAAAACTTTGACCATTGCAGGAGTTGCGGTTGCCGCACTCTCTGCCGTTGCCCTGACCGATTATACCGTTAAAAAACGCAAAAACGGCGATGCCGCTCTGGGACTTTTGTTCGCCGGGATCGGCGGCATGCTCCTTGGAGCCGCCCTTGCCGCAACACCCCGGATCACCGCCTACCGCTCGCTTTCCTCGGCCGATCTCATCAAAGAGGAAGACGCCATCCATATGGGCGATATCTGGGATTCCCAGCCCGAGGATCGCCCCTCGGTCGAACTCGACGAGGACACCTCGGAGGAGAATTATTTGTAAGATTATGAAAAAGAATGCGAGAGAAACTTTTTAGACAAAAAGTTTCTCTCGCGCTCTTTTCAAAAACTTTGACCAAAAAGGAAAAGATGATTGTCCTCCCTTTCGAGATCCCGCCGCACAAAGTGCGGCGCTTTTCCGCCGCTTTTTCGTGTCATCCTGAGCTTGCCGAAATCCGGAGCGAAGCGGAGGATCAAGCGACGCATAGCGGCGCTTGGGATCTCGAAAAAACGGCGGAAAAGTTCGACTCGCTTCGCGGCTCAGGATGACACGAAAGGGTATTTTCCGCTCGCCGGGAATTTATCCAAACTTCGCGGCGTGTGTCAAAAAAATCTGATACAGGTTTTTGAAAGAGGCGCGGAGAGAACTTTTTTCCAAAAAGTTCTCTCCGCATTTCTTATTTCATAAACAAAAACGCTTCCAACTCCTTTGGCGTTTCAAATAGGAAGTCCGCGCCGGCGTCTTTCAGTTCGCCGGGGAGCGAAAAGCCCCAGAGCGCGCCGGCAGAAGCAGTACCGACCTCTTTTGCACCGAGGATATCATCCTTTCTGTCGCCGACCATCAGTACCTTTTCGGGCGTAAGATGCAACTCTGCGAGCGCCTGCCCGATGACTTCGGCTTTTGTGGAGATACGCCCATCCTCGCTTGCGCCGACTGCGGCGGCAAAATAGGGCATATATCCACGTTTTTTTGCAATCTCTTTGACAAAGGGATCGAGTTTACAAGAGGCAATCGCCGCAGGGATCCCGGCCTGCTTCAGGTGTTTAAGGAGGTCGATCATGCCGTCGTAGGTGGTGCAGTCGTACATTGCTCCCGCGCGGTAAAAGGCGCGAAAGATGCGGCAGGCCTCGGCGGCCGTCTTTTGGTCAAGCCCTGCGTTCATCATGAAGCCGTCGAGTAGCGGAGGGCCGAGGAAGCGGTTGAGCGCTTCGTCGGACGGCACGGCAAGGCCAAGTTCTCTATGGGTATGGCGAAGCGAGGCGAGAATGCTCTCCCGCGAGTCGTGGATCGTGCCGTCAAGATCAAAGAGGATTGCGGAATACTTCATGGATGCCTCCGAAATTTTGTAAAAAAGTCTCGCCCGCACCTTGCAAGCCGGGGCGTTGTGTGCTATACTGAATTATACCATTCTTTTTCTGCAAACGCAAGAGGGAGGCAAAAAACCGTGAGCATGAATTTTACCATTCCGGTCGAAGAGGCGTTCGGCGTAGCCCTCAGCGACCCCGCCTGCGGCTGTCCCCTCTGCCGCCTCTACCAAAAGCTCGAGGAGGACGAGCTGGATCTCATCCTCGGCGCTTCGATGATGGAGCCGGACATTCGCATCAAGACCAACGAAGAGGGCTTTTGCCGCACGCACTATGACATGATGTTCGTCCGCAAAAACCGCCTTGGCATGGCGCTCACCCTGGAAAGCCACCTCGCAGACCTCAAAAAAGAGTTGCGCGACGAAGGACAGGGGACTCGCCCGGCAAAACGGATCGCAAAACTCGAGGCGTCTTGCTACGTCTGCCACAGGATCGAAGAAAACTTTGCACACATGATCGACACGGCAGTCTACCTTTGGAACAAGGACGAAGAATTTCAAAAAACCTTTGCAAAACAGCCCTATTTCTGCCTTACGCACTACAAAAGACTGCTGGAATACGGCCAGAGACGGCTTGGCAAAAAAGGACAGGCCGAGTTTGCAAAAATGCTCTCGGGGATACAAAGCGCCTATCTTGATAAACTGCAAAACGACGTGAGCTGGTTCTGCAAAAAGTTTGATTATCGCTATGAAGAGGAGCCCTGGTACGATTCCAAGGACGCCGTCGAGCGTGCCATCAAATTTTTGCGTAGCGACCTGCACAAAAAAGGGTAAGTGGGGAAGACTATGATCGATCTTTTGGAGTTGCACAAATATTTCATCCTCCGTCACCTGCGTGCAGGAGATACGGCGGTGGATTTCACCATGGGCAACGGCTACGACACGGTTTTTCTCTCCAAAACGGTGGGAGAGAGCGGCCGGGTTTTTGCCTTTGACATTCAGGCGCAGGCGCTCGCCTCCACCGAGGCAAGACTGCTCAATGAGGGTTGCCCCAACAACTATACGCTGATTCAGGACTCCCACCATCGGGTTAAACAGTATGTCGAAGGCCCGATCAAAGCCGGTATGTTCAACCTTGGCTGGCTTCCGGGTGGCGACAAATCCATCACCACCCTGCGCGAGACGACTCTGCCGGCGATCAAAGATGCCATCGACCTTCTGGATAAGGACGCCATCCTCAACGTGGCGGTCTATCCCGGCCACGAGGAGGGCGACGCCGAGGGGAAACTCATCGAGGAATACCTCTCCACCTTGCCGCGCTGGAAGATCTCTGCCACCAAGGTAAAACTGGTCAATTCACCGACCTCCCCCTATTTTTTCATGATCGAAACGAAATGAAACGAAACAAATTTTTGAAAATCGCCGTCTGCCTGCTGGCACTCTTGTGCCTCTTTTCGGCATGCAAAAGACAGCCCGAGCCGGAGACGCCGAATGAAAAACAGGATCCCGCGCCGGTGGAGGTCGTCTACACCTACAAGACCGACGTGGACGAGAGCATCCTTTGCACAAGTCTTTCCGAAAGCTACCTCTTTCTTGCCAACAAGGAGCACCCGATGTCAAGCGGGTATGCGCCAAACAACCTTGCCGCATATACCGGCAAAACCTACTACGACAAGGAAGTCTACCTCGAGGAGCGGGTCGCAAAAGCAGTGCTTGCCATGGTTGAGGAGATGAAGGCTGACGGTGTGACCGATATTATGGTCACCAGCGGCTACCGTTCCTATGCCTACCAGAAAAACCTGTATGAAAACTATATCCTTGTCGAGATGAACGGCATCTCCAAAGAAGCAAAAACCTATCTTGGCGAAGACTATATCAATGAGAATTACACGAAAAAAGGCCTTTCCAAACTGAACCGAAGCGACGCGATCCGGGTGGTTGATTCCTATTCGGCAAAAGCAGGCTACAGCGAGCACCAGACCGGGCTTTGCATTGATTTTATCACCTCGACCATGCGGGAACTCGACGTTACCTTTGAAGGCACAAGCGCCTTCCGCTGGCTTAAGGAGAATGCCCACAAATTCGGCTTTATTTTGCGCTATCCCAAAGAAAAAGAGGACGTGACCGGGTATAGCTACGAGCCCTGGCACTACCGTTTTGTCGGCAGAGAGGCCGCAACCGAGATCTATGAGAAAGGGATCACGCTCGAAGAGTTTTTGCTTGCCCGATAAAAATTCTTTTTTGCAAAAAGGGCTTGACAAAGACAAGAGAATGAGATATAATAACCGGGTACGAAACAAATATGCGGCATTAGCTCAGCCGGATAGAGTGCCTGGCTACGAACCAGTAGGTCGGGGGTTCGAATCCCTCATGCCGCGCCAAAAATAGGGTCGCCGAATGGCGGCCCTATTTTTGGTGCCGTGTGGGGGCAATGAAGAACGCCCTGCGATTTTCGGTTTTTGCCGCAGGCAAAACGGAGGCGTCCAGCCGACGAGAAAATCGAGACGGAGGCGAAGATAGGGAAGAAAAAGCGAGCGCACGAGACAAAGCCTTTCGCCGAAGTTGGGTTCAGAATCCCTCATGCCGCGCCACAAAGAAACGGTTATTTTGATAGAATAACCGTTCCTTTTCTTTTGCGAGAACAGGGCTTGCTTGATTGGGATATTTGCGGAATTTGATATTGATTTTTAGAAGGAAACGCGCTATACTGAAAATAGTGAACAAAAGCTCGGGAGCCTGCAACAAGGCCGAGCAAAAAGGAGATGCGCTATGGACAAACAGTTGCGGGCGGACTGCGAATCGATCATAGAGTCCGCGATCAAAGCGGTGCTTCCCGATGCCGCGGTGCGTCGGGCTCTTGAGGGGAGACGCTTTCCCGGCAGAGTGATCCTTGCCGCGATCGGCAAGGCGGCATGGCGTATGGCGTATGCCGCGACAAAGGTTCCGGGGATCGAGATCTTTCGCGGTTGCGTCATCACCAAATACGGCCATGTTATGGGAGCGTTGCCCGGTATCGATTGCTATGAAGCCGGACATCCTGTGCCCGATGAGAACACCTTTGCGGCGACTCGCCATCTCTTGGAGATGGTCAGCGATCTTCGCGAAAGCGACACGGTGTTGTTCTTGGTATCGGGCGGCGGAAGCGCACTCTTTGAGTTGCCGCTTATCCCGTCGGAAGAGCTTTCTGCGATCACCGATGCGCTCCTGTTACGTGGTGCGAGTATCTTTGAAATGAACACGGTTAGAAAGCACCTCAGCGCAGTCAAGGGCGGTCGCTTTGCAAAGTGCTGCGCGCCGGCAAAGGTCCTTTCGATCGTTCTGTCCGACGTTTTGGGGGATCGCCCCGATGTGATTGCCTCCGGGCCTGCGGCTCCCGATCCGACGACCTCTGAGGACGCTTTGAAGATCGCCGAAAAGTACGGTATCTCCCTTTCGGAAAATGCCTTGAACGCGATCAAAGAGGAAACGCCGTTTGAACTTTCCAACGTGGAGACGGTCGTTTCCGGAAGCGTGCGCGAGCTCTGCGCCGCGGCCAAAGCCGAATGTGAAAAGCTTGGCTATGAAACAACGATGCTGACCGATTCTTTGACCTGCACCGCGCGCCAGGCGGGAGCTCTTTTGGCTTCTGTTGCCGTCGGCCACGCGGGAGATGGGAAAAAGCAAGCCTTTATTGCGGGCGGTGAGACTGTCGTCTATGTCAAGGGCAGTGGTAAAGGCGGGCGGAATCAGGAGCTTGCGCTTGCCGCCGCCAAAAAGATCGACGGGCTGCCGAATGTTTGCATCTTCTCGGTGGGGAGCGATGGGACCGACGGGCCTACCGACGCCGCCGGCGGCGTTGTTACCGGCAACACGGCTCAGCTCTTGCGCGAACGGAATATCAGCATCTCGCAATTCCTTGAGAACAACGATGCCTACAACTGCTTAAAACAAATCGACGGGCTGATCTTCACCGGCCCGACGGGCACCAACGTAAACGATCTTTCGGTCGTTCTGATCGGGGCGCCCGAACGGTAACGCTTGCAAAACCACAACTAGCCTAATAAGGAGCAACACCATGACCATATTGGAATTGATGCGGGCGCGGCACAGAGCGTTTCAACGTTCAGACGGTGGGAAGAATCCGCAGAATGCCGGAACGCAAGCATTATGAGAATGACGCCCTCGATAACTGCTATCTTTACACGTTGGATAGCCGGTTCTCCGAAGGGCTTACCAGCAGCCTGTCCGATTCGTTCTATACATATCAGTACTTCAAGGTGATCTTTGCGATGACGGCGACGTGGTCGGAAAGGCCCGTCGGGATCTTTTGGAAATCCGAGACGCTCACGCCTTTGACGATGATGTTATCAACCGCCCATTCAAGCCCGCCGGTCTTTGATCCCGTGCAGGTTAGTATTGTTCCATCGTTGCAGACGGTATAGCCCGCGTCCTTGAACAGATCAAAATAACTGGGCGCGTATGCGTTAAAGTCGCCGAGCAGGATCACGCGAGAGGTGGTCGAGAATTTTTCGATGAGCTCCTTCATCTGGTTCTGGCAGACGGTGTCGATGTATGGAGGAATGTCGTAGAGTCTGTCGTCATAGGCAAGATGCAGGGCGACGATCGTGACGGTCTCGCCGCCCAGTTCGAGATCGGCGGTAATGTAGTAGTAATCGGGTGCCTTGACGGCTGAGGTATAGGTGATCACAGCATCCTTGTTGCACTCAAACTCATGGACTTTGATATTCTTGAGCCCCAGTTTGGAGTACAGGGCGTTGCAGCTGTAATTGCGCTGGTCGCCCTCGAAGGCGGTGGCATACGAGTCAAAGAGGGAAGAGGTCGGATTGGAAGGCGTGAAGAGCTTGGAGTATTCCGAAAGCGTGATGATATCGGCTCCCAGGCATTCGTCGATATAGGTCTTGAAAAGGGCGGATTGCTTTTCGTAATCGGAATCGGAGAAGTCCGTGCTTTTGCGCGCTCCGCCGCTGAAGTGTCCGATGTTCCAGGTCGCGATCGTGAACGAATTCGGCTCGCTCGTTTCTTCCCGATTGGAAAACTCAACAGCTTTTGGCAAATGG
Source organism: Clostridia bacterium (assembly GCA_017450945.1). Lineage (GTDB taxonomy): Bacteria > Bacillota > Clostridia > Oscillospirales > CAG-272 > UMGS1865. Next base: position 18,981 of record JAFSSP010000024.1, on the reverse strand, counting down.
ATCACATCCTTACTTGAATGATAGATATACAGATACTTCGCGTCCTTTGGAACCGAGATGGTGACCGTCGTGCTCGAATCCCAGATCACTTTGGTGTAGCCGGTGGCGTAGGACGGCACCGAGCCAACTACGGGGAGCTCGCGGAGAAACGCGTATCCAAGCTCCGCACGATCTTCCGCGCGGGTGAGGGTGACGGTATTGAACGGGTAGTTTGCAAGCTTTACCACCGCGCCGTAATATCCGTTGACTTCTTTATATTCGTTCGAACTGGTAACGATGGTTCCGGGAAGTTTCTCGATTTTGACGGCCGAGGGATCCGCCAAAAGCGTCCCGCACCGTGCGCACTTTCCGTCGTCGTCTGGAGCGGTATGCCCGAGAGCTTCTGTTTTTCTTGCTTCGGTTTCGCCGCAGGCACAGGTTCGCGTCTCGGTTCCGGATCCCAGACAGGTTGCAGGGGTAGTCTCGCTCCAGTCTCCGAACGCATGCTCGTGCGCGGGCGCTTCGGTAGAAGTGCAGGAAACGAGAAGGCAAAGAAGGGCAAGCGAAGCGGCGGCTGCGAGAAGGATTCTTTTTTTCATGATGTCACGCCTTTCATTTGTGGGTTTAGAAGCTACCATTATGATACCATATCTTTTTTGCAAAAGCAAGCGGGAATTGATTGGGGCTTGATTTTTTCAGCAGATGGGGTGTAAATTCTATCAAAATATCCTACTCAACACAAAAAGAAACGACTATTCTTTTTTGGAATAGCCGTTTCTTTTGTTTTGCCCCGATCGGGGTGCTTTTTTAACTATATAACTTGATAATCTCTTCCGCAACCTGTTTTTTGGGAACGCAGCGATCCATGGCTTGCTTTTCGATGTAGCGATGGGCGTCGGATTCGGTCATTTTGAGTTCGCTGATGAGCAGCCATTTGGCGCGGTTGACAAGGCGGATCTCGTTCACCTTTTCCTCGATGGACATGGTCTTTTTCTGGGTTTTGCGCAGTCCCTCCCGGGCGCTGACCAGCCAATCGGCCGCAACCGAGAAGAGGGATCGGGAGATCGGCTTTTGAAGCAGGAACACCCCATTGCCGGAGAGGGTACCATAGGCCTCGTCGTACTGTTCGGCACGTGTAAGGAAGAGGACAACCGCACCGGAGGCATCGGCGGCGTCGATTGCAAAGTGCGTACCCGGATCGTCACGGAGCGGAGAGTTGATGATGACAAAATCAAAATCCCGCTCGGAGAGCTCCCGTTTTGCAAGGCTGATCGCAGGCACCGTTTTGATCGGCGAGAAGGTGGGGAGGGGCAGAAGGCCGGAGAGTTCTTTTGCAAATGCCTCGGATGCCGAGACGATGAGCACGCGATAGGTTTGTTCTCTCTCTGCCATGGATGGTCCCTCCTTTCACCGAAATTGTTTTTTTCGTTATTTGCAATAGATCTCCAAAATTCTTGCCGGAAGATTGTTTTTGAGCCAGTCGTCTTTTTTTGCAATCTCTTTTGCCGCCTGCAAAGAATCGGGCAGCTTTTCGAGTCCGGGCGCCTTCAACTTTTCGGTTGAGAAGAGATTGAGATTGACCGGAGCCGGGAGCGGCAGCTTGTTCTCGATCCCCAAGAGGCAGGCACGGATCATCAGGGTAAAAGCAATATAGGGATTCGACTGAGGATCGGCCGAGCGCAGCTCGACACGCTTATATTCATCCGCAGCCGCCGGGATCCGCACGAGCTGCGAGCGGTTTTCTTTCGACCAGGAAATATACTTGGGCGCCTTCATCTGCCCGAGCCGCTTGTAGGATTGCTCGGTGGAATTCAGGAAGAGCGTCATTTGGGCGATCTTTTCGAGAATCCCCGCCACCATTTGATCTTCCACGACCTGCGAATTCGGTTTTGCCGAGCAGTTGATGTGGAATCCGTTGCCGGGAGCTTTTTCCAGCGGTTTGGGCGAAAAGTCGGCACAGAGCCCGTTGCGGCGGGCGATCGTCTTGACCACCGTCTGGAAGGTCATAAAGTCGTCGGCGGCCGAGAGCGCATCCGAATAGCGGAAGTCGATCTCATTTTGCCCGGGGCCTTCCTCGTGATGCGAGCTTTCGGGATAGATGCCCATTTGTTCGAGGGTCAGACAGATCTCACGGCGCACATTTTCGCCACGATCCTCGGGAGCAATATCCATGTACCCGGCATTGTCGTAGGGAATCTTGGTCGCAAGTCCCTTGTCGTCGAGCTCAAAGAGGTAAAACTCCTGCTCAGCGCCAAAATAGAAGCTGTATCCGGCCTTTTTTGCGTCCTCGACCGCACTCTTGAGCAGACTGCGCGTGTCGCATTCAAAGGGGGTGCCGTCGGGGTAGGTGATCGAGCAGAACATCCGCACGACCTTGCCGTGCTCGGGTCTCCAGGGGAGCCAAGCGAGCGTTTCGGGATCGGGATGCAAAAAGAGATCCGAGTGCGCCTCGTCGCCAAAGCCGGCGATGGCCGAGGCGTCAAAGGCGATGCCGTGCGTAAAGGCACGGTTCAATTCGTCCGGCATGATCGAAATATTCTTCTGCCTGCCGAACACGTCGCAAAAGACGAGACGGACAAACTTGACGTCCTCCTCGGCAACGTATTGCAGGACCTCTTCTTTGGAATATTTCATGATAGCCTCCTTTAATTTGCAACGTAAAGTTGTTGATAAGGGTTTTTGCTGTCCGGAGTCACGACCGTAAAGGGCGCATCCAGAATGGTTTTCTCATCCTCGCCAAACAGGGTGCAAAACTCCGAAACATAAGTTTTGATTTCTTCCAGATCTTCGGTATTTGCCGGGCGAGCCGTGACCTGATCGGGAAAGACCACGTCGGAGCAGTCCGAGCGCAGGATCATTTTGCCGCCGTGCATTCCGGTGCAGGGGAAGTTGCTGACGATGCGGCGACCTTTTGTAAGCCCCAGCACGACGATGACGCCGCCGGCCTGGTATTCGCCGAGGAAGCTCCCGGCGCACCCGCCGATGACCATGAGCGGGATTTTTTCTTCGTAGGCCTTCATATGGATCCCTGCGCGATATCCGGCGTTGCCGCGCACATAGATCGCCCCTCCGCGCATGGCGTATCCCGCGGCGTCACCGATGTCGCCGTCTACGATGATTTTTCCGTCATTCATGGTGTCGCCAACGGCATCCTGCGCGTTGCCTTTGACACGGATGGTTGCACCGTTGAGATAAGCGCCAAGCGCGTTTCCCGGCACGCCGTCAATCGTCAGATCGACCGAAGCCATTCCAGCACCGATGAAGCGCTGACCCATGCAACCGGTCAGGGTCACATCTTTTTCCGCGCCCCGGATCGCCTCATTGATGGCGCGAAAATCGAGATTTTGTACGTTGATAGTCATATTATACCACATCTCCAAATGTTTTTCTACGGTCTTTTTCGGAATAAATCATATTGGTGGCAACTTTTTTCATCAAATCAAAGTCAATCGTGTCAAGCGGCGTTTTCTCGCGGATCAGTGAGGTGTAGATCCCCGCGCGTTCGATTTCACCAAGCAAAATGTAGCCTTTGAGTAACTTGTCGCTGACGAAAAAGCGCTTGACGCCCGATCCGGTTTTCTCTTCGATCATCTCGCCGTCGTAAGCGCCGGCGGTCATGATATGATAGCCGAAAAATCCGATCGAGTTCATTGGGATGGCATTGGTTAACCGTTCGTTGCCGCCCGCCATATTGACGCCTGCCGTGTGTCCTTGCAGATAGGCGTTGGGAAGGATAGCAAGCACGCGGTTCGCGCCGATTGAGGAGTCAAAGCCTTCGGCACAATCTCCTGCGGCGAAGACACAGGGAAGGGAGGTCTGCATCGTTTCAGTAACCACGATCCCGCGGTTCACATTGCCGCCTGCATCTTTGACGAGTTCGGTATTGGCCCGGACACCGACAGCAAGAACGAGAATATCGAACGCAACCGTTTTGCCGCTCTTCATAACGGCTTTGTTTTTCTCAAAGCGAACCGCTGTGTCGCCGAGCAAAAAGTGCAGTCCGTTTGCTTCGAGGTGCTTTTGCACGAGCTTGGCGCAGTCGGCGTCGAGAATGCTGGAAAGAACGCGATCGGCAAGATCGCAAACCGTGATTTCTCCCACGCGATCGCGGATGCCTTCGGCGCATTTAAGCCCGATGAGCCCGGCCCCCACGATGAGGACGCGTGCGTCTTTCGTCAGTGCTTTTTCAAGGTCGAGCGCGTCGTCGAGCTTCATAAAGGAGAATTTGTTTTCGACCGTTTCCAACCCTTCAAAGGGAGGTACGAAGGGGCGCGATCCCGTTGCAACGCAGAGCGCGTCGTAATCAAGAACGCTTCTGTCCTTTAAGGCAACCTGCTTTTTCTTTGGATCGATCGAAACGGCTTTTGTTCCGTAGAGCACGTGACAGGCGTTGTCGTCGTAAAAGGAGTCGCCGCGGTATTTCATTCTTTCAAGGTCGGTTTTGCCTTCGAGATAGTAGGAAATGAGCGGACGACTGTAAACCGCGTGTTTCTCTTCGGAGACGATCGTAATTTTACCTTTCGGATCGATCGAGCGGATGCCTTCGACACATCCGACGGCGGCAGTTCCGTTGCCGAGGATGACGTATTGCTTCATACTCTCTCACCTCGCTCTTCATAAACGATGGCGTGATTCGGGCAACCGGTCACGCAGGCGGGTTTGCCGCAGGCATTCTCAAGGCAAAGCTCGCATTTCTGCATAACGCCGTCCTCGCCCGGCGAGAGCGCGCCGTGCGGGCAAACGAGCACGCAGGTCATACACCCGACGCACTTGGTCTTGTCGATCTTTACCACGCCGTCAATTTTTGAAATTGCCCCGGCAATACAGCTTTTGACGCAGAGGGGATCCGTGCAGTGGCGGCAGGAGACGGCAAAGGTGATCTTCTCGTCGCCCTCCACATGAATGCGCGGGAAAATCTTTTTGTTCTTGAGCGCCAGCACCATATCCTTCATTCCGGAATTGGCAAAGGCGCAGTTATATTCGCAAAGGTGGCATCCGAGACACCACTTTTCATTGACGTAAACGCGTTTCATAGTCATTCTCCTGCGTGCGAGACCCCGAGGATCCCGAGTTCTGTTTCGTTCAGCCCTACGCCGCGTAGCATGAGCCGGTTGCCACGCAAAGCTTCGATCGAGTTGATCCCCATGCCGCCCATGATCTCCATGATCTCATGCCGCCATGCGTGCATCAGATTGCAAAGACGCTCTGAGCCGATGTCGGGGTTGAGCCGCTTGACGAGATCCGGCCGTTGCGTGGCAATGCCCCAGTTGCATTTTCCGCTTTGACAGGTGCGGCAGAGGTGACAGCCGAGCGCAAGCAGAGCCGCGGTAGCAATATAGCAGGCGTCGGCGCCGAGCGCGACTGCCTTGACTACGTCGGCGGCACTGCGGATCGAACCTCCTGCCACCAAAGACACATGGTTGCGGATGCCTTCGTCGCGAAGTCTTTGATCGACTGCGGCAAGCGCAAGCTCGATCGGGATGCCCACGTTGTCGCGGATACGCGTGGGCGCGGCCCCGGTGCCTCCGCGGAAACCGTCGATGGCAATGATATCGGCGCCGCTTCTGGCAATGCCGCTTGCGATGGCGGCAATGTTATGAACCGCCGCGACCTTGACGATGACCGGCTTTTTGTACTGCGTGGCTTCCTTGAGCGAGAAGACGAGCTGACGCAGGTCTTCAATCGAATAAATGTCGTGGTGCGGGGCGGGGGAGATGGCGTCCGAGCCCTCGGGGATCATGCGCGTGCGCGAGACGTCGCCCACGATCTTGGCTCCTGGCAAATGCCCGCCGATGCCCGGCTTTGCGCCCTGTCCCATCTTGATCTCGATGGCGGCGCAGGAGTTCAGGTAGTCCTCATGCACGCCGAAGCGACCAGACGCGACCTGCACGATGGTGTGCTCGCCGTATTGGTAAAAGTCCTCGTGAAGGCCGCCCTCGCCGGTGTTGTAGTAGGTGCCGAGCTCGGTTGCGGCACGAGCGAGCGAGGCATGTGCGTTATAGCTGATCGAGCCGTAGCTCATTGCCGAGAACATCACCGGCAGTGCAAGCTCGATCTGCGGTTCGAGGCGGCAGTCGATCTTTCCGTCGGGTGTGCGCGAAATTTTGTCCGGCTTTTTGCCGAGCGTGACTTTTGTTTCCATCGGCTCGCGCAGAGGATCGATCGGGGGATTGGTCACCTGTGAGGCGTTGATGAGCAGCTTGTCCCAATAGATCGGGAGCGGCTTGGGATTTCCCATTGAGGAAAGAAGCACGCCGCCGCTGTTGGCCTGCTTGTAGATTTCACGAATGGTATCGTTTTGCCAGTTGGCGTTCTCGCGTAAGGTGCAGTCGCTTTTGACAATTTTGAGCGCCCGCGTGGGGCAGAGAGAAACGCATCTCTGACAGTTGACGCATTTGGTCTCGTCGCTCATCATGAGATTGTGTTCGGCGTCAAAAAAGTGGACTTCGTTGGCGCACTGGCGCTCGCAGACGCGGCAGGCGATACAGCGGTCCCGGTCGCGCACCACTTCAAATTCGGGATACAAAAATTCTACGCCCATCAGAAATTTCCCTCCTTTATAGTAATAATCACAGGCTCGCCGCCTGCCGGCGACCAGATCTTTTCGGCGTCCGGTTCCATGGCGCGGATGGCCGCCTCTTCGCTGGCGATATAGATTTTATCGTCCTTTTCACCCACGACCATCGAGCGCAGTTTGAGCCGGTCGTTGAGCGCCATAAGCCCACCGGTAAAGCCGAGGATGATCGAAAAAGGCCCCGTGACGAGCAGGCTCGGGAAAACCGTGCGCAGATACTTGAGTTTTTCCTTTTCGTAGGCGTCGGTTTTGCGCTCGATCGTGCTCCAGAAAGGCGCGGCGATCACGTTTGCGGCCTCGGTCAGGGTCAGTCCCTGCACGCGGGTCAGATAATCGAGGATATAGGTGATGACCTCGGTATCGGTTTGCAGGTTGCACTTGTAACCGAACATCTCCATGTAGCGGCGGTTGGCGTCATAGGATGAGATCTCTCCGTTATGCACTACCGAATAATCAAGGAGTGTAAACGGATGCGCGCCGCCCCACCAGCCGGGTGTGTTGGTCGGATAGCGGCCGTGCGCCGTCCAACTGTAGCCCTCGTATTCGTCAAGACGGTAAAAGACGCCGACGTCTTCCGGAAACCCGACCGCCTTGAAGCTTCCCATATTTTTGCCGCTCGAAAAGACGTAAGCGCCCTTCATTTCGGTGTTGATTTTTGTGACCGTGCGAACGACGAATTCTTTTTCGTCGAGTTGCAGATCCGAGAGTACCGAGCGAAGCGGCGAAACAAAATAGCGCCAGATCATCGGCTCGTCGGTGATCTCGGGGATCTTGCGGGTCGGGATCCGTTCGCCGAAGACGACTTCAAAATGCTCCTTTAAGAAGGCTTCGCAGGCCTTTCTCGTGTCTCTGCAGTCAAAAAACAGGTGGAAGGCATAAAAATCCTGATATTCGGGATAGATCCCGTATCCCGCAAAGCCGCCGCCAAGACCGTTGGAGCGGTCGTGCATCGGCTTCATCGAATTTACGATTGCTTCCCCTGTCATGCGCCGCCCTTCTTTGGAAATGACTGCCGCAATGGCACAGCCGGACGGAATTCTGACTTCTCCTTCGAGTGTTTTCATTCGTTTTCACCTCGCTAAAAAGCAAAAAGCGCCACTTTCGCACAGAGATTGATGTGCGAAAGTGAACGCCTTTGCTCACTTTTTTTGCATTGTAGCATTTTTTTCTTATTTTGTCAATATAAAAAGGCACCTTTTTGAAGAAAGTTCAAAATTATTTTGCAAAAAAATGCAAAAAAGGACTTGACAAACCGATTTTTGCGGTGTATAATCGCACCATAAAAGGCAACGGCGTCTTTGAGTTCTTCGGGCTCAAAGACCCCTTTTTGCTTTTTAGGACAATTTTCAAATATGAAGGCAAAGGCGTCTTCCGTGTCATTCGACAGGGGAGACGCCTCTCGCTTTTGAAAAAAGAAAAGGAGAAAAACCATGAAAACCGTACCCGAGTATTTTGGAAGTCTTGTGTTCGACGACAGAGTGATGAAAGCCACTCTTTCGGCAAGTGTATACGCCTCGCTCAAAAAGACCATCGACGAAGGAGCGACGCTTGACATCGGCGTGGCCAATGCGGTGGCCGACGCCATGAAGGATTGGGCGCTCTCCAAAGGGGCGACACACTTTACCCACTGGTTCCAGCCCATGACCGGCATTACTGCCGAAAAGCACGATAGTTTCATCTCGCCATCTCCGGACGGCGGTGTGATCATGGAGTTCTCGGGCAAGGAGCTCATCAAGGGCGAGCCCGATGCATCCTCCTTCCCGTCGGGCGGTCTGCGTGCCACCTTTGAGGCAAGAGGATATACGGCATGGGATCCGACCTCCTACGCATTTATCAAAGGCAAAACGCTCTGCATCCCGACCGCGTTCTGCTCTTACGGAGGACACGCGCTCGATAAGAAAACCCCGCTGCTTCGCTCGATGGAAGCGCTCAACAAACAGGCGCTCCGCATTTTGCGCCTTTTTGGAAACGACAGTGCAAAGTGCGTGCGTTCTTCGGTTGGCCCCGAGCAAGAATACTTTCTCATCTCCAAAGAAATGTACGACGCTCGTCCCGACCTGCGTTTTACCGGCAGAACACTGTTTGGTTCAAAGCCGCCGAAAGGGCAGGAGATGGACGACCACTATTTCGGCGTGATCAAACCGAGAGTCGCGGCTTTCATGGAAGAACTCAACGAAGAACTCTGGAAGCTCGGGATTCTTGCCAAGACCGAGCACAACGAGGTCGCGCCTGCACAACACGAGCTGGCGCCGATCTATACGACGACCAACGTTGCAACCGACCATAACCAGATCACCATGGAGATGATGCAAAAGGTTGCGTCCCGCCATGGGCTGGTCTGTCTGCTTCACGAAAAGCCCTTTGCAGGCGTCAACGGTTCTGGCAAACACAACAACTGGTCGATTGCCACGAGCGAGGGGCAAAACCTGCTTGCTCCCGGCGACACGCCCTATGAGAACGCACAGTTTTTGCTTTTCCTTTGCGCCGTGATCAAAGCGGTGGACGATTATCAGGATCTGCTCCGCATCTCGGTCGCCACGGCCGGAAACGACCACAGACTTGGCGCCAACGAAGCGCCGCCAGCCGTCATTTCGATGTTCCTTGGCGACGAATTGACTGCAGTCCTTGACGCAATCGAGACCGACACCCCCTATCAGGGAATCGAAAAAACCCAAATGAAGCTCGGCGTGCACGTCCTGCCGAAGTTCAACCGGGATACCACCGACCGCAACCGCACCTCGCCTTTTGCTTTTACCGGCAACAAGTTCGAGTTCCGGATGCTCGGTTCCTCCAACAGCATTGCCGCCGCAAACATTATGCTCAACAGTGCGGTGGCCGAGAGCCTGAAAGTTTACGCCGACCGTCTCGAAGGAGTCGACGATTTTGAAACGGCTCTGCACGAGATGATCAAAAAGACCATCAAGGATCACAAGCGCATCATCTTCAACGGAAACGGTTACGACGATGCCTGGATCAAAGAGGCCACCGAGGTTCGCGGCCTTCTCAACTACCGTACCACGGTCGACTGTGTGCCGCACCTCTTGGACGAAAAGAATATCGCTATGCTGACGTCTCACAAGATTTTTACCAAAGAAGAGCTGGAAGCCCGCGCCGAGATCATGCTCGAAAACTACTGCAAGACGGTCGTGATCGAGGCCAACACCATGATCACCATGGCGAAAACGCAGATCGCGCCGGCCGTCGAACGCTTTGCCGCAGACCTTGCCAAAAACGCCGCCGCAAAGAAAGCGATCTCTCCCGCGCTTGCCTGCTTCTATGAGATCGGTTCCATCGAAAAGCTCTCCGCACTGACCGACCGAATCTCGATCGCGGTCGACGAACTGCAAAGCGCCGTCATCGCGCTTCCGGGCACAGGAGAGATCCTTGCCGAGGCAGAAACGATTCGCGATGTGATCCTGCCAAAGATGTGCGAACTTCGCCTGGCCTGCGACGAGGCCGAAACGCTGACCGATAAAACCTACTGGCCGTTCCCGACCTATTCGGATATTCTCTTCAGCGTCAGATAACCCCCAAAAAAAGGAGACCCACCCCATGTTACCCGAAGAACTTGCAAAACTTGTTGAACGATATGCCGAAAAAGAAGTTTTCGGCGTCTGGCTGCTCATCGGCACCGCCTTCATCTTCTTTATGCAGGCAGGATTTGCGATGGTTGAGACCGGATTTACCCGTGCAAAGAACGCAGGGAATATCATCATGAAAAATCTCATGGATTTCTGCATCGGCACCGTAGTCTTCGTCCTGCTCGGTTTCAGCCTGATGATGGCCGAAGATTACGTTCTTGGTTTTATCGGAGTTCCGAATCTGAAGATCCTGACCGATTTCGCTGGATTCCTGAAGAGTGGAAACGCACCGGCCTTCGTTTTCAACCTCGTGTTTTGCGCGACTGCCGCGACCATCGTTTCGGGCGCCATGGCGGAGCGGACAAAATTTCTTTCGTATTGTATTTATTCGGGCGTCATTTCGCTCTTTGTTTACCCGATCGAAGCCGGTTGGGTTTGGAACGAGGCCGGTTGGCTGGTTCGTCTCGGATTTCACGATTTTGCGGGATCCGCCGCGATCCACTCGGTCGGCGGGGTGACGGCTCTCATCGGCGCGATCATGGTCGGCCCGCGGCTTGGAAAGTATCTCAAGGACCAAGCCGGAAAGGTCAAAAAGGTCAACGCGATCCCGGGGCATTCGATCACGCTCGGCGCGCTCGGCTGTTTCATCCTCTGGTTCGGCTGGTACGGATTCAACGGAGCCGCAGCATGGGACGGCGAATCGCTTTCTTCGATTTTCGTCACCACCACGATCGCTCCTGCCGTTGCAACCTGTACCACAATGATTTTCACTTGGATCAAAAACGGGAAGCCCGACGTATCCATGTGCATCAACGCCTCTCTTGCCGGTCTTGTCGGCATTACGGCAGGCTGTGATGCGCTCGACGCGCTGGGCGCGACGGTGGTCGGTATCGTTTCGGGCTTCCTTGTGGTGTTTGTGGTCGAACTGCTCGATCTCAAGCTCCACATTGACGATCCGGTCGGCGCCGTCGGCGTTCACCTGGCAAACGGTGTTTGGGGGACAATTGCGGTAGGCCTTCTCGCAAATCCCGCCGCTCCCGCAGGACTTTCCGGACTGTTTTACACCGGCAGTTTCAGACTGCTTGGCGTTCAGCTCTTGGGAATTGTCTGTATCCTCGCTTGGACGGCCGCGACCATGAGCCTGACCTTTCTCATTCTCAAAAAAACCGTGGGACTTCGCGTCTCTCTCGAAGAAGAGATCAAAGGCCTTGATAAGACCGAGCACGGCCTCCCGAGTGCCTACGCCGATTTTGTTCCCGCCGTTGAAAGCCTTGACTACGGATTTGCGGGCGCTGTTGAGGTTGCAGGTGAGATTCCGGTGGCAGAAGCAATCCCGGTGAAAAAAGTTCCTGCTGTGGCAGACGGTTCTCCCAAGTTTACCAAAGTGGAGATCATCTGCAAGGAGCCTCGATTTGAGGCGCTCAAAAATGCGATGATGGAGATCGGCATTACCGGCATGACCGTTTCACACGTGCTTGGCTGCGGAATTCAGAAGGGACAGCCCGAATACTACCGCGGCGTAGTCGTGGAAGCCAATCTCTTCCCGAAAATTCAGGTTGATATCGTCGTCAGCAAAGTGCCGGTCAGAGAAGTGATTGAGACCGCCAAGCGTGTGCTTTATACCGGGCATATCGGCGATGGAAAAATATTTGTTTACGACGTGGAAAACGTTGTGAAAGTGCGTACCGGCGAGGAAGGTTACGACGCCTTGCAGGACGTGGAATAGGAGTTCTATTATGTGTTCGATTTTCGGTTATTGCGGCCCTGTTGTCGACAGGGCGGTGTTTGAAACATCTTTTGCAAAAACACAGTCGAGAGGCCCGGACGACAGCCGGGTGATCGATACGGGGAAGGGGCTTCTCGGATTTCACCGGCTCTCGATCATGGGTCTTCACGACGCCGGGATGCAGCCGTTTGAGCTTGCCGGTTGCTCCGTCGTCTGCAACGGCGAGCTGTACGGCTTTGAGAAGGACAAAAAAGAGCTGATGTCAAAAGGTTATACCTTTGTCAGCGGTTCGGACTGCGAGATTCTTCTGCCGCTCTATTTGGAATACGGCACGGAGATGTTCCAACATCTGGACGCCGAGTTCGCCTGCGTGATCTACGACGGAAGAAGCGGCGAATACATTGCCGCGCGCGATCCCATTGGCATTCGTCCGCTTTATTACGGATACGACGAGAAGGGAAGCATCCTCTTTGCCAGCGAGCCGAAAAACCTCGTCGGTCTTTGCAAAAAGATCACCCCATTTCCGCCGGGACACTACTACAAGGGCGGAAAGTTCATTCGATATTGTGATATCGCCACGGCGACCGAGATTTGCCATGACGATCTGGAAACTGCCTGCAAAACCATTCGTGAAAAGCTGATTGCCGGCGTGGAAAAACGACTCGTCGCCGATGCAAAGGTCGGCTTCCTCCTCTCGGGCGGCCTTGATTCTTCGCTCGTTTGCGCCATTGCCGCAAAGAAGAGCCGCGAACCGATCAAAACCTTTGCCATCGGCATGAGCGAAGACGCGATCGACTTAAAATATGCCAAACAGGTTGCCGACTTCATCGGCGCCGATCACACCGAGGTCTACATGACCCCGGATGACGTGATCTCTTCCTTGCGCGACGTGATCCATCTGCTCGGAACCTACGATATCACCACCATCCGCGCCAGCATGGGAATGTACCTCGTCTGCAAAGCGATTCACGAGACGACCGACATTCGCGTGTTGCTCACCGGTGAAATTTCGGACGAGATCTTCGGCTACAAATACACCGACTTTGCGCCGAGCGCCGAGGCTTTCCAAAAGGAAGCAGAGAAGCGCGTGCGCGAACTGCACATGTACGACGTGCTCCGCGCCGACCGTTGCATCTCGGTCAACTCGCTCGAAGCGCGCGTGCCGTTCGGAGACCTCGACTTTGTCCACTATGTGATGAACCTCGATCCCGAGATGAAGATCAATCGCTATGGGAAAGGGAAGTACCTCCTCCGCCACGCCTTCGAGGGGCTCGGATATTTGCCCGACTCGATCCTCTGGCGCGAGAAAGCCGCCTTCTCGGATGCGGTCGGTCACTCGATGGTCGACGATCTCAAAGCTTATGCCGAGACGCAGTACACCGACGAAGAATTTGAAGAGAAGCGCAAACAATACACCCACGCGACACCCTTTACCAAAGAATCGCTCCTCTATCGCGAGATTTTTGAAGAATACTACCCCGGGCAGTCGGATATGATCGTCGATTTCTGGATGCCCAACAAAGAGTGGGAGGGTTGCAACGTCAATGACCCGTCCGCACGCGTTCTCTCCAACTACGGTGACAGCGGAAAATAAGGGAGGCTCTACCAATATGGATCGCATGCTCGTTCTCGATTTCGGCGGACAGTACAACCAGCTCATCGCGCGCAGGATCCGCGCGATGAAGGTTTATGCCGAGATCAAAGCTTACAACAAAATCACGCCCGAAGAAATCAGGGTCGCCGGCTACAAAGGGATCGTTTTTACCGGCGGCCCCAACAGTGTTTATGATGAAAAATCGCCGCACTTTGACAAGGCCGTCTTAACGCTTGACATCCCGATCCTCGGGATCTGCTATGGGCATCAACTGCTCGGCTACCTTGCCGGAGGCATCATTACTCCCGCCGAGAGCGGAAGCGAATACGGCGCGACCGAGCTGTTTGTCGAGGACAACCCTCTGTTTGAAGGGATCCCGCAAAGAAGCTCCTGCTTTATGAGCCACACCGACGGCGTCAAAACTCTGCCGGAAGGCTTTTGTGCGATCGCGCACACCAAAAATTGTTCGGTCGCCGCGATGTGCGACGAAAAAAGGAAGCTATACGGCGTGCAGTTTCACCCGGAGGTCACGCACACCGAGTACGGACAGGCTCTGCTTCACAACTTCGTTTTCGGCATCTGCCACTGCAATCCCGATTGGGTGATGGACGATTTCATCGAACAATCCATTGCGAAGTATCAAAAAGAGCTTGCCGGCAAGCGCGTGCTTCTTGCGCTCTCGGGAGGCGTGGATTCCTCGGTCGCGGCGGTGCTTCTGCACCGGGCGATTGGCAAAAATCTGACCTGCGTGTTCATCGACCACGGCCTGCTGCGCAAAAACGAAGGAGATATGGTCGAAAAAACGCTTGGACACGCGCTTGGCGTCAACATGATCCGCGTCAACGCAAAAGAGCAGTTCTTGGGCGCTCTGAAAGGTGTGGTAGAACCAGAGGAAAAGCGTAAGATCATCGGCCGCGAGTTCGTCCGCGCCTTTGAGCGGGTGGGCGACGAGATCGGGCAAATGGACTTTTTGGCGCAGGGAACGATCTATCCCGACGTCATTGAGAGCGGCAAGGGAGATTCGGCCGTCATCAAGAGCCACCACAACGTGGGCGGGCTTCCCGACAGCATGACCTTCTCCGGCGTCGTCGAGCCTCTGCGCGATCTGTTCAAAGACGAAGTCCGCGAGGTCGGCGAGCGGCTTGGAATCCCGAAACAACTTACGCAAAGACAACCTTTCCCGGGCCCCGGACTTGCCGTGCGCATCGTCGGAGAGATCACCGAACAAAAGATCGCACTCTTGCAGGAGGCCGATGCGATCTTCCGCGAGGAGTTGGAAGATGCCGGCGTTCGCCCGAGCCAGTATTTTGCGGTGTTGACCGATACGAAGAGCGTGGGAGTCATGGGCGACCACAGAACTTACGGCTATCTGCTTGCTTTGCGAGCCGTCTCGACCGACGATTTTATGACAGCCGAGTGGACGAGAATTCCTTACGAGATTTTGGAACGCGCCAGCAACCGGATCACAAACGAAGTAAGAGGCATCACGCGAGTCGTTTACGACATCACTTCCAAGCCGCCGGCAACGGTGGAATTTGAATGAAAACGAGGAGGAAATCAGCATGACAAAGTATATTTTCGTCACCGGCGGCGTTGTGTCGGGACTTGGAAAAGGCATCACGGCGGCGTCTCTCGGGCGCCTTCTCAAAGCGCGCGGACTCAAGGTCGCGGCGCAAAAGCTCGATCCTTACATCAACGTCGACCCCGGCACGATGAGCCCCTACCAGCACGGAGAAGTCTTTGTTACCGAGGACGGCGCCGAGACCGACCTCGATCTCGGTCACTACGAACGCTTTATCGACGAGGATCTGAACAAATACTCCAACCTGACCACCGGCAAAGTCTATTGGAACGTGCTCAACAAGGAGCGTAGAGGTGAGTACCTCGGTTCAACCGTTCAGGTCATTCCGCATATTACCAACGAGATCAAGGCCTTTGTTTACAACGTCGGCAAGCACTCGGACGCCGACGTCGTCATCACCGAGATCGGCGGTACCATCGGCGATATTGAGTCCCAGCCCTTCATTGAGGCGGTGCGCCAGATCTCGCTCGAAGTTGGCCGCGAGAACAGCCTCTTCATTCACGTCACGCTCGTGCCGTATCTGCACGGCTCGGAGGAGCATAAAACCAAACCCACCCAGCACTCGGTCAAAGAACTTCAGGGCATGGGTGTCAACCCAAATATCATCATTCTGCGTTGCGACGAGCCGCTGGAAGAGTCGATTTTTGATAAGATTTCGCTCTTCTGCAATGTCAAAAAGGACTGCGTGATCGAGAACATCACGCTCCCGAACCTCTACGAAGCGCCGCTCATGCTTGAAAAGTCACACTTCTCGGAGGTTGTCTGTCGCGAACTCGGCATCGACGCGCCGGCTCCCGATCTTGCCGACTGGACGGCGATGGTCGACCGCATCAAGTCCCGCCCCTACACCACGCACATCGGCCTTGTCGGCAAATACGTCGCCCTCCACGACGCCTATCTCTCGGTCGCAGAGGCGTTGCGCCACGCCGGATATTTCTACAATACGCATATCAAGATCCATTGGATCGATTCGGAAAAGATCACGCCGACAAACGTCGAAGAAACGCTTGCGGGTCTTGACGGCATCATCGTCCCTGGCGGCTTTGGCAACCGAGGCATCGAGGGCATGATCACCGCCACCAAATACGCAAGAGAACACGGGATTCCGTTCTTTGGCATCTGCCTTGGCATGCAGATCGCGGTCATCGAGTACGCCCGCCACGTCGCCGGGATTGCCGACGCCAACTCGGGCGAGTTTGACGAGCAGTGCAAGCATAAGGTCATCGACTTTATGCCGGGGCAGAGCGATGAGATCGACAAGGGCGGCACACTTCGTCTTGGCGCTTACCCCTGCGAGATCCTGTCCGGTACGACGATGGAGCGTTGCTATCAAGCACCCCGCATCACCGAACGCCATCGCCACCGCTACGAGTTCAATAACGACTACCGCGCCCTCCTTCAGGAGAAGGGGCTTTCGATCGGCGGCATGTCTCCCGACGGACTGCTGGTTGAAACGGTTGAACTGACCGAGCGTCCCTTCTACCTCGGCGTTCAGTACCACCCCGAGTTCAAATCCCGCCCGAATAAGCCGCATCCGCTCTTCCTCGGTTTTGTTGGCGCGGCGTTTGACAAAATGATGGGGAAGAAGTGAGTTGCTGGATAAGAAAGTGCGGGCGCGAATCGACCGGAAGCGTTGCTGAAAGAAAGATATACACCACTGTGCCATTTTCGCCCAAGAGTGCAAAAATGTAAGGGACGCATCTTTCAAGGGGAGGGTAACCTCTTACCCCCCTTGGGGATTCTATCAATATCTACTACTTAATACAAAAAGAAACGGTTATTTTGATAGAATAGCCGTTTCTTTTGCTTTGCTTTGTAGGGGCTTAAAATTCAATGTTTTTCTACCATGCAACACAAAAATAGGGTCGCCATTCGGCGGCCCTATTTTTGGCGCCGTGTGAGAGGATGAATCCGCCGGGTTTGTCTTGCAAATTCCACCAAATTGTGCTATACTCAAAAAAGAAGCGCGGCCGTGCGAGCGGTCGGGTCAAATCGAGGAGGGCACTGGGATGAAACTCGGGAACAAAATCATCGTGATCGGCTCTCCCGGGAGCGGAAAGAGCACTTTGTCAATGGAACTCGCCGAGAAAACCGGGCTTTCGCTCATTCATCTCGACAATGTTTGGTGGAAAGAAGATCGGACGCATATCACGCGAGAAGAATTTGACGAGCGGATCGGGGCGATCCTACAAGGCAAAACTTGGATTATCGATGGCGATTACAGCAGAACCTGTCCCGTGCGCTTTGCCGCCTGCGATACAGTGATTTTTCTCGATTACGACGAAGAAGTCTGCATGAAAGGGATCAAAGAGCGGGTCGGGAAATCGAGGCCGGATATCCCGTGGGTGGAACACGAACTGGATCCGGAACTGATCAAACTTGTTCGTAACTACAAAACCGAGAACCGCCCGCACGTCTATGAATTGATCAAACAATACCCGGACAGGCAGGTGTTTGTTTTCCATACCCGCGACGAGGCCGACGAGTGGCTTTCCGGGATTGAGAGTTAGGAATTTTGACATGAAGAAACTCACGATTTTTCAACAATATAGGGGACTGAGGCGCGAAAATTACGTTCTCTTCTTTGGCAACATTGTGACCAACATGGGCTCGATGGTCTGGCCGATGATGACGCTGATCCTCGACCAAAAGATGGGGCTCTCGGCAGGGAATATCGCACTGCTCCTCATGGCCGGCAGCATTCTCTGCATGCCTGCAAGTCTTCTCGGTGGCAAGCTGGCCGACAAGATCAACAAGAAAAAGATCATCCTTGTCGGCGATATCGTCTCGATCACCTGCTTTATCATCTGCGGGCTCATCCCGCTCTCCTATGTGACAATAGGTCTTATCATGCTGGCAAGCGTATTCCAGAGCATTGAGGGCCCTGCCTACAGCGCGCTCATTGCCGACATCACGCCGACGGCAGACCGGGAGAAAGCCTACTCGCTTTTATACCTCGGCGCAAATATCGGGCTGATGGTTTCGCCTACGCTCAGCGGTATCCTGTTTAACAACTATTTGTGGCTGGCCTTTCTCATCAGCGCCTTTGCCATCGGCTGTTCGACGCTTCTCATCTGGTTTTTGGTTCGCGACATCGAGCCGGTCAAGGAGGAGAGCGAGGAGGCGGTCTACCAAAAGGCCAGAGAAGGCACGAGCGTTTGGCGGGTGCTCCTTGACAACAAGGCCGTGCTCCTCTTTACCGTGATTGTGGCGCTCTACTATGCCGCCTACAATCAATTCAACTTTCTTATGCCGCTTGAGATGGGACACATCCACGGCGACAACGGGGCGCTTATCTTTGGTACCGTGACCAGTCTCAACTGCATTATTGTGGTCATTTTTACGCCGCTTTTTACCGGCTGGTTCAAAAAACTGCGCGAGACCGGCAAAATGGTGGTCGGCAGGTCACTTCTCATCGCGGGATATCTGCTCTTCATCCTGTTGCTTGGCTTTATCCCGGTCTACTACGCGGCGATCATTCTGTTTACCTGGGGCGAGATTTTCAATACGCTGGCCGAAGGGCCTTACGAATCCAAGCGCGTTCCATCCTCGCACCGAGGAAGACTGACGAGCGTGCTCGGCGTGGCGCAGGGGATCTTGCTCGCGCTTTTCAATCTGGTCGTGGGTAAGGTCTACGACGCATCGGGCTCGGTCGGTGCCTGGGCCATTGTTCTTGGTGCCGCAGGGCTTTCGCTTGTCCTTGCCGTTTTTCTCATTGGATTGGATCGCAAAAAATACCCGAAGCTTTATTTTGCAAAAGAGGAAAAGGATGACAAGACGGGAGCGGTAAGTGTCGTTTTTCAGCATGGAAGGTTGTGTAGTCAGGAAGATTTTCCTATGGCAAGGATGATTAAGAAATGTATCTTTTGACTTTGAAAAAGATAACGACGAGAGTGTATCTAAGTGTGTTTCTTGCGTTGTGGATATGTAATTGTTGTTTAGGTG